>NZ_DASVCJ010000062.1:0-55159 GCF_036381655.1 Ferrovibrio sp.
TGACCTCCTACCAGCAGGGATGGTGAATCTGATTCGTCGAAAACCCGAAACCCAAAACCGGCGCCGACTCACAAAGGACTCACCACCGTCTCAAACAGGTCCCAAGACACGATTCAGAGACATCGAACTACGCTCTAGCCGCAGCACCCCGTCTTTGCGATCTTCAGCGACTTGGCCGACATCCGGCGCGCATGAGCGTATTCTATTCTGCCGCGTCGATATTGCGGGCGAGGACCTCGCGCTTGCCGACATGGTTGGCGGCGCCGACCACGCCTTCCTTCTCCATCCGCTCCATGATGCGGGCGGCGCGGTTATAGCCGATCTGCAGATGACGCTGGATGAAGGAGGTGCTGGCCTTGCGCTCGCGGCAGACAAGCGCCACCGCCTGATCGTACAGGCTGTCTTCCTCGCCGCCCTCGCCGCCCATGCCCGGCAGGCCGAACTTGCCGCCCTCGGCATCGGCGGTGACCGCCTCGACATAGACCGGCTCGGCCTGGTCCTTGAGGATCTTGACGACGCGCTCGACCTCTTCGTCGGAAACGAACGGCCCGTGCACGCGCTGAATCCGTCCGGCGCCCGGCATGAACAGCATGTCGCCCATGCCCAGCAGCTGCTCGGCGCCCTGCTCGCCCAGGATAGTGCGGCTGTCGATCTTCGAGGTGACCTGGAAGGAGATGCGGGTCGGGAAATTGGCCTTGATCGTGCCGGTGATGACATCGACCGACGGCCGCTGCGTCGCCACGATCAGATGGATGCCGGCGGCGCGCGCCATCTGCGCCAGGCGCTGGATGGCGGCCTCGATGTCCTTGCCGGCGACCAGCATGAGGTCGGCCAGCTCGTCGACGATGACGACGATGAAGGGCAGAGGGTTGAGGTCGATCGGCCGCTCCTCGTAGACCGGCTTGCCTTCCTCGTCGAAGCCGGTCTGCACCGTGCGGCCGAGCTTCTCGTTCTTGGCGCGCGCCTGAGCCAGGCGCTCGTTGTAGCTGGCGATGTTGCGCACGCCGAGTTCCGACATCTTGCGATAGCGGTCCTCCATCTCGCGCACGGTCCATTTCAGCGCCACCACCGCCTTGCCCGGTTCGGTGACCACCGGCGCCAGCAGATGCGGAATGCCGTCATAGACGGAGAGTTCCAGCATCTTCGGATCGACCATGATGAAGCGGCATTGATCCGGCGTCAGCCGATAGAGCAGCGACAGGATCATGGTATTGATCGCCACCGACTTGCCCGAGCCGGTGGTGCCGGCGACGAGAAGATGCGGCATCTTCGACAGGTCGGCGATGATCGGCGAACCGCCGATATCCTTGCCGAGCGCCAGCGCCAGCTTGCTGCTCGGCGCCTCGAATTCCGCCGAAGACAGCAGCTCGCGCAGGTAAACCGTCTCGCGCTTGGCGTTGGGCAGCTCGATGCCGATGGCGTTGCGGCCCGGAATGACGGCGACGCGCGCCGACAGGGCGCTCATCGAGCGGGCGATATCGTCGGACAGACCGATCACGCGGCTCGACTTCGTGCCGGGCGCCGGCTCCAGTTCGTAGAGGGTGACCACCGGGCCGGGACGCACCTTGGTGATCTCGCCCTGCACGCCGAATTCGTTGAGCACGGATTCGAGCATGCGGGCATTCTGCTCCAGCGCATCCTCGTTGATCTTCTCGCGCGCCGAATCCGCCGGCGGCGGCTTGAGCAACGACAGCTCCGGCAGTTCGAAATCGCCATCGCCGAGATTGAACGAAGTCTGCGCCTCGCGCGCCGCCCGGCTGCCGGCCTTGGGCTTTTCGATGCGACGGGCCACCCGGCCGCCCTCGGCGCTCTTCGCGGCGGGCAGGCGGGGCAGATCCTCGTCCTCATAGTCAGCGTCGTCCTCGAGATCGACCGGATCGACATAGCCGTCATCGACCGGAACGGCGCGGCGGCGGCTCAGCAGACTCGGTTCGGCTTTCCGCAAGGCCGGCGCCTCGTCATCCTCGCTGTCGCGGCTGAAGAAACCGCGCAGGCGGCCGATCACGCCGCCGACCGCTTCCGGCGCTTCCTGGCCGGCGCGGGCCACCGCCCGGCCGCTGCGATAAAGTCCCTGAGCGGCAAGGCCGGTCGTCGCCGCGGCGCCGAGGCCCAGGCTGGCACCCATGCTGCGCCATTCGTTGAGGCTGAGGCCCGAGGCGAAGTAGAAGGCCAGCACGGCGAAGCCGAAGCACAGGATTGCCGGCAGCACGGCCGAGGCCGGCAGGCCAAGGCTGACCGCCAGCGGCACCAGCTGGCGATAGAGAATGACGTCGCCGAGAATGCCGCCCAGGCCGGTGCGCAGGCTCCAGACGGTGGGCACCGGCAAGGCCGCCGCAAAGCTGCCGAACAGCAGCAGCGTCAGCGGCACCAGCGCGACATTGAGCCACCAGCGCGGCAGGCCGCGATGCGACACGACGCGGAAGCCCCAGCTGGCCAGCAGCAGCACCAGCAGCCAGGCCGAGAGGCCGAGCGTCTGCAGCAGGACGTCCGACAGATAGGCGCCCGGCAGGCCGAGCCAGTTCTGCGCCGGGTTCGGCGTGGCATGGTTGAAGTTCGGGTCGGCGGGATCGAACGTGGCCAGGGCGAGCGCAAGCAGGAAGCCGACCGCGAGCAACAGCACCCCGCCGCCCTCGGTGGCACGCAGGCGCAGGAATTCGTCGAAGCCATCCGGGAAGAACCGCGCTTTTTTCTTCGACCTGGAAGCCATGCCCTTCCTCGCCGCTTTTGCCATCACCCATTAACCATAAGAAACAGACACGACACAGACACGACACTGGGCCGGGGCAGAGCGACTCCGCCCCAGCTTGTGGATTTAGCCCCCGAGAACGTTACCGATTCGTTGAAGCGCCAGCCTGGTGGTCTCCAGATCGGCCACCAGAGCGAGGCGAAGATACGGTTTTCCGGCCTTTTCGCCGTTATTTTCCGGCCGGGTCAGGTACAGGCCGGGCAGGCTGCGGATGCCCGCCTGCCGCCATAGCCGCTTCGCCGCCGCCTCCGAATCGCCGACATCGAGCCACAGATAGAAGCCGCCCGCCGGCCGGAAGAAACCGAAACGGTTGCCGAGGGCATTCTGCGCCATGTCGAATTTCTGGCGATAGAGCGCCCGGTTCTCCTCGACATGCCGTTCGTCCTGCCACAGGGCTGCGGAGGCCTCGGCCACCGGCATCATCAGCCCGGCGCAGCCATAGTTGCGCAACTTGATGAAGGCCTGGGTGATGCGGGCATCGCCGGCGCAGAACCCGGAGCGCAGGCCCGGCATGGAGGAGCGTTTCGACAGGGAGTGGAAGACGACGACATTCTTCAGGGCGTCATCGCTCGCCTTGCCGCCGCTGAGCCGCAGCGCCGCCTCGAGTCCGCCCGGCGGCGGCACCTGATCGTAGATCTCGGCATAGCATTCGTCGAAGGCGATGACGAAGTCGTATTGCCGGGCCAGTTCGATCAGCCGCGTGAGATAATCCAGGCTCGCCACCGTGCCCTGCGGATTGGCGGGCGAGCACAGATAGACCAGTGCCGTGCGCGCCAGCACATCGGCCGGCAGGCCGGCGAAATCCGGCAGAAAGCCGTTTTCGGGCGTCGCCGCCACGAAATACGGCTCGGCGCCGGCTGTCACCGCGGCGGCGACATAGGTCTGGTAGAAGGGATTGGGCATCAGCACCAGCGGGCGCTCGTTCTTCGGTCCCTTCTTCTCCGGCACGACCACGCCCGCGATCATGTAAAGGCCTTCGCGGCTGCCGTTCAGCGCCACGATCTGGCGCTCCGGGTCGATCAGGCCTTCCGGCAGGGCATAGCGGCGCTTCAGCCAAGCGGCGCAGGCAGCGCGCAGTTGCGGCGTGCCGTTCGGCGTCGGATAGCGGCTCAGGCTGCTCAAATCGCGCGTCAGGAACTCGGTGACGAAGCCGGGCATCGGATGCTGCGGTTCGCCGATCGACAGATTGATCGGCGTCAGTCCAGCCGGCAGCGGCTCGGCATCGAGCAGGGCGCGCAGGCGGGTGAACGGATAATCGGTCAGCAGGTCGAGCCGGGGATTAAGCATGATCTCTGTCTGGGATGGGGCGGGCGGCGAATCGAAGAATAATATATTGCCCCGCAATCTACGGGGGGATGACTCCGGGGGCAAGCGCGCGATTTCCCTGGGCGATCGCCCTGGAAAATACCGCTTTGCCGCCCCTCTTTCCGCTATCGCTTGATGCCGCGCGCTATTGGTGAGGCGCGCCTTTCGGCCTGCGGGTGAAGCAACGCCGAGGACCGCCCGAGCCGTACCGGCCGGCAACAGCCCGGATCGGCCCTCGGCTGCGCGCGCTATTTGATGTTCAGGATCTTCTTCGCCTGGTCGAGCTTCATCATCGATTGCTCGTGCCGGCCGGCCTTATGCAGCGCCTCGCCTTCGGCCCGGAGCTGCGTCACCTCGGCCTTCTGGTCGGCGGTGAGATTGGCATTGGGCAGGGCCGCATCGATGGCGGCCATGTCCATCGGGCAGTGATTGGCAAACGCGGCTGGCGCGGCCAGCAGCAATGCCGCGGAAAAGGTAACGATCAGAGCTTGCTTCATGGACGATCCTTCCCTTCGGCTTCGAGCGGCAGATCACCCCCGCCGCGATATTAGTGCCGCCTGACGGGGCGCAAGCTCACATCTTCGTGTTATACTGCCTCTATGACCGGCAAGACCTTTGCCTCTCCCGCCTGCGCGCTGTCCGAAGCGCCGGACAGCTATCTCGGCTATCTGACGCCAACCGAGATCGCCGCCCGGTTGCGCGGCCTGGCCCTGGCGGCGCGGCAGGCCGGAGCATCCGCACCGGCCGAGGCGCTGGAGCGGCTATGCCAGGATCTGCCGGCGGCGGAACCCGCACCGATCGCTGCGAGCATCGCTGCGGAGCTGGATGCGTTGCTGCCGAAAGTGCGCGACGACCGGCTGCACGCGGCATTGAAGGAGATACGCGCCGCGCTGGCCTGATCTTTGCCGCCGGCGCCATGTCCGGAGCGGATCGGCAGCTTCCTGCCAAGGATGCAGCCGCGACCGGTCATCTTTGGTCGGCGGGCCTTGATCTACAGCAATGCGCTGCAGGGCGGCGAGCATTACGGTTACGCCCGCTTCAAGCCTCCGCAGACGAAAGAGCCGCCACAATGTCGAGAATCATTCGCGTTTGGGATCCCCTCGTCCGTTTCGGACATTGGGCATTGGTCGTTTTGTTCATCGTCGCCTATGTCAGCGAGGACGATTTCCTCATCGTCCATAGCTGGGCCGGCTACGGCATCGCCGCCGTGGTGACGATCCGGATCGTCTGGGGCTTCATCGGCACGCCCCATGCGCGGTTCAGCGACTTCGTCTATCGCCCCTCTGCCGTATTCGGCTATCTGCGCGACCTCGTGTCCTTCCGCGCCAAGCGCTATCTCGGCCACAGCCCGGCCGGCGGCGCGATGGTGGTGGCGCTGCTGCTCTCGCTGGCCGCCACGACCGGCACCGGCATGGCGACCTTCGCCGTGCGCTACGAGCGCGGCCCTCTGGCAACTTTCGTCGTCGCCGATCCGTCCCAGCCGCCGCCGGATATCGCCGCCGCCAAGGCGCAGCGCCGCATCGACCGCCGCGGCAGGGAGATCAAGGAAGTCCACGAGTTCTTCGTCAATCTCACGCTGGTGCTGATCGGATTGCATCTTGCCGGCGTGGCGCTGGCCAGTCTGGTGCACCGCGAGAACCTGCCGCAAAGCATGGTCACCGGCGACAAGCGCGCGGAATGACGATCCCGCGAACGGCGATCTTGCCGGATCTTCGCAGACGTTAGGGCAGCTGAGACTTCGGTTCGGCGCCGGAGGCGGCAGCGCCATCCTCCGGCTTTCCCGCCCCGTCAACGCCGTCCAATGCGGCGGCAGGCGCTGCATCCGAGACGATGTGCACCGGCGGCGCCTTGCCCTGCTTGTCGCTGCCGAAATAGATCCGGTGGTGCGGAAACGGAATCTCGATGCCGAGTTCGTCGAAGCGTTTCTTGATCCGCTTGCTGAATTCGCGCCGCACGCTCCATTGCTGCGCTGGAAGGGTGCGGAACCGCGCCTTGATCACCACGCCTGAAACGTCGAGCTGATCGACGCCCCACATCTCGAAGGGATCGAGGATGCGGGCATTCCACTCCGGTTCGGCGCGGAATTCCTCGGCAAGCTGCTTCAGCACCGCGATGACATTGTCGATATCCTCGCGATAGGCGACGCGGACCTCGAACACGGCCTGGGCGTAGCCACGTGTCATGTTCTTGATCTTGGTGACTTCGCTGTAGGGGATGACGTGGAAGATGCCGTCAGCGTCGCGCAGGCGGATGGTGCGGATCGAGATATCCTCCACCACGCCGGCATTGCCGCCGAGGTCGACGATGTCTCCCACCGAGATCGTGTCTTCGGTCAGGATGAAGACCCCGGTGATGATGTCCTTCACCAGGCTTTGCGCGCCGAAGCCGACGGCGATGCCGATCACGCCGGCGCCGGCCAGAAGCGGCGCGATATTGATGCCCAGTTCCGACAGCACGATGAGGCCGGCGATGAGGCCGAGCACGATCGAGACGGTGCGGCGCAGCAGCGGCAGCAGGGTCCGCACGCGGCCCGAGCGCGGCGTCGGCAGGCCATCCGGCCCCGGCTGCGTCAGGTAATATTCGATTGCCGTCGCCGTCAGCTCCCAGAGCACCAGCGTGGTGACCACGACCAGAGCGATGGTGACGATCCGGGCGACGATGCCGCGGCCGGTTTCGGTCGTGACCCAGGTCAGCGTGTCGATCCCCCAGGCCTGCAGGATGGCGAAGGCGGCAACGACATACAGCGCGCCGCGCACCAGGCCGATCAGCAGCGGCAGATAGCGATTGGCGCGCGCCTCAAGACCGGGGAACCTCTGGCGCGTTTCGCGGCCGATGGCGAAGAGGCGCCGGAAGCCCTCCGCGGCGGCGAAGCGCAGCAGCCGGACCAGGAACAGAATCACGATCGTCAGCAGCGTGCCGCGCAGGATGATGTGAAAGCCGCCCTGGACGTCGAATGCCCAGACTGCATAGGCCGCCGCAATATAGAGCAGCGCCAGGACATGCCAGACATCGCCGGCGCGCTGGCGCAGCACGCGCCAGGTCCGCCAGCGGCTTTCGGCCGGCGGCGCGGTGCCGCGGATGCGGGCGGCGACGGGCGCACGGGCCTGCAGCACCAGCACGGCCAGCAGGGCGGCGAAAGCGAAGCCGATCAGCTTGGCGATGGTATCGGCCGCCGCCGGCGGGACATGCAGACGGTCGGCGATGCGCACGATGGCATAGCCGTAGATCGCAAAGGCGCTGAGCCGGCGCAGCCAGAGCAGGATATAGGCGGCAGTCTCCTCATCCACATGCAACGCCCGCATTGCTCCGCCGCCGCGATTGAACAGGAAATCGCCGACGACCCCCACGGCCGTTGCAGCGACGAAGGCCAGCACGACGATCTGCGCCAAGTCGCGGGTGATCGCGTTCGGCGCGATGAAGGTCAGCATGCCGTAGGCCGCGGCCGCGAAGACCACGATCGGAATCAGGCCGATCAGGGCGCGCAGGATCGCCAGAATCATCTGCAGCCATGGATGGGGCGTGGCTTCGCCTTCCACCTGCGGCGGCCGCAAGGCGGCCAAGGGCCGGCGGATCAGAACATGCGCCAGCGCCTGCAGAAGCAGGGCGACGATCAAGGTCGCGCCAAGCTTCCACAGCACATCGGTCCACAGAGCCCGCCGATGCGGATTTTCCACCTGCAGCCGCGCCCAGTCGGCGAGCGCCGGCAGATCGGAGAATATGGCGCCCAGGGCGGCGAAGGCGCTGCCGGCGCGGCGCATCTGCATCATCATGCCGTCGATGATTGCCGCCCCCGGGTCGGCGGATTCGGCGGCAGCCGCGTTCTGCCCCGTTTCCGCCTGGCCTGCAGCCGCCGGCTTGCCGCCCGCCTCGCGCGCCGCCGCCAGTGCCCGCAAGCTGTCGATCAGCTTCCTGCGCTCGGCGTCATTCTCCAGACTATCGGCCAGCGCCTTCAGCTCGTCCGGACTGAGCGGCGCCGAAGCCGCGGATTGGCTCGCGCTGCCGGGAACAGCCGCCGGCTGCGCCACGGCCGGCGGAGAAGCCAGCGTCCCGAACAGGATGACTACCAGCAGAGATGTTATGGGGAGCGCCCGTGCCGGCCGGCACGGAACCGGAAAAATCGTGCTTTTCGTCATTGCGGGGAGTTTAGGCCGGAGGACGCCGAAAAGCCAATCCGGGGAGCCGCCTGGAAGAAAGAATCGAGCAATTCCAGACGGTTCGCCCCAAGCGCGCGCTTAAATCCTGTCGCCAGGCGCGGCTCGCCGTTCAGGATTGCAGGAAAAGCGGGGCAATGGTGCCCGGGGCGGGATGCTTCAAGTGAGCGATTTCAGCTACTTAGAGCAAGGTGGGACACTTCGATCTTCCCGCATTTTATTGGGTTTTTCCCCCTCGGTGTCCCACTGGCGCGTACATGCGCAAACCTTACGCTCGATTACTCACCGCTGCCGTAATTGAAGATCAATTTGTTGTCTTGCGGTGGATTTGAGTAGTGCGGGATGCCGTCCGGGTTGAAGCCTCCTAGAACCAAGTGATGCGTTGCGGCCAAGCCATGTCGTTTCTCCAGTAGGATTGCGCGAACGACACGGCGTCGCCATCCGCCTGGATGAGGCATCCCTTCCATATCCCGGCGGTTGGCTGCAAGGAGATGATCCGCCCGGACAGCAGCGAACTATCCTGGCGATCGAAACCCGCATAGACGATCTCGTTTCCCTTCAGCCCCGACGGGAATCGCTCGTCCGGGGCGAAGGCCGGGCGCTCGGCGGGTTCCCATTCAAGCGGCACGGTCTTCCGCGCTAGCGCGCGCACAACGCCAGGTTCGACATTGTCGGTCGTCATGAGTGCCTTGCGTGTCGCGTTGATGCTTCCTGTAAGAAGCAGCCTGCGCGCCTCGGTCTGGAATTCATACCATTTGGCGTGAACGAAATGCCTGTCGGTGCGGGACGGCTTTACCAGCACGACTGGCTGCGGCCATGCCGCCGCTTTCTCGAACGGAAACGGGCTCGCCCCGGCTTTGGTGACTGCAACGCTCATACGAGACAACGCAAGTCCCGAAGCCATCTCGCGCAAGGCGATGCCGTCGCGATCATGATAAGGTGACATGACCACCGCCTCGGAGCATATCCCGTAAGGCGCGAGAAGGCCGGGTAACTGATCCAGCACTGGATCGTTGATGGGATGCACGAGCCGCACCGGCGGAGCTTCCGCCTCGTCTGCGCCGCGTTCCGCAGCGAGGCGGGCGCCGCCGCAAAGTCGTCGACCCATTCCGATCGCGGGATGCGGATGTCGGGCCGCGACCCGGCGGCCTCAAGGAAGTGCAAAATCGCGAAAAGCGCTGGCGGCGAAGCCGGGCGCAAGCGCCTCGAACACTTCGCTGTTCCTGCCATGTCCGTGAAAAGTCACGTTGCCGCTGCCACGAGCAGTAAGTCGTCTTCATCGCCAGCGAGATAAATGCACTTCGCATGAAAGACGCCGTCGGGCAGTGCGACCGGGATCAGCCGGTATTCCTGCCCCACGCGCATGGAGCGCCGCTCCAGCAGCGATGTGCGATAGCCTTCCGCGTCGGCGATAAGCCAGATGTCGGAGCAGCCGCCGCGCTCCCCCTGCAATCAGTCCGTGGGAGCCAACGAATAGCTGGTGCTGCGCCCCCCTCCTTCGTCCTTGACCAGTATCCCGCGCTCCAGCAGATCAGTGATGTCGCGCAGTGCCGTATCCGGCGAGCACTTCTCGATCTTTGCCCATTTGGACGATGTTAGTTTGCCCTCGAAGCCGTCGAGCAACCGGTTCAGCATGTCGCGCTGGCGCTCATGCAGGGAATCGCCCGCATGCTTTTCCCAAAAGCGCGCCTTCTTCAGCACGCCCACCAGAATCTCTTCCGCGCCGTCAAACGCCCGCGACAGGCACGCAAGAAACCACGCCAGCCATTCGGTAATGTCGAGATCGCCCTTCTGCGTCCTTTCGAGAATCTCATAGTACGCGTTGCGCTCCTGGCGGATTTGCGCGGACATGCTGTAGAAGCGCTGCGGATTCTGCTCCGAGCGCGCAAGCTGCATGTCGGCGATAGCGCGCGCGATGCGCCCGTTGCCGTCCTCGAATGGGTGGATGGTCACGAACCACAGATGCGCAACGCCGGCCTTGAGCACGGGATCGATGCCGCCCTCACCGTTGAACCAGTCAAGAAACGCCTGCATGTCGCCGGCAACGCGCTCCGCCCTCGGCGCTTCATAATGCGCGCGCTCGCGCCCGACCGGCCCCGAGATCACCTGCATCGGCCCTGACTTGTCGTCGCGCCACGCGCCGACCGTGATCCGGTGCATCCCGCTGCGGCCGGTCGGGAAGAGCGCAGCGTGCCAGCCGAACAGCCGCTCGTCGGTGAGTTCCTGATCGTATTTCTGGGTCGCATCCAGCATCATCTCGACGACGCCCTCGACGTCGCGGTCCGCCGGAACCAGCCCGCCGACATCCATGCCAAGACGCCGGGCGATGGATGAGCGCACCTGGTCGCGATCGAGGATTTCACCCTCGATCTCGCTGGACTTCATGACTTCCTCGGTCATGGTCTGGAGCGTCGCCTCGCGGCGGAGGTCGAACCCAAGCCCCTCCATCCGCCCGATCAGCCGCCCCTGCCGGTGCCGGACGGCGGCAAGCGGCTCCGCCAGAACCTTGTGATCCCAGCGAAACTCCGGCCAGTCCGGCAATTCATGGATATAGGGCATAATCTCCGCACCTCTTGCGGTGATTATGCCCAGCTAATCTCCGCACGGTCAAGAACAATCTCCGCGTAACATGCGGAGATTAACCGCGCTATTCACCGCAACACAGCGGGCCGGCGGAATCAGTATGTCATCGACGGGGCGGCCAAGGACCTGATCGAACGCTACGGGGCCGACCCGGAGAAGATCGAGAGCGCCATCGATCTGGCCGCCGATCCGGAGCGCCGGATCAAGTTCCAGGCCGATGTGCAGGACTACGTCGACATGTCGATCAGCTCGACGATCAACCTCCCGGCGTGGGGCTCCGACCTCAACAACGAGGGCAAGGTCGACGAGTTCGCCCAGACCCTGGCCAAGTACGCCCACCGGCTCCGTGGCTTCACCTGCTACCCGGACGGCAGCCGTGGTGGTCAGCCGCTGACCCCGGTGAACTACTACGAGGCCCTGGATCACGTCGGCAAGGAATACGCCGAAGCCGAGGCGACCGAGGTGGTCTACGCGGACATCTGCGACATCTCCGGCAAGGGCGGAACCTGTGGCGTCTAAGCCTTCCAGCAGGGGAAACAGAGAGGGCCCCCTTTTTTGTGCCTCATATGGCACTCATGTGGCACGCACACCCGCGAAAAGGTGCGAAACGGTGCGAATCCTGGCGCATGGACGCGAACCGTCGCGAAGGGGAAATTGACCCCTAAATCGCTGATATATCGAATTTTTCCCGGAAAAGAAGGTGGTGCCCAGGGCCGGAATCGAACCAGCGACACGAGGATTTTCAGTCCTCTGCTCTACCAACTGAGCTACCTGGGCCCACAATCGTCTCGGCCCATCAGGAACCGCAACGGCGCGGGGTTATAGACAAATTCCTCTGGCCTGTCCATATCAACGGGCCGACAATTTTCTTTGCGCCGCCAATCGCTTCGCCGGATCCTATGTCGCTCGAACCACATCCTGCCGCCGCCATCGCCGTGACGGGGCTGGCCAAACATTACGACGCCGTCGCCGCCGTCGCCGGGATCGATTTCACCGTCCCGGCGGGCAGCGTGACGGCCTTGCTGGGCGGCAACGGCGCCGGCAAGACGACAACGCTGGCGATGCTGCTCGGCCTGCTCAAACCCAGTGCCGGCAGCATCCGGGTATTGGGTACCGACATGTTGCGCGACCGCCATCGCGTGCTGGCGCGGATGAATTTCTCCAGCCCGTACGTCGATCTGCCGCACCGCCTGACCGTGCGGCAGAACCTGCGCGTCTTCGCCCAGCTCTACGCCGTACCCGAGATGGAAAAGCGCATCGAGCAACTGGCCCGCGAACTCGATTTCGCAGCCCTGCTGGAGCGCCCGGCCGGCCAGCTATCGGCAGGCCAGAAGACCCGCGTTGCCCTGGCCAAGGCGCTGATCAACACGCCGGAGCTGCTGCTGCTGGACGAGCCGACCGCCTCGCTCGATCCCGATACCGCCGACTGGGTACGCGGCCTGCTGGAGCGCTATCGGCAGGAGCGTAACGCCACCATCCTGCTGGCCTCGCACAACATGAGTGAGGTCGAGCGGCTCTGCCAGCAGGTGCTGATGATGAAACAGGGCCGCATCGTCGATCGCGGCACGCCTGCCGAGCTGATTGCGCGCTATGGCCGGCGCAATCTCGAGGAGGTCTTCCTCGATATCGCCCGCAACCAGGGCAAGGCCGCCCAGGCAGCCGAGCAGCAACAGCCGGTCGAGGAGAAAACCGCATGAGCACGGAAATCCTTGGCGTCAGCCCCGGCCGGATCGCCGCCATGGTGCGCCGGCATTGGTATCTGCTGTCGGGGTCCTGGACCCGGGTCGCCGAGCTGATCTACTGGCCGACGGTGCAGATGATCATGTGGGGCTTCATGACCCAGTTCCTGGCCGGCAAAACCTCGTATGTCGCGCAGGCCTTCGGCGTGCTGCTCTCGGGAGTCATGCTGTGGGACAGCCTGTTCCGCGTGCAGCTCGGCGTCGCCATATCCTTCCTGGAGGAGATGTGGTCGCGCAACCTGGGCAATCTCTTCGTCAGCCCCTTGCGGCCGACCGAATTCGCCGCCTCGGTGCTGCTGATGGGCCTGATCCGCACCCTGGTCGGCGTCATCCCGGTCACCCTGATGGCCTGGTGGTTCTTCGGCTTCTCGATCTACTCGATGGGCCTCGCGCTGGCCGGCTTCTTCCTCAGCCTGACCCTGTTCGGCTGGTCGCTCGGCATCGCCGTCTGCGGCCTGATCATGCGCTATGGCCTCGGCGCCGAAAGCGTCGCCTGGGGGTCGATGTTCCTGCTGCTGCCGCTGTCGGCCGTGTACTACCCGGTCAGCGTGCTGCCTGGCTGGCTGCAGCCGATCGCCTGGTCGCTGCCGCCGGCCTATGTCTTCGAAGGGATGCGCTCGGTACTGATCCAGCATGTCGTGCGCTACGACCTGCTGGCCGGCGCTTTCGCGCTGAACGCCGTCTACCTGATGATCGGCTCGGCCGCCTTCATGGCCTGGTTCGAAGCGGCGCGCCGGCGCGGATTGCTGCTGGGCCAGGGCGAGTAGCCCCGGCGCCTAGTTCTGCGGCCAGGGCTTGAGCGCGCGGCTTTCCCCGATGCGCAGCAGCCAGGCATCGTCGTCGGCATAGCCCGCCTGCCGCGCGGCGGCGCGATAGCGGTGCGGCGGCTCGAAGGGCGGCTCTTCGGTCAGGATCACCGTGCCCCAATGCATCGGCACCAGGCGGCGCGCGCCGATATCGCGGCCGATGGCGACCGCCTCTTCGGGCGTTGCATGATGATGCGCCATGATCGTCTGCGGCTCGTAGGCGCCGATCGGCACCAGGCCGTAATCGAAGGGCCCGTAACGTTCGCCGATCTTGCGGAAGACTGGACCATAGGCGGTGTCGCCCGAAAAATAGACGCGCAGTCCTTCGGCTTCGAGCGCAAAGCCGGCCCAGAGCGTGCGGTTGGCATCGAACAATGTGCGCTTCGACCAGTGGATCGCCGGCAGAGCCGTAATGCAAAGATCGCCCAGCGCATGGCCGTCATGCCAGTCCAGCTCTATGACATCGCGGAAACCGAAACGGCGGAAAAAGCGGCCGAGTTTCAGCGGCACGACCACGCTGAGGCGATGCCGATGCGGCAGCCGGCGCATGGTGTCGACGCAGAGATGGTCATAATGGTTATGCGAGATTACCACGGCGTCGAGCGGCGGCAATTGCTCGGGCTTCAGTGCCGGCGGCACGAAGCGCCGCGGCGAGAAGCGGCGGATCGGACCGGCGACCTCCCCCAGATAAGGATCGAGCAGAATGGTCTTGCCGCCCAGCCGCAACAGGAAAGCGGCATGCCCCAGCCACAGCAGGGCCGGCCCCGGCGGCAAGGCATTCCAGCCGGCCAGCACGGCATCGCGATCCAGCGCATGATCGGCCGGCACCGGCGGCGGCTGACTGGCGTTGCGCATCATGCGGCGCAGGAAACGCCATTTGGTCGCGAAGTCCGGCTGCCGGTCCGGGCTGCCCGGCGGATTGCGGAAGCCGCGCGCCGTATGGTGGTAAGGCTTGCCGCCCGCCTGCTTCATCCGAACAGCAGATGCCCGAGCAGCCGGTTGGGCAGCAGCGTGAATATTCCTGCCAGGACGAGGCCGCCGAAGAAGATCGAGATCATCACCCGGCGATGCTGCTGCACCTTGCCGCGGCGAATCATGACGATGGCATAGAATAGGCTGAGCAGCGTGGCTACCGAAAGGATATGGATCGGGCCGAAATGCCCCGGGTTGATCGTCTTGATCCAGAACGAGCTGAGGGCGGCCAGCGTCATGGCAGCGACCCATAGCCAGCCCAGCTTCTTATGGGAAATCGTGCCTTTCGGACGCCACAACATCACGATGCCAAGCACCAGGGCGAGCGACGTGCTGGCGAGATGGATCTGGATCGCCGGACCGGCGGCGGTAATCGGAGCAAAATTCATGGTCCCACTCTATTTGGGCCCGGTGAAATTCCGCTATGGCATTGCTATAGTGGCGTGACTTCAATCACACATTCGGGCCGGAAAACGTCGGCCTTCATATCAGGGAATTTGCCTTGAGCGCCACCATTGCCCTGGTCGACGACGACCGCAACATCCTCACCTCCGTCTCCATCGCCCTGGAGGCGGAAGGCTATAAGGTCCGCACCTATAATGACGGGGCCGAGGCCTTGCGTCATCTGACCCAGCAGATGCCGGACCTGGTGATCCTCGACATCAAGATGCCGCGCCTGGACGGCATGGAGACCTTGAGCCGCCTGCGGCGCATCAGCAACGTGCCGGTGATCTTCCTCACCTCCAAGGACGAGGAGATCGACGAGGTGCTCGGCCTCAAGATGGGCGCGGACGACTATATCACCAAGCCATTCAGCCAACGGCTCCTGATCGAGCGCATCAAGGCAGTGCTGCGCCGGGCCGAAGCGAACAAGCCGGGAGCGGAGGAAACCGCGGCCGACAAGCTGATCACGCGCGGACCCCTGGTGCTCGATCCGGCCCGGCATCGCTGCACCTGGAAGGGGCATGACGTGACGCTGACGGTGACCGAATTCCTGCTGCTGGAGGCACTGGCGCAGCGCCCGGGTCATGTAAAGAACCGCGACCAGCTGATGGACGCGGCCTATGACGACAACGTCTATGTCGATGATCGCACCATCGACAGCCATATCAAGCGGCTGCGCAAAAAGTTCAAAGCCGTGGATGACGATTTCGACGCGATCGAAACCTTGTATGGCGTCGGCTATCGCTTCAAGGAGCAGCTATCCTGAAAGAGGCACGTCCGCGGCAGCGGCTGATGTCGCCGCTGACCCGCCGCATCCTGCTGATCAATCTGGCGGCGCCGATCTCGCTGATTCTGGCCTTCCTCTACCTGGATCAGTTCCGGCTGGGCCTCATCGAATCGCGCCTGACCTCGCTGCGCTACGAAGCCAACCTGATGGCGGGCGCCCTGGGCGAATCCGCGATCAGCCCGGAGGAATTCACCCCGACCCTCGATCCGGAAATGGCGCGGCAGCTCCTGCGCCGCCTGGCCGCCCAGTCGAGCGCCCGCGCCCGGCTTTACGGCACCGACGGCCAGTTGATCGCCGACAGCCGCCTGCTGCTGGCGGCGGGCCGCGGCGTCATTACCCGGCAATTGCCGCCGCCGGAGATCGACACGCCCTGGGAGCGCGCGCTTGTGCATGTCTACGAGCGCATCAACGCGCAGTTCATGACGCATCTCGATCTGCCGAAATATGTCGAACTGCCGTTCACCCATGCCAACGACTATATCGAAGCGCGCAAGGCGCTGGCCGGCGATGCCTATAGCCAGCTGCGCGATCTCGGCGGCGGCCGCATCATGCTGTCGACCGCCGTGCCCGTGCAGGGCCTGCGCAAGGTGGTCGGCGCCCTCATGCTCAACGTCGACAGCACCGAGATCGACACCCGGGTTCGCGAGGAACGGCTGTCGGTGCTCAAGGTCTTTGCCGCGGTGCTCGGCTTCACCGTGCTGGCTTCGCTTTACCTTGCCGGCGCCATCGTGCGGCCGGTGCACCGCCTTGCCGAGGCCGCCGAGCGCATCCGGACCGCCAAGGGCCGCATCGCGCATCTGCATATCCCCGACTTCTCCGGCCGCAACGACGAGATCGGCGACCTGTCCGCCGTGCTGCGCGCGATGACCACGGCGCTGACCCAGCGCCTCGACTCGATCGAGCGTTTCGCCGCCGATGTGGCGCATGAGATCAAGAATCCGCTCACCTCGTTGCGCAGCGCCATGGAAACCTTCGCCCGCACGGAAAAGCCGGAACTGCGCGAGCGCCTGCTGACGGTGATGCAGGACGATGTGCGCCGGATCGACCGTCTGGTTACCGATATCTCGGCGGCGTCGCGGCTCGACAGCGAGCTGGCGCGCACCGAAGCGGCGCCGGTCGACATCGCCGCGATGCTGCGCTCGGTGGTCGATACCTATGCCGTGCGCGCGGAAGCCAGCGGCGGACCGAAGGTCGAACTCAGACTGATCGAGCCAGGCCCCTATCTTGCGCATGGCTTCGAAAGCCGGCTCGGCCAGGTCGCCCGCAACCTCATCGACAATGCCATCTCGTTCAGCCCGCCCGGCGGCACGATCACCGTCGCGGTGCGGCGCGAGCCGCGCCATGTCATGTTCAGCGTGAGCGATGAAGGCCCGGGCATTCCGGAAGAAAATCTGGAATCCATTTTCGACCGCTTCTACAGCGACCGCCCCTCGGAAGAGGCTTTCGGCCTGCATTCCGGTCTCGGCCTGTCGATCGCCCGTCAGATCGTGCAGTCGCTGGGCGGACGGATTTACGCTGAAAACCGCGACGACGGCACCAGCGGCGCCCGCTTCACGGTTCGCCTGCCGCTTTAACCATTCCCGGTCCAATTCATCCACAACATACCTCGGGATTTCCCGGCAGGGTGTATTGACTCGGCCCCCACCCGGCGGCAGGCTGCGCGGCCATGCTGACGCTTCACGGAAGCTGTGTCGCCCTTGCCGGTTCGGCGGTGCTGCTGCGAGGCCCTTCCGGGGCCGGCAAATCCGACCTCGCGTTGCGCCTGCTCGATGCCGGCGCACAGCTCGTAGCAGACGATCAAACCATCCTCCGCCGCCATGCCAGGCCGGGCCAGAAGCCGTTCCTGCTGGCCTCTGCGCCGGAGACCATAGCCGGGCTGATCGAGATTCGCGGGATTGGCCCCGTCGATATCCGCAGCATGGGACTTGCGCCGGCGCCGCCGACGCCGTTGCGGCTGATCGTCGACCTGGCAGGCGGCAGCGATGTGCCTCGCCTGCCGGAGTCGCGTTATGAAGCGCTGCTTTCCGTTCCGCTGCCCTGCCTGACACTGGATGCCTTTGCCGCCAGCGCGCCCGTCAAACTGAAATGGGCGCTGGCCCGCGCAGCGGCCGGCCGCCTGTTCGCGCCGGACGAAGCCTTGGCGATGCGTCCGCATCTTGTGGCCCACTGCGCCTGACGTAAGCATGGCGAGCACAGATCCACGCCCGGCCACCGCTGCTTCAGCTCCTGCACCGGTCGCTCTGGTCAGCGGCATGTCGGGCGCCGGCAAGACCGCGGCGTTGAAGATGCTCGAGGACCTGGGCTACGAAGCCGTCGACAATCTGCCGATCTCGCTGTTGCGGCGCCTCACCATGCCGGAGGAAGCGGCGGCGGCCTCGGGCACGGCCGGGCGGCGCGCGCTGGCCGTCGGCATCGATACAAGGACCCGCGATTTCCAGGCGGACGCCGTCGCCACGCTGGTCACCGAACTCAAGCGCCGGGAGGACCTGATCGCCCAGCTCGTCTTTTTCGATTGCGACGACGACGTGCTGCTCAAGCGGTTCACCGCCACGCGGCGCCGGCATCCACTTGCCGCCGACAGGCCGATCACTGACGGGATTGCCGCCGAGCGGCGGCTCATGCAGCCGCTGAAGGCCTGCGCCGACGTGCTTTTCGACACCACCACCCTCGCGCTTCCCGAATTGCGTCAGCGTCTGGCAGCGCAATTCGCGCTGGACGCTCAGCCGACGCTCAGTATCATGGTGGTATCGTTTTCCTACAAGCATGGGCTGCCGCGCGAGGCCGATCTGGTGTTCGATGTGCGCTTCCTGCGCAATCCCCATTATGACGAGCAACTGCGGCCGCTCACCGGAGAGGATGCGGCCGTTGCCGCCTATGTCGCCGCCGATCCCGGCTATCCGGAATTTTTCGCAAGGCTTTCGGAGATGATCGCGCTCTTGCTGCCGCGCTATGCCGCCGAAGGCAAGCGCTATCTCACCATCGCGATCGGCTGCACCGGTGGTCGGCACCGCTCCGTGGCGGTCGCGCAAGCGCTCGGCAAAAGCTTGCGCGAGGCCGGACAACGTGTCGATATCCGCCATCGCGATCGTGACCTGGTGAGTTCCTGAGGCTCGACTGTGGATCGCGACCTGACCCAGCATTTGAGGATCGTCCCGCCCCTATGACCGGTATCGTCCCAGGATCGGCTCCATGATTGGCATCGTCGTCGTCACCCACGGCCGTCTGGCCGAGGAATTCATCCACGCCACCGAGCATGTGGTCGGACCGCAGCAGAACATGCAGGCCGTCTGCATCGGCCCGGATGACGATATGGAGCAGCGCCGCAAGGACATCCTCGCGGCGGTCGCCGCGGTCGACAAGGGCAAGGGCGTGATCGTGCTGACCGACATGTTCGGCGGCACGCCCTCCAATCTTGCGATCTCGATTATGGATCAGGCCAAGGTCGAGGTGATCGCCGGCGTCAATCTGCCGATGCTGATCAAGCTCGCCAGCGTGCGCGGCAAGGCCGACCTGGCCGCCGCCGTCGGCGCCGGCCAGGAGGCCGGCCGCAAATACATTAACGTGGCCTCCAAGCTGCTGGCGGGGGAGGCGGATTGATGGCGGCCTCGATCAGCCTGGGCGAGCCGCTGAAACGCAGCGTCACCATCGTCAACCAGCGCGGCCTGCATGCCCGCGCGGCGGCGAAGTTCGTCCAAGTGGTGGGCAAGTTCCCCAATACGAAGATCCAGGTCCATAAGGACGGCCAGACGGTCAATGGCGAGTCCATCATGGGTCTGATGATGCTGGCCGGGGTCCAGGGCAGCAGCATCGAGATCATGACCAGCGGCCCCGAGGCGGAAGCCGCCCTCAAGGCGTTGACCGAGCTGGTCGAGGGCAAATTCGGGGAGGCCGAATAGCCGCCCATTATATTCCTATATAAAGATTTCCTTATATAAGTCTGGACAGCGCCGCCCCGCCCCTGCTATATCCGGCCCGGTTTTCGATCCCTGGAGCTGGAGCGAGCGGAATGAGCGCGGATTACAAGATCAAGGATATCGGCCTGGCCGATTGGGGCCGCAAGGAACTGGACATGGCCGAGACCGAAATGCCCGGTCTGATGGCCGTGCGCGAGGAATTCGGCAAGAAGCAGCCGCTCAAGGGCGCCCGCATCGCCGGTTCGCTGCATATGACCATCCAGACCGGCGTGCTGATCGAGACGCTGAAGGCGCTCGGCGCCGATATCCGCTGGGCCTCGTGCAACATCTACTCCACCCAGGATCATGCCGCCGCCGCCATCGCCAAGGCCGGCATCCCGGTTTTCGCCGTCAAGGGCGAAACGCTGGAGGAATACTGGGAGTATACCCACAAGATCTTCGAATGGGCCGATGGCGGCACGCCGAACATGATCCTCGACGATGGCGGCGACGCGACGCTTCTGATCCATCTCGGCATCCAGGCGGAGAAGGACCCGTCCGCCATCTCCAAGCCGACCAATGAGGAAGAGACCGTCCTTTTCGCCGCGATTGCCAAGCGGCTGAAGTCTTCGCCGGGCTGGTATTCGAAGATGGGCGCCGCCATCAAGGGCGTCACCGAGGAAACCACCACCGGCGTGCATCGCCTCTATCAGATGGCCAAGGAAGGCCGCCTGCTGTTTCCCGCGATCAACGTCAACGACAGCGTGACCAAGTCGAAATTCGACAATCTCTATGGCTGCCGCGAAAGCCTGGTGGACGGCATCCGCCGCGGCACCGACGTGATGATGGCCGGCAAGATCGCCGTCGTTGCCGGCTTCGGCGATGTCGGCAAGGGCTCGGCCGCCAGCCTGCGCAATGCCGGCTGCCGCGTCATGGTCACCGAAATCGATCCGATCTGCGCCCTGCAGGCGGCAATGGAAGGCTATGAGGTCGTCACCATGGAAGATGCTGCGCCCAAGGGCGACATCTTCGTGACCGCGACCGGCAATGTCGACGTGATCACGGTGGACCATATGCGGGCGATGAAGCACCGCGCCATCGTGTGCAATATCGGCCATTTCGACAGCGAAATACAGATCGGCGCGCTGCGGAACTACAAGTGGCACAACGTCAAGCCGCAGGTCGATGAAGTCGAGTTCCCCGACGGCAAACGCATCATCGTCCTGTCGGAGGGCCGCCTGGTCAACCTGGGCAACGCCACCGGCCATCCGAGCTTCGTGATGAGCGCCTCTTTCACCAACCAGGTGCTGGCGCAGATCGAGCTGTGGACCAATCCAGGCAAGTACGAACGCAAGGTCTACACGCTGCCGAAGCATCTCGACGAGAAGGTCGCCAGCCTGCATCTGGCTAAGGTCGGCGCCAAGCTGACCAAGCTGACCCCGCAGCAGGCGAAGTATCTCGGCATCAGCGAGACCGGCCCGTTCAAGGCCGATCACTACCGCTACTGAGCCGATACACACGCCAGATCATGGCGATGGCCGGCCGGAGCATCCTCCGGCCGGCCATTGTCGTTCTGAGGCCTTGTTTTCGCCGGCCGGGCTGCGGATAGTGGCGGACATGTTGGGGGTAGCGGAGTCATCGTTTTGAGCCCGGCGCTATGGAGCCTGGCAGTGGCGGCGACGGCAGCCGCCGGTCTCGCCGGCGGACTGGCTTATCGTGCCTATGCCCTTTCGCGCCGGCTGCGGGCAGCCGAGGCGGCGCGCGATCGGCTCGGCGCCGAACGCGATGCCCTGAAACAGCAACTGACGATCCTGCATGAACGCCAGAGCGAAGCGGCGCAGGCGGCCGAACGGCATCAGGTCGAGGCCGAGGCGCTGCGCAAGGCGGCGGCGGAAGCCAGGACGCTGCTCGATGCCGCGCCGTTTCCGATATGGCGGCGCGACGCCGAGGGCCGCCTGATCTGGGTCAACGCCCGCTACGCCCAGCTGGCCGAAACCGCCGCCGAGGATGTGGTCAAACGCGGGCTTGAGCTGGCCTCGCCGCACGACCTTGATCAGGGCCGCAACCTCGCGCTGGCCGCATTGGATGCGAAAGGTCTCCAGACGGAGGAGCGCCGCTTCGTCGCCGAAGGCGATCGCCGCAATTACCGGATTTTCGAACTGCCCGCCGCCGGCGGCACCCTGGGCTTCGGCCAGGACATCACCGCCGAAGCCGATGCCCGCGGCCAGTTGCGCCGCCATATGGACGCTCACATGGAGGTGCTGCGCACCATCTCCACCGCGACGGCGATCTACGGCCCCGACCGCCGCCTGCTGCTCTGGAACCGCGCCTATGCGCGGCTCTGGCAGCTCGACGAGGCCTGGCTGGAGACGCGCCCTACCTTTGCCGAAGTGCTGGAGCAGTTGCGCGCCGACCGCCGCCTGCCCGAGCAGATCGACTGGCAGGCCTATAAGCGCGGCCAGCTTGCCCTGTTCACCTCGGTGATCGAGCGCCAGGAGGAACTGATCCATCTGCCCGATGGATCGACGCTCCGCCTCGTCATCAGCGCCTATCCGACCGGCGGCCTGCTGTTCGCCTATGACGACGTGACGCGGCAGCTGACGCTCGAACGCGCCACCAACACCATGATCGCGGTACAGCGCGCGACGCTGGACAACCTCTACGAAGCCGTCGTCGTCTATGGCTCGGACGGGCGCCTGTCGCTGTATAACCGCGCTTTCGCCCAGTTGTGGCAGATCGACCCGGATCTCCTGAACCGCCAGCCGCATTTGACCGAGGTGCTGGAAGCCGCCCGGCCGCTGATGCAGCGCGGGCCCGATTGGACGCAAATGCGCGAGCGGCTGATCGACAGCTTTGCCGCGCGCAAGCCCGGCCACGGCCGGCTGGAACGCGGCGACGGCATGGTGATCGATTATGCTTCCGTGCCGCTGCCCGACGGCGCGGTGCTGTATACCTATCTCGATGTCAGCGACAGTATCCGCATCGAACGCGCGCTGCGCGAACGCAACGAGGCGCTGGAACGCACCGACCGGATGAATGCGGCATTCATCAACAACATCACCCATGACCTGCGCTCGCCGCTGGGCACGCTCATCAGCATGACCGAAGTGCTGGCGCAGGGCATCCTGGGCCCGATGAATCCGCGGCAGGAGGAATATTGCCGCGACATCATGGTGGTCTCGCGGCATCTCTTGCGGCTGCTGGACGACATCATCGCCATCGCCACGATCGAGGTCGGCCAGATGGCGCTGGAGCCGGCGATCATCCCGGCCGAGGCGCTGTGGCATGACCTGGCGCAGCAATGGCAGGAATTGGCAGATCGCCGCGCCATTGCCCTCGACCTGCCGGCAGCTTCCTCCGGCAGCCTCGTCCACGGCGACGAACAGCGCCTGCGCCAGGCGCTCGACAGCGTGATCACGGCGGCGCTCGATGCGACGCCGCAGGGTGGCCGTGTCCGCCTCGCCGTCGACGGCTTGGAGCGCGCCCTGCGCCTGCGCGTCGAATGCCATAGCGGCGGCCTGGCGCCGTTGCAGCCGCGGGAGATTTTCACCGATCTGGCCGATTCCGCCGCCCGCCGCCGCGCCGATGCCGACCTCTCCCTGGTGGTCGCCCGCGGCCTGTTCGAACTGCATGGCGCCCGCCTGCAACTCGACAAAAGCGAGGATGGCGGCCAGGCGGTGGATATCCTGCTGCCGAGCGGCGTTGCGGCGGAAGCGGCCTCTCAGTAGAGTGCCGCAATGCCGGTGATTCGCAGTCTCAGGCTGCCCGACGAGGCGGCAACGGCCGCCTTTGCAGCGGCGATGGCCCCGCTGTTGAGGCCCGGCGACGCCCTGCTGCTGGATGGGCCGCTTGGCGCCGGCAAGACCAGCTTTGCGCGCGCTTTGATCCGGTCGCTGAGCAATCCGGAGGCGGAAGTGCCGAGTCCGAGCTTCAATCTCGTCCTCACCTACGACACGCCGGTGGCCACGCTGTGGCATTTCGACCTCTATCGCATCGGCGATCCGCGCGAACTGGACGAACTCGGCATCGAAGAGGCCTTGAGCGACGGCATCACACTGATCGAATGGCCGGAGCGCCTGGGGGCACAAATTCCGGCCGATGCCCTGACCATCCGCTTTTCCGCCGTCGAAGGCGATGCCGATCAGCGCGACGTAGCGCTGATCGGCGGCCCCCGTTGGCAGCAACGCCTGTCCTCCCTGTCGAGTCCCGCCCATGCCTGACCGCCGCGCGCTTTCGCAGACTTTCCTCGACCGTGCCGGCTGGGGCGATGCCGCCCGCAGCAAGCTGGCCGGCGATGCGTCGTTTCGCAAATACGAACGCCTGCAGCGCAAGGCCGAGCGCGCGGTCCTGATGGACGCGCCGCCGCCGCATGAAGACGTGCGGCCGTTCCTGCGCATCGCCAGGGAATTGCAGCGCCATGGCTATAGCGCGCCGCGCATTCTGGCCGAGGATGTCGAGCATGGTTTCCTGCTGCTGGAAGATCTGGGCGACGACCTCTATGCCCGCCTGATCGCCAGCGGCACCGACGAAAAGCCGCTATATGCCGCCGCGATCGACTTCCTGCTCGATCTGCATCGTCACCCTGCTCCGCCTGATCTCGCTTCCTACAGCGGCACGACCCTGGTGACGGAATCGGAATTGTTCATCGACTGGTTCCTGCCGGCGGCGACCGGACGGGCGCCGGACGAGGCCTTGCGCGCGGAATACCGCGCGCTGTGGTCGTCGTTGGCGCCGCAGATCGCGGCGGACAAGGCTGTCCTGGTGCTGCGCGATTTCCATGCGGAGAATCTGATCTGGCTGCCGCAGCGCCAGGGCGCGGCGAAAGTCGGACTGCTGGATTTCCAGGACGCCGTCGCCGGCCATCCGGCCTACGATCTCGTCTCGCTGCTGGAAGATGCGCGCCGCGATGTCTCTCCCGCCTTGGCCGAGGCGATGCTGCAGCGCTATATCGCCGGCAGCGGCTTCGAGGCCGAGACTTTCCGCCGCGCCTACGGCATTCTCGGCGCCCAGCGCAATACACGGATCATCGGCGTGTTCACGCGGCTGTGGAAACGCGACGCCAAACCGCAATACCTGGCCTTCATGCCGCGCATGTGGCGCCTGCTGGAACATGACCTGAGCCATCCGGCCCTGGCCGAACTGCGGCAATGGTTCGACCGCGTCGCACCGGCGGAGTTGCGGCAAAAGCCGCTGCCTGATGCGCCACTCTGGGGCAGCGCTGCATGATCGACGTCCCCGCAACTGCCATGGTACTGGCTGCCGGCCTCGGTACGCGGCTCAGGCCGCTGACGGAACGCGTGCCGAAGCCGCTGATCGAGGTGGCCGGGCGCAGCCTGCTGGACCGCTGCCTCGACCGGCTGGTCGAGGCCGGCGTCAAGCGCGCTGTCGTCAATATCCATTGGCTGGGCGGGCAGATTCGCGACCACCTCACTTCGCGCAGCGACATCGAGGTCGTCATCTCCGACGAGAGCGATCTGCTGCTGGAAACCGGCGGCGGCATAGCGAAGGCCCTGCCGCTGCTCGGCGATGCCCCTTTCTATTCGGTCAATGCCGACGTGATCTGGCGCGACCAGAAGGGCGGCAGCGGCAGCCTGCGGCAGCTTGCCATCGCCTTCGACCTGGAGGCGATGGACGGATTGCTGCTGCTTCAGCCGCGCGAGCGGGCCATCGGCCATGACGGCCCGGGCGATTTCAATCTCGCGGCCAGCGGCCAGGTGGTGCGGCGCGGCGCCAATCCGGCAGCCGGTTTCGTTTATACCGGCGTGCAGTTGCTGCAGCCGCGGCTGCTTGCCGATGCGCCGCCCGGGCCGTTCTCGCTCAACCTCCTCTACGACCGTGCCATCGCCGCCGGACGGCTTTACGGCTTGACGCATCTCGGCACCTGGATGGATGTCGGCACGCCATCGGGCCTGGCAACGGCGGAAACGATCCTGCATGACGAGCCGGCCTAGCCCGAAGCTCTATACGATTGCGCCGGGCCGGCCGTTTCTCGACGTGCTTGCCGCCGGCATTCTCGACCGTTACGGCACCGGTCCTTTGGCGTTGTCGCGCATCACCGTGCTGCTGCCGACGCGGCGCGCCTGCCGCGCCCTGGCGCAGGCCTTCCTGCGCGCCCGCAACGGTCAGGCGCTATTGCTGCCGCAAATCCGGCCGCTGGGCGATATCGACGAGGACGAACTCGACCTGCGCGGCATCGGCGAAGGCGATGGCGTCATGCCCTTCGCGCCGTTGGAACGCATGCTGCTGCTGGCGGAACTCGTCGCCGCATCGCCGCTGGCCGGCGGCGATGGCGCAACCGCCTTGCGGCTGGCGCGCCTGCTTGGCGATTTCCTTGACACGGCCGCCACTGAGGAAGTCGGCCTCGATCGCCTGGCGGACCTGGTACCGGCCGAGCTTGCCGGCCATTGGCAGCAGACGCTCGATTTCCTCGGCGTCATCCGCGAACACTGGCCGCGCATCAAAGCCGAGAGCAGGCGCCTCGACGCCGCAGAGCACCGCCAGCGGGCGATGCAACGCTGGATCGATCACTGGCTGGCCGAACCGCCCGCCGATCCGGTGATCGCCGCAGGCTCTACCGGCACCATCCCGGCGACGGCGCGGCTGCTCAAGCTCGTCGCCGCCCTGCCGCAGGGCGCCGTGGTGCTGCCCGGCCTCGATCTGCAGCTTGACGATGCTGCCTGGGCGGCGGTGCGGCAGGAGCCGACGCATCCGCAACATGCGCTGTCGCATCTGCTTGATATACTGGGCGCGTTGCGCGGCGACGTACAGCCCTGGTCGGCCGGCACGAAGCCGGACGACACCGCGGGCGCCCGCACAAGGCTGCTCTCGGCCGCCCTGCTGCCGCCTGGTGAAACCCATCGCTGGCGCGAGGCGCCCGACGATGTTCCAGCCCTGGCCTTCGGCGGATTGCAAAGGATCATCGCGCCAGGACTGCATGAGGAAGCCGCGGCAATCGCATTGGCGATGCGCGAAACACTGGAGCAGCCCGGCCGCACCGCCGCGCTGATCACGCCGGATCGCAATCTGGCGCGCCGCGTCGCCGCCGAATTGCTGCGCTATGGCATCGAGGTGGATGATTCCGCCGGCCAGCCGCTGGCGCAGACGCCCCCGGCCGTGTTCCTGCGTCTGCTGGCCGAGGCGACCGCACAGGATTTCGCTCCGGCGGCCTTGCTGCCCGTGCTGAAGCACCCCTTCTGCATGCTCGGCCTGCCGCGGGCCGAATTGCTGCGCTGGCTGCGCAGGCTGGAGCGGCGCCTGCTGCGCAAGCCGGCGCCGCTGGGCGATTTCGACGACCTGCGCCGCACCCTCAGCCCGCATGAGGATCTGCTTGCAGTTTTCGCCAGGCTGCAGGCGGCCGTGCAGCCCTTGCGCGAGGCCCGTTCTGACGATCTTGCCGCGATGTTGCAGGCGCAGATCGCGGCGGCGGAAGCCCTGGCCGCGCCGCCGGCCGGCGAAGCGATGCAGTTGTGGCGCCTGGAAGCGGGCGAGGCCCTGCATGATCTCGTCGTCGAGTTGTTGTCTGCCCCTGCTTTCCGGCCGGTCACACGCGAAAGCTGGCCGCGCCTTCTCGATGCGCTGCTGGAAGGCCGCGTGGTGCGGCCGCGCTTCGGCCGTCACCCGCGGGTCTTCATCTGGGGCCTGCTGGAGGCGCGGCTGCAGCATGCCGACCGCGTCATCCTTGGCGGCCTGAACGAAGGCACCTGGCCGCCGCAGGCACAGGACGACCCCTGGCTTAGCCGGCCGATGCGGCAGGCCTTGGGCCTCGCGCCGCCGGAACGCCGATTGGGCCAGACGGCACATGATTTCGTGCAGGCCGCCTGCGGCACCGATGTCATTCTCACACGCTCGGAAAAGGTCGATGGCACGCCGACCGTACCGGCGCGCTGGCTGCTGCGGCTGGATGCCTATTTGAAAGGCAACGCCGCTTGGCAGGCCTGCAGCGACACACCCTATCTCGCCTGGGCGGCGTTGCTCGACCGGCCGGATGCGGAAGTCGCCGGCGAATTGCCGCAGCCCAAGCCGCCCCTGCAGGCGCGGCCGCGGAAGCTGCCGGTCACCGCCATCGAGACCTGGATCCGCGATCCCTATGCGCTCTATGCCCGGCGCATTCTCGGATTGCGCAAACTGGACGAGGTCGGCCAGCCGCCGGACGCCCGGCTGCGTGGTGAGGCAATCCACAAGGTGCTGGAGATTTTCCTTGCCCGCCATCGCGACGCCCTGCCCGATGACGATACGGCCTATGCCGAACTGCTGGCGCTGGGTCGTCAGCAATTCGGCCCCTGGCTGCAGCAGCCCGTCATTGCCGCGCTCTGGTGGCCGCGATTCGAGCGCGCCATGTGCTGGTTCCTGTCTTACGAGCGCGAGCGCCGCGCCGCAGGATTCAAGCCAGCTCTGCTGGAAGCGGACGGCGCCCTGACATTTACCGCGCCTGCCGGCGATTTCACGCTGACCGCCAAAGCCGACCGCATCGACCGCAACGCGACGGATGGCGCGCTGGCCGTGCTGGATTACAAGACCGGCAACCCGCCTTCGCCCAAGCAGGTCAATAGCGGCCTGGCGCCACAGCTTGCGCTGGAAGCCGCCATCGCGCAGCACGGCGGCTTTCCCGAGCTTGCTGCCGGCGCCATTGCCGAATTGGTCTATATCCGGCTGAGCGGCGGCGCCGAGCCGGGCGAGGTCCGCCGCATCGAAGGCACCAGCCGCACGCCGATCCCGCCAGCGGATGAATTGGCGCAGCAGGCGCTGGAACGGCTGAAAAGCTGGGTGGCGCGCTTCGACGATCCTGCCATCCCCTATCTGTCGCGGCCGCGGCCGCAATTCGTCGAATATCCGGGCGACTACGACCATCTCGCACGCGTTGCGGAACGCGCCGAAGGCATGGGGGAAGAGACGTGAGCGCGGAAGACGGCGAACTCCGCGCACATCTGACGGCGCAGCGCGTCGCCGCAGATCCCGCGCTGTCGGCCTGGGTTGCCGCCAATGCCGGATCGGGCAAGACGCGCGTGCTGGTCGATCGCGTGACCCGGCTGCTGTTGGCCGGCACGCGGCCGAGCGGGATTCTGTGCCTCACCTTCACCAAGGCGGCAGCCGCCGAAATGGCCCTGCGCCTGACCGACCGCCTCGGTGCCTGGACAACGCTTCCCGATGATGAATTGAAGGCCGAGCTGTTCGGCCTGCTCGGTCGGCAAGTCGAGGCGGGCGATATCCTGAGGGCACGAAAGCTCTTCGCCCGCACGCTGGAGGCGCCCGGCGGCCTGCGCCTGCAGACCGTGCACGCGTTCTGCGAGGCGTTGCTGCAGCGTTTTCCTGTCGAGGCCGGGGTGCCGCCGGGCTTTGCCATCGCCGATGACGCCGTGACCGCCGAGCTGTTCCGCGCCGCCCGCGACCGCCTGCTGAGCGAAGGCTTGCAGCCGGGCTCCGCCATGGCCCCGGTGATCCGTTTTTTCGCCGAGCGCATGGACGATACCCGCTTCGAGCGGCTTTTCTCGGTCCTGATCGGCCGGCGACGCGATCTTGCTGCGCTTTTCGAGCAGACCGGCGGCGCCGAAGCCGCCATAGGCGCCCTCTATCACCGGCTTGGCCTGCCGCAAGATGCCACGCGCGACGGCATACTGCGCCAGCATATCGACACGATGGCGCTGGACGATCTGCGCCGAGCCGTCGCCGCACTGCTGCAGGGCGGCGCCAATGACGGCAAGCTGGGCCAGCAGCTCGACCGCTGGCTGGCCGCCGGCTGCCTGGCCGACCGTTTCGAGACCGAATGGCTGCCCGCCTTCTTCACCAAGAGCGACCCGAACAAGGCGCTCGACAAGCTTGCCAGCAAGATGGCCGAAAAGCTCGCCGCCGATTGCGGCGCCATCCTGCAGGCGGAACAGAAACGGCTGGTGGCGCTGAAGCTGGTGCTGAATGCGCTGACCACGGCCGAGGCGACCGCCATGCTGCTGCGACTGGCGGCGCGGCTGTTGCGGATTTACGGCGAATTGAAGGCTGTCCGCGGCCTGCTGGATTACGACGATCTGATCCTGCGCAGCCGCGACCTGCTGGTCGAACCGGGCCGCGTGCCCTGGGTGATGTTCAAGCTCGACCAGGGCATCGACCACATCCTGGTGGACGAGGCGCAGGATACCAGCCCGGATCAATGGGCGGTGATCGCCGCCTTGGCCGAGGATTTCTTCAGCGGCTCCGGCGCCCGCGAGGCCAAGCGTACCATCTTCGCCGTCGGTGACGTTAAGCAATCGATTTACAGCTTCCAGGGGGCGCGGCCGAAAGCCTTCCTCGACATGCGGCGCGTCTTTTCCCGCCGGGCGGAGGCGATCGGCGAGCGCCTGCATGCCGTGCCGCTGGAAATGTCCTTCCGCTCCGCGCCGGCCATCCTGCAGGTGGTCGATGCGGTTTTCGAGGACGAGGCTGCGCGCAGGGGCCTCGCCGAAGATGGCACCCGCCTGCAGCACCGCGCCCGCCGCCGCGAGGAGGCCGGCCGGATCGAACTCTGGCCGCCGTTCAAGCCCGACCCGAAGGCGCAAAGTGAAGCCTGGGACGTGCCGGTCGATTATGTCGGCCGACGCGATCCGCGCCTGCGGCTAGCCGAAACGATCGCAGCACAGATCAAGCGGTGGATGGCCGAGGAGAATCTGCCGAGCGCGGGCCGCAAGCTGCGGCCCGGCGATGTGATGATCCTGGTCCGCCGCCGCAATGTCTTTTTCGAGGCGATGGTGCAGGCCCTGAAAAAGGCGGGCGTGCCGGTGGCCGGCGCCGACCGCATGACGCTGATCGAGCAGATCGCCGTGCTCGACCTGCTGGCGCTGGGCGCCTTCTGCCTGCTGCCGGAGGACGATCTCAACCTGGCGACCGTCCTGAAAGGCCCGCTGTTCAATTTCAGCGAAGACGATCTCTTTGCGCTCTGCTGGCAACGGCAGGAGCCGCGCCTGTGGCGCATATTGCAGAGCCGCGCCGACGAGCAACCGCATTGGCGGGCCGCCGTCGATGAATTGCGGCACCTGATGGCACGGACCGACCTGGTTTCGCCCTTTGCGTTTTATGCCGAACTGCTCGGGGCCGGCGGCGGACGCCGCCGCCTGGTCGCCCGGCTGGGCGCGCAGGCCAACGAGCCGATCGACGAATTTCTGGCTGCTGCATTGAATTTCGAACGCGAAGCCGCCCCGAGCCTGCAGGGCTTCATCGCCTGGTTCCGCCGCCATGCCGGCGAGGTCAAGCGCGATCTGGAGCAGACGCGCGACGAAGTGCGCGTACTGACCGTGCACGGCGCCAAGGGTCTGGAGGCACCGGTCGTCATCCTGCCCGATTGCTGCGACCTGCCGCAGGAGCGCAACGGAGAAGGGCTGCTGTGGGATGAAGCGTCCGATACCGCGCAACCGGCGCCGCAGCTTTACTGGCCGCTGCGCAAGGACAACGACACGCCGCTGACCGCCGAGATCCGCGCCGCGCGGCAGGCCGAACAGATGGCGGAATACCGCCGCCTGCTCTATGTGGCGCTGACGCGGGCGCGCGATCGGCTTTACGTCTGCGGTTACCTCAACGGCAAGACAGCCGAAAAAGGTCCGCCGGGGCAAAGCTGGTACAGCCTGATCGAGGCCGGCCTCAACCGCCTGGCCCCGCTGACCGACATCGCGTTGCCCTGGGGCGAGCGGGGCCGCCGGTTCGAGAGCTTCGCCGACCGCCATGCCGAGGCCAAGCCGGTGAGTGAGGCTGCTGCCGCCGCGATCTTGCCGGCCTGGGCGCGTCAGCCTGCGCCGCCCGAGCCCACCCCGCCGCGGCCGCTCAGCCCGTCGCAGCCGAGCCGCAGCGAGCCGCCCCCGCTCAGCCCCACCGCGCCGGACCGCCTGGCCGGCCTGGCGCGCGGCCGCCTCATCCATCGCCTGCTGCAGACCCTGCCCGACCTCGAACCGGCGGAACGCGCGGCTGCCGCCGGTCGCTTCCTGGCGCATCCGGCGCATCGGCTTTCCGCGGCGCTGCAGGCCGAGATCAGCCGCGAGGTCCTGTCCGTACTGCAGACGCCCGGCTTCGAGGCGGTGTTTCAGCCCGGCGCGCAGGTCGAAGCGCCGCTGGCCGGCCGCCTGGGCGACCGACTTGTCGTCGGCCAGGTTGATCGCCTGATTGTGAACGGCGACCGCATCCTGGTGGTCGACTACAAAACCAACCGGCCGCCGCCATCGCGGGTGGAAGACGTCGACCCCGCCTATCTCGAGCAGATGGCGCTCTATCGCGCGCTGCTGCAGCAGATTTTCCCGCATTATCCTGTCCAGGCGGCCTTGCTTTGGACCTATGCGCCGCGCCTGATGCCGCTTCCGCCCGACCTGCTGGATCGCCGCCTGGACGATTTCACCGCAACGTGACTGGTCTCATTCGCCGCGACTGCCTAGCTTGGACCCCATGATGATGAAGCGCATGAAATACTGGCTGCCTGGCGTGAACGGCGCGATCATGTGCCTGATGGCTGCATTCCTTGCACCTGCCGCCCTTGCCCAAGCACCCGGCGCTCAGACATCCGGGCAACAGGCCTTGGTGGTGCTGGAGCTGTTCACCAGCCAGGGCTGCAGTTCCTGCCCGCCGGCCGACGCCCTGATGAAGGACTGGGCCAAGCAGCCGAACGTGCTGCCGCTGTCCCTGCATGTCGATTACTGGGATTATCTTGGCTGGCGCGACACTTTCGGCAAGAAGGGCCACAGCATCCGGCAGCAGGACTACGCCCGCAACATGGGAGCCCGGCAGATCTACACGCCGCAGGCCGTGATCGACGGCGAGTTCGAGGCGATCGGCTCCGACCGCGCCACCGTCGCCGCCATGCTCGAGAAGGCGCGCCAAAAACAACGGCTGGTGCTGCAGGCCGCACGGGACGGCAACGGTCGCTGGCAGGTGAGCGTGCCGGCCATGGCCGGCTGGAAGGGTGACGCCAAGGTGCTGCTATGCCGTTACGACCGCCATGACGAAGTGAAGGTGGAGCGCGGCGAGAATCACGGACGCACGCTCGAATATCTCAATGTCGCGCGGGCCTGGAACACCTTCGGTAGCTGGCATGGCGAAGCGGCGAGCTATACCGTGCCGGATCTGGGCAACATCGATTGGCGGCAGGAAGGCGTCGTCGTCATGTTGCAGTCGCTCAAAGGGCCGATCCTCGGCGCCATCGATCTGCAGCCGGCAAAATGAAAGGCTGAGCCGCCAGCCGGTTGACAGCCCTCTCGGCCCGGTCGAAGCTTCCATCGAGCAAGATGGAGTATGGCGTGACGGCCATGGCGATCACCGAGCATCGCATGCGGCTGGCGGAAGAACGGGATTTGCCGCGGCTGCGCGAAATCGCCGCTGAGGCCTTCGGCGCCGCAGCACCCGATCTGGCCTCGCTGGTCGGGCAGGAAAGCTTGTATGTCGCCGCCTGGCGCACCAGCATCGATGGTTTCGTGGTGCTGATGCCGCTGAAGGATGCCTTGCTGGTGCAGCGCCTGGCCGTCGCCGAAGAGGCGCGCCGCCGCGGCATCGGATCCTGGCTGCTGGATTGCGCCGCCATGCATGCCCGCAATCTCAACCTTCGTGCCATCGAGCTGCAGATGCCGGAACATGATCCGGCGCGTCTCGCTTGGCTGGCCCGGCTGGGCTTCGTGCCCCAGCGCCAGGGCGGGAACCGGACCTATCTCCGTAAATTACTGGATTGAGGCAACGGAATGGATGCGAAGAAACCGGCGGCACTGCTGCCCTCCAGTACGGTCCTGCTGGTCCGCGACGGCACGGCGGGACTGGAGGTCTTCATGGTCAAGCGCCATCATGCCATCGACTTCGCCTCCGGCGCGATGGTGTTCCCCGGCGGCAAGCTCTGTGCCGGCGACCGCGACCCCGTCCTGTCCGAGCGCCATGCCCGGCCGGGACGCTTCGCCGCCGACCTGACGCCCTTCGCCTTCGCCGCGATCCGCGAAGCCTTCGAGGAAACGGGCCTGTTGCTGGCGCGGCGCAAAGGCGGCGAGCGGCTGCTCGGCGCGGCCGATGTCGAGGTCCTGCAGCGCTGGCGCGAGCCGCTCAATCGCGAGGAGAAGAGTCTCGCCGAGATGGCGGAAGTCGAGGGCCTCGAATATGCCCTCGACGTGCTTGCCCCCTTTGCCCATTGGATAACGCCCGAGGTCATGCCCAAGCGGTTCGACACCTGGTTCTTCCTGGCCGCCGCGCCGGAGGGCCAGATCGGCATGCATGACGGATCGGAATCGGTCGATTCGGCCTGGTTGGGCGCTCAGCAGGCGCTGGACGACTGGGAGGCCAAGCGGCGCACCATCGTTTTCGCGACCCGGATGCAGCTGGTGAAACTGGCGCGCGCGAAGGCTGTCGCAGCGGCCCTGGCCGCGGCGGAACGCGAACCGGTCATCGATGTCCTGCCGGTGCTCGACAAAAATGCCCCGGGCGAGCCGCATCTGCGCATCCCGGCGGAAGCCGGCTATGGCGTCACCGAAGTGCCGCTCAGCCGCATCGGGATGTAACGCTTTAAGCCAGCCCCTTTTCCATCGCCCGGGCAAGGCGGGCGGCAAAGGCCTGCGGATCGCTCAGCGGCTCGCCTTCGACCAGGCGCGCCTGATCCAGCAGCAGAAAAGCCGCATCGGCCAGTGCATCCGCGGCGCCTGGCTGCGTGGCGCGCGTGGCCAGCGCCTTGATCAGCGGATGCGACGGATTGATCTCGAGAATCCGGGCGCTGACATGGTCTAGCTTCTGATGCATGCGCAGCAGCCGCTCCAGATGCATGTCCATGTCGCCGGCGGCCGCGGCGAGGCATACGGCGCTGTCGGTGAGCCGCTTGGACTCGCGCACATCCTTCACGGCGTCACCCAGGGTCTGCTTGAGCAATGCGATCAGAGTACCGAGAGCCGCGCCTTCGACCTTGTCCTCCGGCGCCTTGTCTTCCGTCTCGCTTTTCACCGCGTCGAGGTCGTCGGCCGTCCGCGTCGCCGACCTGATCGGCTTTCCGGCATATTCGTGCACCATCGAAGGCCAGAAATCGTCCACCGGATCGGTCAGCAGCAACACCTCGACTCCCTTGGAACGGAAGCCTTCGAGCTGCGGGCTGCGGCGAAGCTGGTCGGCCTGATCGCCATTGATCACGTAGATCGCCGTCTGGCCTTCCTTCATGGCGGCGACGTAGTCGTCGAGCGAGACCCAGCCGTCGTGCATGGACGAGCGGAACCGGGCCAGCTTCAGCAACGCATCCCGGTGATCCCGGTCCTCGTACAGACCCTCCTTCAGGACGGCACCGAAATTCTCCCAGAATTTGGCATAGGATTCGCCATCCTTCGCCTTCTTCTCCAGCTCCGTCAGCACGCGGCGCGTGATGGCCTGGCGAATCCGGGCGACGATCGGGTTGTTCTGCAGCAGCTCGCGGCTGACATTGAGCGGCAGGTCGGCCGAATCGACCACGCCGCGCAGGAACCGCAACCAGGCCGGCACGAGGTCGTCGCAGCGATCGGTGATGAAGACGCGCCGCACATAAAGCTTCAATTGCGGCCGGCGCGCCGGATCGAACAGGTCATGCGGCCGCGACCCCGGTACGAACAGCAGCAAGGCGTAATCCAGCTTGCCCTCGGCCCGGGCGTGCAGCGTCAGCCACGGTTCGTCGAAGGCATGGGCAACGTGATGATAGAAATCCTTGTACTGCTGCTCGCTGATCTCGCTTTTCGGCCGCGCCCACAGGGCGCTGGCCGAGTTCAGCACTTCGGACTTGCCGTCATCCTGCAGCATTACCGGCAGCGCGACATGGTCGGAATAGGTCTTGACGATGCGGCGCAGTCTTTCGGGTTCGAGGAATTCGTCTTCGCCATCGCGCAGATGCAGGATGATGGTCGTGCCGCGGAGCCTCTTCTCTTCGCCGGCCTGTTCCGCCTCGCCGACAATGAACTGACCCGAACCGTCGGATTCCCAGTGCCAGGCCTGCGTTTCGCCGGCCTTGCGCGAAATCACCTCGACCTTGCCGGCAACCATGAAAGCCGAGTAGAAGCCGACGCCGAACTGGCCGATCAGCGCCATGTCCTTGGCGCTGTCGCCGGTCAGACCGGCCAGGAATTCGCCGGTGCCCGAACGGGCGATGGTGCCGAGATTGGCGATCAGCTCCTCGCGGCTCATGCCGATGCCGTTATCGGCGATCGTCAGCCTGCGGCCAGCCTTGTCAACGCTGAGCGTGACTTTCAGCTCGCTGTCGCCTTCCCACAGCGCGTCATCGGTCTGGGCGGCGAAACGCAGCTTGTCGCAGGCATCGGAGGCATTGGAGATCAATTCCCGCAGGAAGATCTCCTTCTGACTGTAAAGAGCATGGGTGACGATATGCAGAAGCCGCGTCACCTCGGCCTGGAAATGCATCGTCTGCTCGGTCATGGCGGACCTCTAGTCCAGAACTCAGCCAGCCTTCTTGCCGTTATCCTTCTTCTCGTCTTGCTTGATCGGCTCGATCAGGTCCTTCAGATGCCGGGTCAGATCGCGCGTGGTGGACTCCGGGACAAGATAGCGCCAGCCGGCCATACGGGCTGCCGCTTCCTTGGCCTGCTTTTCCGCCTCCTCAGGCTTGAGCAGCTCCTTGTTCTTCTCGTCCGGTTTGACCAGGGCCGGATCGTACGACACATCGATGGTGATCCAGGATTTTTTCTTGTCGCTGTCCCCGCCGGCCTTGTCGGCCTCGGCCGGGACCGACCGGATGACGGCACGGATGCCATCGAGCGTATCGAGTTCGGTCACCGTGGCCTTGCTGAAATCCTTGCCCTCCGCCTTGGCAACATCGTCGAAGGTCATCCAGGCCAGCACGTTGGCAACGCTGTTGCCGTCGTATTGCGAGGTCAACTTCATGCCTTTGGGCATGTCGGCAGGGGTGAAATCGGCGCCGGCCGATTCGCCTTCCTTCTTGGGTGCGGCGCGGACCAGTTTCAGCACTTCACCGTCCGGATGCGTCACGGTCGCCGTCGCCACGCGGGCGCGATCGATCTTGATCAGGTCTTTGACCAGCCAGTCGACCGGCTGCGCCGGCAGTTCGAGAATGCCCTCGGCGAGCCAGGCGCGCGCTTCGCTCGGCTTGCGCACATGGTACTGCCCCGGCTTGCCCCCGACCGGATAGGACTTGATTTTGCCGACGATGACGCTGGCGATCCCTTCCGACTTGTCGTTGACCAGCCGCACCAGGATCGGGCCCGGATCGCTCTTCGCCGCCTCGTCGGCCGGCTTATACTTGTCCGGCTCGGAAACCTGCAGCAGGTCGTAATGCTCCGGCTTGTCGGTGCGCGGCTCGATCGTCTGAAGCTGGGCGATGCCGATCACGTTCTTGCGCACCAGTTCGGGACGCACCGGATAGCCGTCGCGGCTCGGCATGATCCATTGATCGGCCGTCTTGCCGCGTTCGATGCGGAACAGCGTCTTCGAGGTGGCGATCTCGAGCGAGGCGACGTCGTTTACCTTCGCCGTCAGGTCGGAAAATAGCGGCTTCGGCGTGAAGTCGGCCTGCGTGGCATTGTCGCGCGAGACGGCGACCCACCAGCCGAGACCGCCGAGGACGACCGCAACGACGACCAGTACCAGCCAGCTCTTGTTGCGCATGATCCTGCCTCCGATCCGTCAGCTATCCGCCACGCGCCGGGCGCGGCGGCGGCGCCAGGCGATGCCGAGCCCGACCGCCACCAAAGCAGCCAGCAATGGCATCAGGCCGATATTGATGAACTTGATCCACAATTCGAGATTATCGATATCGTGATTCAACTCGCGCTGGACGCCACGCAACTCGCGCCGCGTCTGCAGCAGTTGATCCCGGAAGTTATCGATTGCGGCCTGCTGTTCCGCCGTCAGCAGCGCGTTGGACTGCCCCTGCGTTTTCGACTGCAGGTCGGCCAGCTTCTTCTGGGTATCCTCCAGTTGCTTCTGCAGCTCGTTCTGGCGCGAGAGGAATTTCTGCTCGGCCTGGCGGCGCAGATCCTCGATGACCTCGAACGGCCGCTGCGACCGGCCGCGGCTGCGCAGCGCGATGAGATCGCCCGAGCCGGACATGTTGTCGATCGCATTGATGACGAAATCGGCATTGGCCGCGATCGGCATATAGAGATTCTGGCCGAACATCTGCTGCGAACGCACCCAGAAGCGGTCATCCAGCAGATCGGCATCCGCGACCAGGATGACATTGATCGGCTTGGCGCTTTCCTTCACCTGGGCTTCGGCGGGAGCTGCCGGCTTGGCCGGCTCCGCCTTGCCGCTGGCATCCTTCTTCTCCGGCGCCGGCGGCGGGCCGTCGGGGAAGGCGGTCTTGGCCGGGCCGCTGATGCGGGCCGCCAGCACATAGGAATCGCCGCTCGGCTTGAATTGGTCGGCCAGCTTTTGCGGGTCCGGATCGCCCTTCAGGTTGCTGATGTCCATCAGCATCGCCTGCTTGGACGACATAAGCAGCGGAGTGAGCGTGGTGGTGGCGCCATCCAGCTTGCGGATCGCTCCCATCGAGGCGGTGTTGATGTTGGTCAGATCGGCGGTGATCACGTCGCCATGATCCATCTGCGCCGGCGGGACGTTCAGCCAGGGTATGTAATCGACCACCGCGGCCGGACCGCTCTTGCCGGTCTGCACGCGCTGAGCCAGAGCAAGATCGGCAACGAACTTGTCAGGCACGATCTCGACGCCCCAGGCCTTGAACAGATCGTTGAGCAGCGAGCCGGAATCGGCGCCGGGCATCGGCATGCCGGTGGCCGGGTTGGGCATCGCCGCCATCGTCTCGGAATAGGGATCGGAGAAGGCGATCAGGCGGCCGCCCTTCAGCACGTATTGATCGATCGCGTATTTTTCCTGCGCGCCGAGATCCTTCGGATGCGCCAGGATGAGGACGCTGAACTTGTCGTTGATCTCCTCGGGCTTATTCGCATCGAGCATCTTCACATCGAAGAACTGCTTGATCTGCTCGAGGATCAGATAGGGCTGCGCCTGGCCGCGCATCGCCGCCATCACGCCGCCGGGGCCGTATTCGAGCGGCAGCGCGCCAAGGATGCCGACCAGCGGCTTTTTCGGATTGCTCAGCGCGTAGACCAGCTTGGTCAGATCGTATTCGAGGAACTGTTCCTTGTCGGTCTGGAAGAACGGGATCGTCTCCTGCTGATCCAGCGCATTGGTGCCGGCCAGGCCGAAGTAGAGCTGGCCATCGCCCAGGGTTGCCGCCTTCAGGCCCGCCTGCACGGCGCGGTCCTCCGCCTCGCTGAACGGCTCCGGGTCGATCACCTCGAGACGGATCTTGCCGTTCGACAGGGCAGCGTAGCGCTCCAGCAGTTCGCGCACCCGGGCGCCGTACTGCTTTATCTGCGGCGCCGCCGAGGCGATCTTGTCGGAGAAGAAGAAGCGCAGCGTGATCGGCTCGGGAATCTTCTTCAGCACGTTGCGGGTGCCATCGGAGAGCGTATAGAGCTTCGCCTCGGTGAGATCGAAGCGCACGTTGCGCAAGCCTTGGTTGGCCAGGATGTTGACGGCAAAGAAGATCGCAAAGGCGGCGATCAGGCCGGTGCCGGTGAGAAGCGCTTTGCTGCCGGTTTTCATGAGACTTCCCTCAGCCCGCTTTCTTGAAATCGACGACGATGGCCGTGGCATACAGCCAGACCGCAATCAGTGACAGGAAGAAGACCAAGTCGCGCAGATCGATCACGCCATCGGTGATCGCGCTGAAATGCCCGAGGAAGCTGAATGAGGCGACGGTATCCACGATCAGCCGCGGCGCCCAGCCCTCAAAGAAGCTCAGCACGATGGGAGCGCCGGAAACGGTGAAGATGAAGCAGACCAGCACGCTGATAACGAAGGCGATTACCTGGTTGCGGGTAACCGCGGACAGGCAGCTGCCGATGGCGAGATAGCTGCCGGCCATCAGCAGGCTGCCGACATAGCCGGCCAGGATCACGCCGTTATCGGGCGTGCCCAGCCAGTTGACGGTGAGCCAGAGCGGAAAGGTCAGCGCCAGCGCGATTCCGGCAAAGGCCCAGGCGGCGAGGAACTTGCCCAGCACGGCTGCCCAGAGCGGGATCGGCAAGGTCAGCAGCAATTCGATGGTGCCGGACTTGCGCTCCTCCGCCCAGAGCCGCATGGCGATGGCGGGCAGGAAGAACAGGTAGAGCCAGGGGTGGAACAGGAAGAAGGCCTTCAGATCGGCCTGGCCGCGCTCGAAGAAATTGCCGAGATAGAAGGTGAAGACCCCGGCCGTGAACAGGAAGACGACGATGAAGACGTAGGCCACGGGTGTGGAGAAATAGCCGGCGAGTTCGCGGCGGAAGACAGCGAGCATCGTTTTCATATTCGGATGTCCTTACGCCGCGTGGGCCGGCGTTCTGGCTTGGGTGACGTCACGGAAGGCCGCATCGAGGCGGCCTGGACCGGCGATGATGTCGCCGATCCGCCAGCCGGCATCCGGGTCGCCTTCCGGATGGCCCTCGGCAACGATCCGGCCGCGGGCGATGATGATGGCCCGGCTGCAGATCGCTTCGACCTCCTCCAGGATATGGGTCGAGATGATGATCGCCTTGTTCGGCGCCATCGCCTGGATCAGGCCGCGCACTTCATGCTTCTGGTTCGGGTCGAGGCCGTCGGTGGGCTCGTCCAGCACCAAGATGGGCGGATCGTGCAGGATCGCCTGCGCCAGGCCGACACGGCGCTTGTAGCCCTTCGACAGGGTATCGATCGGCTGCTCCAGCACGTCGCGGATATTGACCTGATCGATCACTTTGCCGAGGCGGTGATGGCGTTCCTTGCCGCTCAGGCCGCGCACATCGGCGGCGAATTCCAGGAAGCTGCGCGGCGTCATGTCGGCGTAGGTCGGTGCGCCCTCGGGCAGATAGCCGATGCAGGCTTTCGCCGCCAGCGGATCGCTTTCGACATTATGCCCCATGACGGAAATCTCGCCCGCCGTCGGGTTGAGAAAGCCGCAGAGCATCTTCATGGTAGTGGATTTGCCGGCGCCGTTGGGGCCGAGAAAGCCCAATACCTCGCCCTTGGCAACCGAGAAACTGATATTGTCGACAGCGGTAAACGGACCGAATTGTTTGACGAGATTTCTAATGTCGATCATCGTTTGACGTCACCCCATCCCCGACCGCCGGAATTGCACTAAGAATCGCTTGCACGACGGCGACCGCTAGATAAGAGTTTCTCACATCATGGTTCAAGCCCCTTGCGTCAATTTGCGCCGCCGCGCTACCGATTTGCGGGGCGATAAAGCGAACGCCGCCACATTTTCGCCATGATCGACGCCAACCAGCCAGCTTCTCCCTGCATCAGGGTCTGCCGCATCGACCGCATGACGGGCTATTGCCTCGGCTGCTGGCGCACCGGCGAAGAGATCGGCGCCTGGCCGGGGCTGAACGCCGAGGCCAGACATGCGCTGCTCAGGCAGCTTGCCCAACGGGCAAAGGCGGGCGCGAAGAATGGAACTGGCCCGGCATGACGCGCTCGATCGGACTGGACAAACGGGTTTACGACTATCTTCTCTCGGTCGCGCCGCCGGAGCATCCGCTGTTGGCAAAGCTGCGGGCCGAAACCGCCCGGCTGCCCGGTGCCGGCATGCAGATCGGCCGCGATCAGGGCGCGCTGTTTCAGCTTCTGGTCCATTTGACCGGCGCCCGGCGCTATCTCGAGATCGGCGTCTTCACCGGTTACAGTTCGCTTGCCGTCGGCCTGGCTCTGCCGCCGGATGGCCGCATCACCGCCTGCGACATCAACCCCGATACGACGGCCATCGCGCGGCGTTATTGGGCCGAGGCGGGCATCGCCGATCGTGTCGATCTCCGTCTCGCCCCGGCCAGGGAGACACTCGATCGCCTGATCGCCGGCGGCGCGGCAGGCTCTTACGATTTCGCCTTCGTCGATGCCGACAAGACCGGCTATGCCGGCTACCATGAACTAGTGCTGCCGCTGCTGCGCCGCGGCGGCCTTGTCGCCTACGACAACGTTTTGTGGGGCGGCGGCGTCGCCGATCCGAAGGACAAGTCGGAATACACCCTTGCGCTGCGGCGCTTCAACCGGATGCTGGCGCAGGACGAACGCATTGTCATGGCAATGCTGCCGCTCGGCGACGGCGTCACGCTCGCAGTGAAACGTTGACGAGCCATGCCGCTGTTCCTGCTGAAGCGCCTCGGCACCCTGATCGCCACCCTGATCGCCACCTCGATCATCGTCTTCCTGGTGCTGGAGGTCCTGCCGGGCGATCCGGCCCTCCTGGTGCTCGGCATCGACGCGGACGAGACGCAGCTTGCCGCCTTCCGCCACCAATATGGCCTCGATCAGCCGATGCTGGAGCGCTACCTGCATTGGGCGACGCATCTTCTGACCGGCGATTTCGGCATTTCCTATGCCTACAAGACGCCGGTCTGGCCGCTGATCGCCGAGCGTCTGGCCTTGACCTATCCGCTCGCCGTCCTTGCCATGATCCTGACCGTCGCGCTGGCGCTCGGCCTGGGCGTCTTTGCCGCCTCCCGCCATGGCAGACCGGCCGACGCGGTGGTCATGGGGATCAGCCAGCTCGGACTTTCCATACCGAATTTCTGGCTCGGCCTGCTGCTGATCCTGCTCTTTGCCGTCAATCTCGGCTGGCTGTCGGCCGGCGGCTTCCCCGGCTGGCAGGCCGGGGTCGGCAAGGCCCTGCAAAGCCTGATCCTGCCCAGCATTGCGCTGGCGGCGGTGCAGGCCGCGATCCTCACCCGCATCACCCGCTCCTCGATGCTCGACATGCTGCGCGAGGATTTCGTCCGCACCGCCCGCGCCAAGGGCCTGAGCCGCAATGCCGTGCTGTGGCGACATGTGCTGCGCAATGCACTCATCCCGGTCGTTACCGTGATCGGCCTGCAATTCGGCAATCTGCTCGCCGGCGCCATCGTCGTCGAGCAGGTGTTTTCCCTGCCCGGGCTCGGCCGGCTGGTCTTTCAGGCGATCAGCAACCGCGACATCGAGGTGGTGAAGGCCGCCGTCATGCTGCTGGCGGCCACGGTGGTGATCGTCAATTTCTGCGTCGATGTGCTCTACGCGGTGATCGATCCGCGCCTGAAGGCCCGCGATGTCTGAACGCATCGGACAGGCCGTGCGGCATCGCAGCTTCCTGGCCGGCGGCCTGCTGTTCGGCGGCGTCCTTACCATGGCGGCGCTTTCACTGGTCTGGACGCCCTATGCGCCGACCGCCATCGATGTCCGCCACCGCCTGGCCGCGCCGTCGGCCGCCCACTGGCTGGGCACCGATCCCTTCGGCCGCGACGTATTCTCGCAGCTCATCGCCGGCGCGCAGAATTCCATCACGGTCGGCCTCCTTGCCGTCGGCATCGGCCTTGCGATCGGCAGCGCCCTGGGTTTGCTGGCGGCGGCGCGGCGCGGCTGGATCGAGGAACTGGTGATGCGCGCCGCCGATTTCACCTATGCGTTCCCCGCCGTGCTGTCGGCGATCATGTTCGCCGCCATCCTCGGCCCCAATGCGGTCAACTCGGTGATCGCGATCGCGATCTTCAACATCCCGGTCTTTGCCCGCATCGTGCGGGCCTCGGCCAATGCCATATGGTCGCGCGACTATATCCTGGCCGCGCGCAGCGCCGGCAAGGGCGGCTTGCGCATCACCATCGAGCATGTCCTGCCGAACATCCTTGCCATCATCCTGGTGCAGGCGACGGTTCAGTTTGCCCTGGCGATCCTGGCCGAGGCGGCATTGTCCTATCTCGGCCTCGGCACCCAGCCGCCGACGCCGTCCTGGGGCCGCATGCTCAACGACGCGCAATCCTATGTCTTCCGCGCGCCGCTCTTGACCATCTTCCCCGGCTGCGCCATCGCCATCGCCGTACTCGGCCTCAACCTGCTGGGCGACGGGCTGCGCGATTTGACGGACCCGCGCCTGACACGGCGGCGATGATCATGACGCCCCTGCTCTCGGTCAAGGATCTTCACGTCAGCCTGCCGACCGCCCATGGCCCGGCGGAAGCGGTGCGCGGCGTGAGCTTCGATCTGCAAAAGGGCGAGACGCTCGGCATCGTCGGCGAATCCGGCTGCGGCAAGTCGATGACGGCGCTTGCGCTGATGGGGCTGCTGCCGGAGGGCGGCCGCGCCGGCGGCCATGTCGTTTTCCAGGGCGAGGACCTGCTCGCTGCCGACGAGGCCAAACTGTGCGATTTGCGCGGCAACCGCCTGGCGATGATCTTCCAGGAGCCGATGACCTCGCTCAACCCGTTGCATCGCATCGGCGATCAGATCGCCGAACCGCTGCGGCTGCATCGCGGCCTGAGCCGCCGGCAAGCGCGCGAGCAGGCCGTCGCATTGCTGGATCGCGTCGGCATCGCGCATCCGCGCGAAAGGCTGGATGCCTATCCGCACCAATTGTCCGGCGGTCAGCGTCAGCGTGTCATGATCGCCATGGCGCTGAGCTGCGATCCCGAGCTGCTGATCGCCGACGAGCCGACCACGGCGCTCGATGTCACCATCCAGGGGCAGATCCTCGACCTCATCCACGATCTGGTCGAAAGCAGCGGCATGGCGCTGATCCTGATCAGCCATGATCTTGGCGTCGTCGCGGAAACGGCGCAGCGCGTGATGGTGATGTATGCCGGCCGGATCGTCGAGGCCGGGCCGGTGCGGGAAGTCTTCGCTGATCTGGCGCATCCCTATGCCCGCGGCCTGTTCGCCGCCATACCGGGGCTGCCGCGCGCCGCCAAGGATGCCACCGGCTATCCGCGGCCGCCGCTGCCGACCATCCCCGGCGTCGTGCCGGAGCTGCATGCGCTCGGCCCGGCCTGCGCCTTCGCCGACCGCTGCGGCCTGTCCGAGCCGCGCTGCCGCACCGACATGCCGCCCGATGTCTTCCTCTCGCCGCGGCATTGGGCAAAATGCTGGCGCACCGATGCCGCGCGGAGCCTGCTGCCGTGAGCGAGCCGCTCATCAGGATCAGGGACGTCCACAAGGCCTATGCGCTGCCACGTACGCGGCTTTTCGCGCCGCCGCAGAGGATTCTCGCTGTCAACGGCGTCAGCCTCGACATCCGGGCGGGCGAAAACCTCGGCATCGTCGGCGAATCCGGCAGCGGCAAGTCGACCCTCGCGCGGCTGGTGATGGCATTGGAAAAGCCCGACCGCGGCGTCATCGCATTCGCCGGACGCGACCTCAACGCGCTGACGGCGGATGAGCTGCGCCTGGCGCGGCGGGAATTCCAGATGATCTTCCAGGATCCCTACGGATCGCTGGACCCGCGCTTCAAGGTCGGACGGATCGTCGCCGAGCCGCTCGACATGCTGGCAAGGGCGGAACGCGGCGGCTGGCGCGAGCGCGTGGCGGAAGCGCTGGCCGCCGTCGGACTGCGCGACAGCGACGCGGAAAAATATCCGCATGAATTCTCCGGCGGGCAACGGCAGCGCATTGCGATTGCCCGGGCCCTGATCACCCGGCCCAGGCTGATCGTCGCGGATGAGCCGGTCTCCGCCCTCGATGTCTCCGTGCAGGCGCAGGTGCTGAACCTGATGAGCGAGTTGCAGCGCCGCCACGGCCTGACCTACCTGTTCATCAGCCATAACCTGGCTGTGGTCGATCATTTATGCCCGCGCATCGCCGTCATGTATCTCGGCCGCATCGTCGAGGCCGGCGCCACGGCCGAGATTTTCGCCCGGCCGGCGCACCCCTATACCCGGGCACTGATCGCAGCCTTGCCCCGTCCGGTGCCGCCGTCTCCTGACAAGCCGCGGCGCCACGGCCTGCTGCAGGGCACTCCGCCGAGCCAGACGGCATTGCCGGCCGGCTGCGCCCTGGCCGGGCGCTGCCGCCATGCCGACGCCCGCTGCCGCCAGGAAACGCCCGCTTTGCGCCAGATCGGCGACGGGCGGCAGGCCGCCTGCCATAAGGCGGAAGAGATTGTCAGGATGCCTGAGGCGTGATCGGCCGCAGCATATAGCCGCGTTCCCGCATGCAATAGTCGATGAACTCCGCCTCGCGCGGCCCGCGGGAGAAATAGGATGGTGCCTCGACCGAGGTCCTGAATGGCGGCCCCCAGCCGAAGCCGGTGCCGGTATAAGGCGGATAAAGCGGATGCGAGGACTGGCTTTCGTCCAGCGCCTGCCAATAGGCCTTTTCGCGGCATTCCTGATAGTCCTTGGTCCGCTGCGCCGCCGAGGTATCGCTACGCGCCCATTCGGTCTTGGCTGCGCAGGCCGCCAGCGCCAGCAGCATCGCGACCAGTACAGCCCTCACGGCCTCACCTGCACCAGCTTGTAGCCGCGCTGCTCCATGCAATACTCCGCCAGTTCATAGACGCGCGCACCGCGGCGGCCATAGCTGGCGTAGCGGCCGCCGCCATTTTCATCGCCGCCCTCGACGAATTGCGTCTCGCGATATGGCGGGAAAATCGGGTGCGACGCGTAGCTCTCTTCCAGCGCCTGATCATTGGCGATCCGGTAGCAATCCTTTTCGTCGGCATCGCGCTGCGTCACAGCCGTATCCGGCCGAATGTATTCCGTTTTCGGCGCGCAGGCCGCGGCCGAAAGCAGCAGGAGAATGATCATGCGTTTCATGGCTGTTGCACCGGTGCAAGATGATACCCGCGGGAACGCAGGCAGAAGGATTGCAATTCGTTTTCACGCTGGGCGCGATACATCATGGGATCTCCAAACGGCCCCCCATAGTAGCTGCGTGGCCACCACGGATCGCCGTAACGCGACCATGGCACGAAAAAAGGCTGGCTGTAAAAGCTGTCGCGGAAGGCCTGGTCGCGCGCCAGGCTCGCGCATTCAGCCCGATCGGCCTGCAATTCCGCCAGGCTCATATTCGGCTTGGTCCACTCCATGGCGGGGCCGCAGCCGACCAAAGGGGCAAGTCCCAGGATGATGAAGGCGAGACGACGCATGGCCCATTCCGCCGCCGAGGTCAGGAGGGTCCTTTTCAGGATTCTGGCCTGCGGCATACTGAAATCAAGAGCATCGGCCTCTGCTCCATGCCGCCAGGACCGGACCGCCATTCACTTTTCCGTGTGCTATTCCTGGCAGGGGAACGCATCTGTCAATGCCAGCCGCACCGCCTGGATCGCATCCAGGTTCATCTGGTCGGCATTCTCGCTGGCCCAACCGAGATACTGCTGACGCAGCATGTTCGACGGCGCATCGCGCGGCGTGCAGAACCAGCCCGGATCCTTGCCTTCGGCGGCGATGAGGTCATACATCGCGGTGACGCCCTGCAGATAGCGCAAACAGCCGAGTTGCCGCGCCGAACCGTCGGCCGCTTCGCAAGAGGCGGTCAAGTCCCTGGCCAGAAACCGCGGCGGCGGCGTCAAGCTTGGCATGAGTTCCTTCGGCATCGCATCCGGCGCCGAGGACGGCTCGGAAGGTTCATTCTGAGCGAGGGCAGGCATCGCCAGCGCGATTGCGAACAGCAGGCAAAGCAGATGACGCATCAGACGATCTCATTCTCAACCGGTTCGCCGCCGAACCGCCGGAAGATGCCATGCATGGCTTCCGCGGCGGCGTCAAGCCGCGCCTTATCGGTAGAGCGCAGCACGATGGCGGTCGATGCCCTGCCGCCACGAAAGGCCGGATAGGACCCCATATCGACATCCGGATAGGCCTGCTGCAGCGCACCCAGATCCTGCGCCACGGCGCCCTCCGGCACCTGGGCGATCACCGTGCGCGACAGCAGGCGGTCGCCGCCGGTCAGTTGCGGTGCCACGCTGGCCACCATCGCCTGGAAGATCGCCGGCACGCCCGCCATCACCAGCACGTTGCCGATGCGAAACCCGGGCGCCGCCGAGACCGGATTGTCGATCAGCGTGGCGCCTTCGGGGATGCGCGCCATGCGCAGCCGCGCCTCGTTCAGCATGCCGGGTTCGTAATGCGCCTCCAGGCGCCGGCGCGCTTCGGCCTGAATGCCGACCCCGACCCCGAAAGCCTTGGCGACGCAATCGGCGGTGATGTCGTCATGCGTCGGGCCGATCCCGCCCGAGGTGAAGACATAATCGTAGCGGGCGCGCAGATCGTTCACGGCGGCGACGATCATCGCCTCATTGTCCGGCACGATGCGGGCTTCCATCAGGCGGATGCCGAGTTCGGTCAGCCGGCCAGCCAGGTAATACATGTTGGCGTCGCGGGTGCGGCCCGAGAGGATTTCGTTGCCGATCACCAGCATGGCCGCCGTGACGATCTTGGGCGGCTTGTTTTCAGGCTGACCGTCGGGCGCTTCCATCATGGCGCAGGCATAGCATGGGCCAAAGCGACGGACCAGAGCGACAGGCCGGAGCGACAGGCCAGCGCCCCGGCCGCCGCCCCGCGCCGTTGCCTGGCCGGTGGGCCGCGGCTATAGCGGGCGGATGGATTTTTCCGCTCCGCTCACCCCCGCCACCTTGCTGCGCCGCTACAAGCGTTTCCTGGCCGATGTCCGCTTCGACGATGGCCATGTCGAGACCGTGCATTGCCCCAATCCTGGCGCCATGCTGGGCCTGCACGGTCCCGGCAGCCGCATCTGGTTGAAACCCGGCAAGGGGAAACTGAACTGGGGCTGGGTGTTGACCGAAACCGGCGGCGGTCTGGTCGGCATCGACACCAGCCTGCCGAACCGCCTGGTGGCCGAAGCTCTAGCGGCCGGCCGCATCCCGGAACTGGCGGGCTATGCCAGCCACCGGCCGGAAGTCGCCTATGGCGCCAACAGCCGCATCGATTTCCTGCTGACCGCCGCCGAGGGCAACGGACCCTCCCGGCCGGATTGCTATGTCGAGGTGAAGAACGTCCATTGGAGCCGGCAGCCGGGCCTGGCCGAATTTCCCGATTGCGTGACCGAGCGCGGCGCCAAGCATCTGCGCGAGCTGTCGGCCATGGTCGCCGCCGGCGCCCGGGCGGTGATGCTGTACGTCGTCCAGCGCAGCGATTGCAGCCGCTTCGGCATCGCCGCCGATTGCGATCCCGGCTATGCGGCCGCCTTCAGAGAGGCTAGGAATAAGGGTGTCGAGGCACTATGTTACGCCTGTCAGGTCGCTCGGGCCGGGGTCGCGATCGAACGGCCCCTGCCCCTGGTCAGCAACGTATTGGAATAGAACGGTGAATCAGAATCTCGCGCGCGCCTATGCCGAAGCCGATCAGGACGACGACTTCCGTCCCGGCGCCATCCGCCTGCATCAGCCGGAGGATTTCGAGGGCATGCGCAAGGCCGGCCGGCTGGCGGCCGAGGTCCTCGACTTCATCACCCCTTATGTGGTGCCCGGCGTGACCACCGGACAGCTGGACGAATTGTGCCACAATTTCATCGTCGAGCATGGCGCCGTGCCGGCGCCGCTGGGCTATCGCGGCTTTCCGAAATCGATCTGCACCTCGGTCAACCATGTCGTCTGCCACGGCATCCCGGGCGATAAGGTCCTCGAGAACGGCGACATTATGAATATCGACATCACCGTCATCCTGGACGGCTGGCATGGCGATACCAGCCGCATGTTCCTGCTCGGCGATGTCGGGGTGAAGGGACGCCGCATCTGCGACATCACCCATGAAGCGATGATGCGCGGCATCGAAGTGGTCAAGCCGGGCGCGACGACCGGCGATATCGGCCACGCGATTCAGAAATTCGTCGAGAAGGAGCGCTTCTCGGTGGTGCGCGATTTCTGCGGCCATGGGCTGGGACGCATCTTCCACGAGCCGCCCAACATCCTGCATTACGGCGAGCCCGGCACCGGCGTGCCACTGAAGGCCGGCATGTTCTTCACCATCGAACCGATGGTGAATGCCGGCAAATGGCAGGTGAAGCTGCTCTCCGATGGCTGGACGGCGGTCACCAAGGACCGCTCCCTCTCCGCGCAGTTCGAGCATTCGATCGGCGTCACCGAGACCGGCTACGAGATTTTCACGCTGTCGCCCAAGGGCTGGCACAAGCCGCCTTACGACTGACGACCTGCTTGGCGACGGCGATTCCCGCGCCGCCCAGGAATTCGGCTTGGATTTCCGCTGCCTGATGCAGGTCGAAGACGATCGAAGAATGCGAAATATTCAGGGCCGAGATCCTACCGTTTGTCGGCAAGGGCTGAACCTTGCCGCCGACGATGTCCGGAGCGTCGGCGAGCAACTCGAGAATCATCAAGGCGCCGTGTTCTGTCCGGGTCTGCCAGCGCCACGACTGCTTCTGACCATTGTCATTTGTCGCACGCTCGAATCCGAGCTTACGCAAATTATCCTCAAGCGTGTGATACGCCTCGGTGTCAGCAAGAATCTGGAGGTCGATAACGATATCGACGTCCTGGGTGCCGGCGTGCCGCGGCACATCGGGCGGCCGCGCCTTGATGAGATAGCGCGGCGTGAGGCCACCGACCAGAAAGACGGAATCTTTCCACGGCCCCAGGCCACGGAGAAGCGTTACTAGAACGCGCTCGCAATCCAAGGTGTATTGGTCGGTGTATCCATCAAGGGTGGCGGGCTTGGCCATCAGAACCCGATCCTCTCGTGTCGTAAGTACTCCGCCATTTCTTTTGCGCGACCTTCGCTGCGCAGAAGGTCGAGATAGACCAGTATGGGGCTGGCCAGCCACACGTCATCGAGCTTTTCTCGAAACAACAGCTCACCTGACGACTTCACCTCAATGACCGCGAGATTGGCCCCCTCATTTACAACGCGCGCATCCAGAGTGCCGAGCGCCTCGTCCGCCGCGCGTCCAGGCGTGAGCCGACACCGCACCTGCGACACGCTTGAGAGATAGGGCGAATAGCGTTGTGCCGCCGCTTCATGCGTAATCGCATAGGCAACATCATGCTGTTCCAGCGCGCGACCGAGGCGTCCGGGCAAATCCAATGGTTTGGTCGCCGGCACATAGTAGCGTCGGAGCGCAGGAGGGCGGTTCGCCGCGACCTGCTTGGACCAAGCATCCAGCAAGGCACCTGGTTCTCGGAGCAACCGCTCTTTGCTCGGTCCCCGCCCCTGCATGTCGAGCCAATCAAATCGCTCAAGTTCGGTCATGACCTGCGACACCGTTGCAGGCGATGCATGCGACTGCTCGGCCAGTTCTTTGACGTTCACCCACTTATGATGATGCATGAGAAGAGCGTGAAGCACTTGGGCTCGGCGGCCAGAAAACAACGACCGCAGCGATTTTGCGAGAGTCTTAGGCGGAGGCTTTTCTATGTAGACGTAGACTCCTCGCGCCGGCAGGAAGAAACTTCCCCCGCTGTCGAAATATCCGACCTGCTCTTCGCGAAGCAATTCCTTCGCCCCCGGCGAGATCGCCTCGGCGACAACGAGGGGGACTCGTTGTCCCGCAGAGGCATCCGGCGCGCCAGGCTCCATGTAACGGCGGATCTGCCAGACGAGCTCTCGTACATCCCTTGGATAAACAGCGCGCTTAGCCTCGACGAGAAGGCATATTGATCGGTCTCCAATATGGAGATCGATCCGGGCGTCATAGCCTTTGTCGCGCCTTCCCGATGCAGACTGCGCCGGCTCTATATGAGCATCCGGCAGAGTCCGAAGGGTTTCCAAAACGCCTTCGATGAGGTCGCGCTCAAGTTTCATGTCCAATCATTAAACCTTCTTCACTGCACAGTAAATATACCTCTCAAACTGAATATTCTGAAAAAACCCATATTTACTGCGCAGGGAATTAGGCAAAAATCCCGGTTTCTGCAAGAATCCTTGGGTTAGTTGAATGCCTCATAAGACCGGGCATATTTGGCCGGTCAAAAAGAGCGCCTCATGTTGATCTACAATCCTGAAAAATTCGCATCGCTCTTTGAGAGCGATATCGGCCAACGCCTCTGGTCGTTCTTGGTTCGGCCGGAGACCATTGTTCGGCTCGAGACGGCGTCGGAGTTGAGCAAGCCGACGGTTGAAGGGATCGAGGAACAACTTCTCCAGGAATTCGGCGAGGCGATCCTGGCTGACCGAGTCAAGCAAATGGTCGGGCACATGGTGCGACAGATCATGGAACACCGCGGCTGGGGTCTCGATCAGAGCGACGTAAAGGTTCAATCCATCCCGTTCATGAAGGCGGCGCGCTACCGGCGGCCAGATTGGTCTACGTTTCATGTCTTTCGTAACGCCGGTGATCCGCGCGACGTGGTGATCACGGACCGACGCCAGAATGCTGCGCTGCCGGAAGGAATTCGCTGGGTGTACTACGCGACATTCGCCAGCCCCTTAAAGGCGGCCATCGCGTTCGGGGTGAACGATTTTCGTCAGCTCCGAGAAACAGTACGTAGCGCTGGGTATCATCGCCTCCGGGTCGAGCGAATGCTGCGCAGAGCATAAGCCCTGAGGTGCTCTGCGTGGGTTTGCCCGGCGCGATGGAGTGCCATTCGACCTGGCATTCCTGTTGCCGGCGCAGCATAGAGACTGAGGTCAGCTCGCTGCCGTTGTCGCTGACGATCAGCTTCGGGTAGCCGCGGCGAGCGGCGATTGCGTCCAGTTCGCGGGCGAGCCGCATCCCCGACAGCGATGTGTCCGCGACCAGGCAAAGACATTCCCGCGTGAAGTCGTCGACGACGGCCAGGATGCGGAAGCGACGGCTGTCGCTCAGGGCATCGGACAGGAAGTCCAGCGACCAGCGCTGATTGACCCGTTGCGGGAGCACCATCGGTGCCCGCGTCCCCAGTGCCCGCTTGCGGCCAGCCGTTCCTCCCGGTAGAGCCGGTAGAGCTTCTTGTGGTTCATCTGGATGCCCTCCCGGGCCAGCAACAGGCCAAGCCGGCGGTAGCCGACGCGACGGCGCTGATCGGCCAGGTCCCGCAGCCGCTCGCGCAAGGCTGCGTCGTCCGACCGGCGGCTGACGCGGCGATAGGTTTTTGGCGGCAGCCCGATCAGCCGGCTGGCCCGGCGCTGCGAATAACCCTTGTGGTGGATCGCCCAGCTCACAGCTGATTTCCGCGACCTGGGCGTCAGAAGTTGTTTCCCAACATCTCCTTCAGCGTAGCGGCATCGAGCATCGACTCCGCCAACAGCTTCTTGAGCTTGCGGTTTCCCTCCTCCAGCGCCTTCAGCTTGCGGGCGTCGGAAACTTCCATCCCGCCGAACTTGGCCTTCCACTTGTAAAATGAACCATGGAGTTTCCCAGATGTCGAAGAACAAAATCAACCGGACCATGAATAAGCTGGCCGCCGCTAATGATCCCCGCGTTCTGAAAATGATATCTCGTCTTGAGCGTATTGCGGCAGCTGACGAGCAGAAGCGGCAGCGCGATAACAAGAAGCGGGAGAACTTCCATAAGAGGGCCTGCTTCATTCTCGGGGAGTGGCTAATCGACCAGGTGCAGGCCAGCACCTCTTATGGACAACTCGTCGCGGCCAGAATTGCGGAGAGCAACTTCCGGGAACAGGATGCCATAAACCTGGAGAAGGCAATCAAGTTTAGGGTCGTGCCAACATTCTTTCAGCCAGCCCGCAAGCAGAACGCGCCAGCATTAGAATGACGCAGCCAAAAGGAAGCGGAAAGCCTTTTGATCTTCAGATGCTCTCGGCAGGAAGCCGGATATCCGGATCTGATTGTAACGAAGGGCTCATGGCAGGGTCGCCGAAGTAGCAACGGGCGGCACGAAGCGGCGGCTGAATATTTTTGGACTGTAGCAGTCCAAAATTCTTTTATTTTAAGGAGTCGCTTCGTTATGCAAAATCGTACGGCAGACATGATGCATGGAGGCATGCAATGAGTCGCTCAACGATCTTGCTGATGATGATCATCTCGATTGCCTTCGTCACCGGCTTCATTTACTTGCCTGACGGCATCCAGACGTATTCGGAAGCGCGCGGTCTCGATCCCAACAATGTGTTCGACAGGGTTCGGCTCGATGAGCTGTACAGCAATCCGTTCCTATACCTGAAATGGCCCTTTATCGCCTCGCTCGTCGGATCGGTCGGCTTGCTCCTCTACAAGGTGCCAGGGCATGGCTGGCTCATGCTGGCGCAGCTGATCCACAAACTCACTGAGCCACGGCGATAGAGCTTCGTTTGCTCATGGCAAAGCCGCCTTGTCAGTCGTTCGCAGACGATGGCTTGCGTCGTTGTGATCGTTAGCGAGGGTGTCTGCTGGTCCGATCACCTGTACCGCCATCACGGTCACCTGATGATCGTAATTTCGGCATGTTGCTCATGGTGATCAGCACCATCGCCATGCTGATGATCAGCAGCAGCAGCCGTCTTGTCGGCCGGGTAATCTGGATCAGCCGATCGGCACCGCTGCAGCAGCAAAATGACGACTATGCCGGAGCGACGCATTTCGGGAGTGACTTATACGGAATACCGTATTTTCTGCCAAGTATACGGAAAACCGCATAAATACGGTAAAGCGTATTCACGTTGACTTATACGGCAAACCGTATATGCTGACTCCATGCTTAGATCTATCAAAGACATAGGCGACTTAATCGCGGCCAAGCGGCAACAGCGCAACATGACTCAGGCCGACCTCGCTCGCCGGGTCGGTGTCCGCCAGGCGACGATCTCCGACATCGAGAACGGAAACGCCGACCCCCGAGTCGGCACCCTGTTCGCGATCCTGAATGTGCTCGATGTCGGGCTGATGACCGACGAGCACATGATGCGGACCGATCGGGATCTCCGCCCACCGTCCCGCCCGATGGTCGACATCGACGAACATATTGCTCGCTTCCGGCGACCGAAATGATCCTGCAGGCCTATTTGCATGGCGTCCATGCCGGCAACTTCATCCAGGACGAAGCGGGCATCTTTTTCGAGTACGCCGACGGCTACGACGTCGCGATCCCAGTATCCATCTCGCTTCCCCGGTTCGGAATGGCGGGGCCGGGCAGGCGCGGCCGTGCGCAGCGTAGAATAGTCGAAAACTTCCTCTGGGGCCTGCTGCCGGATAACCCGCGCCGCCTTGAAGCGATCGCAAGGGACCCGAATTTTGGGGGCCCTTGCTCTCCGAACAGTGTTATGCAGTTGATCCGCAAGGTTGGTGCCGACTGATTGGAGCTCTCCAGACACGGCGTTGATGATCTCGGGATCGATGCCAGTGTGAAGGACGCCGTCTTTCTTGAAGGTGGTTTCGCAATCGAGGTTCGCATACCAAATCAGAAATATCGCCTGGCCGCGCTTCAGATGGACCGGCACCGGGCCCGCATTGAAGACCGCAAAGGTGAGTTGCCCGCGATAGCCCGGGTCGACATGGAATCCCGAAACATTGACGAGACCGCGGAACTTGGTTTTAGCGCGGATCGAGATGAAGGCCAGCGCGTTTGCGGGAACCGAGACAACCTCCTCTGTCAGCAGAAATGCAAACTGACCGGGCGGGATCGCGAATCCTTCACCTTCGCCCAGTCTGCGGACAGTAACCGTGGTCGGGTCGGCAGCTTGGTCATTGGGAGAGACATACATTTCGGGGCCGATCGCGAGGGTATAGGCTGCGCAATCCACGCGGTCCGGCGAGAATGGCGCGATCAGATCCTTGAGTCGGTCTTGAAGTGTCTCTCCACTCCAGAAGACAGTCAGCGGCATCGTCATCGCTTAATCTCCCCCTCCTCGTTATGATCACATCAAAGAATTCTGCGATTCATAAAGCGCCCTTGAAGAAAGACGCCCCGGTTGAACGTCATAGGTCACGGCATTGATCTGGTGGTTATCGCGGAGTTGCAGCGATGGATTGACGATCCGCGCGATCCGCTGATTCCCCGCTGCTTCGTACAAGCAGAACTTGATGAAATCGGTGACGGGATCAATCGGATCGAGCGCCTGGCTAGTCGCTTCGCGGCCAAGGAAGCGGTGCTGAAGGCGCTCGGCACAGGATTCGGCGCGGGGGTGGCGTTCACCGATGTGACGATTCATCGGGCCCCTGGCGCACC
>NZ_DASVCJ010000063.1:0-2740 GCF_036381655.1 Ferrovibrio sp.
GTGGCCGAGATCGCCGCCGCCAGCCGGGAACAGGCGGGCGGCCTGGAGCAGGTCAACACCGCCGTCGGCTCGATGGACGAGATGACCCAGCGCAACGGCGCCCTGGTCGAGCAGACCTCGGCCTCGGCGCAGTCGCTGGCCGATCAGGGCCGCCAACTGGCCGACCTGGTCGCCTTCTTCAAGCTCGAGCAGAATGTCAAAGCCCCGGCAAGTCCGGCGGCCAGCGCCGCGGCCACCGGCAAGCCTGCTGCAAAACCGCAGCCCGAGGCGGCCAAGCCGGCGGCGCAGCCGGTTACCGCGCAGCCGGCCGCCGCAAAGCCGGCCGCCGCAAAGCCGATCGCGGCGAAGCCGGCCGCGGCAAAGCCGATTGCTGCGAAAGCCGCCGCCAAGCCTGCCGCTGCGGAACCGGCGCAGGTCCGGGCCAGGCCGAGCATTCCGGCGGCGGCTGCCGCCGACGACGATGACTGGAAGGAATTCTGACGCCCCCTGCCGCAGCGTTGCGGCAGGCATCTACACGTCGTGCATACATAAGTCATGTGTTAGGTCATGCATTCACGCGTCACGCATTTACGGCTCATTCAGCGGCAGGCGCGATAAATGCAACTTTATCGCGTGGCGGCGGCGCTTGCGCCGCAAGGCCGGGCCGGGTTTCGGGGTTGCGCGAGCGTACAAGGCGTCGCACAGTTATCGTCATAGGGATCCAGGGGCATAGCGGGGGGACGCAAGAATGCGGCTCGGAATTCGACAGAAGCTATTTTTGGCCGTTGGCGTCATCGCCGCGATGGCAGTGATCTCCAGCCTGGTGTCCTTCGGCTTTTTTCATCAGGTGCGCGGCGCCTTCAGTTCGGTGACCGAGCGCAGCATTCCCGCCGTCACTTCCGCCCTGAACCTGGCGGCGGAGAGCGCCGATCTGGCCGCCACGGCGCCGGCCCTGGCCTATGCCGCCGGCGACGGCGAACGCAAGGCCGCCCTGGGCGACATCCAGGGCAAGCAGGTGCAGATCGAGCGCACCGTCGCCGAGGTGAAGGCGACCGACGTGCCGGACGATTTGCGGCAGGACGTGCAGAACAGCGTCAAGCAGCTGCTGGATGCGATGGCGCGCATCAACGCGGCGGTCGAGGAGAAGCTCAAGATCAAGGAGGAGCGCACCAAGCTCACCAAGACGCTGACCGACGATCATTCCCAGTTCCTGTCGCTGGCGCAGCCCGCCGTCGATCAGGCCGTGATGGACATGACGATGGAATTCGAGCTGGTCTCGCGCTCCACCGGCGCCGGCACCGGCGAGATGATCCAGAGCATTCTCGACAAGCAGGTGGCGGGCGCCCGCGCGATCCAGGCGCTGGTCGCCAAGATCAACCAGCTTGAAGGCATGCTGGCGGTCGCGGCGCAGGCGGATTCGCCCGAGCAGATCGAGCTGATCGGCGCCGAATACGCCAATGTGAAGGCCGAGGTTCTGCGCGGCAACGAGATCGTGCAGGGCATCTTCCCCAACAAGGATATCGACACCCTGACCAAGGAGCTTGCCGAGCTGGGCGAAGGCGATAACGGTCTGCTGCAGGTCCGCAAGCGCGAACTGGCCGCCCAGCAGAAGGCGGTCGCCGCGCTGCTCGATGCGCGCACCATCGCCACCGCGTTGAGCGATGCGGTCGCCGGTCTGGTGAGCGCCGCGCGCGACGAAACCGATTCCTCGGCGCAGGCCTCGATGACGGCGATCAAGATCGCGCAGTCGAGCATGGCCGGCATCGCCCTGCTCTGCCTGATCGCCGCGATCACCATCGGCTGGCTGTATATCGGCCGCCGCGTGATCGATCCGATCGTCGCCACCACCGAGACGATGAAGCGCCTGGCCAAGCGCGACTGGAATGCCGAGGTCAACGGCACCGCGCGGCCGGACGAAATCGGCGACATGGCGCGCGCCGTCCAGGTCTTCAAGGAACAGGGCCAGGAAGCCGACAAGCTGCAGGCGCAGATCGAGGCCGACCGCGAGCGTTTCGAAGCCGAGCGCAAGGCGCAGGAATCCCTGCTGCAGAGCGCGGTCGGCGAGATCGTATCCGCCGCCAATGCCGGCGATCTCGGCCAGCGGATCGACACCAGCCGCATCGAAGGCGTCATGCGCACGCTCGGCGACGGCGTCAACCAGCTGCTCGGCACGATGGAGCGCGCCTTGGGCGATATCGGCGCGATGCTGCACAAGCTTGCCGATGGCGACCTGACGCACCGCATCCGCGGCAATTACCAGGGCCTGTTCGCCAAGCTGGCCGGCGATGCCAACCAGGTCAGCGACCGCCTGGCCGACACCATGACGCGGCTGAGCGAGGCCGCGGCGCTGGTGCGCGATGCTTCGGCGGAAATCTCGACCGGCAGCCAGGACCTGGCGCAGCGCACCGAGAGCCAGGCCGCCGCGCTGGAGCAGACCGCCGCCTCGATGCACGAAGTCACCGCGACGGTGAAGCAGAATGCCGACAATGCCCAGGCCGCCAACCAGCTGGCCGTCACGGCGCGCGATACCGCCGAGAAGGGCGGCAAGATCGTCACCGAGGCGGTCACCGCGATGAGCGAGATCGAGGCCAGCGCGCAGAAGATCTCCGACATCGTCGGCCTGATCGACGAGATCGCCTTCCAGACCAACCTGCTCGCCTTGAACGCCAGCGTGGAAGCGGCGCGCGCCGGCGAGGCCGGCAAGGGTTTCGCCGTCGTCGCCCAGGAAGTGCGCGCGCTGGCGCAGCGTTCGGCCAATGCC
>NZ_DASVCJ010000064.1:0-104520 GCF_036381655.1 Ferrovibrio sp.
GGACGAGGTCGCCGATCCGCGTCCCTATGCGGAAATCATGCGGCAATGGTCGTCCGTACATCCGGAATTCAGCTTTCTGCCGCGTAAGTTCAAGATCGCCTTCACGGGCGCCGAGCGCGATCGCGCCGCGATCCAGACCTACGATATCGGCATGCATCTGAAGAAGGATGCTTCGGGCAAGCTCGGCTTCGCGGTCTGGGTGGGCGGCGGCCAGGGCCGCACGCCGATCCTCGCCAAGAAGGTCCGCGACTTCCTGCCGGAGGAGCACCTGCTTTCCTATGTGACCGCGATCATGCGCGTCTACAATCTCTACGGGCGCCGCGACAACAAGTGGAAGGCGCGCATCAAGATCCTCGTCCACGATCTGGGGGCGGAGGAATTCGCGCGTCAGGTCGAAGCCGAATGGGAGCATCTGAAGGACACCGAACTCAAGCTCCCGGAAAAGGATATTCGGGCCATCGCCGCCTATTTCGCGCCGCCGCCGCTCGTAGACCGCCCCGAAGGCGACGAGGCCGTGCGGCTCGCCAGGCTCGATTCCAAAGGCTTCTCGGACTGGCTGAGGCGCAACGTCGCCACTCATCGCCACCCCGACTATGCCTCAGTGACGATCTCGCTGAAGGGCATCGGCGAGACGCCGGGCGACATTAGCGCCAGTCAGATGGAGGCCGTTGCGGACCTCGCCGAGAAATACGCATTCGACGAGGCGCGGGTCACGCATGAGCAGAATCTGGTCTTGCCGCATGTCGCGCGCGCTGACCTCAAGGTAGTCTATGACGAACTGGTCGAGATCGGACTTGCGACCCCGAATGCCGGCCTCATCACGGATATCATCGCCTGCCCGGGCCTTGACTATTGCTCGCTCGCCAATGCGCGTTCCATCCCTGTGGCGCAGGAGATCTCGCGCCGCTTCGCCTCGTTCGAACGGCAGGAGGAGATCGGCGAGCTCAAGATCAAGATCTCCGGCTGCATCAATGCCTGCGGCCACCACCATGTCGGCCATATCGGCATTCTCGGCGTCGACAAGGGCGGCGAGGAATTCTACCAGGTCACCCTGGGCGGCTCGGCCGACGATCAGGCGGCGTTGGGCGATCTGATCGGCCCGGCGCTCAAGGCAAGCCAGGTCACCGACGCGGTCGATACCCTGGTCGAAACCTATCTGCGCATCCGCCGCCCGAATGAGCGTTTCCTCGACACCTATCGCCGGGTCGGCCTCGCGCCGTTCAAGGAGGCCGTCTATGCCGCTGCTTAAGAATGGCGCCGTTGCCGAAGACCAATGGGTGAAGGTGGCGGACGATGCGCCATTGCCGCAAACCCAGCCGGCGCTGATGTCCCATGCCCGCTGGCAGGCGGAAAAGGACGATCTGAGCCGGCGCAACGCGCCGCTCGGGATCGTCCTGCCGAACGACCTGGATATCCTCACCTTCGGCCCCGAGGCCGGGCGGTTCGGCCTCATCGTCCTGAACTTTCCGAAATTCTCCGATGGCCGGGCCTATAGCCAGGCGCGGCTGCTGCGCGAGCGCTTCGGCTATCGCGGCGAGCTGCGCGCGGTCGGCGATGTGCTGCGCGACCAGCTGCTGCTGATGCATCGCGCCGGCTTCGACGCCTATGAGATCGCCCGGCCCGATGCGGCGGAGATTTTCGCCAAGGCGCTGCAGACTTTCAGCGCCTATTACCAGCCGACCGGCTCGAGCCCGCTGACCATCCTGCAGCGGCGCCTGCAGCAGTCGCGGCATCAGGAGGCGGCGGAATGAACGCGCCCGCTTTCGTCCATGCCGATCCCGCCGCGGACGCCGCGGCGCTGAATGCGCGGCTGCAGGGCCGTTCCGCCGGGGATATCCTGGCTCATGCCATCGGCGAGCTGTTCCCCGGCCGCATCGCGCTGGTCTCCTCCTTCGGCGCCGAGGCTGCCGTGCTGCTGCATATGGTGGCGCAGATCGACGCGAAGACGCCGGTGCTGTTCCTCGACACCGGCAAGCTGTTCGACGAGACGCTGGCCTATCGCGACGAACTCGCCGCCAGGCTGAAGCTGTCCGATCTGCGCGTGCTGCGCCCCGACCCGAAGGCCCTCGCCGCGCAGGATGAGGGCGGCACCCTGTGGTTCCGCGATGCCGATGCCTGCTGCCGCATCCGCAAGGTCGAACCGCTGCAGCGCGGCCTGGCGCCGTTCGCCGCCTGGATCAACGGCCGCAAGCGCTTTCAGGCCGCGACGCGCCATGCGCTGCCGCTCGTCGAGGCCGACGGCGCCAAGCTGAAATTCAATCCGCTCGCCGATTGGGGCCCGGCGGAAATCCAGGCCTATTTCGACCGGCACGATCTGCCGCGGCATCCGCTGGTCGCGCAGGGCTATCCGTCGATCGGCTGCGCGCCCTGTACCCAGCCGGTGGCCGCCGGCGAGGACAGCCGCGCCGGACGCTGGCGCGGCCGGGACAAGACCGAATGCGGCATCCACACCATCACTGCCATCACCCCATCTTCCCTGCGAACCGAAGAATAAGACATATCATGCGCGACGATCTCGACGCCCTGGAGGCGCAAAGCATCTACATCCTTCGCGAGGCTTACAGCCGCATCAGGCCGCTGGCGATGCTGTGGTCGCTGGGCAAGGATTCCAACGTGATGATCTGGCTGGCCAAGAAAGCCTTCCTGGGAAAGGTGCCCTTCCCGGTGGCGCATCTCGATACCGGCCTGGAATTTCCCGAAACCTACGCCTTCCGCGACCGCTATGCCAGGGAATGGGGCCTGGAACTGATCGCCGATGCCTGCCCGCCGATCGAGGCGACCGATCCGACCCTGCCGCATAATTCGCGCATCGCCGCGCGCAAGACGCTGGGCCTGCGCCAGACCATCGACCACTACGGCTTCAGGGGAATCATCGCCGGCATCCGGCGCGACGAGCAGGCGACCCGCGCCAAGGAGCGCGTCTTCAGCCCACGCGGCGACGACGGCGCCTGGGATTTCCGCGACCAGCCGCCGGAGCTGTGGGATCACTTCGCCGCCGACCTGCCCAAGGGCGTGCATATGCGCATCCATCCGCTGCTGCATTGGACCGAACTGGATATCTGGCGCTACATCCAGCGCGAGGGCATTCCGGTCGTGCCGCTGTATTTCGCCAAGGACGGCAAGCGCTTCCGCTCGCTCGGCGAGATCGGCATCACGTTTCCGATCGACAGCCATGCCGCTTCGATCGAGGACATCATCGCCGAGCTGGAAGTCACCCGCGAGCCGGAACGCGCCGGCCGCGCCATGGACCATGACTCGGAAGACGCTTTCGAGCGGCTGCGCGTCGCCGGCTATATGTGAGCGGAGTGCCCCATGACTGTCGTTGACCTCGCCATCCACCCCAAGGCTCACTCCAAGGCTCACCCCGAGGCCGAGCTGGGGCGCGCCATGCCGCCGCGCGCCGGCAGCGCCAGGGGCCGCGCCTTCCCCATCGTGATCGTCGGCCATGTCGATCACGGCAAGTCGACCCTGGTCGGCCGCCTGCTGCACGACACCGATTCGCTGCCCGACGGCAAGCTCGAGCAGATCAAGGCGGTCTCGGCCAAGCGCGGCCTGGATTTCGAATGGTCCTTCCTGCTCGACGCGCTGCAGGTCGAGCGCGATCAGGGCATCACGGTGGACACCACGCAGATCTGGTTCACCACCGAGCGCCGCCGCTATGTCATCATCGATGCGCCGGGACACAAGGAATTCCTGAAGAACATGGTGACCGGCGCGGCGCAGGCCGACGCCGCCATCCTGGTGGTCGATGCCGCCCAGGGACTCGCCGAACAGACCCGGCGGCACGCCTATCTGCTGCATCTGCTCGGCATCCGCCAGGTCGCCGTCGCGATCAACAAGATCGACCTGATCGGCCATAGCGAAACACGCTTTCATGCGGTCGCCGAAGCGGTGCGCGGCTATCTCGCCGATATCGGCATCGAGGCGGCGGCGCTGGTTCCGGTCTCGGCGCGCCAGGGCGACAATATCGCCGAGCGCAGCCCATCCACCGCCTGGTACCAGGGCCCGACCCTGATCGGCGCGCTGGATACCTTCGCGCCGCGCGCGGTGGCGATCGACCAGCCGCTGCGCCTGCCGGTGCAGGACCTGTACCGCCTGGACGACCGCCGCGTCGTGGTCGGCCGCATCGAAAGCGGCCGGCTGAAAGTGGGCGATCGCCTCCGCTTCGCGCCGCTCGGCCGCGAGGCCGTGGTGGCAAGCCTGGAAGCCTGGCGCGGTTCGGCCGCCGATCATGCGCCGCGCGAGGAGGCCATCGCCGGCGAAAGCGTCGCCTTCACGCTGAACGAGGAGGTCTTCGTCGAGCGCGGCGCCTTGGCGAGCGCGCCGGACCAGCGGCCGCGCGAAGCCAACCGCCTGACCGTGCGGCTGTTCTGGCTCGACCGCGAACCGCTCAAGCCGGGCGACCGCCTGAGCCTGAAGATCGGCACCGCGGAAAGCGAGGTCGAGGTCGAAACCATCACCGAAGTCCTCGATGTCGAAAGCCTGGGCGCGACGGATGCCGCGCAAGTGGAGCGCAACGGCGTCGCCCGCGCGGTGCTGAAAAGCCGCAAGCCCTTGGCGCTCGATCTGTACGACGCATTGCCGCGCACCGGCCGCGGCGTTCTGATCCGCGGGCCGCAGATCGCCGGCGGCCTGGTGATCGAGCAGGCGATCGCCGCCGCCAACGATGTCGTCGCCGTCGCCTCGAGCGTGACGGCGGAAGAGCGCGCCCGCATGAACGGCCATCGCGGCGGCGTGCTGTGGTTCACCGGCCTGTCGGGCGCGGGAAAATCGACTCTCGCGATGGCGCTGCAGCGCACGCTTTTCGCCCGCGGTCGCCAGGCGGTTGTGCTGGACGGCGACAATCTGCGTCACGGCCTCAATCGCGATCTCGGCTTTTCGGCGGAAGACCGCACCGAGAATATCCGCCGCATCGCCGAGGTGGCCAAGCTGATGGCGGAGACGGGTCAGATCGTCATCGTTTCGGCGATCAGCCCGTTGCGTATGCATCGCGATCTCGCCCGCAGCATTATCGCAGCGGATTTTCACGAAATTCATGTGCATGCGGATCTGGCCACCTGCGAATCGCGCGACCCGAAGGGCTTGTATAAACGGGCGCGGGCCGGCAAAATTCCCGAATTCACCGGTATCTCCGCACCGTATGAGGTGCCGGCACAACCACAATTGGCAGTCGATACCGCATGGCTTTCCTTGCAGCAAGCGAGCGAAATCCTGATAGACTATGCAATGCGAAGCTTCTCGGCCTGATCATCGGCGCGAGCTTCCGCATCCCAATCAGGAGAGGCGTATGGACGTCCATCTCGCGCTGTATGTCGCGATCGGATTCGTTGCCCAGCTTATCGATGGCGCCATCGGTATGGGATATGGCGTGATCGCCACGACGGTTCTGGTCGCCAGCGGCATGCCGCCGGCCATGGCCAGCGCCGCCGTGCATGTCACCAAGATGCCGACCGGCATCGCATCCGGCCTGTCGCACTGGAAATTCCGCAACGTCGATTGGGCTCTGTGCCGCAAGCTGATCCTGCCCGGCATCGCCGGCGGCATCGTCGGCGCCAGCGTGATCGCCTGGCTGCCGCTGCAGATCGTGCGGCCGCTGGCCGCGCTCTATCTCGGCATCATGGGCGTGCTGGTGATCCTGCGCGCGATCCGCTGGAAAGGCACGGCCAGCTTCGGCCAGCCGCATGGCCGTCCCGGTTTCATCGGCCTGCTCGGCGGCCTGTTCGATTCCTTCGGCGGCGGCTGGGGCCCGATCGTGACCACCAGCCTGGTGATGCAGGGCCGCGAGCCGCGCTATGCGGTCGGCTCGGCCAATGCCGCCGAGCCGATCATCGCCGCCGTCCAGGCTGCGGTCTTCGCCGTCTGGCTCGGCACCGGCACGCTGACCACGATCGGCAGCGCCGCCTTCGCCATCATGTTCGGCGCCCTGGCCGGCGCGCCGGTGGCGGCCTTCCTGGTCAACAAGCTGCCCGGCCGCCTGATCGCCGGCGCCGTCGGCGTCACCCTGATCGGCGTCAACATTCCGACCGTCCTGTCGCTGATCGACCGCCTGCTCTAGATCTTCGCCGATCCGCGCCAGGCATAGCGGCCGTCGCGGAATTCCTCGAAGTATTTCTTGATGTCGGGATGGTTGACCGGGCCGGATTCGGCATCGGGCAGGAGATTCTGCTCCGAGACATAGGCGACGTAGGAGGTCTGCGTATTTTCGGCGAGCAGATGATAGAAGGGCTGATCCTTGCGCGGCCGCAGATCGGCCGGGATCGAGAGCCACCATTCCTCGGTATTGCTGAAGACCGGGTCGACATCGAAAATGACGCCACGGAACGGAAACAGCCGATGGCGCACCACATCGCCGATTGAGAACTTGGCCTCGCGGCTCTTAAGCATCCTCGCACCCGCACTCTTGCTCATACTCTTGCAATGGCGCCCCTCCCGCGCCGCTGCCGTCAATAGGTCGCACGGCCGCCGGACAGGTCGAATACCGCGCCGGTGGTGAACGAGTTCTCCGCCGAGAGCAGCCAGGCCACCATCGCGGCGATCTCCTCCACCGCGACGAATCGGCCGCGCGGGATTTTCGACAACATATAGTCGATGTGAGTCTGCGTCATCTGGTCGAAGATGGCGGTCTTCGCCGCGGCGGGCGTGATGCAGTTGACGGCGATGTCCTCGCCGGCCAGCTCCTTGCCGAGCGACTTGGTCAGCGCGATCACGCCGGCCTTGGCGGCGCTGTAGGCGGCCGCGTTCGGATTGCCCTCCTTGCCGGCGACGGAGGCGACATTGACGATGCGGCCGTATTTCTGCCGCTGCATCAGCGGCACGACGGCGCGGCAGCAATGGAAGACGCCGGTCAGGTCGATGTCGATCACCTCTCGCCAGGCTTCCAACGGATATTCCGCCACCGGCGCATTCGGTCCGGCGATGCCGGCGTTGTTGACCAGCAGGTCGATGCCGCCGAAGGCCGCCTGGGTGTCGGCCGCCGCGCGCGCAACGGCGCTCCAGTCGGTGATGTCGACCGCGACGCCGATGACGCGGCCCAGGCTGCCCAGTTCGCGCGCCGCCGCCTCGGCCAGCGCCGCATCGCGGTCCCAGATCGCCACGGCGGCGCCGGAGCGCAGCAGGCGTTCGACCACGGCCTTGCCGATGCCCTGGGCCCCGCCGGTGACCACGCCATGCCGGCCACGCAAATCGATATGGTTCATGGGCGCCCTCCTCCTCCACAAGTAGCATACGCATTGGTCATTTTTCTACGCTGTGATTTTATGGCAATCGCCGCATAATCTGCATAAGGGGGTACGGCGACCTTGGGGGACGATCTGGCAATAACGGCGTGGCCGGCTGTCCTGCCGCCGCCATTGCTGCTGTTCCTCGCCTACTGGCGGGAGCTGCGCGACCGGCTCGGCCGGCTGCCGCGGCGGCGCGAGATCGATCCGCTCGCCATCCCGCGCGGCCTGCTGCCCGGCATCGGCATCTTCGATATGCTTCCGCAGCCCGATGGCGGCTGGCGCATCCGCTATCGCCTGCTCGGCACCGCCCATACCATGGCGGTGCAGCGCGATCTGACCGGCCGCTATTTCGACGAGGTCCATCCGGCCGAGGAGCTGCCGGGCCTGGCGGCGGAGTATCTCGGCATCCTGCACAGCGGCGAGCCGCATTACATACGCCGCCGCACGCCCCTGCCCAATCACGAGCATATCGCCTTCAGCCGGATTCTCGCGCCCCTGCTGGACGACGACGACCGTCCGCGCCATCTGATCGGCTATTGGCAATGGGAGACTATCGCGCGTGCACCCTGACATCGTTTTGGACTTCTGGTTCGACCGTCCGGCCAGCCAGCCGCTGCAGCCCCGCAAGGAATGGTGGCAGAAGGATGAAAGCTTCGATGCCGACATCCGCATCCGCTTCGGCGCGGCGGTGGAAACGGCCCTGGCCGGCGGCTATGCCGATTGGGAGGACGCGGCCGAGAGCGCGCTGGCGCTGCTCATCCTGCTCGATCAGTTCCCGCGCAACATCTTCCGCGGCCAGGCCCGGGCCTTCGCCGGCGATGCGCGGGCCAGAAGCGTCGCCCACAAGGCGGTGGACCGCGGCTTCGACATCACCGTGCCGACGGTGATGCGGCAATTCTTCTATATGCCGTTCCAGCACAGCGAAAACCTGGCCGAGCAGGATCTGTCCATCCTGCTGTTCACCGCGCTGGAAAAGGAATTGCCCGGCCACGATCTGCTGCATTACGCCGAACGGCACCGCGCCATCATCGCGCAGTTCGACCGCTTCCCGCATCGCAATGCCGCCCTTGGCCGGACCAGCACGCCGGAAGAGATCGCGTTCCTCAAGCAGCCTGGATCGTCGTTCTAAGCGCTTCCGGCGGGGCGATCGTCGAGACCGTGGCGAAATGGGGCTGCGGCGGCTCGGTGATGCCGAACCGCTCGATGAAATACCGCAGCGCGGCTTCGCTGCCGTCGATCTCCAGGGCTCCGGAACGGCGGGCTTCGCGCAGGCTCGTCACGCCGTGTATGACCCGGAAGAATTCGAGCAGATCGGCGCCGATCGTCAGATCGACGGTGAAGCCCATGTCGGTGTAGCAGAGCTCGACCTCGCCGTCGCGCAGGATCATCCACCACTGGCGGGCCTTGTGATCGCGGCGCGGCACGTTGCGGAACTGGAAATGAAACACGAAATGCCGGCCGCGCGAGGCCTCCCCCACCAGCGAGTTGCGCATCGACCACATCAGATGCGTCACGTTGCGGTCATCGGCATCGACATGCGGCACGCGCCAGTCCGTGCCCCAGTAGCCCAGCAGATCGATCAGCGGCCGCAGAGCCTGTCCCGCCGGGGTGAGGCGGTAGAGATGGCCGCGCTGGCCTTCCTGCGGGATACGCAGGATCAGCCCGTCCATTTCCATTTCGCGCAGGCGCCGCGCCAGAAGGCTGCGCGGCATGAGCGGAACGCCGTTCTGTATATCGCTGAATCGCTCGCTTCCCCGCATCATCTCGTAGAGGATCAGGGGCGTCCAACGACCGGTAATGACCTCGGCGGCCTTCGCCACCGGGCAGAACGAACCATACCGAGCTGCCATGGAAAATTTGTAGCGCGCCCGCCGGGCCGCTGATAGTCCCTTTTTGAAACTTCTTGGATTACCCCGATTTCGCCGAAAGCCCGTTTTTGCCTGCACCGGGTGCGGCGCGAATTGCAGTCCCTGTTCCACCACACAACAGGCGGTCGAACAGGACCCGGCCTGCCCATCGACCGCAGCGATAGGTGGTTCCGATTTGGAACTTTAGGGGCCGGCCGCAAGAGCGCATCGTGGCGCTCCTTTCCCGTCGAACCAGGAGCCGCGACCATGAACGCACCTTTCAAGGAGCCATCCCAAACACCGGTCCGTGATCTTCCGCTGGCCGAGGCGGTCCGCAGCCTGGGCCGCAATTTCGCTGCCCGGGCGGCGGAACTGGACGCCAATGACGCCTTTGCCGCCGAGAATTTCGCCGAGATCAAAGCCGCGCGCCTGCTCTCCCTCGGCATACCGGCCGAGCTGGGCGGCGGCGGCGCCTCCTACCGCGATCTTGCCGAGACGCTGCGCGAACTGGCGCGGCATTGCAGCGGCACGGCGCTGGCCCTGGCGATGCATATGCATCCCGTGGCGGCGGCGGTGTGGCGCTGGCAGAACGACAGGGCGCCGGTGGACGGCCTGCTCAGACGCATCGCCGGCGAGAACCTGATGCTGCTGTCGACCGGCGGCAACGACTGGCTGAACGGCTCGGGCAGCGCCGAGGCGGTCGAGGGCGGCTATCGCGTCAGCGGCGTGAAACGTTTCGTCAGCGGCTGCATGGCCGGCGACCTGCTGATGACCATGGCGCGCTGCGGCGATCAGGTGCTGCATGCCGGCATACCGATGCGCAGCGCAGGGGTCAGCATCAAGGAAACCTGGCGCACATTGGGCATGCGTGCCAGCGGCTCGCATGACGTCGTTCTCGACAACGTCTTCGTTCCCGAGGCGGCGATCGCCCTCAGGCGGCCGGCCGGCGTGTGGCACCCCTTCTTCCACCTGGTGGCTCTGGTCGCCTTTCCGCTCATCTACGCCGTCTATCGCGGCGTGGCCGAAGCCCTGCGCGACGATGTCGTCGCACTGGCGCGGCGGCGGCGCGAAGAGGACGACACCCAGATCGCCATCGGCCAACTGGAGACCGCCCTGGCGGCGGCCATCGCGGCGCATGAGCGCATGCTGGCGCTGGCGGACCAGGCCAAGCCCGGCATGGCGACGACCGCATCCATGATGAGCCTGCGCCAGATCGTCGGCAGCAATCTGCTCGATGCGGCGCAGCGGGCGCTCGATGCCGCCGGCGGCAGCGCCTATTATCGCACGCATCGCATCGAGCGGCTGTTTCGCGATCTGCAGGCGGCGCGCTACCACCCGCTGGCCGCCCTGTCGCAGCAGCGGCTGGCCGGCCGGATCGCGCTCGATATGGACGCCGACGACAAGACGGCGGCCTGACGGCAAGGCCGGATGCACAAAACGGGAGCCCGGCGCTGCGGCCGCACGGCGCCGCGAGCCGGGCGCCAGGTTCTTACCGCCCCAGCTTCTTCACCTGCCTGTGGCGGAAGCAGTCGACAGTGTGGTCGTTGACCATGCCGACCGCCTGCATGAAGGCATAGACGATGGTCGGCCCGACGAAGGTGAAGCCGCGCTTGCGCAGATCCTTCGAGATCGCCTGGCTTTCCTTGGTTTCAGCCGGCACCTGTTTCAGGCTGGCCCAGGCATTCTGCTTCGGCTTGCCGCCGACGTGATGCCATAGATATTCGGCGAAGCTGCCTTCCTTCTCCATGATGTCGAGCCAGCCGCGCGCATTGGCGACCGAGCCTTCGATCTTGGCGCGGTTGCGCACGATGCCGGCATCCTGCATCAGCGCGTCGAGCTTCTTCGGCGTATAGCGCGCGATCTTCTCCGGCTGGAAGCCGTCGAAGGCGCGGCGGAAATTTTCGCGCTTGCGCAGGATCGTGATCCAGGACAGGCCGGCCTGGAAACCGTCGAGGATCAGCTTTTCGAACAGCGCGCGGTCGTCCCATTCCGGCACGCCCCATTCGGTGTCGTGATAGGCCATGTAGAGCGGATCGCCGCCGCACCAGCCGCAGCGGCAGCGGCCGTCCTCACCGGTGATCGATGCTCTGCTCATTGCCCCCTGAATCCCCCTGGAACGTCAACCGTCCTTCGGCGCCGGCGCCGGCCCGGCATAATCGGGCCGCTGCGGCGTCAGCGCAATGCCCGCCGCTTCCAGTTTCTTGCCCTCGGCCTGAGCCTTGGCGACGGCATCCAGACGCAGCAGCGCCAGGCCTTCGGCACCGAGGCCGCTCAGCATCACGCCGGCTTCCTGGCCGTCGAGGCCGACCGGCGTGCCGGGCGGCGGCAGCGCCACATCGGCAAGAACGCGGTGGACCTGCTTCTTCACCAGACCGCGGTATTTCGTGCGCGCCGTCAATTCCTGGCCGATATAGCAGCCCTTCTTGAAATCGACGCCGTTGAGCGCCTCGAAATGATTTTCCAGCAGCAGGCCCTTTTCGATCTCGATGTCGCGCGCGCCGTCCGGCACGCCAAGATGCAGACGATGCGCCTCGTAGGCGGCGGGATCGGACAGGGCCTGCGGCGGCGGCGCACCGGCCGGCAGCCAGAGCCGCCAGCCGAGCGCCGGCAGGCGCGGATCGGCGAATGGCAACCCGCCTTCGGGGATATGCGGCGCGCCGGCATCGCCGAACAGGGCGAAGCCCTGCCAGTCGAGCTCGGCGATATCGACCTTGCTGCGCAGCTTGTAGAGCGTCAGCCGCCGCTTCAGATCGGCGCGCCGACCGGCCGCGACATCGAGCAGCAGCGCCTCGCCGTCGCTGGCGATCAGGAAATCGTGCAGGAACCTGCCCTGCGCCGTCAGCAGCGCGGCATAGACCGCCTGGCCCGGCCCGGATGCGCCCGGCACCGCTCTGGCGACGTCATTCGAGACCAGCGCATTGAGGAAAGCGACGGCGTCGGGGCCGGAAACCCGCAACAGCGCCCGATCGGCCAAAGCCACACACGACATCCCGGACATCTCTCCAATCCCAGGCCATTCCGCAACCGGCTTCTCTCACCTATGGGAGGATGGCCGGCTTGGCAAGGCCGGATGCGCGCCCGGGCAACGGCCCGGATGGTTGGCAAGAGCGGCCCCTGCCCCTATAACCGGCGCACCGTCGTGGGTTCTTGCATGCGCATCCTCTTCATCACCGCCAACCGCCTGGGCGACGCCGTTCTGTCGACCGGCCTGCTGAGCGCATTGCTCAGGCAGTATCCGAAGGCGCGCTTCACCGTGGCCTGCGGCCCGGTCGCGGCCGGCGTCTTCGCCGCCATGCCGAACCTGGAGCGCCTCATCGTGATGGAGAAAAAGCCCTGGGGCCGCCATTGGTGGGAGCTGTGGAAGCAGGTGGCGCTGACGCGCTGGAAGCTGATCGTCGACCTGCGCGGCTCGGGGATCGGCCAGCTCCTGATGGCGCGGCGGCGCCGCACCTTCTACGGCTCCGGCTCGCGCCTGCATAAGGTGATCGTGCTCTCGCAGGTGCTCAGCCTGAAGGAGCCGGCGGCGCCGACGATGTGGACCGGCCCCGCGCATGAGCGGGCCGCCGCCGAATTGTGGTCCGACGACGGCCGGCCCGTGCTGGCCCTGGGCCCGACCGCCAACTGGGGCGGCAAGATCTGGCCCGGCGAGCGTTTCGCCGCATTGGCCGCGCGTCTGACCGCACCGGACGGCATCCTGCCGCAGGCGCGCATCGCCGTTTTCGGCGGTCCGGGCGAGGAGGGCCTCGCGAAGGCTGCACTCGACCTTATCCCGCCGGAGCGACGGCTCGATTTCGTCGGCCAGCTCGACCTGGCCACCACCGCGGCCGCCTTGCGCCGCTGCGCGATGTTCATCGGCAACGACAGCGGCCTCATGCATCTGGCGGCGGCCAGCGGCGTGCCGACACTGGGCCTGTTCGGCCCGAGCCGCGATCAGGTTTACGGCCCCTGGGGCGAAAAAACCGCCATCGTGCGCACCGATCTGAGTTATGATGAGATCGTTGCCCTGCCGGAATACGATTATCGCAAGCAGCATACCTACATGACCAGCTTGAGCGTCGACAAAGCCCAGCACGCCGCCGAAGAGCTGTGGCGGTATCTGCAGAACGAATGACCTCGGCAGCGCCCAAGCTTTCCGCGCTGGTGGTGGCGCATAACGAGGAGGCGCAGCTTGCCGCCTGCCTCGAAACTTTACGTTTTGCCGACGAGATCGTTGTCGTGCTCGACCGCTGCACCGACCGCTCGCGGGAGATCGCCTCCGGTTACGGGGCAAAATTGCTCGAAGGCGCCTGGCCCCTGGAAGGCGAACGCCGCAACACCGGCATTACCGCCTGCGCGGGCGACTGGATACTGGAAGTCGATGCCGACGAACGCGTCAGCGAGGGTTTGGCACACGAAATTCGCGCCGTCCTGCCGCAGGCGAAATTCGGATATTTCCAGGTGCCGTTCCACAATTATGTCGGCGACCGGCTGATACGCTACGGCTGGGGCGCCTCCTGGGGCGTCAACAGCAAGGCCGCGCTGTTCGCCAAATCGGCGAAGCATTGGGGCGATCAGCGCGTCCATCCCAGCCTGGTACTGAAGGGCGAGCGGCAATTTCTCACCCAGCCAATCCTGCATCATATCGACCGCAACATTTCCGATATGATCCGACGCCTCGACCGCTACACAACGGCGCGTGCCATGGACTTGCGCGACAAGCGCGCGCGCGGCGAGGATATCGGCACCTTCGGTGCCAATGTCCGCCGGATCTTCAGCCGTTTCCACAAATGCTATATCGGCCGCAAGGGCTACCGGGAAGGCCAGTACGGTTTCCTGATCGCGCTGATGGCTGGGCTCTACCCGATCCTGAGCTATCTCAAGGCCAATCTGGAGAAAGAGGGCTGAGGCGATGCGCTATGATCTCGTCATCCGCAACGGCATGGTCGCCACCCCGAACGGCGTCGAGGCACTGGACGTCGGCGTCAAGGACGGTCGCATCGCCGCCCTGGGTCTGCTCGCCCAGGCCGATGCCGCACAGGTCTTCGACGCCAGCGGGCTGACGGTGCTGCCCGGCGTGATCGACAGCCAGGTGCATTTCCGCGAGCCCGGCCTGGAGCACAAGGAAGATCTTGCCACCGGCACCGCCGCCGCCGCCATGGGCGGCGTCACCGCCGTGTTCGAGATGCCGAACACCAAGCCGAGCACGGCGACGAGCGACGAACTCGACGACAAGCTCAAGCGCGCCGCCGGCCGGGCGCATTGCGACTATGCCTTCTATGTCGGCGCCACGGCGGAAAACGTCGAGAAGCTGCCCGAACTCGAGATGCTGCCGGGCTGCGCCGGCGTGAAGCTGTTCATGGGCGCTTCGACCGGCGACCTGCTGGTGGCCGACGATGCCACCCTGGAGCGCGTGCTGCGCCATGGCCGCCGCCGCATGGCGGTGCATTGCGAGGACGAATACCGCATGCGCGAGCGCAAGCATCTCACCGAGGCGGCGGGCGCAACCGCGCATCTGCATCCAGAATGGCGCGATGCCGAAAGCGCGCTGCTGGCGACGCAGCGGCTGGTGCGGCTGGCGCGCAAGGCCGGCCGCCGCGTGCATGTGCTGCATGTCACCACCGCGCAGGAAATGGCCTTCCTGGCCGATCACAAGGACATCGCCACCGTGGAGACGACGCCGCAGCATCTGACGCTGGCGGCGCCGGACTGCTACGACCGGCTGGGCAGTTTCGCGCAGATGAATCCGCCGATCCGCTCGGCCGAGCATCGCGCGGCGCTGTGGCAGGCCGTGCGCAGCGGCGTGGTCGATGTGATCGGCTCGGACCATGCGCCGCATACCAAGGAAGAGAAAGCCAGGCCCTATCCGCAGAGCCCGAGCGGCATGCCCGGCGTGCAGACCCTGCTGCCGCTGCTGCTCGATCACCTGAACCAGGGCAGGCTGACCTTGCAGCGGCTGATCGACCTGACCTCGGCGGGCGCGCAGCGCGTCTTCGGCCTGATCGGCAAGGGCCGCATCGCCCTCGGCTACGACGCCGATTTCACCATCGTCGATCTCAAGGCGAAGCGCCAAATCGAGGACGCCTGGCTGAAATCGAAATGCGGCTGGTCGCCTTTCGAAGGGATGACGGTGACCGGCTGGCCGATGGCGACCATCGTGCGCGGCGGCTTTGCCATGCGCGAGGGCGACCTGGGCAAGCCGATCGGACAGCCGCTGCGCTTCGGCGAGACGCTGCGGCCGAACTGACCCGCTAAGCATCTGAGATAGATGATTAATATTTGCCGGGCCCGATTAAGGAATTGGCAAGACTCCACTGCCAGATTGGCAATGGGGCCGCATAACCTGCGGAGAGAAGAATCCGTAGGCCCCGCCCCTCGCCTGCGGTAGGATTTTCGCGCAGGCATCTAACGGATCGCCGGCAGAAGGCCGGCGGGTGGAGCATGACACCATGAACCCTTTCGTCGCCCCGAACGCGCTTCAGAAGCTCACGATCGAGATCACGACGCTGTGCAACCTGAAATGCGCCGGTTGCCCGCGCACGCTCGGCATCGAGAACAACAGCTGGGATGACCGGCATATGGAACTGGCGCTGTTCCAGCGCATCCTCGACCATCTGCCCCCGGTCGGCTTCGTCACTCTGCATGGCATCGGCGAGCCGACGCTGCATCCGGAATTCGCCGAGCTCGTCGCCATGGCCAAGACGAGCGGCAAATTCAAGAAGATGAAGGTCACCTCCAACGGCGTGACCCGCTCGGCCGAGTATTACGCCAAATCGGTCGCCGCCGGACTGGACGAATTCTGGATTTCGGTCGACAGCTTCGATGCCGAAATCGCCAACCGCATGCGCGCCGGCACCAAGGTCGAGAAGCTGAAGGCGAATATCGCGGCCTGCATGCAGGCCCGCCTGCCGGTGCATATCTCGATGGTGGTCAGCGCGGTCAATTACCACGAGATTCCCGACACCTTGCGCGAACTGAAGCGCCTCGGCGGACCGCCGGTCCATATGCAGGAATTCCAGGATTACGGCGAGCCCTATGGCCTGATGACTCAGGCCCAGCGCATCGAATTCATCAATCTGATCCGTCAGGTGGCGCCGGACCTGGCCGGCATGCCGGTGATTCTGCCGAATTTCACCCGGCCGAAAGGCGAGATCTGCACGGCGCCGTGGTTCCGGCCCGCCATTTCGGTGCAGGGCTATCTGACGCCATGCTGCACAACCTTCGATCCGGCGCAGTTCGGCTATACCAATCTTGGCGAGATGAGCTTCATTCAGGCCTGGCAGCAGCCCGGCGTGCTGAACTGGATAAAGGCCTTCCTGCAGAACCAGACGCCGATCTGCCAGGGTTGCCCCCTCAATCCGCGCGTCTTCGGTGCCGATGCCGAACTCGGGCGTTCCGGCAAGACCGGTGCCGAACAGCATATCGTGGCCGCCGGCTGAGCGGCGGAACCGGTCGTCCGGAGATCGAAAGCCATGTTTTTCAAGGAACTTGTTGCCGTCGACCGCCCCAACAAGAAATGGGAGGCGCTGCGGGAAACCGGCAAGCTGACCGTCAAACGCAATCTTCTCTTCAACGCCAGCCACCGTTTCTTCACCATCGGCAGCTGCTTCGCCGAGGAAATCCGCAAGGCGCTGACGGCCCGCAACGTCATCTGCTATCCGGAATACCGCAAGATCAAGGTCGATCACGCCCGTATGCGGGTCGATACGCTGCCGCATCGCGAGCACATGAACTACTACAACACCTTCTCGATCCGGCAGGAGGTCGAGCGCGCCGCCGGACTCTGGGTGCAGGACAAGCATGACATATGGGAAGTGGCCAACCGCACCCTGGTGAACGGTACCCAGGCGGTCGGCGAAGGCACTCTCTATCAGGATCCGTATCGCCGTCTGGTCTTCGGCAAGACGCCGGCTGACCTATGGGAGGCATTGGAGCAGATCGACGCCGTGATGAAGGAAGGCATGCTGAATGCCGATGCCTGCTTCATCACGCTCGGCATGACGGAGGTCTTCAAGAAGAAGAATAACGGCCTCGTCTGCAATCAGATACCGGTCTATGCCGGCGGCGCGGGCCTGCGTGAAACCTACTATCACCAGAGCACGTTCGATGAGAATTACCAGAACATCAAGCGCGCCCTGCTGCTGTTGAAGCAGATGAATCCCAAGATCCAGGTGGTGCTGACCGTATCGCCGGTGCCGCTGGAGCGCAGCTTCAACGAGCACGACGTTTTCGTGAACAACATGGAAAGCAAGACCACCCTGCGCGCCGTCGCCGGCCAGATCTGCCGCGAATTCGACTGGGTGCATTATTTCCCGTCCTTCGAGATCGTCTGGGGGATCGGCGTGCCGGCCTATCAGGAGGACCGGGTGCATGTGAAGCCCGAGATAGTCCAGGGCATCATCTCGACCTTCCTGGCCAGCCACTTTACCGACCTGGGCGCGGCGCCCGCATCACCCGCAGCAGCCGCACAGTAGGACGCAGCCGGGCGCGTCAGCGCTTGATGAACAGGCCCTGCCCGGTCGGGCTTTCCCAGACGACATCGCCGCGCGCCCGGAAGAAACCCATCTCGGCGTCGTGGCTGTCGCGGTAGCGGCGGAAGCCGAAATCGTCGAACACGATCATGCCGCCCGGCACCATGCGTTCGTAGATGATCTCCAGCGCCGCCAGTTCCGGCGCCGCCACATTGAGATCGAGCTGCGCGAAGGCGACTTTTCCCGGCAGGCCCTGCGCAAAGCTGTCCGGCACCGCGCCCTTGATCACGCGGAAATTGCCGAACGGCTCGAACATGCCGCGCACGCGATCGAAAAGCTGCGGCCCGTGGCTGACCTTGCGCGCCTCGTCCGGCGGATTCTCGAACATGTCATAGAGCCACCAGGTCTTGCCGGCTGTCGCGCGGAAATTGCAGTAGCGCTCCATCACGTCGACGGTCTTGCCGTCATAGCAGCCGACATCCATGAAATCGCCGGCCAGGCCGAGGCAGCTCTTCGCCGCCCAGCACAGCATGTAGATGCGCCAGATGCGCGCGCGCAGCGTATTGTCGCCCAGATACGGCTCGAAGGCGGCGATGAAATCGGGTTGCTGCAAAAAGCCGAGATTGCGGAACCAAACCACCATGTCGTCGACGGCCGCGGCACCGCTGCCCGGCTGGTTGGCGCCAAGCATCTGCATCGCGCTCTGCATCAGGCCGCCGAAGCGCTGCTGCGATTCCTTGGTGCCGAAAGGTGGCTTGTTGTATTCCTTGTTGATCAGCGCAAAGACCGGCTTGACGAAGGCCGCCCCCGCAGCGCTGCCGGGCTGCGGCCCATTCGGCCCGAGCCACTGCTGCAGCCGTTGCTGCTGAAACCTGCTCACCGCCGGAACGCTGCCTTTCGCGGGGCCCTTCAGATGCAGAATGTACTTCCGCTGCAGCACATCGAGCTGATAGGTCTCGTTATCGCGGATGAAGAAATTGTAGTCGTCGCAAGGCAGGTAGCGCACCAGGGCGCCCGACAGCATACGCTGGTCGATCTCGCTGAGCGTGCCGACGGCAGCCGACGCCCCGTTCAACGCCAGCTGCCCGCCGCGCCAGCGGCGGATATCGCCGTAGATGTCGGCAACAGTCTTGCTGCGGCACAGCGCCTCGTAGGTAGCCAGATAGCGCGTAAAGAAATGCCGCGCCGCCCCGTTCGGCCGATGGGCGGCGAAGATCACGCCTTCATTCACCGGCATCAGGCCGGGCTGGTCGCGGAAGGTGACGGCGACGTCGAAGGAGAGCTGAAAGACCTTGCCCAGCGGCCAATTGCAGAAGGCGTCGCTGTCGAGAAAAACGGTGTTCTGCGCGAAGGCTGCCGATTGCATATAGGCGGCCATCGCCACCACGCGCTCGTACATCAGCCATTGCGGCTTGAGCGGCAGGCGCACAGTGACGATATCGGCCGGCACGAAGCTGGTGTCGTCGCCTTCTCCGGTGATGTAGATGATGCGCGCATCCGGATTGAAGCCGCGCGCCATGGCAAAGGTATGGCGCAGCACGCTGACATAGTCGATATTGCCCTGATCGGCCTTGATGTCGACATAGTCGATCCGCCGATGCTCCTCCGGCAGCTTGAGGTGAAAGATCACCAGCGCCAGCGGCGCGGCCGGCAGGTCGGCGCAAGCCGCCTCGAAGCGGCCGGCCAGCTCGGCAACGCGCGCCGCCACATCGAAGGCAAGGCTGTCGGTTGCGCTTTCCGCGGCATGGCGGATCAGCGCATCCATGCTATGCATCGGCTGCTTCGCGGTTTCGCTCATAGCGGACGCCCCACCGAATCGACCCATTTTGCCAGGACGATGGCCGCCCAGGCAGCATTGATATTGGCGCCGGCCGCCGAGAACACGCTGTTCAGGGCATTCGGGCGCGCCGAGAAGAAACTGGTCTCACTCAGGCGGCGATAGGCGGCAGTCAGCTCCTGGCCGACGCGCTCGCGGTTGTTGAGGAATACGCTCGGCGGCATACCAAAGCCCTTCTTGGGCGCCATTACATGTTCCTGCGGCAGATAGCGCGCCAGAAGCTGGCGCAGAGCGATCTTCTGAATCTGTCCGGCCCAGCATAGACCCGCGCTGGCCTTGCGCGCGATATCCAGCATCTGCGGACTGAGGAAGGGCGTGCGGACCTCGAGGGCGTGCTGCATGCTCATCCGGTCGACTTTCGCCAGCACGGCGCCGGGCAGATAGGTGTGGAAATCGAGCTGCCGCAGCGCATGCAGGGTTGGCCGGCCGAGATGCATGAAGAAGGGCGCATAGCAGTGAAAGAAGCCCTGTACGGCATTGTAGCCCTGCGGAAAGGCCGCCCGCACCGCATCGGCCGCCAGCACCGGCAGGCCGCGCTCGATATAGGTCTGCACCGCGGCGGTCGGGTGCAGGTCCTTGTTCTGGTCGTAGGCTGTGGCGAAGGCCGGATAGCGGCCATAGCCGCCGAACAGTTCGTCGCCGGCATCGCCGGAAATCGCCACCGTCACATGCCGGCGAGTGAATTCCGACAGCAGATAGGTCGGTACGCAGCTGCGGTCGCCATTCGGCTCGTCCAGCAGGCCGCCGATCTCATTGCAGATGCGTTCGAAATCGGCAGCGGTGAAGATGTATTCGTGGTGCTCGCTACCGAGCGTCTTGGCAATGTCGCGCGCAGCCTCGTGCTCGGAACCCGGATCGCCTTCGAATCCGACGGAGAAAGTCTTCACCTGCCGGCCGAGCTTGCGTGCCAGCACGGCGCAGGCCAGCGAGGAATCTACCCCACTGGACAGGAACATGCCCAGCGGCACATCGCTGTTCAGACGATTGACCAGCGATTGCGCCAGGGCGGCCTCGACCATCTCGACATAGTCGCCAAGCCGGTCCGGCTTGACCTCCTGGTCCTGGTCTATGTTGAAGGCATAATATCGTTCGTGCCGGACCCGCCCGTCGCGGAAAACCTGCATGACCATGCCGGGTTCCAGCTTGCGGATCGGCGCCAGTATCGAGCCTGGCTCCGGCACGTAGCGCAGCGTGAAATACAGCGCCAAGGCCTCTTCCGACAACGCCACCGGCAATTCCTCGACCTGCAACAGGCTGCGCAGTTCAGAGGCGAATGCAAAGAAGTGATCGCCCGAGGCGTAATAGAGCGGCTTCTCGCCGGCGCGATCCCGCGCCAATGTCAGGCAGCCGATCTGCCGGTCGTAGATCGCCAGCGCGAACATGCCGTCGAGATACTGGAAGAATTGCGGACCGACCTGGGCGAAACCGGCGAGCAGGACCTCCGTATCGGTGCCGGTGTGAAATACATGGCCAAGCTTCTCGAGTTGCCGCCGCAGATCCCGGAAATTGTAGATCTCGCCGTTGAAGCTGATGACGTAGCGCTCATCCCGGCTCAGCATCGGCTGATGGCCCGCTGCCGAAAGATCGAGCACGCTCAGCCTGGTATGGCCGAGATGGCAGACATTCTCCGGGTCCATCCATTGCCCGCGGTCATCGGGACCGCGATGGGCGATAGCGCCATTCATACGGCCGATCGTGGCCTGAATCTGCTCGGGGGACCGCTTATCGCGGAAATTGAGATAGCCGGCGATGCCGCACATGGCGTGCGTCAGCTGCGGAAATAGAAGGTGCCGGCTTCGTCCTTGACGAAGCGGGTGAAGCCCGCATCCAGCATGGTCTGGTGGATCGTCCGATGGCTTTCCATCTGATCCATGATTTCGATCATGACGCTGTGTAGCTTCGGATTGGCCAGAAGGCCCTTCGCGCCGCGGATGATCTCCGGCTCCAACCCATCGACATCGATCTTGATATGATGTGGAACGATCCCGGTAAGCTCCGAGAAACGGTCGAGGCTCATCGAGACCGATCCTTGCGGAATGGTCGCATTCCAGATCGGATCGTCGCTCGGCCGGGCATCGCCGTAATTGTTGAGCGATTTGCCGGCAGTGATGCTGCTCAGGAACATCTTGCCACACCCCTCGGCATCCGATACGGCGATCGGATAGGAGAGCATGCGATCCTGCAGCTTATTCAGGTAGATATTGCGGGTCAGCGTATGATAGCTGGCGAAATGCGGCTCGAAGGCATGCACCTCGCAGCCCGAAACGACCGCAGCCATCAATCCATACAGGCCATTGTTGGAGCCGACATCGAAGAATATCTCGCCAGGCTTGAAGCCGAATATCCAGGCATTCGTCGCCGGTTCGCGCTGGTTTGCGGTGACGGCAAATCCCAGACACTTCAAATTCGGTACCGCCATCAGAAGTGTCTTGTCGCGGATCGGCACATTGACCGCCGGCATCGACCGCTCGTAAGCGTCCGCGATCTTCTTCACCTCGTCTAGACTGGCCACGCGCCCCATCCTGTCCCGCTGCCTGGATACCGGGCCGAACTTAGGGAGCAAGCGATAAAGAAACGGTAAACCCTTTATTCACCTTGCCAAGTCACCCTGCCAGCCGCTCTTCCACCTGCTGGCAGATATAATGGTACAGGCAGGCGTGGACCTGCTGCACCAGCGGGGTATGGCGCGCGGGCGCATCGAGCAGGATATCGCAGAGCGGCTTAAGCTTGCCGCCGCCCTGGCCGGTCAGGCCGATCACCGCCATGCCCTTGCCGCGGGCCGTTTCGGCCGCCTTCAGCACATTGGCGGAATTGCCCGAAGTGGTGATGCCCAGCAGCACGCCGCCGGCGCGGCCATAGGCCTCGACCTGGCGCGCGAGGGCTGTCTCGTAGGAATAGTCGTTGCTCCAGGCGGTCAGCGTGCCGGGATCGGCACCCAGGGCGATGCAGTTGAGCGCGCGGCGCTCCTTGAGAAACCGTCCGACCAGTTCGCCCGTGATATGGATGGCATCCGAGGCGGAGCCGCCATTGCCGCAGACCAGCAGCGGTTTGTCCTCGGCCAGCGCGGCGCTGATGCGCTGGATCGCCTGCTCGACCCGCCCGGCCATCTCGTCGCTGGCGGCCTGGCGGATCAAATCGGCGGAGTCTTGCAGATATTGTATCAACGACATGGGATGAGCTGTCCTGCGGCGCAAACGAAACCGCCGGCACCCTAGCACAAACCCCCGGCCGCCTCCACCGCCCGGCCGCGCCGGCCGGCGCCCGCTAATGCAGGTGATAGCTGGCCGCGGCGGCGCGGTATTCCGCCGGGCTGACCAGCCGCGCCGACATGACGCGCACCGAATGCAGCTTGCCTTCGAGCTGGCTTTCCCAGAAGGCGAGGAATTTGTGCAGCGCCGGAAATTTCGGCGCCAGGTCGTATTCCTGCCAGATATAGCTTTGCAGCAAAGCCGGGTGATCCGGCATGTGGTAGAGGATTTCCGCCGTGGTCAGGCGGTAATACAGCAGCCGCTCCAGCTGCGCCTGGTCGGACCGGGATCGATGCGATGGATTGGACATGCTCGCCTCCTGCTTTCTGCGGGAGCCGCGCCCGGCGCTCGGATACCGACTCGCGGGCCGGCATAAGCTGATAAGCGAAAGCCTGCCGAATATGTTCGCCCGATGGCAATAACTTTTTGGAAACAGGGATAAAATTGGCACTCGCCGCGGATGGCTGCCAGCCGGACGGGCACTCCGGCGCGTCACCTCGGGCGAGCCGGCTGTCCGCCGGTGAGATCCGCAAGCTAGACATGGGATTCCGGCCCGCGCGGCACGGCGAAAAGCGCCGCGTGGCCGGAATGACCGGGAGAGCAACGGGAAATCAAGGCCTTGCCACGGAAGACCAATCACTTAGCCCGGAAGCGAATGGAATTTGGCTGGCGTCAATCGGACCGGATCGGCTCCGACTGGCAGCCAATCGGCTTCGATCGGCCGGCAACCGGCCCGGAACGGGATCGCATGGTCTGGCGCCTGCCCGGCCTGCCTTGGCGGCAGCTTGACTTAAAGGCGGCGGCCCCTCTCTTATTTCCGACCGCGCGTTCGCAATCCGATTTGCCAATCGCGCGGCGCAAACACCGAGCAGACTACGCAAGCACGGATTACCCGAACCCTGGCAAGAGAAAAGGACGAGAGCCATGACCGCCTGCATCGTTGGTTGGCAGCACAGCAAATTCGGCAAACTGGAAGGGCGCGACGCCGAGGATTTGGTCGTCGAGGTTGCCGTCGGCGCCATCAGGGATGCGGGGCTGGAGCCGAAGGATATCGACGCCATCTATCTGGGCCATTTCAACGGCGGGCTGACCGATCAGGAGTTCACCGCCTCGCTGGTGCTGCAGGCCGATCCGGGCCTGCGCTTCAAGCCGGCCACCCGCGTCGAGAATGCCTGCGCCACCGGATCGGCGGCGGTCTATCAAGGCCTGGCGGCGATTGCGGCCAAGCAGGCGCGCTTCGTGCTTTGCGTCGGCGTGGAGAAGATGACGTCGGCGCCGAACGACGTGGTCGGCAACGTGCTGCTGAAGGCGAGCTACCGCAAGAGCGAGGTGTTCAACGAGGGCGGCTTCGCCGGCGTGTTCGACGCCATCCAGAGCCAGTATTTCCAGCGCTATGGCGACCAGTCCGACGCCACCGCGATGATCGCCGCGAAGAATCACAAGAACGGCAGCAAGAATCCGCTGGCGCATATGCAGAAGGATTTCGGCTACGATTTCTGCCGCACGGTTTCCGACAAGAATCCGCTGGTGGTCGGCGGCATGCGGCGCACCGATTGCTCGATGGTTTCCGACGGCGCCGCCGCGCTGGTGCTGACCGACGTGCAGACGGCCCTGGGCATGAAGAAGGCGATCGCCTTCCGCGCCGCCAAGCATGTGCAGGACTTCCTGCCCATGGCCAAGCGCGACGTGATCGCCTTCGAGGGCCCGGCCAGGGCCTGGGCCGACGCCTTGGGCGAGGCGGGGCTCAGCGTGTGGGATCTGTCCTTCGCCGAAAGCCATGACTGCTTCACCATCGCCGAGCTGATCGAATACGAGGCGATGGGGCTGACCGCGCCGGGCCAGGGCGCCAAGGCCATCAAGGAGGGCTGGACCCAGCCCGACGGCAAGCTGCCGATCAACCCCTCGGGCGGCCTGAAATCGAAGGGCCATCCGATCGGCGCCACCGGCGTTTCCATGCATGTAATGGCGGCCATGCAGCTTTCCGGCACGGCCGGCGACATCCAGGTGAAGGATGCCAAGCTCGGCGGCGTGTTCAACATGGGCGGCGTCGCCGTGGCGAATTACGTCTCGATCCTCGAGCCGCTGCGCTAAGGGCCGCGCTCGCCAAAACTGTCATGGCCGGCTCCGCACCGGCCATGCACATCTATTGCCAGAAACGCGAAAGACCGGGACAACCCGGGCAGGACGCATCAGAGGGAGTGATACCGACAATGCCCGAGACCTTCCGCGCCGTGATGATCGAAGAGGTGGACGGCAAGCCCAAGGCCGGCTTCAAGCAGATCGGCAAGGACGATCTGCCCAAGCACGACGTGCTGGTCGAAGTGGCCTATTCGACGCTCAACTACAAGGACGGTCTGGCGCTCACGGGAGGCCGCATCGCGCGCAAGATGCCGCTGGTGGCCGGCATCGACCTCGCCGGCACCGTGGTGGTCTCGGCCAATCCGGAGTTCAAACCGGGCGATCAGGTGCTGGTCAACGGCCATGGCCTCTCCGAGACGCAATGGGGCGGCTATGCGAAATTCGCCGCGCTGAAAAGCGAATGGCTGGTGCGGCTGCCGGAAGCCTTCTCGCCGCAGGAGGCGATGGCGATCGGCACGGCGGGCTATACCGCGATGCTCTGCGTGCAGGCCCTGGAAGATGCCGGGCTGAATGCCAATGACGGCGGCGAGGTGCTGGTGACCGGCGCGGCCGGCGGCGTCGGTTCGATCGCGGTCATGCTGCTGGCGCAGAAGGGCTACAAGGTCACCGCCTCGACCGGCCGGCCCGAAACGCATGATTATCTGAAAGGCCTCGGCGCCAGCGGCTTCATAAACCGCGCCGAGCTGGCGCAGAAAAGCCCTGCCCTGGGGAAGGAGCGCTGGGCGGCGGCGGTGGATTCCGTCGGCGGCCAGACGCTGGCCAGCGTGCTTTCGCAGGTGAAGTACGGCGGCTGGGTGGCGGCCTGCGGCCTGGCCGGCGGCGCCGATCTGCCGGCAAGCGTCTTCCCCTTCATCCTGCGCAATGTGAGCCTGCTCGGCGTCGATTCGGTCATGGCGCCGATGCACAAGCGCAAGCGCGCCTGGTGGCAGCTCGCCAAGGACCTGCCCAAGGACAAGCTGACCGCGGCGACGCAAGTTCACCCGCTGTCGCAGATTTTCGAGCTGGCGCCGAAGATTCTCGCCGGCCAGGTGCGTGGCCGCGTCGTCATCGACGTCAACGCCTGATAGCCGCATCCAACCCGTCCAGCGCGGAAAGCGGCGGGGAATTTATCGCCGCGCCGGGAGAGAGGACCGCCTGCCCTCTTGAGCGCCGCGCCGCTTTGGGCCATGATCTCCCCAAATTGTAATGCAGAGTTACAAAACTCTGCGGGGAGGGAACGATGATGCAAGGCACGAAAGGTCCTGCTGCCAAACCGCCATTTGCGCCGCTGGCCCTGGCGACGCCGCGGGTGCGCCGCGTGACGCGCGAGGATGGCAGCTTCATCCTGGAATCGGAAGACCCCCTGGGCGATTACGCGCCGCATATGGGCCTGCTGCTGCGCCAGCAGGCCTCGGCGCAGCCCGACGCCGTCTTCCTGTCCGAACGCGACGGGGCCGGCGGATGGCGCGAGGTGACCTACGGCCAGGCCTGGCAGGCGGCGCGCCGCATCGCCCAGGCGCTGATCGATCGCGGGCTGGATCAGATGCGGCCCGTGCTGATCCTCTCGGGCAACAGCATCGATCATGCGCTGCTCATGCTCGGCGGATTCGTCGCCGGCGTGCCGGTGGCGCCGGTCAGCACCGCCTATTCGCTGATGAGCGGCGACCTTGCCAAGGTGCATCACATTTTCAACCTGGTGCGGCCCAAGCTGGTCTTCGCCGCCGGCGCGCCTTTCGCCAAGGCACTGGCCAGCCTGCCCGGAAATGTCGAGCAGGTGACCGACCTCTCCGTTTTGCTGGCCGCCGAACCCACCGCGGCCGTCGATGCCCGCTTCAACGAGATCGGTCCCGACTGGACCGCCAAGTATCTCTTCACCTCGGGTTCGACCGGACTGCCGAAAGGCGTGATCAACACGCATCGCATGATGGCGAGCAACCAGCAGGCGATCGCGCAGATCTGGCCCTTCCTGCAGGAGACGCGTCCGGTGCTGCTCGACTGGCTGCCGTGGAACCACACCTTCGGCGGCAATCACAATTTCAACATGGTGCTGCGCAACGGCGGCAGGCTGCATATCGACGAGGGCAAGCCGGCGCCGGGCCTGGTGGAGAAGACCGTGGCGAACCTGCGCGAGGTTTCGCCGACCGTCTATTTCAACGTGCCGGCCGGCTACGCCATGCTGGTGCCGCATCTGGAGAAGGACGAGGCGCTGTGCCGCAGCTTCTTCAAGAATCTGCAGCTCATCTTCTATGCCGGCGCCGCCCTGCCGCCGGATCTGTGGTCGCGGCTCGAAGCGTTGTCGATCAAGACCTTGGGCCATCGCGTGCCGATGACCTCGTCCTGGGGCTCGACCGAGACGGCGCCGATGGCGACCGCGGCGCATTTCATCATCGAGCGCGCCGGCGTGATCGGCGTGCCGGTGCCGGGCGTGCAGCTCAAATTCGTGCCCAATGGCGGCAAGCATGAAATCCGCGTCAGGGGGCCGAACGTTACGCCCGGCTATATCGGCAACCCCGAACAGACCGCCAAGGCCTTCGACGAGGAGGGCTTCTATTGCATCGGCGATGCCTGCAAGCTGGCCGACGCGGACGATCCGAACAAGGGCCTCCTGTTCGACGGCCGCATCGCCGAGGATTTCAAGCTGATGACCGGCACCTGGGTGCATGTCGGCGGCGTGCGCGTCGCCGCCCTGTCGGCCTGTTCGCCGCTGCTGCAGGATGCCGTGGTGACCGGTCAGGACCGCCCCTATATCGGCCTGCTGGCCTGGCCGACCGCCGCCGCAAAGGACATGCCGGCAGACGAACTGGCGCGGCAGATTGCCGCAAAGCTTGCCGCCTACAACGCCACCCAGGGCGGCTCGTCGATGAAAGTCAGGCGCGTCGTGCTGCTCTCCGAGCCGCCATCGATCGACGCCAACGAGATCACCGACAAGGGCTACATCAATCAGCGCGCCACGCTGGAACGCCGCCATGCCGATGTGACGCGGCTTTATGCCGATCCGCCCGGCGCCGGCGTGATCACCGTCACCGACAATTGAAGCCTGCCGGACTAGTCTCGCCGCCGATTACATCCGTGCCGCCGAATGTCGTGCGGGTGACGTTGCATTCAGTGGAGAGACAGCCATGGCGCGGCGCTTCGTCGCCCTCCTGGCGCTTGGCGTGGGCTTGGCCGCCGGGTTCGCGCTCGGCAGCGTGGGGCGCGGCCTGATCGATGCCCCGGCCGATGCCGCGTTCGATCCGTCGCATGTCGTCTCCGGCGCAGAGACGGTCGGGCAGGAAGACGAGCTGACCGCGGAGCGCAACCTGTTCCCGGGGCCGCAGACGGCGATCGCCATGGCCGACCAACTCGGCCTGGATATCGAGCAGAAGCGGCAGCTCTATGAGCTGCAGCAGAGGATCGACAGCGAGTCCATCGCTTTGAGCCGGCATATCCTGCGCGAGGAGCGCCGGCTGGATCGCGCCTTTGCCGATGGTACGGTCGACATCGCCCATGTCGATGCGATCACTGCCCGGATCGGAGAACTGCAGGCGCGGCTTCGCGCCCTGCGCCTGCGCGCGCATGTGGCGACGCATGATCTGCTTCACCCCGAACAGCTGCTGCGCTTCGCCGCCTTGCGCGGCTTCGAGCCGGCGCCGGCCTCCGAGCGGGACGAACTCGAAGACTGACCAAAAAGCCTTCTCGCCTTCATGGATTCGCCGCATTTCGAATCCATCCTATATTTATGTCCATGCAGTCCACCGCCAAACAGATCGCGGCCCGCAGCTTCAGCCGCGCCGAATTCATCGCCGATGCCGTGGTCCATCTGATCGGGCTGGCGTTCGGCATCGGCGCCTGCACCGCCCTGGCCGTGCTCGTCATCCTCAAGCCGGACCTGTCGCGGCTGGTCAGCCTGAGCATCTACGGCCTCGGCCTGATGGCGATGCTGGTCTGCTCGGCGCTCTACAACATGACCAGCCATGCCGAATGGAAGGCACTGTTCCGCCGCTTCGATCATGCCGCGATCTTCGTCATGATCGCCGGCAGCTATACCCCTTTCAGCCTGATCGTGATCGGCGGCAATTGGGGTATCGGCCTGCTGGCCTTCGTCTGGCTGGTGGCGATCGCCGGCGTGATCGTCAAATTGCTCGATCCCGGCCGCCATGAGCGGCTGTCGGTCGTCGCCTATCTGCTGCTCGGCTGGGCCGTGCTGGCGGTGCTGCGGCCGTTGCTGAACAATGCCTCACTGGCCGGACTGATCCTGTTGCTGGGCGGCGGCGCGCTTTACAGCATCGGCGTGGTATTTCACATGTGGGAGCGGCTGCCCTATCAGCGGGCGATCTGGCATGTCTTCGTGCTGGCCGCCGCCGCCTGCCATTTCTCAGCGATCCTGCTCGAGGTCGCGATCTGATCCGGATGCCGCCGGTGGCGGGCCGGCGACCTTGCGGTTGAGGCGCTGTCCGATCCAGCGCGCCAGCGCAACGAAGACGATGCCGAGCACCACCGCCGCCAGCAGGCGATGTTCGATCTGCTGCAGCTTGCCGATCATGCTCTCGACCGCCGCGCCGAACAGATAGCCGATGGTTCCGAAACTGGCGGCCCAGATGGCGGCAGCGATCACGTTGAGGATGATGAAGCGCCGGGCCGGCACGTTGCTGAGGCCGATCGCCCAGGGCGCGACCGAGCGGATGCCGTAGAGAAAGCGGAAACCGAGCAGGAACAGCGTCGGCCGCCGCTCCAGCCAGCGCGTCGCCAGCGCGAACCGCGCGGCAAGTCCGGGCCGCCTGGCCAGCCAGCGCTTGCCGTGATGGCGCGACAACGCGAACCAGAGCTGATCGCCCGAAACCGAGCCGATGAAGGCGGCCAGAATCACCAGATCGAGCCGCAGATAGCCCTGATGCGCGGCAAAGCCGGCCAGCACCAGGATCGTCTCGCCTTCCAGGAACGTACCGGCCAGGATCGCCCAGTAGCCGAACTGATCGATCAGATGTGCAATCGTCTCCATGATCGCGGCTCGAAGGCTAGGCGCCGCGGGCAATGAAGCCCGGATTGCGAAATCCCGGCTTGCCGTAGGTGAGCGGCCGATTGTCCTCCATGCTCAGCACGGCGCCGCCGGCCGCCTCCAGCACCGCCTGGCCGGCCGCGGTGTCCCATTCCGAGATCGAGGCGAAGCGCGGATAGAAATCGGCGGCGCCCTCGGCGATGCGGCAGAATTTCAGCGACGAGCCGATGCTGGCGGTCTTCGGCTCCACCTGCCGCCGCAGCCAGTCATCGGTCTGAAGATCGCGGTGGCTGCGGCTGATCAATGCGATGGCGCCGCCCGGCGGCACGGCGCGGACGCGGATCGCCACGCCGGTCCTGTCCTCGCGGCCGTGAAACCGGCGCGCGCCCTGCGGCGTGCCGAGCCAGGCGATGCCACGCCCCTGCTCCAGTGCCGGCGCCAGCACGACGCCATGAGTCGGCCGGCCGCGCTCGATCCGCGCGATATTGACGGTGAACTCGCCGTTGCGGGCGATGAATTCGCGCGTGCCGTCCAGCGGATCGACCAGCCAGAAGGGATTCGTGCCGACCTGGGGAATATCGCCGCGCGCCGATTTTTCCTCCGCCACCACCGGCATGCCCGGCGTCAGCCGTTCCAGCCCGGCGAGGATGATGCGCTCGGCCGCCTCGTCGGCATCGGTGACCGGGCTGTGGTCGGCCTTGGCGCGGCTTTTGAAATCGTCGGCGTAGACCGCCATGATGGCCGCGGCGGCCTCCCAGGCAAGCGTCAGCAGAGCGGGGCCAAGCCGGTCCTGTTCGGTCGTCATTATTCGCTTTACTCGTCTTCTTCCGGGGCCTCGATCGGCGTCAGCGGCACCTGATCGGTGTTGATCAGCTGCTTGCCGGCATGCAGGAAATTGACCGTCACCCGGGCGCCGATGGCCGACTGGACCTGACCAGGTCCCCAATCCGGTTCCAGCGGATTTTTCACCCAATCGCCGGGGGCATAAGGCGCCAGCATGATGCTCCTTGAGCCGATCGCGGTTGAACCGCTGCGGCGTCCATTTTAGACAGGAGCTAAGCTTAGACCCTGCGGGTCGATCCCGCCACCCGCGCCGCTGAAGGATTTGACGATGCCCGCTGCCGAAGAGCTGGACCTCATCGCGCTGATTTGTTCCCGGCTGTGCCACGACCTCGCCGGCAGCATCGGTGCCGTGAACAACGGCGTCGAGCTGCTGGCCGAGGAGAGCGATGCCGCGATGCGCGAGGAAGCCTTCGGCCTGATCGCGCAGTCGGCGCAGGACGCGGCGCGTCGGCTTGCCTTCTTCCGCCTCGCCCTGGGAGCCTCGGGCGATATCGGCGAGCCGATGGCGTTCACCGAACTGTCGCGGGTAGCGCAGAATTATTTCGCCGGCGGCAAGATCGCGCTCGCCATGCCGGCGGCCGATGCGACCCTGCCCAAGCCGCTGGCCAAGGCCGTGCTGCTTGGCCTGCTGCTGGCGGCGCAGGCGCTGCCGCGCGGCGGCAACCTGCAACTGGCCCCGGCGGGCCGGAACTGGCGGATCGCGGCACGGGGCCCGATGCTGCGCTGGCCGGACACGTTGAGCACGGCCCTGGCCGAAACGGCCGACTGGCCGCGCGAGCCGCTGCCGGCCCTGGCGCGCTATGCGCAGCGGCTGAGCCGCAGCGCCGGCTGCCGGTTTTCCACCGAGATCGACGAGACGGAGATCCGCCTCGAATTCCTGAGCTGATCATCACGGAGGACGTCATGGGCGGATCCAATTGGCGCATGCGGGCGGGCGTTGCCTTCGCCTGCGAGAAAACACCGGTCAGCGCCAGCCGCGGCATGGTGGTGACCAATCATCCGCTCGCCTCCGCCGCCGGGATCGAAATGCTGGCCGCTGGCGGCAACGCCGTCGACGCCGCGATCGCCGCCCTGTTCACGCTCAGCGTGGTCGAGCCGATGATGGTCGGCATTTTCGGCGGCGGCATGGCGCATATCCGGCTTGCCGATGGCTGCCATGCCGTGATCGACGGCTTGAGCTGCGCGCCGCAGGCGGCCCGCGCCGACATGTACAAGCCCATCAGCGACGAGCCGGGCCTGGATTATCTGGAAACCGAAGGCCGCGCGAATGCGGTCGGCGCCAGGGCGGTCGCCGTGCCGGGCAACCTGAAGGCCTGGTGCGAGACGCTGGCGCGCTTCGGCCGCATGAGCCTTGCCGATGTCATCGAGCCGGCGATCCGCCACGCATCGCGCGGCTTCACGGTGACGCCGTATCTGTCCGGCTGCATCGGCGAAGCCGCCGCCGACATGGCCAGGGATGCGGAAATCGCCCGGCTTTACCTGCCGGACGGCAAGCCGCTCGCGGCCGGCGCCAGGCTGGTGCAGAGCGACTATGCCGAAACCCTGCGCCGCATCGCCAAGGACGGGCCCGCGCTGCTGTATGGCGGCGGGCTGGGACAACAGATCGCCGAAGCCATCAGGGCGGCCGGCGGCCTGCTGGCGCTGGAGGATCTGAAGGCGTTCCAGGTCGTCGAACGCGCTCCGGTGCGCGGCCCCTATCGCGGCTTCGAGATCATCGGCCCGCCGCCGCCCTCCTCCGGCGGCGTCCACGTGATCCAGATGCTCAACATCCTGGAAGACTTCGATCTGGCCGCCATCGGTTTCGGCTCGACCGATCATTTGCACCTTTTGGCGGAGGTGTTGAAGATCGCCTTTGCCGACCGCGCGGCGGCCACCGCCGATCCGGCCTTCGTCGACGTGCCGGTCGAACGGCTGATCTCGAAGCAATACGCATCCGAGCGGCGCGCGCAGATCGACATCACCCGCGCGCAAAGCTGGAGCGCGGGCGTTGCGGCGGGAGAATCGCCGAATACCACGCATGTCACGGTGGCCGACCGCGAGGGCAACGTGGTGGCCAGTACGCAGACGATCAATTCGCTGTTCGGCGCCCGCTTCCTGCTGCCCGGCACCGGCGTGATCCCGAACAACTACATGTACCTGTTCGATCCGCATCCGGGCAAAGCCCTGTCGGTGGCACCCAATAAGCGCATCACCACCTCCCAGGCGCCGGTGATGGCGCTCAAGGACGGCAAGCCGGCTTACGCGCTCGGCCTGCCGGGCGGCCTGCGCATCTTCGGCTCGGCCATGCAGGCCCTGGTCAATCTGATCGATTTCGGCATGGGCCTGCAGGAAGCGGTGGAAGCGCCACGGCTATGGACGCAGGGCCAGCAGGTGGAACTGGAGCCGGGCTATGCGGTCCGGGGCGAGGCGCTGAAAAGCCGGGGCCATGACGTGCTGCCGGTACCGAGCGTCGGCGGCGGCATGAACGCCATCGCTTTCAATGCCGACGGCAGCATGAGCGGCGCGGCCTGCTGGCGCGCCGACGGCACGCCGATGGGCCTTGGCGGCGGCCTGGCGCGCGCCGATGTGCGCTTCTGGCCGGATCTGCGGCGCTAGGGGCCCGGCATAGTATCTGCGACGCTGGGGCGAGGAAAACAAAAAAGCCGGCATCAAAGCCGGCTTTTTCCCCGGTAATCTGCAAACGGCTATCTTGCCCCGACGGCGCGCTTGGCGCCGGGCTGCGCCACCGGCTCGACCTGATCGCGCAGCACATAGCCGCGGCCCCAGACCGTCTCGATGTAATTCTCGCCGCCGGTGGCGGCGGCGATCTTCTTGCGCAGCTTGCAGATGAACACGTCGATGATCTTCAACTCCGGCTCGTCCATGCCGCCGTAGAGATGGTTGAGGAACATCTCTTTGGTGAGCGTCGTGCCCTTGCGCAGGCTGAGCAGCTCCAGCATGGAATATTCCTTGCCGGTCAGGTGCAGCCGCGCGCCATCGACCTCGACCGACTTGGCATCCAGGTTGACGGTCAGCTTGCCGGTCTGGATCACCGATTGCGAATGGCCCTTGGCGCGGCGCACGATGGCATTGATGCGCGCAACCAGTTCGTCCTTGTTGAAGGGCTTGGTGAGGTAATCGTCGGCGCCGAAGCCGAGGCCCTTCACCTTCTTGTCCGGCTCGTTCATGCCGGAGAGGATCAGGATCGGCGTATTGACCTTCGCCGCCCGCAACTTTTTCAGCACGTCATAGCCGTGCATGTCCGGCAGGTTCAGGTCGAGCACGATGATGTCGTAGTCATACAGCTTGCCGAGGTCCAAACCCTCTTCGCCATACTCCGTACGGTAGACATTGAAGCCTTCCTGGCCGAGCATCAGTTCGATGCTCTTGGCCATCGACGCATCGTCTTCGATTAGCAGCACACGCATGGCACCCCCCAGCTCGTCTGCCCCAAGGTCAATTCCCAATCCTGTATAGTTACCATCGTTAACAAACAAAGTTAACGATTTATTGCGCCAGGGGGTTTGGATTCGTTAACCCTGCATCCGCAGGGGTGCTAGGATCGGCCTCGGCTCTGGCGGAAAGCCGCCGCTTTCGGGCCTTTACCGGCGATTAAGGCTTTGAGCCTAGGGTGTTTTTCGTCAGTTGCGAGGCGCCGATGCACAGCCTGTTGATGGATCTCGAGCGTATCAGGGATGTCAGTTTCACCGGCCGGGTGACCTCGATCCAGGGGCTGCTGGTTGAGATTGCCGGGGTCGAGCGCCATCTGTCGATCGGCTCGCGCGTGCATGTCGCCACCCGCGACGGCCGCAAGGTCGAGTGCGAAGTGGTGGGCTTCCGGCAAAACCGGGCGCTGCTGATGCCCTATGGTTCGCTGGAAGGCGTCGGACTCGGCTGCCGCGCCACGGTTGGCGAGGACCAGCCGGTGGTCTATCCCGACAATACCTGGCTGGGCCGCGTCATCGATGGCCTCGGCCGGCCGCTGGATGGCGGCGCGCCGCTCGCCAACGGCACGCGCCCCTACCCGCTGCGCGCCAATCCGCCACCGGCCAACATGCGCAAACGGGTCGGCCCCAAGATCGACCTCGGCGTGCGCTCGATCAACACCTTCATCTCCTGCTGCCGCGGCCAGCGCATGGGCATCTTCGCCGGCTCGGGCGTCGGCAAGTCGGTGCTGCTCTCCATGATGGCGCGCTATACCGAGGCCGACGTCAACGTGGTCGGCCTGATCGGCGAACGCGGCCGCGAGGTGCAGGAATTCATCGAGGACGATCTCGGCAAGGAAGGCCTGGCGCGGACCGTGATCGTGGTCGCCACCTCCGACGAGCCCGCCCTGGTGCGCCGCCAGGCCGCCTATATGACGCTGGCGGTGGCGGAATATTTCCGCGACCAGGGTTTGCAGGTGCTGTGCCTGATGGATTCGGTGACCCGCTTCGCCATGGCGCAGCGCGAGATCGGCCTGTCCGGCGGCGAGCCGCCGACCACCAAGGGCTATCCGCCGACCACCTTCGCCGAATTGCCGCGCCTGCTGGAGCGCGCCGGCCCCGGCGTCAACGATGGCAGCATCACCGGACTGTTCACCGTGCTGGTCGACGGCGACGACCATAACGAGCCGATCGCCGACGCCACGCGCGGTATTCTCGACGGCCATATCGTCATGGAACGCGCCATCGCCGAACGCGGCCGCTATCCGGCGATCAATATCCTGCGTTCGATCTCGCGCACCATGCCGGGCTGCAACACCGACGACGAGAATATGCTGGTCACGCGCGCCCGGCAGCTGATGGCGACCTATGACGACATGGCCGAGCTGATCCGGCTCGGCGCCTATCGCATGGGCTCGGATCCCAAGGTGGACGAGGCGATCCGCTATCAGCCGCTGCTGGAGGAATTCCTCAAGCAGCAGAAGTCGGACCGCTCGACCCTGGCGGCGGGCTATGCGCGCCTGGCCGAAATCTTTTCCGAAGACGATGCCGCGGCGGCGGCATAGGACAGCAGGCGAATATAGATCATGCGTGGCGTGGACGGCCTGATCCGGCTGTGGAAATGGCGGCTTGACGAGCGGCGGCGCATCGTCGTCGATTTGGAGATTCTGCGCGCCGGTATCGAGCGGCAGATGGCCAAGCTCGATGAGGAACTGGAATGGGAGCGCAAGGTCGCGACCCAGAATTACGACGCCAGCTTCGGCTTCACCAGCTATCGCAAGGCCAACCGCGAGCGGCATGCCAATCTGGAAGTCTCGCGCGAAGAGGTCATCGACCGCATCAAGGCGGCGCAGGAAGAGGTCAACGCCGCTTACCGCGAATTGAAGAAATACGAGCTCGTGCTCGAGAACTGGGAGCGCCGCGAGCGCCAGAAGCAGGAGCGCCGCGAACAGGCCGAAATGGACGAGGCGGGGCTCACCGGCTTCCGCCGCCGTCAGGAGCAGCCGGACAGCCAGACCGGCTGATCGACCCGGTATCCGTCGCCCTATCTTCGAAACACTTTCAATACCCGCCCGTCGATGGCGGCAAGCCCCAGTGCAATGGCGACCATGCCGGCGAGATGCCGCAAAGCCAGCGTCTCGCCCAGGACCAGTACGCCAAGCAGGATGGCGCTGACCGGCACCAGCAAGGTGACGAGATTGACGTTGCTGCCGGCGGCGACCATGATACGGAAGTAGATCACGAAGCCCAGCGCGGTCGACAGCGCGGCAAGCGCGACGATGGCGGCGATCGACTGCCAGGACGGAAGCGGGATCTGCCAGCCCTGTTCGACAAGCAGCGCCAGCGGCAGCAGGATCGCCGAGGAGGCAATGAACTGCCCGCCGGCAACCTGCATCGGCTTCACGCCCAACCGCGCGAAGCGCCGGCTGTAGACCGCACCGAAAGCATACGACAGGGTTCCCAGCAGGCAGGCGCCCTGCGCCAGCACGTTGCGCCCCAGGCCCGACAGCAGATCGACGCCGATCATCACCGCCACGCCGGCGAAACCCAGCAGCACGCCGAGCAGCCGGCCCGGCGTCAGCTTCTCGTCCGCGGTGAAGACATGCGCCACCAACACCGTGAAGATCGGCGTGGTCGCATTGAGGATCGAGGCAAGGCCGCTCGGAATCTGGGTCTGCGCCCAGAAGAACAGGCCGAAGGGAATGGCGTTGTTGAGCAGGCCCGCCATCCCGAAGGCCCGCCAGACCTCTCCCCGCCAGGGCAGCGTCAGCCCGGACAGTCGCAGCACGCCCTGCAATATCACGGCCGCCAGCAGCACGCGGATCGCGGCGATGGTCAGCGGCGGCACTTCGCGGACGGCCACGCCGACGAAGAAGAAGGAACCACCCCAAAGAACGGAAAGCGCGCCGAGCAGCAGCCAGCTCTGCACGGTCATATGATTGTTTGCCTGCATGGCGACGGGTACCCCAAAAGCCTCGTAAGCTAGCCGCTTGTTACGCCGGCGGCGTCTTCAAGCGGCACGGGCAGGCAGCAATTGCGCCGAACGAGCGATGAAGCGCGCCAAATCCTGCGCCGCCGCGGCGCGCTTGCCCGTCGCGACATGGCTGACCAAAGCGATATCGCCAAGTTTCGGCAAGCGCAACGCACGATGATCCACCGCCTTCAAATTGCCGCGATCCGAAGCAGCCGTAAGAATGGAGAGTCCGATGCCCGCCGCGACGGCAGCCTGCAGGCCGGCGATGGAAGGACTGGTATAGACGATGCGCCATGGCCGGCCGGCTTCGTCGAGCGCCGCCGTGACGCGATCACGAAACAGACAGCCGGGCGGAAACAGACAGAGCGGCACCGGCTCGTCCCGATCGAGCGTGAAACCCGGACCGGCGAGCCAGACCAGCGGATCGACGCGCAGCCTTTCGCCGCTGCGATCCTCCGGCAATTGCTTGACGACGACGAGATCGAGCTCGCCCTGACGGAAACGGCGCAGCAGCGCCACCGAGAGATCGCAGACCACGCTCAGATGCAGTTTGGGATGCACGCGGCTGAACTCGGCCAGCGCCTTGGGCAGCGACAGCGTCGCGAAATCCTCCGCCACGCCAAGCCGCACCTCGCCGCTATGGCTCACCCCGCCGATGGCGGCGCGCGCCTCGTCATGCAGGCTGAGCAGGCGGCGCGCATAGGCCAGCATGCGGTCGCCCTCCTCGGTGAGTTGCAGGCTGCGGGTGTCGCGCAGCAGCAGCTGCGCATTCGCCGCCTGCTCCAGGCGCTGCACCTGCTGGCTGATGGTCGATTGCGTGCGGTTCAGCTTGGCCGCCGCACGGGTGAAACCGCCGGTTTCGGCAACGGCAACGAAAGCGCGCAAGAGGTCGATATCGAAATCCTGGGCCATGCCGGACGCCCCGCATTTATCGGAAAACTCGATAGAAAATATCCTATCATTTAATTTCCAAATGACAATGCCGGGGGCTATCTCCGGCTCCATGAGCGAGACCAGCCTCCCCCTCACCGCCCCTCCGAGCAGCATCGCGGAACGCCTGCAGGCTTTGCTGCTGCTCGCCCTGTTCTGCTTCCTGTGGAGCTCGGCCTTCACCGCCGCCAAGATCGGCATTGCCGATTGCCCGCCCCTGCTGCTGGCGATCCGCTTTCTGCTCGGCGGCGCTGTGCTGTCCGGCGTCGTGCTGTGGCGCCAGGGACCGGCGGCGTTCGGACATCGCGAGGAATGGGGCAGGCTGGCGCTGCTGGGCCTGTCGAACCACGCCTTCTATCTGTGCCTGGGCTATGTCGCCATGCAGACGATCTCGTCCGGGCTGGCCGCGGTGATCATCAGCACCAATCCGATCCTCACTGCCGCTCTTGCCGCCTTGCTGCTGGGCGAGCGGTTCACATGGCGCAAGGGACTCGGCCTGCTGCTCGGCCTGCTCGGCGTCGCCGTCATCCTGCGCAGCCGGCTCAGCTTCGGCGCCGACGATCATATCGGCATGCTGTTCAGCATCGGGGCGGCGATCGGGCTGGCGGGCGGCACGATCCTGTACAAGAAGCTGCCGACCAGAAGCGATCCGACCGCCGGCCTGAGCATTCAATTGCTGGCCGCTGGTGCCGGCCTGCTGCCGGTGGCCCTGCTGCTGGAAGACGCCGGCACGATCCGTTGGGGCATCGGCCTGATCGGCGCCTTGCTTTACCTTGCCATCGCAGTCTCGATCGGCGCCTATGGGCTGTGGTTCATGCTGTTGCGCCGCGGCTCGGCAACGAAAGCCAGCAGCCTGCATTTCCTCATGCCGCCGCTCGGCCTGCTGCTGGGGCATGTGGTGCTGGGCGAGCCGCTGATCGCGGTCGACTTCCTCGGCATCCTACCGGTCGCGCTTGGCATCTGGCTGGTGACCAGGACGCGCTAGGCCTTGATCTCGCGGGTCGGGCCGCCGGCGTCGAGTTCCGGGCTGGGCCAGGCCAGCGGCGCCTGGCGATCATGGAACCGGATCGACCCGGTCATGCCGGTAACCTCCAGCGCATTGGTGAAGATATCAGTGACGTCCAGCCTGAAGGCGGGGCCGAATTCGCTTTCCGAACGCAGGATGAGGTCGAGCTGCTTGCTGCTGACGAAGCCGTCGAACTGGATCGGTCCGGTGCTTTCCAGGTTGAAATCGATGATGAAGCGGGTCTGGTTCTGCCGCTTCTTCGCATCGCGGCGGCGGCGCATGAAGATCTGTACCGGCTCGACCTTGCCGCCGATCAGCATCGGCATCACCAGCGCCTGCCAATCGTTGCCGCTCTGACGCTGATTGAGGCGGCCAAGCTCCTTGAAGTCGTCGTCCAGCTTGCGGACCAGATCGCCGCGGCCCTTCTGCTCGAGCTTGCGCACCGCCTCGCTGCCGAGCCAGGCCTGGGCATTGCCGGCTGCGGCGGCGGCCATGAAATTCAGCGCCGCTGCCGCCAGCCGCGCATTGGGCTGCGGCAGCAGGTCGGTCTGCAGCCGCTCGGCCAGCGTCGGATCCGCGGCACGGATGGCATCCAAGGTCTGCTGCAAGGCCGGCCACTCTCCCTGCAGCCGCGCCAGCACGCCGCTCAGCGGCGCGGGCGCCAGCGTTGTCGTTGCCGGCGTCGGCGGCGGGGTGATCGCGGCCAGTGCAAACGAAATCTGCGTGCCGGCCGGCAAGGGCTGCGGCAGCGCCAGCGAAAGCAGGCCTTGCGGGGTGGACACCAGCACCTGGCCGCTCGGGCTGCTCTGACCGGAGACGATGCCGGTGATCGGGCTGCCGATCGCGGCGGCTGCCGCCGGGTTCGCTGCCGGAACCGATGGCGGACCGGGCGCGGCAGGTATGGCGCCGGACGGCGATGCCGTCGGAGCCGCCGCGGCCGCGGGCGTCGCCGGCTGTGCAGTGACAGATGGCTGAATGAGAGGCTGCCGGATGGCAGGCGGCTCGATCGCGGAGTGTTGAACGGCGGACTGAACAGCGGACTGAGCGGCGGACGGCGGCGCCGACACCTGAGCAGCCACGGCGCTGCCAGCCGCGGGCGAGCCGGACGGCGCCGGCGCCGCCGTCACCTGAGCCGGTGACGATTGCGGGCTGGATGCGCCCGGCGCCGCCTGGCCAGGAGGCGGCGATGCAATTTCCGCGGCGGCCGATGGCGCCGGTGACGCGGCGGCTGGCAGGCTGACGCTTTGCACGACGATCTGCACGCGGCTGCCCGGCGGCAATGCCGCCGCGACTGGCGCGGCAACGGGTGCAGCAGTGGGCGCGGACGAAGAAGGCAGCACCACGGCCTGCAATGTCTGCCCGGCTTGCGGCGGCACCGGCGGCACAAAGGCCGCCGGCTGCGGCGGCGCGGCGGCGAGGGCAAGCTGCGCCGCGGTCGGCGGCTGCACCAGCGCAGCCAGCGGCGGCTGCAGGGCGACGCCATTGGCGCTGAGCACCGTCGCCTGCTGTGGATTTTCCGGATTGAGCTGCAGGCGCAACGCCGCGTTCAGCACCGCCACATTGGCCTGTGCCAGCACGGTGGCCAGATTGTTGAACGCCAATGTGGTGCCCGCGGCGGTGCGCGCGAGCAAAGTCGCGCCATCCTGCGCCACCACCTGAGCCGTGAACTGTCCGCCGGAGGCCAGCGCCCGCAAGGCCTCGGAAATCCGGGTTGCGGCATCCGCGCCTGGCGCCGGCGGCTGCGGCGCGGTCTGCCCAGCTGGCGGAGGTTGCGGTGCGGACGGCGGAGCCGGCTGCGGCGCCGCCTGCGGATTCGCAGCAGGCTCCGTCGGCGGCGCGGTCTGCGGCGATGTGGGCGCCGGATCGCCCTGGCCGGTTGGCGCTGCCGGCTGGATCGGCGGAATCGAGCCGATCTCGCTCACCGGCAGCTCGCGATCAGAGCTGCGCCGCCTGTGGCGCGCGCATCAGGCTGCCGGCCAAAGCCTCGACATCTTCCGCCGCCTCGCACATCGGATGGCGGGTCAGAAGCGGCACCTGGTTGCGGATCGCGTCGCGCACCTTGTCGTCGCGCCGGATCACGCCGGCCAGCGGCGGCGAATATTTCAGGAAATTCTCCGCCGCCTTGTTCAGCTTGGCATAGGTGCGCTCGCCCTCGCGGGCGGTCGGCGCAATGTTGATGACGACGCGCACATCGGCATTGCGGTCGGCCATGCGGGTCAGCTTGATATAGGCATAGGCATCGGTCAGCGCGGTCGGCTCGTCATTGGTCACCACCAGCGTGACGCCGGCTGCGGCCGAGAAGGTGCGCACCACCGCATCGACGCCGGCGCCGAGATCGATGATCACCCGGTCGTAGCTTTTCGCCAGCAGGACGAGCTCGTCGCGCAGGCCGCTGAGCGCCGCCGGCTCGAGCGTCGCCAGCGAAGCCGAACCGGACTTGCCGGCGATGATGTCGAAGCCGGCTTCGGACGGCATGATCGCATCGGCCAGGCCGAAGCGGCCGGCGATGACGCTGCCGAGATCGCGATCCGGCATCAGACCGAGCTGGATATCGACATTGGCCAGGCCGATATCGCCGTCGAACAGCAGCACGCGCTGCCCCTGACGGGCGAAGCAATGCGCCAGGGTCACCGACAGCCAGGTCTTGCCCACGCCGCCCTTGCCCGAGGCAACGGCGACGATGTTGGATTGACGCAGCGGCGCGGCCGGATGGTGGACCGGACGTGCGGGGGAAGGCGGCACAGGCGTCATGGTTGTCACAGTCATTCAGCAGCCCTGAGTGAAGCAGGTTTAGCGGCATAAGGTTGACGAGTCGTTGCTTCGCCGGCGGCGGCGGACATTTCCGCGGCGAGCGCATCGGGATCGGCCAGCAGGCGATGTGCCAGGCCGAGCGCATCGAGCCGCTCGAAGCCCTTGCCCACGAAGGGGCTGGCACCGGCATCGGCGAAGGCCAGGCCGCCCAGATCGGCGGCGGCAATGAGCGCACCGAGCCGCCGGGCGGCGTCGAGGCGGGTGGCGATGAAGCAGCGGGCGCCCAGCGCGGCGGCCTGGGCGGCCAGTTCGCCGGCCTCCATGGCATCGGTGCCGGCGGCAAAGACCGCCACCGGCTCGGCGCCGCTCGCCTGGATCAGGGTCTTCAGCGCGCGCCGTTCGGCGGCGGCATGCAGATTGATGCCGGCGGTATCGACCACCAGTTTCGCTGCGGCCGGGACCGCGTCGACCGCGGCAGCCAGTTCCTGCTCGCCGGAGACGTCGAGGAACGGTGCGTCCATCACGCGGCAGAGCGCGGCAAGCTGCTCGCCGGCCGCGGCGCGGCTGGCATCGCAGGAGATCACGTAAACCGGCCGGCGTTCCCGGACGCAGCGGGCCGCGATCTTGGCGACGGCGATGGTCTTGCCGCTGCCCGGCGGGCCGATCAGGATCAGCGGCCGGTTGTCGCCGCTCAGGCCGGGGAAGCGGTAGCTTTCGTCCAGCGCTTCGGCCAGGGCGCCGACCGGATCGTCCAGGCCGACCTGCAAGGCCGCCTCCGTCAGGCGGTCGGCGGTGCGGCCGGGCACGCCATGCCAGGCAAGCACGGCGGCGAACAATTCGCGCAGATCGGACGCCGGTGCGGCGGCATCGGAAAAATCCTCGTCGGGAACGAACAGCCGGCCGTTGCCCTGGCCAAAGCGCAGGGCCTGCGCCTGCTCGGTGGCGAAATCCTCGTCGATGCGCTGCTCGACCGCGGCGGTGATCTCGACCCCGCCGCCGTGGCGGCGCGTATTGGTCGATACGATGATTGCGTCCTCGCCCAAGGCGGCGCGCACGAGGTCCATCGCCTCGCTCATCGTCGCCGCCTGGAAAGTCTTGAGTCGCATCCCCGTCTATCCCGTCCTCAGATCTGCGCCAGCGTGCGCAGCCGCGCCTTCGGATGAATCTCCTGCTGCGACATCACTACAGTGGCCGGCCGGAACCGCTCTATGATGGAGCGCACATAGGGCCTGATCGTCGGGCTGGTCAGCAGCACGGGAACATGGCCCTCGCTGGCCAGCCGCTCGAAGGTCTGGCGCACCTGCGCGATGAAGTCCTGCAGCTTGCTGGGCTGCATGGAGAGCTGGCGATCCTCGCCCTGGCCGATCAGCGCCTCGGCGAAATTCTGCTCCCATTGTGGCGACAGCGTCACCAGCGGGATGAAGCCGTCCGGGCTGACATTGGCATTCGAGATCTGCCGCGCCAGCCGCGAGCGCACATGCTCGGTAATCTGGGTGATGCTCTGCGTATAGCCGGTGGCCTCGGCGACCGCCTCCAGGATGGTCGCCAGATCGCGGATCGAGATGCGCTCGGACAGCAGGTTCTGCAGCACGCGCTGCACGCCGTTGACGTTGATGCGGCCCGGAATCACCTCGCTGACCAGCTTCTCGTTGCTCTTCTTCAGTTCCTCGATCAGCTTCTGCGTCTCGGCAAAGCTGAGCAGGTCCGCCATGTTGTCCTTCACCACCTCGGTCAGGTGGGTGGTGATCACGGTGCCGGGATCGACCACCGTGTAGCCGCGGAACATCGCCTCGTCGCGCATGGCTTCGTCGACCCACATGGCCGGCAGGCCGAAGGTCGGCTCGATGGTGTCCTGGCCCTGCAGCGCAATGCGCTCGCCGCGCGGGTCCATCACCAGCAGCATGTTCGGCTTGACCTCGCCGCGGGCGGCCTCGACCTCCTTGACGCGGATCACGTAGGTCGTGCCGGGCAGCTGCATGTTATCCAGGATGCGCACGCTCGGCATGATGAAGCCCATGTCGATGGCGATCTGCCGGCGCAGCGCCTTGATCTGGTCGGTCAGGCGATAGCCGCGCGCATCGTTGATCAGCGGCAGCAGGCTGAAGCCGAGTTCGAGCCGCAGATCGTCGATGGCGAGCGCATTGGTGACCGGCTCGTCCAGCGGGTTCATCGGCGGCGGCGGCTCGGGCGGCGGCACGAAGGCGGCAAGGCGCGCCTTCTTCTCCTGCTGCCAGGCAGCGTAGGCAAGCCCGCCCGAGACCAGGCCGAGCAGCATGAACGGCAGGAACGGCATGCCCGGGATCAGCGCGAAGCATGCGGCGAGCACGCCGGCCATGCCCAGGCCCTTGACCGAGGAAAGCTGCGAGGACAGCGCCTTGTCGGTCGAGCCGGTGACGCCGCCCTTCGAGACCATGATACCGGCGGCGACCGAAATGATCAGCGCCGGAATCTGCGAGACCAGACCGTCGCCGACGGTGAGGATCGAATAGGTGTTGACCGCCTGGGCAAAGCTGAGGCCGTTCTGGATCACGCCGATCAGGATGCCGCCGATCAGGTTGATGAAGGTGATCAGCAGGCCGGCGACGGCATCGCCGCGGACGAATTTCGAGGCACCGTCCATCGAACCGAAGAAGCTCGATTCGTCTTCCAGCTCCTTGCGGCGCGTCCGGGCAGTCGCTTCGTCGATCAGGCCCGACGACATGTCGGCGTCGATCGCCATCTGCTTGCCCGGCATGGCGTCCAGGGTGAAGCGGGCCGACACCTCGGCGATGCGGCCGGAACCCTTGGTGATGACGACGAAGTTCACGATCACCAGGATCGCGAAGACGATGATGCCGATCACCAGGTTGCCGCTCATGATGAACTGGCCGAACGCCTCGATGATGTGGCCGGCGGCGTCGGTGCCTTCATGGCCATGGCCGAGGATCAGACGGGTCGAGGCCAGGTTGAGCGCCAGCCGCAGCATCGTGGTGATCAGCAGAACGGTGGGAAACGAGCTGAATTCGAGCGGCCGCTGAATGAACAGGCAGGTCATCATCACCAGCACTGCCGAGGTGACCGAGACCGCCAGGGCGATATCGAGCAGCCAGGTCGGCATCGGCAGGATGAGCACCGACAGGATGGCCATGATGCCGGCGGCGAGCATGATGTCGCCGTGCTGGCCGATCCCGCGCAGGCGCGCGAACAGATCGCCTGCTCCGGCCCCGCCCGCCGCAGCGCCAGCCGGCGCCTCCGCCGGTGCGTTCTCTGCCATCCCCTCTTCTCCTTACCCCTGCGAAGCGGCGGCTGCTCAGGCCGTCGCCCGCGACCCCTCGTTTGCCGCAGGAACGGCAACGCCTTCGTCGGAATACTGCTTCAGCTTGTTGCGCAAGGTGCGGATCGAAATCCCCAGGATGTTCGCCGCATGCGTACGGTTGCCCAGGCAATGCTTCAGCGTATCGATGATCAGATCCCGTTCGACATCGGCGACGGTACGGCCGACCAGCGACGCGGCGGGCACCGCCCCGGCGGCCGGCTCGGCAACGGCGCCGCGGCCGATGGCATCGGCCAGGGCCGTGCCGTCGGGCAGGCGGATGTCGGCCAGCTCGATCTGCGGCCCCATCGCCAGCAGCACGGCGCGATGCATGGTGTTTTCCAGCTCGCGCACATTGCCGCGCCAGGGTGCCTGCTTCAGCGCCTCCAGCGAGGCCGGCGACAACGGGCGCTCGGGCACGCCGTTTGCCTCGGCATACTTCTTCACGAAATGCGTCGCCAGCAGCTCGATATCGGCCGGCCGCGTGCGCAGCGGCGGCAGCTTCAGATTGACGACGTTGAGGCGGAACAGCAGGTCTTCGCGGAAATTGCCCTTTGCGACTTCCTCGAGCAGATTGCGGTTCGAGGTGGCGATGACGCGGATATCGACCTTGACCGGCTTGGAGCCGCCGATGCGGTCGATCTCGCGCTCCTGGATCGCCCGCAGCAGCTTGGCCTGCAGGCGCACGTCCATCTCGCTGATTTCGTCCAGCAGCAGCGTGCCGCCATTGGCTTCCTCGAACTTGCCCAGGCGGCGCGCCACGGCGCCGGTGAAGGCGCCTTTCTCATGGCCGAAGAGTTCCGATTCCAGCAGCGTGTCGGGAATGGCGGCGCAGTTGACCGAGACGAAGGGACGCTCGGCGCGCGGCGATTTCAGATGGATGAAATGCGCCATCACTTCCTTGCCGGTGCCGCTTTCGCCGGTGATCAGCACCGAGGCCGAGCTGGGCGCGATCTGCTCGGCCAGCTTGACCACCTGGGCCATGGCCGGATCGCGGAACAGCATCTGATGGCTTTCTTCCGCCACCGCTTCCAGCACCGCCGCGATCAGATCGGCCTCCGGCGGCAGCGGCAGATATTCCTTCGCGCCGGCGCGGATCGCCGCCACCGCGGCGCGCGCATCGTTGCCGATGCCGCAGGCGACCACCGGGAGGCTGATCCGCTCTGCCTTCAGGCTCTCGACCAGATGCTTGACATCGAGACTGACATCGATCATGGCCAGATCGGCGCCGCGGCCGGACCGCAGCGCATGCATCGCCTGCTCGATATCCTCGACCTGCGCCACCTTGGCGCCGCGCTGCAGCGCGATGCGGGTTGCCGCACCAATCTGCCCGTTGAGCGTCCCGATGATCATCAGCCGCATGACCTAACCCAATCCCCTCTTAATCCGCACCGCCCGCCGCGCCGCTTGTTCAGCCGCCGCGGCCGCCCTTGATGATTTCCGTCATGGTCACGCCCAAGCGGTCTTCCACCACCACCACCTCGCCGCGCGCCACCAGCCGGTTGTTGACGTAGATGTCGATCGCCTCGCCGACCTTGCGGTCCAGCTCGACCACGGCGCCGCGGCCGAGCTTCAACAACTGGCTGACCTGCATGTTCGCCTTGCCCAGCACCGCCGAGACATGAACCGGAATATCGAAGACCGCCTGCAGGTCCGCCGCCGTGCGGGCCGCATTGGGATCTTCTTCATCCATCATGTCCTGGCCCTGGCCCAGGTCCTTCAATTCGAGATCGTCGTTGCCGTCCGCCATACCCATCACTCCTTCACCGCAGCCTGACCGGCCGCGGGCAGATCACTCCTGCGGTTCCGCAAGCTGCGCCTGCAAGCCGGAAACGTAGCGTTCGATCGCCTGATCGACCTCCTGCTCCAGCGTCGCCTGGCGCCGTTCGGCCGAGCCGTCGGCCCAGTCGATGCGGCAATCGGTCGGCGCCATGCTGTCGTCCGGCACCAGCACCACCTTGCCGCCGAAACCCGATTGCGCGACCAGCTTCTCGAGCTGCTGATCGAGCAGTTGCACGATCGGCTCCGCCGCACGGATCACCAGCCGCGGCTCGTCGCGCATGTCGTCCATGCAGCGCAGCACCAGGGCCTCGATCTCGGCCTGCGGCTGGCGCTCCATCAGCCGGCCGGCCAGCTTGCGGGCGATCGCGCTCGCCAAGGCGACCGCCTCGGTCCGCGCCGCGAGCCGGGCGCGCTCATCGGCGGCGGCGATATCGGCAAGCTGCATGGCGATGGTCCGCAAACCCTGCTCGAGCGCCTGCTGATGCTCGCCATAGGCGGCGGCGCGGCCGGCGGCCTCGCCTTCGGCCCGGGCGGCCGCCTTCGCCGCCTCGAGCTCCTCGCCGGAGAATTTCGGCGGCGGCGGCTTCGGCGCATAGGAGCGTTCGACCTTCGGCTTGCTGCCGTCGAAGGGTATGTCGAACAGAAATTTGGCCTTGCTTGCCATCGCCGTTTACGCCGCGTCCTTGAACATCAGTAGATCAGTTCGTCTTCGCCCTTGTTGTCGGCCAGCATGATCTCGCCCTTGGCGGCAAGCTCCTTGGCGGTGTTCACCATGGTCATCTGGGCCTCGTCGACATCCTTGAGCCGCACCGGACCCATCGATTCCATTTCCTCGCGCAGCAGCTTGGAGGCGCGTTCCGACATGTTGGAGAAGAACAGGTCGCGCAACGTCTCGGATGCGCCCTTGAGCGCAAGGCCGAGCTTTTCCTTCTCGACATTCTTGAGCAGGGTCTGCACGCCCGAGGGGTCGAGCTTGATCAGGTCCTCGAAAGTGAACATCAGCGCCTTGATGCGCTCGGCGGCATCGCGGCTGCGCTCTTCGAGGGCGGCCAGGAAGCGCGCCTCGGTGTTGCGGTCGAGGCTGTTGAAGATTTCCGCCATCATCTCGTGCGCGTCGCGCCGGTTGGTGCGGGCGAGGTTCGACATGAATTCCGTACGCAGCGTCTGCTCGACCTTGTCGAGCACTTCCTTCTGCACCGCCTCCATGCGCAGCATGCGCATGACGACTTCCATCGAGAACTCTTCCGGCAGGGCGGCCAGCACGCGGGCCGCATGTTCCGGACGGATCTTGGACAGCACGACCGCGACGGTCTGCGGATATTCGTTCTTCAGATAGTTCGCCAGCACGTTCTCGTTCACGTTGGCGAGCTTGTCCCACATGGTGCGGCCGGCGGGACCGCGGATTTCCTCCATGATCTGGTTGACGCGTTCGCTGGGCAGCGCCTTCAACAGCAGGCGCTCCGTGCTGTCGAACGTGCCGGTCAGCGAGCCGGTGGAGGAGAAGTTGTTGACGAATTCCAGGAACAGCTTTTCGACGATCTCGGAATTGACCGCGCCGAGATTGGCCATGTTCTGGGAGATTTCCTTGATTTCCTCGTCATCCAGCAGCGGCCAGATCTTGGACGAATGCTCCTCGCCCAGGGCAAGCATCAGGATGGCTGCCTTGTCGGGGCCCTTGAGCTGGCGGAAATCCTTTTCGGCCATGATGCGTTACTCCTGATCCGCGACCGCTTACGCTGCCTGGTAGAGCCAGTTACGGATGATCGAAACCGCTTCCTCGGGATGCTTGTCGACGATCTCGCCGATCTTCTTCAGCGACGACGCCTTCACCTGGCCCTCGATGCGGGCGATGTCGATCATCGATTCGATGCCCGGCGTCGGCGGCGCCAATCCTGCCTCGGGCGCGGCCGGCAATTCGGCGATCGGCGCGCCGCCCACCACCATCGGCAGGCCGGGCGCCGCCGGGGTCAGCATGCCGGGCGGAATGTCCTCGCTCTCACGCGAGGCCTCGAGGATGCGGCGGATCAGCGGACGCACCACCAGCAGCATCGCCAGCAGGCCGAGCAGGACATAGCTGGCGATCTCGCCGATGCGGAACAGGTCGGCCTTGGTCAGGCCGAGGAAGACCGGCAGGCTGGCCGGATCGACTTCCTCCGGAATGTCGCCCGGCTCGGCGAAGCGCATGGAGGTGACGCTCACGGTGTCGCCGCGCTGTTCGTCGAAACCGATCGCGGTGCGCACCAGCTCGTTGAGCTGCTGCATCTCCTCGGCCGAACGCGGCTGGTAGGCGCGCTTGCCCTGGGCATCGACCAGCACGACCTGGTTGACCAGCACCGCCGCCGAGACGCGCTTGATCACGCCGGCCTCGCGCACCTGGGTACGGACGGTCTTGGAAATCTCGTAATTGGTCAGCTCTTCCGTGCGGGTCGATTTCGAACTCGCCTGGCTGCCGTTCTGACCCTGCGCTTCCGGCAGGTTGTTGGCCACCGTGACGTTCTGCTGGCCTTCCTGGTTCTGGTTTTCCTCGGTGATCGTCTGGGTCGAACGCACCACCTGCTGATCGGGATTGTAAAGTTCCTGATTGGTGGTGACGCGGTCGAAATCCATTTCGACGGCGACCTCGGCGCGCACATTGCCGATGCCGACCGAGCGTTCGAGCAGCGTCTCGATATTCTTGCGCAGCCGTTCCTCGGTCTGGCGGCGCATATCGGCCAGTCGGTTGGCCGCCGCCGTCGCCGGATCGGCCGCCTCCTGCGTCGCCGCCAGGAGATTGCCGCGGTCATCGACGATGGCGATATGGGTCGGCTTCAGATCGGGCACCGCGGCGGCGACCAGGTTCTGGATCGCGCGCACCTGCGGCTGGTCCAGCCGGCCGCCCTTGGTCTTGATCACGATCGAGGCCGAGGCCTCACGGTGTTCGCGGCTGAACACCTCGCGTTGCGGCAGCACAAGATGCACGCGCGCGGACTGCACCTGATCGAGCGAGCGGATCGTGCGCGCCAGTTCGCCTTCCAGCGCGCGCAGGTGATTCATGTTCTGCATGAAATTGGTGGCCGACAACGCATTCGCCTTGTCGAATATCTCGTAGCCCATGCTGCCGCCGGAGGGCAGCCCGGTCTCGGCCAGCTGCATGCGGGTGCGCAGCATGCGGTCTTCCGGCACCAGGATCTCGGCGCCGTTATTGGCGATCTGATAGGGGATCTTCTGCTGCTCGAGGCGGGCGACGATCTCGCCCGAATCCTGCAAATCGAGGTTGCCGTAGAGCAGCACCATCTTGGGCTGCGTCACTTTCATGCCGAGAAAGATAAAAAACCCGACCAGAACAGCCGCCGTCGCCGCCAGCATCGCCATGCGGGCGGGACCGATGTTCCGCAGCATATTCATAATTCCGTTCACGGCTTCACCCCATGACCCCGGGCAGACGTCCTGGCAGGCACCCCCTGCCTCGGTTAGCCAAGGTAGGGAGCCGGAATGAAGAAGAGGTTAACACCCCGGCAAATTTTGCCTACCGGGATGTTGCCGTAAACGAATCGTGCCGATTCAGCGCGTTAGGGCGTATTCGACGGCGTGCCGCCGGACGGCCTGGCGCTCGGGCCGCGCAACGTGCCGGGCCGGTAATCCTGCAGCCGCGTGGTGCGCAGGCCGAGCAGGCCATGCTGGTCGATGGCGCGCTGCCAGGAAAGGAATTCCTCGACCGTGAGCGCATAGCGCTTGCAGGCATCCTCGAGCGTCAAGAGCCCGCCGCGCACCGCCGCCACCACCTCGGCCTTGCGCCGGATCACCCAGCGCTTGGTATTGGCGGGCGGCAACGAGGCCAGAGTGATCCGCTGACCTTCCGGACCAACGACACTCGTTTGCGGGTTTTGCGGCAACATTCGCGCTCGGGGTGAGTAAGAAATGACCTGCTGCATGCTAGATATCCGCCTTTTAACAAAGCCCTAAATGCGATGGTTAATGCTTCCCTACGGCGCCCGCTCAGGCATCGCTGCTGCCGTCGCCTCCGCTGCCGCTGCCGTCGCTGGTGGCCAAGACCGACACCACCTTGTCCGGGGTGATCTTCTGGCCGCCGACCATCAGGTATTGGGTGCCGTCGATGGTATCCAGGCTCTCGACATAGCCGCGCGAATAGACCTTCACGCCGTCGAGCGGCTTGCCCTGCGCATCGGTGGCGGTGACCGCCAGCTTGTAGTTGCCGGCCGGCATCGCATTGCCGCTGGAATCGAGGCCGTCCCAGGCGACCTGCACGCGGCCGCTGGTGACGTCCTTGGCCGACGAGGTCACCGTGCGCACCACCCTGCCCGTCGAATCGGTGATCGTGTATTTCACGTTGGTGGCGCCGGTCGGCAGGTCGTAGGACCAGTAGGCGTAGGAGTCGGAGGCGGCACGCTTGACCGTATCGTTGTCGACATCGACCAGCTTGCCGACGAAGTTGAGGTTGTTGCTTGCCGTCTGCGCCGTGACCATGGAGATCAGCTTCTCCAGGTTCTTGTTGGTGTTGATCGACTGCTCGACTTGGCTGAAGGCGACCAGCTGGTTGGTGAAGTCCTTGGTATCCAGCGGCGAGGTCGGATCCTGGTTCTTCAGCTGTGTCGTCAACAGCGTCAGGAAGGTATCGAAGTTGCTTGCCAGCGTGGCGCTCGCCGCCGAGGAGGCCGAGGTGGCGCTGGAGCTTGCAGTGCTGGAGCCGACGGAACCGACCATGATCTGTCTCCTTCAGGACGTTCCTTAGATGCGGATATCGAGGCCGCCGCGGCTGGCGGCGAGGCTTTGCGCGCGGGCGGCGGAATGGGCGGCGGCATCGTTCAGCCCGCCCAGATCGGCGTAATCGGTCTGGCCGCGGCCGCGGCGGCCGCCACCGGCGCCGGAATTGTCGCGGCCGTCGCCGGCCTGGCTCTGATCGCGCAGCGAAAAGTTCAGCGAGTCCGAATTGGTCTTCAGGCCGGCATCGCGCAGCGACTGCTCCAGATGCTGCGCATCGCGCTGCAGCATCTGCAGGGTTTCCGGCTTGTCGGCGGCGATCACCGCGGTCAGATGGCCGTCATGGCCGACTTCCATCTTCACCTCGACCTTGCCGAGATGGCCGGGATCGAGCTTGATCGAAATCTTGTCCAGCCCCTCGGCAGCGCCTTTCTTGATCTGCACGGCGACCTGCTCGCCGGCCGGCAGGTAAGCCGCCAGATTGCGCGGCGCCGCCTGGGTTGCGGCAGCCTGGGCCGCCTGCGGGGCCGGCGTGCCCGGATTGGCGAGCGGCGAAGCCTGCATCAGATGCGCCGGGCTGGGCGATTGCGCATTGGCCGACGTCGCATTGGACGCCAGGGCGCCGGCATCGGCGGCGTGATGCGCCTGCAGCGCCGCGGCGAACTTGCCCTCGGCGCCCGCGCCGGAGGGAAGCTGCTGCTGCGCCTTGAGCTGATCCTGCGCCTGATCCTGGATCTGGGCCTGTGCCTGGGCTTGAGCCTGTGCCTGAGCCTGGGCGAGCGGCGATTGCTCCTGCGCCTGCGCCGCCTGGCTGGCGATCTGGCTGCCGGGCGCGACGAGGCTTTTCGGCGTTGCGGACGGCACGGCTGCGGTCACCGTGACGGTGATGCCCTTGGCGATCTCTCCCTTGGCGATCTCGGTGGCGCCATCCGCCTTCGCATCCGCCGCCTTGTCGGTGCCGGCCTTGGCTTGCGCTTTTCCATCGCCGGTCTGCGCCGCAGCCTGGGCCTGGACCTGAGCCTGGGCGGCGGCGATGGCCTGCCGGACATCCTGCGGCTTGGCGGCCTGCTGCTGCGCCAGCAGCGCCGCCGCGCTGGTCGCCGTGGCGGCAGCGGCCTTGGCCTTGCCGGCGGCATCGCCCGCCGGCGTCACGGCCGCCGCGCCGGCAGCGGCATTCGCTGCGGCAGCCTTCGCGGCCTCGGCGGCCAGCGGCAGCGCCTTGCCAGCAGTGGCGGCGGCCTGCTGGGCGGCGGCATCGATCGCCTGCTGGGCCGGCAGGCCGGGCGTCGCCACGGCGGCCTGGCCCTGATCGGCAGCCTGGGCTGCCGCAGCCGCCGGATCGGCCTGCTGCAACAGCGCCAGGATCAGCGCCGCATCGGGCGCCTGCGCCACGGCGGAGCTTTTCTCCTTGTCATCCGACTTGCCGTCCGACGCGGCATCGGCCTCGTCCTTGGACTGGCCGTCCTTGGCGGTCTTGCCTGCCGCCTGCCCCTTGCCCTGGGCTTTGCCGGATTTGGACTGCCCTGCGGCGGAAGCCGGTGCTGCGGCATCGTCGTCCTTCGGCTTGTCGGCGGCTTTATCGGCCCTGATCGTCTGGGTGGGCTGCTCCGCGGGGCGCCGCACATCGTCGCTGTCGCTGCGTGGACGCGCCGGGCGGTCATCCGCAGGACGATCGTTTACTGGGCGATCGTTTACTGGGCGGTCATTCGCGGGGCGGTCGTCGCGGCGCGGCGCGGCGGATGAACTGGCGCTGCGGCCGAGGCCGTCGTCGCGGCGGGAGGAGCCATAGGCGGACGCGGCCGAAGGCTCGCCGATCGAGCCGCTGCCGTAAAACGCCGTCTGCAGGGCGCGGGCGAACTGCTCGGCGCGGCCATCGGCATCGTCTGCCGGCGCGGCGGCTGCCGGAACTGCATTGGTATTGGTAAGCGGGCCGACCTGCATGATACTCCCTCATGTCTCGCCACCTGAGGAAGCAAAGCCCGGGCCACCTCCCAATCTCGGCACAACCTGCTGAAATTACTGCCACTTATTCCGACCCGGGCAGCGCCGATGCCCCGGCCAGGCTTGCCGGGCGGCAGTTTCTGCCGGGCGCCGGACCGGCAAACGGCGCGCAGGACAGGCCGGTGCAAGCCAGTTGGAGCCAGTTGGGAACCGACGGGATTTCCGGCTGTCGGGGTCACGCTATCGGGCAGCGGCAGCCGCAACAGAAGCCGCTTGACTTCGAGAACATTTAAGGTATATTTAAAAGGAATAAAGTCAGAGGGGAAAGGTTCCGCCATGGTTACGCCGCCCAGGAAACCGCCCGGCTTCGCACAGGCCGGCATCCCGCCCCGCCCGCTGGCGCCCAGGCCGGCCCAGGCCGGCGGCGCGGATGCCGAGGAGCCGGAACAGCTCGTCTCCAGCGAGCTGGACGAGCTGACCCATGCCGAGTACCGCCTGCTGTATGACGAGGCGGCCCGCAATGTGCTGTTCGCGAAGCGGCAGCAATGGCGGGTGGTGGAATATTTCACCCTGCTGGCGCTGGCCCTGGTCGCGCTGGGCGCCGCGCTGCCATTTGCCGCCGATGTCGCGCGCTTCGTCGCCGTCTTCCTGGTTATCGTCGGCGCCGTGAGCGTGGCGGTGCTTGCCATGCTGCAGATCTGGCAGGGCCGCGAGCAGGCGATGATGGCCTATCTGGTCGGCGATCTGTCGAACTTCGCGCGCCATGCGCTGCGCTACAAGCCGCGCCTGAGCGGCAACATCCATCGCTTCATCATCCTGGCGGCGATGATGCTTTACGTCGTCATCCTCGACGTCGTCGTCTTCCGCCTGCTTGCCGATATCGGGAAGTAAAGGACCGAAGCCGAAGCGGCGGAGCGCTCATACCTCCGGCGTTTGCAGCGCCTGGGCCACCGCGGCGATGAGGGTTTCGTGCGTGAACGGCTTTTCCAGGATGCGGCAGGCGCCGAGCACGCTGGCGACCGGCAGCATCCGCAGATCGGTATCGAAACTGTTGCCGCCGGACATGGCGATCACCGGCGTCTGCGTGAAGCAGCGCATCCGGGTGATCAATTCCAGCCCGTCGCCGTCCGGCATGTAGATATCCGTCACCACCAGATCCGACAGCTTCTCCTGCAGCATCGCCAGAGCGGCCGAGCCGCTGGACGCTTCGCGCACCGCATGGCCGGCGCTTTCGAGCGAATCGCGCAGCATCGCCAGCACCATCGGATCGTCTTCGACGACGAGAATCTCTGCCATGGTAGACTCGCCAATTTCCACCCAGGGTCGGCCCCGGTCGCAGCACCATTTACCTTGAACATATGACTTACCTTGAACATATGACATTCTGCGGCGAGCGCGAACCCGGGGGAATCCGCATCGCCGGCCATAGCGGACGGCTATTGGCCCGAAGGCGTCATGCTTTTGCGCAACAAGGCCTCGTCGACCGCGTTGAGCAGCGTTTCGAGACCGAAGGGCTTCCGCAGCACTGCGTTGGCGCCGAGAACCGAGGACACAGACAGCATACTCAAAGTCGCATCGAAGGCGCCGCCGCCGGAAATCGCGATGATCGGCACATGGGCGAAGCGGCGCAGCTCGGTGATCAATTCCAGGCCGTCGCCTTCCGGCATGTAGACATCGGTGATCACCAGTTCGCAAGGATGCTGCCGCAGGACCGTCAGGGCCTGATGGCCGCTTTCCGCGCAATGCACGGCATGACCTTCGGCCTGCAGGCAATCGCTCAGCGTTGCCCGCATGACGGAATCGTCTTCGACCACCAGAATCTCGGCCATGGGCACGCCGGCTGCCGGAGCTACGCAATGCGGGAGGTACGGCAATAACGGCCATGCGGCAGAAATCGTTCCGCCCTGGCGGAAAAATACCCGCCGCTGCGGCTCCCGGCGAAGCGGGCGCCGGTCAGTGAAACAGGTAGCTGTCCATCGCCAGCGTGCCGTGCGCGAAGCTGGCATGCAGGCGCTCGGCCGGCTGACGCGGCGTGGCGGCGCCGAGCGCGACATAGAGCGGCAGGAGATGTTCGTCGCTCGGATGTGCCGTCAGCGCATGCGGCGCCTGGCGGCGACGCTTCACGCCGGTTTCGATCACGACGTCGAAATTGGTGGGGAATATCTGCACGGCATCGGCCGAATGCGACGTACTGCCCGTCCCGGCATCTGCAGGCGCGGAAGCTGCGGTCGGCGCCGCGGGGACGGCGTACCAATAGGCGGCGCCGCCGGCGCCGGCGGCTATCGTGCCGGCCGCGAGGAGGGCGTAGACCGGCTGTTTGAGAAGATCGACGACGCTCATTCCTGCCCCCCTCGGCAGCAAGGCGCTGCATGTGGGTTGTGGTATACAGGGGTGACGATGGCGCCTGTCAATCGAATTCGTACTGCATTGCAGGACGTACCGCTTGCCGTGACGATACTGCCGCGCTATGATCGATCATGATCCGAAGCTATGCGGACAAGCGGACGGCGGCGTTGTTCCTGGGTGAAGCCGTCCGGGGCGTGCCTCATAATCTGCAGCGCCGGATACGCGCGAAATTGCTGGCGATCGATGCGGCAGTCCAGTTGCAGGACCTGACCCGGCCACCGGGTAATCGCCTTGAGGCATTGTCTGGCGACCGGCGCGGACAGCATAGCATCAGGGTCAATGACCGATGGCGGATCTGTTTCCGCTGGGACGCGGGCCATGCCTTCGACGTCGAGTTTGTGGATTACCATTGAGGAGGATGCGATGACGATCAAACGGGATGACCTCGATCGCGGTTTGGTCGACCTGTCCGAAGTCACCACCGGGCGACGTCTGGCGCCTATGCATCCCGGAGAGTTTCTCGCGACGGAATTTCTCAAGCCCCTGGATTTGTCAGTCTACGGCCTCGCGAAGGCGCTGAAGGTACCTCGTTCGCGGCTGAACGAGCTCGTCAACGGCGAGCGCGGCATGACGGCGGATACCGCGCTGCGGCTGGCCCGCTATTTTGGCACCAGCGCCGAGTTCTGGATCAACCTCCAGGCCCGCTATGATCTGGACCGGGCCGGCCCCGGCCTGCGCAAGCGGATCGAGCGCGAGGTCGAGCCGCGGGCGGCCTGACGGACTGCCTCAGCCGTTTCGGTTGCGCAGGCCGCCGGCGCCGTACTTGAACTGATGCGCCAGCGCCGCAAGCGATCCGCCAATCAGACCGTGCTGATGTATCGCCTGGCCGGCGGCGGTGAGGCCCTTGCCGGCAATTTCGCTCATGCCCTGGCCGCGCAGCACGCCCGAGGCGGAGGATACGAGGCCGCCGGCGCCGAAGCCCATCCGCATGGCGTGGAAGCCGCCGGCGCCGTCATTCGCTCCCGAACTATTCGAGGCCAGGGCTTTCGCCTGCAGATGCAGGAGGATGGAGGCGAAGCCCAGGACGGACATCATTTCGATGTTCATATCCAGCAGCGAGATCTTTCCGCTGGCCTCGTCATCGTCCCCCGTATCTACGATGCCGCCTTCGGGTAGGCCGACAATGCCCCGTCCTGTGTCTTCGGGCACGAGAGGCTTTGCTTTGCATCGTCGTCGTCATCCAAGCGTTTGCAGGCTGCGCTGTAGATCTTGTCGGCATAGTAGTCCACTGTCGTCATGGTGAAGCCGAGTGCGCCGCCCGTGAAGAGCATCGTGAAAAAGGCGCCGATGACGATCCGCATCCCAGCAACGGTAAAAGGACGTGTCGGACGAAACAGTGCGAATGGCGCAAGCAATGGGGCGACGATGCCGACGGCGACATATTTAAACATGACCTCGAGCATGAATGCGCCGACCAGGCAGCACGGGAATCTCCGCCTTCGGATAGATCAGCGACAGCGGCGACCAGGCCGTGGTCCAGTCCGCGCTCGTCGTCGAGCGCGGCAGGGAAGCCGGCTGCGGCGAGCAGCGCCTTGATGCGCGCGGCGAGCGCCGGATCGCCCGGCGCGGGATATTGCATGCGATGGAGCGCCGGCGGAATGCCGTGGAAATCGTGGATCGTGGCGGGATGCGCCCTGGCGCCGATCTCCGGCGCCTCGGTTTCCCATTGAGCGGACACGGCGAGGATTGCCTTGGGCACCGGCCAATGCCGGGCGGCGCCGTGCAGGAAGATATGGGCGGGACGCTGCGGCTCGAGCGGCAGCAGCGGCGAACCATGGCTGACGAACAGGGCCGGCTGCGCTGTCATGGCGAGGGACCCCGGGGCAGGGGCGAACAACGCCTGGCCCCTCACCTATGACAACGCCGCCGGCCCTGCAAGGCGCTGCCGCCGTCGCCGCCCGGCCGCAAACGGCCGCAAAGCAGGCGACGAGCAGACAATCGCTATCGGGCGCCGCTTACCTGGCGGCGGCGAGACGGACCTGGCCGGCCTCGCTCAGCGCGCGCACGGTGCGGATGAGGTTATTGGCCAGCCGGCGCAGGCTGCCATCGATCGCGTCTTGCCGCAGCGCAAAAGCGCGGTGACGGTAATAGGCGAGCTCCGCACCGGAAATATACAGATGGTCGGAGAACATGGGCTGGAACTGAGTCATGGTCGTTTTTCCTTGTTTTCAGCCTGGGGAGGCTTGCGGGTGAAAATAGGCCTGTTCCATTCATTCATAAATAATGTATTTTGACATGATTTGATGATTGAAATTCATATATTGAGGTCGCCATGAACCGCCTCGGCGAGATGGAAGCCTTTGTTGCAGTTGCACAATCTGGCAGTTTTACTATTGCAGCGCAGCAATTGCGGCTGACCCCGTCGGCGGTCAGCAAGCTGATGGGCCGGCTGGAGGACCGGCTCGGCACGCGGCTGCTGCAGCGCACGACCCGGCGGGTCAACCTGACCGCCGAGGGCCGCGCTTATTTCGAACAGGTGCGCGGCATCCTCGCCGAGATCGAGGCGGTGGAGGCCAGCGTCGGCGGCGCCGAGGCCGAGCCGCGCGGCCTGCTGCGCGTCAATGTCGCACATGGCTTCGGCATGATGCAGATCGTGCCGCTGATCCCCGAATTCGTCGCCCGCCATCCCAAAATCGACGTGCATATCACCTTCGCCGACCATGTGGTCGATCTGGTGGCCGAGGGCGAGGATGTCGCCGTCCGCGTCGGACAGTTGCGCGACGAGACCTTGATGGCGCGCCGGCTGGGCGAGCATCGCCGCATCGTCTGCGCGGCGCCCGATTATCTGGCGCGGCACGGCACGCCGCAGAGGCCGGGCGATCTTCTGCGGCATAACTGCCTGCTGTTCGACGGGCCGGATGGATTGAACACCTGGCCGTTTCGCCGCGCCGATGGCGGAATAGAGCGGCTTCCGGTGCGCGGCAATTTCCGCACCAACAATGGCGACGCGATCTTCCGCATGCTGCTGGCCGGTCTCGGCCTGTGCTTTGCCGCCGATTTCGCCGTGGCGCCGGCCCTGCGCGACGGGCGGCTGGTCGCCGTGCTGGAGGAGCATGCCGCCGACGTGACCTGGCCGATCCATGTCGTCTATCCGGCGAAGAAGCATCTCGCCGCCAAGGTGCGCGCCTTCGTCGATTTCCTGGTGGAAAAATATACGCCCCGGCCGCCCTGGGCCGAGGAAATCACCGATCACGCCAGAGGGTGACAGAGCGGGCTGCAGCCGGATGGAACCAGCGCGCCGAGCCGCGATTGGCTCTGCATGACAGCTTGGTTGCGCGAGGAGAAACGGGATGCAGAACCATGTCGACCGCAGCCGGGTCGAGGAGATCACCCGGACCTGGCCGAAGGTTTCGCGCGAGACTTTCCTTGGGCGGAGGCGGCGCTGCGAAACTACCGCGCCTCTTTCGCCAGCTTCAGCAGGGCGGCGACGTCGTCCGCAGTCTTGTCGAAGGCGCAGACGAAGCGATAGAGCGAGCGCGCCGGATCCCAGCAATGGAACTGCGCGCCGCGGCGCTGCATCGCCTCGGCCATCGGTTGCGGTATCGCCGCGAAGACCTCGTTGGCCTGGACCGGCCAGGGCAGCGACACGCCCGGCAGATGCCGCAGGCCTTCGGCCAGTTGGCGCGCGCAATCATTGGCCTGCCGCGCCAGCCGCAGCCAGAGGCCATCCTGCAGCATCGCCAGCAGTTGCACCGACAGGAAGCGCGCTTTCGAGAAGAGATGACCGGCACGCTTGCGGCGGTAGAGGAAGCTTTCGGCCAGCTCGGGCTTGAAGAAGACGACGGCTTCCGCGGCCATGGCGCCGTTCTTGGTGGCGCCGAAGCTGAGCGCTTCGACGCCGGCGCGCCAGGTCAGGTCCGCCGGCGAGCAGTTCAGGCCCGCCACCGCATTGGCAAAGCGCGCGCCATCCATGTGCAGCCGCAATCCGTTGGCGCGGCAGATGCCGGCAAGATCGGCGATCTCGTCGGGCGCATAGACCGTGCCGGACTCGGTCGCCTGCGTGATCGACAGCGCCGCCGGCTGCGGATGATGCTGCACGCCGCGCCAGCCCAGGCTCAGCGCCTGCTCCAGCGCCTTGGGCGTGACCTTGCCGTCGACGCCCTGCAGGCCGACCAGCTTGGCGCCGCCGGTGAAGAATTCCGGCGCATTGCATTCATCCACCATGATATGGCTTTCGACATGGCAGTACACCGCGCCGAAGCCCGGCGTCAGACAGCTCAGGGCGAGGCTGTTGGCCGCGGTGCCGGTGGCGACCGGAAAGACGCGGCAATCGGCGTCGAACAGCATCGAGAAGGCGGCGTCCAGCTCGATCGTCCAATCATCCTCGCCATAGGCCGCGGCGGTGCCGTGATTGGCGGCGGCCAGAGCCGCCATGACCTCCGGCGCGGCGCCGGAGGTATTGTCGGAACGGAAATCCAGGCTGTGGGTCATGGCGGCGGCCTTGTTGTCTCAGGGAAGAATCTCAACCGGGATAGCGTCGAAGCCGTTGCGCAGCGCCGGACGGAAGGCGCGCAATTCCTGCACTCTTCCATCCAGCAGGCTGGTGATCGCCCAGACGAGGCCGGGATCGTGCACCATCGCGGCATCCATGGCGGATGGCTCGGCGCGGCCATTCGGATGGCTATGCCAATGGCCGATGACGCGCTCGACCGCGTTGCTCTCGCGCAGGCGGCGCAACACCGCGATATGCACGGCAGGATCGAGCTCGAATTCCCGTTCGCCGTCCGCGGCCACGTTATCGGCCGCGACCACCTCGGCGACCGCGAGCAGCCCGTCGCCATGCTCGCGGCCGATCAGCAGCGCGCAGGCTTCGCGCGGGAAGGCGACTTCGGCCAAGGCGTTGAGCTGATCGAGCTGGGCCCGGCGCAGCGACAGCATGGCGGCGGCTTACTTTTCCACCTGGATGGTGACGCTGCCGAGCGGCTGCAGGCTGGCGCCGTCCAGCGCATAGAGCCGTTCGGAGCCGTCGGCGAGCCGCACCCGCAGCAGGATGCGGTTGCCGCTCGCCAGCACGTCGGTAACGCGGCTGTTCTTCGGCAAGGTGATGCTGCGGTCGGCGATGGCGGTCGGCGGCGCCACGGGGGCCGGCGTGCGCTTCAGATGCGCGCCGGTGGCGATCAGCACCACCAGCAGCAGAAGGCCGCCGAAGAAGACGATGCTGAGCCCGATGACGAGCGGCTTCAGCCACCGTATTCTCGGATCCTCAGCGGCTGCCTGCCGCATCATCTCGCCCATATCGCCCATATCGCTCCCGGCTATCGTCCTGCCAATGCCCACCGCCACCCAGATCCTGCCGCCCGTGCCGGCCGACGCCGCCGGCGAGCGGCTCGACCGCTACCTGGCCGCGTGTTTCGCCGCCGCAGACGACGGCGCGGCGCTGTCGCGTTCGCGGCTGAAGGCGCTGGTGCTGGAAGGCCATGTCCGTCTCGAAGGCGCGACGATAACCGACCCCTCCCGCAAGATCAAACCGGGCGAGGTCTACACGGTTGCGCCGCCCGAGCCGGTCGCCGCCAGTCCCGCGGCGCAGGCGATTCCGCTGGCCATCGCCTATGAGGACGATCAGCTCATCGTGATCGACAAGCCGCCGGGTCTGGTGGTGCATCCCGCGCCCGGCAACCCGGACTGCACCCTGGTCAACGCGCTGCTGCATCATTGCGGCGACAGCCTGTCAGGCATCGGCGGCGTCCGGCGGCCCGGCATCGTGCATCGCATCGACAAGGATACGTCCGGCCTGGTGGTCGCCGCCAAGACCGACCGCGCGCATCAGGCGATGGCGGCGCTGTTCGCCGGCCACGACATCGAGCGCGCCTATGACGCGCTGGTCTGGGGCCATCCCAATCCGCCGCACGGAAGCATCGAAGGCGCCATCGGCCGCGATCCGCGCGATCGCAAGAGGATGGCGATCGTCGCCAAGGGCGGCAAACCGGCGCTGACGCATTACCGCACCGAGCGGCTGATCTACGATGCCAAGGGCCGGCCGGTCTGCGCACTGGTGCGCTGCACGCTGGAAACCGGACGCACGCATCAGATCCGCGTGCATATGACCAGCCGCGGCAACGCGCTGATCGGCGATCCGGTCTATGGCGGCCGCCGCTCGCTGCAGCGTTTCGCCCTGGACGAGAGCGCGCGCAAGGCCCTGGCCGGCTTTCCGCGCCAGGCCCTGCATGCCGCCGTGCTGGGCTTTCGTCATCCGGTGAGCGGCAAGCGGATGCATTTCGAAAGCCCGCTGCCGGAGGATTTCGCGGCGTTGCTGCGGACGCTCAGCCCGGCGCCATGATGGTGGCGGGCCGGGGCCGGCCGGGCGCGGCCAGAGCGATGCCCTTCCAGCCGAAGCCCTCGATGATGTAGCGCATGCCCTCCGGCGTCAGCACCTGGCCCGCGGGCGGGCAGTAGAGTCCATAGATCCATTTATCGCCCTGCGGCGCCGTGCCGCCGGCGAAAGTCGTGCTGCCGGGTACGACGCCGAAAATGCCGCCGAAGCCGATGCAGCGCCGGCCGGTCAGCGACAGGGGCCGCACATTGATCATCCCCAGCGGCGCGCTGACCACGGTTTCCGCTTCGCCGAAGGCCGGGCGGCGCGGCGCCAGATAGGCGAAGGCCTGGAGCAGCTTCTGCGGATAATCCGGCGGCGCGGCGAAATACTTTCCGGTCTGCTCGACCTGACTGACGATGACATCGGCGAAGCTGCCGGCGGCCAGCGGCTGGCCCCAGAGATAGCGGAAATTCCGGATGCCGGGCTGGCCGCCCTTGAGCTCTGCCGCCATGGTCGGCCAGGCCGCCAGGCCCGGCACGGCCAGCACGAGATAGGCTTCGGTTGCCGGAAAGGGCTGCCAGACGGGTTGGGCGGTGGCCAGGGCAGGAAGCTGGGGCCCGGCCTGGGCCAGATACAGCGCGAAACAGAGCGAGGCCGATCTGGGGAACTGCATGCCGGGCCCTCCTTCGCCGTTTCTGTTCGCCCTTGATCTGGGTTAACGCGGCGGCCGCCCAGTCGATCTCGTTTTTACCCTTTGGAAAGGCGCGCCGAACTGTGATCGGGGTTACAGCCCGGAGGCAGGCGCCGCACTTCTGCCCAATTCAGCGGGTTCATTCGTTGAAATAGAGGCATCGCATGCACATTTGTCGGGTTGTGCCGAACATCCGTCCGGCCGGGGGAGTTACAGAAATATGAGCACTGCCAGTTTACCCGCCATCTCCGCCACCGAAGGCGGTCTTGCGCGTTATTTGGCTGAAATCCGCCGTTTTCCAATGCTGGAACCGGAGGAAGAATATATGCTGGCCAAAGCCTGGCGCGACCGCGGCGATGTCGAGGCTGCCCATAAGCTGGTGACCAGCCATCTGCGGCTGGTAGCCAAGATCGCCATGGGCTATCGCGGCTACGGCCTGCCGATCGGCGAACTGATCTCGGAAGGCAATGTCGGCATGATGCAGGCGGTCAAGCGCTTCGATCCCGACAAGGGCTTCCGGCTGTCGACCTATGCCATGTGGTGGATCCGCGCCTCGATCCAGGAATATATCCTGCGCTCCTGGTCGCTGGTGAAGATCGGCACGACGGCGGCGCAGAAGAAGCTGTTCTTCAACCTGCGCCGGCTGCGCGGCCAGATGAAGGCGATCGAGGGTGGCCAGCTCACGCCCGAGCAGGTCGAGAAGATCGCCACCCAGCTCGACGTTTCGAAGGACGAGGTGATCACCATGGACCGCCGCCTGGCGGCGCCGGACCATTCGCTGAACGCGCCGCTGCGCGAGGATGGCGAAAGCGAGGCGCAATGGCAGGACTGGCTGGTCGACGAGACGCCGAGCCAGGAGACGCGGCTGGCCGAGGGCGAGGAAAGCGATGCCCGCCGCAAGCTGCTGAACAGCGCGATGCAGAATCTGAACGAGCGCGAGCGCGACATCCTGGTGCAGCGCCGCCTGGTCGACGAGCCGACCACGCTGGAAGACCTCTCCTCGCGCTATGGCATCAGCCGCGAGCGCGTGCGCCAGATCGAGGTGCGCGCCTTCGAGAAGCTGCAGAAAGCGGTGCGCAGCGCCGCCCAGCAGCAGGGCCTCGAGGCGACGGCGTAGGAACCGACCGAACAACGGCGTTATTTTCATTCGCGAAAAGAAAAACCCGCGGCCGGAGGACATTGGCCGCGGGCGAGTCAACCTGGAGGAACGCCTCCACACAGGGAGAGGAAAAAGGGAGGAAGCTTAAACTACGCCACGCTACGCACGAACCGGACCGAGCCGAGCACGCGGCTCAATCGTCGAAATCCTCGAGCGCCGATTCCCAATCGGTGATGTCGAGCCGGTCGGGCGGCAGCATGTCGGGCAGGCGGATTTCCGTGCCGGGCTGGACCGGCAGCCAGGACAGATCGACCGGACAGGATCCCATGCCGGCGGCGTAACCGGAGGCCGTGATGTCCTTGGCGGCCCGGCCGGCGCTTTGCTCGCGCGCCTCGCGGCGGATCGCGGTGGCCAGCGCCTGAGCCAGATTGCGCAGAATGGTCAGATCGCGCGCACTCCAGTCATCGGCGGTGGCCGAGCCCCGTTCGCAGCGGAAGATCGCGGCCGGCTGGCTGCGGCCGTCGACCAGCAGCAGATCGATCTGCGTGCCGGCCTCGCCGCCCTCCTTCGCCGGATCGGCCTCTTCGCCTGAGATGGCCGGCGCATCTTCTGTCATTACCGAGCCCAGCCCCTGGGCGGCGGCGCGGAAATAGGCCAGCGTCGCCTCATGCGGGATGACGGCGCCCTGCTGGATGCGGCCGTCGCGGGCGTCCAGCAGATACTGGCAGACCATGTCGCCGCGGCTGTTGAAGAACCAGATGCTGGCGCGCATCGCCGAAGTCACATCGACGGCGTCCAGGCAGATGGCCTCGCAGAGATCCGCGATCCCTTCTGCGCCGATGGCGTGCAATGCTGCATCCTGCGTCCTGAGCATGGGCTCCTCCGGGGCGAAACCGATGAGCCAATCCTAGGACTCCCCTGTCCAGGCGAAAGTTATCGCCCGTTAACCTCGACGAAATATTCGGTAACGACACGGCGCGCGGGTCTTGCCGCCCGTCTTTGACAACCGCCCGGCCCTGCCAAGGGCAAGCCGCGATCAATCCTCGAAGGGATCCTTCATCAGGATGGTATCGTCCCGCTCCGGCGAAGTGGAGAGCAAGGCGACCGGCGCACCGATGAGTTCCTCGACGCGGCGGACATACTTCACCGCGGTAGCCGGCAGATCGACCCAGGACCGCGCGCCATGCGTGCTCTGGCTCCAGCCTTCCATCGTCTCGTAGACCGGCCTGGCGGCGGCCTGATCGGCCATCGAGGCCGGGAAGTAATCCAGCGTCTTGCCGTTCACCTCGTAGCCGACGCAGATCCGGAGCTCCTTCAGGCCATCGAGCACGTCGAGCTTGGTGAGCGCGATGCCGTGGATGCCGTTGAGCTTGACCGACTGGCGCACCAGCACCGCATCGAACCAGCCGCAGCGCCGCTTGCGCCCGGTAACGACGCCGAATTCGCGCCCCTTCTCGCCCAGCCATTGGCCGACATCGTCGGTCAGCTCGGTCGGGAACGGCCCCTCGCCGACGCGCGTAGTATAGGCCTTGACGATGCCGAGGATGTAGCCGAGCCCGCCCGGCCCCAGGCCGGAGCCGGCGGCGGCGCTGCCCGCCATGGTATTGGACGAGGTGACGAACGGATAGGTGCCGTGATCGACATCGAGCAGCGAGCCCTGCGCGCCCTCGAACAGGATGCGATGGCCGGCGCGCCGCGCCTCGTCCAGCTCGCGCCAGACCGGCGCCGCATAAGGCAGCACCTTGGGCGCGATCTCGTCGAGCTGCTCGAGCAGTTCGGCACGGTCGACCGGCTCGGCGCCGAAGCCGCGGCGCAGGGCATTGTGATGCGCCAGCAGGCCGTCGAGCTTGCGCGCCAGCATGGCCTTGTCGGCGAGGTCGCAGACGCGGATGGCGCGGCGGCCGATCTTGTCCTCATAGGCCGGACCGATGCCGCGCCGCGTGGTGCCGATCTTCACGCCTTCGCTGGCATCCTCGCGCAAGCCGTCGAGATCGCGATGCAGCGGCAGGATGAGCACGGCATTGTCGGCCACCTTCAGATTGGCCGGCGAAATCTCGACGCCCTGGCCGCGCAGCTTGTCGATCTCGGCGATCAATGCCCAGGGATCGACCACGACGCCGTTGCCGATCACCGACAGCTTGCCCGGACGCACGATGCCCGAGGGCAGCAGCGAGAGCTTGTAGGTGTTGCCGCCGATCACCAGGGTATGGCCGGCATTGTGGCCGCCCTGGAAACGCACCACGACTTCGGCACGCAGCGAGAGCCAATCGACGATCTTGCCCTTGCCCTCGTCGCCCCACTGGGCGCCAACCACCACGACGTTGCTCATGCTACGCGTCCTTCACTTTACGGTTGCACCGGCTCGGAAAACGCGGGATTCCGGCCCGCAATGACGGTGCATTCATCCGAGCCATCGCTAAATCTTCCGTACCGCCTGGCCGTCCCAGACATGGCTGCAGCCGGCGGTCTTGGCCGCCTTGGCGACATCGCCGGTCTCCTTTTCCAGCGCCGCCCAGGTCCGGTGGCCTTCGCCGCGCAGCTTCGCCGCCACGCCGGCATCGGTGCCGAATGGCAGATAGACCATGGGCGGCACCGGCTGCGCCGGCAGCGCGCGCATCACGCTGTCGAGATAAAGCGTGAAGCCGGTCGCCGTCTCTCCGGCCGGCGTCATGTACCGTCCGCCGCGGCCGAGCTCGCCGCGCACATTGCGGGCGAACAGGGTGAAGGCGATGCCGGTGTGATATTCGAAGCCGCGGAACTCGCCGGGGTCCAGTGTCAGCAGCAGATCCGGCGCCGCCGCCGCGACGTCGCGGACCAGGCCGTCGAGATCGGCGACGATCCGCGCCGCTTCCTCGGGCAGCTTCAGTGTCTTCAAGCCGTCCAGGGCGGCGCGCGCCGGGCCGGCAAGTTCGAGCAGCCGCAACAGCGTCGGCGCCGCAGCGCCGCCGGCGGCCTTCAGCTCGGCGGCATCCTTGCGGTCCAGCGCGCGGCGCGCGGCGCGCGCCTGCTTCGGTTCGAGTCCCGCCGCCTGCATGATCGCCGGCGCCAGGAGCGGCTGCGTGATGTCGAGCGACAGGCCGCCGACGCCAAGACCGGCCACCGCTTCGGCCGCCAGAACGGCGACCTCGACATCGGCCGCCAGGGCCTCCGCGCCGATCAGCTCGACGCCGGCCTGGGCGAATTGCCGCTCGGGCCGCAATTGGCTGCCGCGCACGCGCAGCACCTGGCCGGCATAGGCCATGCGCAGCGGCCGTGCGGCATCGCGCAGGCGGGTGGCGGCGATGCGCGCCACCTGCAGCGTGATATCGGTGCGCAGGCCCATCATGCGCTGCGACACCGGATCCATGACGCGGAACATCTGATCGGCCAGGTCCTGGCCCGAGCCGGCCAGCAGCGTCTCCTCGAACTCGATCAGCGGCGGCTTCACCCGCGCATAGCCGTAACGGGCGAAGGCGGCGAGCAGCCCCTCGCTTGCCTGCGCCTCCCATTCGGCACGCGGCGGCAGCACGTCGCGCAGGCCGGCCGGCAGCAGGCCGGCGGACGGCGCCAACTGGCCATCGGTTCCAGGGATTTCGCGCAGGCTGCGGCTGCGAGGGGGCATGGCGATCGTCTGCCTGTTCTGGCGTCTACTTGTTCTGGAAGTTCGGCTTGCGCTTCTCGGCGAAGGCGGCCATGCCTTCCTTCTGGTCGAGCGTGGCGAAGGTGGAATGGAAAACGCGCCGCTCGAAGCGGATGCCTTCGGCCAGCGTCGTCTCGTAGGAGCGGTTGACCGATTCCTTGGCGATCATCACGATCGGGCGCGACAATTCGCAGATCCGGTTGGCCACTTTGATGGCTTCGTCGAGCAACTGATCCTTCGGCACGACACGGCTGACCAGGCCGGCGCGCTCGGCCTCCTCGGCATCCATCATGCGGCCGGTGAGGCACATCTCCATCGCCTTCGACTTGCCGACGAAACGCGTCAGCCGCTGGGTGCCGCCGGCGCCCGGAATGGTGCCGAGATTGATCTCCGGCTGGCCGAATTTGGCATTGTCGGCGGCGAGGATGAAATCGCACATCATCGCCATTTCGCAGCCGCCGCCCAGAGCATAGCCGGCGACCGCGGCGATCACCGGCTTGCGGCACTGGGCGAGGCGCTCCCAGTCGCGGGTGATGAAGTCCGCCTTGTAGACTTCCATGTAATTCTTCGGCTGCATCTCCTTGATGTCGGCTCCGGCGGCAAAGGCCTTTTCCGAGCCGGTGACGATGATGCAGCCGATCGCGTCGTCGTCCTCGAAGGTGTCGAGCGCCTGGGCGAGCTCCTTGACCAGCTGGGCATTCAGCGCATTCAGCGCCTGCGGACGGTTGAGCGTGATCAGGCCAACCGGGCCGCGCGTCTCCACCAGGATATTCTCGTACGCCATGACGGGTTTTCCTCTTGCTGATCTTTTAGCGATTGGGCAGCAGTTCGAAACGGACGGTCAGCATCCGGCCATCATTCTGGAAGCTGAGCCGCAGCCGCTCGGACTCGCGATGGTATTCCGCCGGCCCCTCGGCCTGCCAGCCGAGCTGCGGCAGCGTCGCATCGTAGAATTGCTTGACCGCCGCCCGGCTCACCGCGCCGCTGGCTTCGGTGCTGGCGATACGGCCGGCGGGCTTGTCGAAGACGGTCGCGGCATCGGCGTTTTCGGTCAGGCCCGGCATCAGCGGCACGTCCTCGGCAATCGAGAGAAACCTCCCCGCGGCCAGGCTGGCGGTTGCAGAAAAGCCGGCCAGCCCGATCAGGGCAGCCATGAGAAGGGCATGGAAACGCTGCCTGCCGGACCGGAGCGAGGCGGGAGCAAACATGGGGCGGACTTTGGCAGTTTGAGCCGGGTTTTGGAAGGCCCTGAGGCCCAGGAAATGCCTCTCTTCCCCCGTGCGGGAAAGGGCCGGGGCGGCCGAAAAGCGGCGGGCTTTCCTACCGCTGGCAGGCGGCGCAATAGAAAGTCGAACGTCCCGACTGCACGATCCGCTTCACCGGCTTTTCACAGGCGGTGCAGGCCTGACCTTCCCGGTCGTAAACCCTGAAGCGGGTCTGGAAATAGCCGAGCTCGCCGTCCGATTGCACATAATCGCGCAGGGACGAGCCGCCGGCCTTGATCGCCTCGTTGAGGACGGCCTTGATCGCCGGGACCAGCTTTTTCAGCTTCTCCGGCGGCACCGTCCCGGCCAGACGCTTCGGGCTGATTACGGCGCGGAACAGCGCTTCGCAGACATAGATATTGCCCAGCCCCGCCACCACGGTCTGATCCAGCAGGGCGGCTTTCATCGGCGTCTTCTTGCCCTTTAGCGCCGCCTGCAGCACTGCCGGGGTGAAATCATCGGCCAGCGGCTCGGGCCCCAGTTCCGCCAGCAGCCGGTGCCGCGGCAGCGCGGCGGCCGGCACGAGGTCCATCATGCCGAAACGGCGCGCATCGTTGTAGGTGACGCTCCAGCCTTCGTCGGTGGCGAAAACGACATGGTCATGCGGGCCGATATCGTTGGGCCAGCCGAGCCGCAGCAGCATGCGGCCGGACATGCCGAGATGCACCAGCCAGACCAGCCCGCCCTCCAGCCGGATCAGGATGTATTTCGCCCGCCGCTCCAGCGCCTCGACCCGGCGGCCCTGGATGGTCTTGGCGAAATTCTTCGGCAAGGGAAAACGCAGATCGGGCCGATGCGCCTCGATGCGGGCGATCCGCCGGCCGTCCAGCTTGAGCGCCAGCCCGCGGCGCGTGGTTTCCACTTCGGGCAATTCGGGCATGGCCCTGTCTATACCGTGGCGGATTGGTTTCGGCTATGGTCTGCCTGCCATGACGAACGAGACCCATTTCGGCTTCCGCAGCGTGCCCGAGGGCGAGAAGGCCCGGCTGGTGCGCGGCGTCTTCGAATCGGTCGCCAGCCGCTACGACCTGATGAACGACCTGATGTCGGGCGGCGTCCACCGGCTGTGGAAGGCGCAGATGATCGACTGGCTGCAGCCTCGCGGCGCCATCCGCGTCCTCGATGTCGCCGGCGGCACCGGCGATATCGCATTCCGCATCATGGACCGCGCGCCACAGGCCGAGATCGTCGTCGCCGACATCAACGCCGCGATGCTGGAACAGGGCCGGAACCGGGCGATCGACCAGGGCCGGCTCGCCCGCCTGACCTGGGCCTGCATGGATGCGGAGCGGCTGGCGCTGTCCGACCGCTCGGTCGATGCCTATACGATCGCCTTCGGCATCCGCAACGTCACCCATATCGATCAGGCGCTGCGCGAGGCCTATCGCGTGCTCAAGCCCGGCGGGCGTTTCCTCTGCCTGGAATTTTCCGCCGTGCGCAATCCGGCCATCGCTGCGGCCTACGATGTCTACAGCTTCAACGTGCTGCCCAAGATCGGCGGCCTGGTGGCGAAAGACGAGGATTCCTACCGCTATCTGGTGGAGAGCATCCGCCGCTTTCCGAACCAGGCGGATTTCGCCGCGATGATCGAGGCGGCCGGTTTCCGCAATGTGCAGGTGCGCGACCTCAGCTTCGGCATCGCCGCGCTGCATTCCGCCCGCCGGATTTAGGACCCTTGCTCGGATGAACCGGTTGATGGCCGCGACATTTTCATGCTGACCGATCTGCGCCATCTTCGCCGGCTTTTCGCCATCGGCCGCTGCTTCGCCCGGCACGATGCGCTGTTCGTGCTGCGCGACGCGCCGCTCGGCGCATCGGCGCGGGGCGCGCTTGCGCTGTTCCAGGCCGTCTTCGGCCGCAAGCGGCCGGGTTTGCGTCCCGGCGAGCGGCTGGCCAATGCCCTGAGCGAACTGGGGCCGAGCTTCATCAAGCTGGGCCAGGTGCTGTCGGTCCGGCCGGATCTGATCGGCGCCGCCCTGGCCGAGGATCTCGGCCGCCTGCGCGACCGGCTGCCGCCGTTTCCGGCCAAGCTGGCCGAGCGGACCATCGAAGCCGAATTCGGCCGGCCCCTGGCCAGCCTGTTCAGCGCATTCGACCGCGAGCCGGTGGCGGCGGCCAGCATCGCCCAGGTGCATTTCGCCGAGACGGCAGGCGACGGGCAGGCGGGCGACGAACAATCCGGTGGCCAGCCGGCCTCGGTTGCGGTGAAAATCCTGCGGCCCGGCGTGGAAGCGGCTTTCGCCCGCGACCTGGAACTCTTCGCCTGGCTGGCCGACAATGCCGAGCGGCGCCTTCCGGGCATGGACCGTCTGCGGCCGCGCGACGTGGTGGCGACCTTGCGCGACTGGGTGGCGATCGAACTCGACCTGCGCCTGGAGGCGGCGGCGGCCAGCGAACTGCGCGATAATTTTCGCGACGATCCCGATGTCGTCGTCCCGGCGATCGACTGGCAGCGCACGGCGCGGCGCGTACTCACCGTGCAGCGCATCAGCGGCATTCCGATCGAGGACCGCGCAGCCCTGCAGGATGCCGGCATCGACCTGTCCACCGTGGCCGAGCGGGTGATCCGCCTGTTCCTGAAGCAGGCGCTGCGCGACGGCTATTTCCATGCCGACATGCATCACGGCAATCTGTTCGTGGCGCCCGATGGCCGCATCGAGATGGTCGATTTCGGTATCATGGGCCGGCTCGATCTCGGCACGCGGCGCTTCATGGCGGAGATGCTGGGCGCCTTTCTCTCGGGCAATTGGCGCCGGGCAGCGGAAGTGCATTTCGAAGCGGGCTATGTGCCGGCCGACCGCTCGGTCGATCTGTTCGCCCAGGCCTGCCGCTCGATCGGCGAACCGATCCTGGACCGGCCGATGACGGAAATCTCGATCGGCCGCCTGCTGGCGCAGCTTTTCCAGATCACCGAGACCTTCGGCATGCGCACGCAGCCGCATCTGCTGCTGCTGCAGAAGACCATGGTGACGGTCGAGGGCGTGGCGCGCAGCCTGGATCCCGACATCAATTTCTGGGAAGCGGCGCGGCCGGTGATCGAGGATTGGGCAGGGCGCAATATGGGACCGGAGGCGCGGCTGCGCGAGATCGCCGGCAACCTGACCGAGACGGCGCGGCGGCTGCCGCAGATCGCCAGAGGCTTCGAAGCCCTCGCCGGCAGCTTGCAGGCGGACGGCCTGCGCCTCAGCGACGGCAGCCTCAGGGAACTGGCGAAGATACAAACCCGTGCCAGGCGGCCGCTGCTCCTGGCGTTATGGACGATCGCCGCCCTGCTGGCCGCCGGCCTGCTGCTGGGATTGTCGCAATAGGGCCGCAATAAAGCCGGCAAAAAAGCAAGGGGCCGGTTGCCCGGCCCCTCCCGATGATCACCCTTGATCGCTGGATCAGAAGTCCAGACGGATGCCCATGGTGCCGAAGGTCTGCTTGTTGTCGGCACCCGCATCCGGATCGATCTTCTCATGACCGACGCCGGCGAAGGTCAGGACGCCGGTGGCGACCTGATAGGTCACGCCCAGCATGTAGAGGTCTTCGCTGGAGGCGCCGATGGTGGCGACATTGGTGCGCCGCACATTACGGCCTTCGACACCGATACCGACCGAGCCCGGCTGCGTGCCGTTGGTCAGATACTTCAGACCGGCAGCGAAGCCATGCTTGTCGGCACTGCTGGCGCGGTTGAGCTGCTCCTGGGTATACAGGCCGCCCAACTGGATCTGCGAACCATTGCCGACATTGTAGGCAACGTTCACGCCGCCCTGATAGCCGTGGACGCGATCACCCGAAGTATCCGTACCGGAACCCAGGCGGCCGCTGTAATAGGCACCGAACAGAGCGCCGTCGAACGGACCGAACGACTCGATGTAGTTCGCCGCCACGGCATAGACGTCCTGCATGTTGACGACGGTATCGCCGTTCGCACCGGAGGTGAAGGAGTTGCAGGCGTTGGTCGAACCGACGTCGGTGTTGTCCTGGCAGGCATTCGGCACATAGGAGAAGCCGAGCTGCAGACCCTTACCCGCCTTGGAACCGAAATAGCGGTTCGCGGAGGTGTAGAGGTTGATATGCTCGGAATCGTCCGGCGCACCGCTGAAGCGCAGGCGGTAATTGTCGCCGCCGAAGAAATCGCCGGTCGTGCCGACCGTGGTGGTCGAATCGCCCGGGATGGCATTCGGCGTACCGTAGGTCATCTTGTTCGGCACCAGGTCGGTGGAGCCGAGTTCGATGCGGCCGATATCGCGGCGCTCGACGAAGAGATAGGATTCGTCGATCTGATCGCTCTCGGTCGAGCCTTCCAGCTCGACGCGGCCGCCCACGATGGCGCCGTTATCCAGCACCGAGCGGATGTTGAACCAGATTTCCGCGTCCGGCGAGCCGAAGGTCTTGGCGGGCTGATCGGTCTGGCGCTCGCCGCGATCCTGCACGACGAAGCTGCGGGTCATATAGCCGCCAACGGTAACACCGATCGGCTGCGCCTTGGTCTGGGCATTCGCAGCATCGGCCAGCATCAAGCCGGCAGCCGCCACGAGTGCGGTTTGGAGGAGAAGGGTCTTTTTCATCTGTGGGTCCTTCCTTGGAGAGACGTGTCAGCGTCGAAGGACGAACTCCCGCGACCACCCTTTAGCGCGACGATCATAGCCGCCGCGTTTTGAAAGGCTTAGCCGGCGACTTGGACAAAGACGTGACAACCGACACACCCTTAGGAAGGTGATTTTCGCTGTTGCAAAAATACAACATGGCGGCGGAGGACAGAGACCGCTATCCACGACTTCATTTTTCTTGAAGACAAAAGGCCCGGCTCGGCCGCGACGATTTTTACGGAGACGAGCGGCGGGCGATGATCCGGCAGCGAGCCGTCGCCGCATCGAATCACGCATAAAAGAATCACTCATAAAAAAAGGGGCAGGTTGCCCTGCCCCTTTTCCCAATCCGATCCGGGGATCGAATTAGAAGTCCAGACGCATACCGATCTTGCCGAAGTTCTGCTTGTTGTCCGAACCGGCAGTATCCGAATCGATCTTCTCGTGGCCGACGCCGGCGAAGGTCAGGATGCCGGTGGCGACCTGGTAGGTCACGCCGAGCATGTACAGATCTTCGTCGCCGCTGCCGGTGACATGGGCCTTGCGGCCTTCCAGACCGAGGCCGACCGAACCCGGAGCGGCGCCGTTGGTCAGATACTTCAGACCAGCGGTCCAGATATGCCGGTTAGCCGTGACTGCGTCGCTCTCTTCCTGGGTGTACAGGCCACCCAGCTGAATCTGCGAACCGCCGCCCACATTCCAGGCGAAGTTCACACCGCCCTGAATGCCGCCGGCCCGATCGCCGGTCGCATTGGAGGCCGAGCCGGGACGGCCGCTGTACCAGCCGACATACAGAGCGCCGTCGACCGGGCCGAACGACTCGACGTAGTTCGCGGCCAGGGCGTAGACGTCCTGCATGTTGTTGGGGGTGCTGTTGTTCGCTTTCGAGGTGAAGGACTGGCAGGCGTTGACCGAGTCAACGTTGACGTTGTCCTGGCAGACGTTCGGCGCATAGGAGAAGCCGAGCTGCAGACCCTTGCCCACCTTCGAACCGAAGTAGCGGTTCGAGGAGGTGTAGACGTTGATGTGCTCGGAGTCGTTCGGGTTAGCAGCGAACCAGCCCATGTAGGTGTTGCCGCCGAAGAACGCAGCGGCCGAGCCCGTCACAGTGGTCGACTCGCCCGGGATGGCGTTCGGCGCACCGTACAGCATCTTGTTGGGCACCAGGTCGGTGGAGCCAACTTCGATACGGCCCAGGTCATGCTTTTCGACGAACAGGTAGGACTCGTCGATCTGGTCGGCTTCGGTCGAGCCTTCCAGCTCGACGCGGCCGCCGATCACGGTGCCGTTATCCAGCACGGAGCGGATGTTGAACCAGATTTCCGCGTCGGGCTGACCAAAGGTCTTCGACGGCTGGTCAACCTGCGCATTGCCGCGATCCTGGAACATGAACGCGCGGGTCATGTAACCGCCGACGGTCACGCCGATCGGCACAGCCTTGGTCTGGGCGTTCGCAGCGTCGGCCAGCATCAAGCCGGCGGCTGCAACGAGCGCGGTTTGTAGAAGCAGCGTCTTCTTCATTTTCCTCTTTTCCTCTCCCACCGGGATTTGGGTTTGCAGTGCTAGTCACTCGCAATGAACAATCAGCCCGAGTGGGCTGAGTGATCGTCAGGGATGAAGCCATTCCGTGCCCGCAAGTGTCAATAAAAGCGGCAGAATCCGGGATGCTTTTCCGATCACTGTTGCATTCGCGCCACACAGAAACGGAGCGGAGCGCGCTTGAAAAGCAGCAAGCGGACCTTCAAAGGCAGCTCTTCCGAGACGGCGGGTTAAGGGCCTTCGTTGCCATTGGCTCCGGCCAACCGATTCGCGGCCTCCGGCAATCGTTGTTTTTCAATTAAAAGTTGCAGCCGAGACATCAACTGGTATAGGGTGATATCCTTTGTTTCCAATGCCTTAAGGCATAGACCCGCCACCCTGTTAGCGAAGGCGAAACCGAGCGTCTTCCGCGCAATAAAATTACCTCAAGCCGCCTTCGTGCAAGGAGCGCCGCCGATTGGCCTTCCGGCTGGAATTATGCTATCCCACAGCCCGCAATTGCGTATTGGAAGGTTTCGCCGTCATGGCTGCTCTGCCGTCGTCCGCTCGAAGGTCGTCCATTCGGAAATTGGCCGTTTTCGTCCTGCCGGCCCTGCTGGCCCTGAGCGGCTGTTCATCCCCCGGCGATGGCGAGACGCAGACCTATTTCCCGGAGAAGAACCAATACGGCACCTATGATCCCGCCCCGACCTCGGCGCGGCAGGGCGTCTTCGGCGGCAACGGCCTCGATATCTTCGGCAGCGGCAGCAAGAAAAAGCAGGATGAAGGCGGCGGCGGCATCGGCGTCAACAGTTTCCTGTGGCGCGCCACGCTGGACACCATTTCCTTCATGCCGCTGGCATCGGCCGATCCCTTCGGCGGCGTGATCATCACCGACTGGTACACGCCGCAGCAGACGCCGGACGAGCGGCTCAAGCTCACGGTTTACATTCTCGACCGGTCGCTGCGTGCCGATGCCCTGCGCGTCAGCGTCTTCCGTCAGGTCCGCCAGAACGACGCCTGGGTCGATCAGGCGGCGGCACCGAACACGGCCATCAATATGGAAGACGCCATCTTGCAGCGGGCCCGCGAACTTCGCATGGCGGCGGAGGCGCGGCGCTGACGCCGGCCCGCCGCCACCGTTCTTGCCGCCCCACCTTCATCGCCGACACGGCGACATGTCCGATTGAAAGAGTAGATGTCGATGTCCCGCTATAACGCCAAAGCGGTCGAAGCCAAGTGGCAGAAAATCTGGGACGAGCGGCAGGCCTTCCGTGCCGTCACCGATCCCGGTCGCCCGAAATATTACGTGTTGGAGATGTTCCCCTACCCGTCGGGGCGCATCCATATGGGCCATGTGCGCAACTACACGCTGGGCGATGTCGTCGCCCGCTACAAGCGCGCGCGCGGCTTCAACGTGCTGCATCCGATGGGCTGGGATGCCTTCGGCCTGCCGGCGGAGAATGCCGCCCAGGAGAAAAAGGTCCACCCCGCCGCCTGGACCTATGACAACATCGCCAATATGCGCGCGGAATTGCAGCGCATGGGCCTGTCGCTCGACTGGAGTCGCGAATTCGCCACCTGCCATCCCGGCTATTACAAATACCAGCAGAAGCTGTTTCTCGATTTCCTGAAGGCGGGGCTGATCTATCGCAAGGAAAGCTTCGTCAACTGGGACCCGGTCGATCAGACCGTGCTGGCGAACGAGCAGGTCATCGACGGCCGCGGCTGGCGTTCGGGTGCCTTGGTCGAGCGACGCAAGCTGTCGCAATGGTTTCTCAAGATCACGGCCTATGCCGACGATCTGCTGCAGGCGCTGAACGGGCTGGACCGCTGGCCCGAGCGCGTGCGGCTGATGCAGCAGAACTGGATCGGCAAATCGGAAGGCGCGCGCTTTTCGTTTGCGCTGAAGGATCGCAAGGACAAGATCGAAGTCTATTCGACCCGGCCGGACACCCTGTTCGGCGCCAGTTTCGTCGCCATCGCCGCCGATCACCCGCTGGCCGCAGAGATGGCGAAGTCGGATGCGAAGCTTGCCGCCTTCATCGAGGAATGCCGCAAGACCGGCACGGCGGAAGCCGAACTGGAGAAGGCCGAGAAGAAGGGCTATCGCCTCGCCGTCGAAGCCGTGCATCCGTTCGATCCAAGCTGGACCCTGCCGGTTTACGTGGCGAATTTCGTGCTGATGGAATACGGCACCGGCGCGATCTTCGGCTGCCCCGGCCATGACCAGCGCGACCTGGATTTCGCGCGCAAATACCGCCTGCCGGTAAAAGCCGTGGTGGCCCCGAAAGGACAGAGCGACATCGAGATCGGCAGCGAAGCCTTCCTCGAAACCGACAACACCGTGGCGATCAATTCCGGCTTTCTCGACGGCCTCGATGTCGCCAGCGCCAAGCGCGCGGCGATCGCCAGGCTCGAAGAGCTCGGCGCCGGCGAAGGCACCACGACATTCCGGCTCCGCGACTGGGGCGTCTCGCGCCAGCGCTACTGGGGCTGCCCGATCCCGGTCATCCATTGCGATACCTGCGGCATCGTGCCGGTGCCGGACGCCGATCTGCCGGTGCTGCTGCCCGATGACGTGACTTTCGACAAGCCGGGCAATCCGCTGGATCATCATCCGACCTGGAAGCATGTGAGCTGCCCGTCCTGCGGCGGCAAGGCGCAGCGCGAAACCGACACCTGCGACACCTTCGTCGACAGCTCCTGGTATTTCGCCCGCTTCTGCAGTCCGCGCGCCGATGTGCCGCTGGTGCAGGCCGATGTCGATTACTGGATGCCGGTGGATCAGTATATCGGCGGCATCGAACATGCCATCCTGCACCTGCTGTATTCGCGGTTCTTCACCCGCGCCCTGCGCGATACCGGGCATCTGTCGCTGAAAAGCGGCGAGCCCTTCGCCGGCCTGTTCACGCAGGGCATGGTCTGCCACGAGACCTACCGCGACGCCTCGGGCGCCTGGCTGATGCCGACCGAGGTCAAGAAAGAGGGCGATACGGCCAGCCATATCCGCACCGGCGCGCCGGTCACCATCGGCCGCGTCGAGAAGATGTCGAAATCGAAGAAGAACGTCATCGACCCCGGCCTGATCATCGACACATACGGCGCCGACACGGCGCGCTGGTTCATGCTGTCCGACAGTCCTCCGGAACGCGACCTGGAATGGACCGAATCCGGCGTCGAAGGCGCCTGGCGCTTCACGCAGCGGCTCTGGCGGCTCGTCTCCGAGCCGAGAGGCCCGATCGCGCCCAAGGCCGCACCGCAGCCGGCCGCGTGGAAGGGCGCTGCCCTGGAGCTGCGCCGCGCCCTGCACAAGACGATCCTTGCCCTGACCGGCGATCTCGAGCAGTTCCATTTCAACAAGGCGGTCGCCCGCGTGCATGAATTCGCCAACCTGCTGGAGGCGGTCAAGGACGACGATGCGGCCACCGCCTGGGCGCGGCGCGAGGCGCTGGAGACTCTGGCCAAGCTGATCGGCCCCATGGTGCCGCATCTGGCCGAAGAGATCTGGCAGGCGCTGGGTAACGACGGCCTGCTGCTCGATCAGCCCTGGCCGGTGGCTGACGCCGATCTTGCCCGTGACGATACGGTGACGATTGCGGTGCAGGTTTCCGGCAAGCTGCGCGCCACTATCGAGGTTGCGCGCGACATGGCGCAGGGCGAGCTGGAAAAGCTTGCCCTGGCCAACGACAATGTACAGCGCGCCATCGACGGCAAACCGGTGCGCAAGGTGATCGTGGTGCCGAACCGGATCGTCAATGTGGTGGTCTAGGCAAACCGCCGCGGCTTTGCTCGCCCTGTCGCTGGCCGGACTTGCCGGCTGCGGCTTCCGGCCGCTTTATGGCCAGCGCGGCAGCGGCCAAGGCGTCGTGCCGGAATTCGCGCAAGTGTCGATCATGCAGCCGGATACCCGGACCGACCAGGAGTTCCGCAACACTCTGCTCGACATGCTGACGCCCGAAGGCAGCCCGGAGCAGCCGCGCTATCTCCTGGAGTACAAGATTACGGAATCCGTAGGCTCGGTTTTCGTTACCCGCTCGGAAACGGTCACGCGCAGCAATCTGCAGGTCAGCGTCAGTTATTACCTGCGCGACTACCAGACGGGGCAGTATGTCGTTTCCGGCGGCGCTTCCAGCCAGGCGTCGTTCAATCAGACGGTCAACGATTACGCCAATCTCGTAGCCGAACGAGATGCCCGTGCGCGCGCCCTGCGCGATACCGCCGAGCAGGTCCGCATCCGCTTGGCCAATTATTTCGACCGCTGGCGCGAATTGCGGCAACAACAATTGCTGCTGCAGCAGCAACAGCAGCAGACCGCCAAATGAAGCTGCAGGCGCGGGAGGTCGAGGCCTTTGTCAAACGGCCGCGGCCGGAAATCCGCGCCGTGCTGCTGTTCGGCACGGATGCCGGCCTGATCCGCGAACGCGCCAAACAGATCGCGCAGAGCGTCGTCGCGGATCTGAGCGACCCCTTTCGCGTCGCCACGCTGACCGGCGCGCAACTGCACGAAGATCCCGCGCGGCTCGCCGACGAAGCGGCCGCGATCGCACTGACCGGCGGCCGCCGCGTCGTCATGGTTTCGGGTGCCGGCGATCGCAATGCCAAGCTGTTGGAAGGCTTCCTGGACGATCCGGTGGGCGATGCGCTGATCGTCGTGGAGGCCGGCGAGCTGGCGGCGCGGTCGTCCTTGCGCGGCGCCTTCGAGGATTCGCCGATTGCCGCTGCGCTCGGCTGCTACGCGGATGACCAGCGCGCCCTGCATACGCTGATCGAAACCATGGTGCACGAAGCGGGCAAGAAGATCGCGCCGGAGGCCGTGGCCTGGCTGGCGGACAATCTCGGCACCGACCGCATGGTCAGCCGCGGCGAGATCGCCAAGCTGCTGCTGTACAAGGGCGGTGATGCAACGCCGATCAGCCTGGAAGATTGCGAGGCCGTGGTCGGCGACAGCGCGACATTGTTCCTTGACGATGCCGCCTTTGCCGCCTTCAGCGGCGATTTCGCGGCGCTGACGGATGCGTTGACCCGCTGCGAGAGCGCGGGTGAATCGCCGGTGGCGATCCTGCGCGTGGCGCAAAAGCATGGCCAGAAGCTGCATCTGGCCGCCGGCAGCCGGGAGGCCGGCAATCGCGTCGATCCGACCCGGCTCGGCGTGCATTGGACGCGGCGCGACGGCTTCGAGCGTCAGCTCAAGCAATGGTCGAGCGATCGGCTGATGCGCGCGCTGGAGATTCTGACGGAAGCCGAGCTGACGGCAAAAAGCACCGGTATGCCGGCGGCGGCGGCCTGCGGCGACGCGCTGCTGCGCATCGCGCGGGCCGCCCGGGTCAGCCGCTAGGCAGTGCCGAAATCGAGGATTGCCGCCGCGCCGTCCTCGCTGCCGGCCAGCAGATAACGCCCATCGCCGCTCCAGCACAGCGCCGTCACCGGTCCGTTGCCGATCCGCTCGAGCTCGATGCCCGACCTGTCGGCAAGCCGCCCCAGCCTCAGCCAGCCATCGGCATGGCCGGAGGCGAGCAGGCCATGGCGGGGGTGGAAGGCCACATGGGTGACCAGCGCACCGCGGTTGAGCTCGACCGGCACGCTGCCCATCGGTCCCTTGCCCTTGCAATCCCAGACCACCGCGACTTCGGCGCCGCCGGTTGCCAGCCAGCGCCCATCGCGCGACCAGGAGAAGCTTTTCGGCTTGGCCGGATAGCCGCTCATGCGCATATCGGCACTGTCGGCGAGCCGCCAGCCATGCAACTCGTTCTCCTGCGTCGCCGTCATGATGAACTTGCCGTCGGGCGACCATGTCACCGCGACATGCGAACCCTTCCAGGCGAGCCGCTTCGCCTGCTGCGGCTCTGCCTTGGCCCACCACAGGCTGACGCCGCCGTAATGCGCCGCCGCCAGCCGCTTGCCTTTCGGATTGAAGGCAATGCCGGTCACCGTGCTGGGATGATCCTCGAAGACGGCGATCCGGGTCGTATCCTGGCCGTTCAGCAACCCCAGGCGCTTGCCTGCACTATAGGCGATGGCGCTGCCGTTATCGGCGACCGCGACATGCTCGATCCACTTGCGCGGCACCGCCGCAAGCTCGCGTCCCTCGCCGGCGACGGTGGTGAGCATCAGCTTGCCGTCATCGCCGCCACTCAAAAAGCCCTTTCCGTCAGGCGAAGCCGCCAGGCACAGCAGGGCCGCGTCGGGATGGGCGATCAGCCGCCGCGTGCTGGGCGCTTCCGGCTCGGCGAATACGCGCAAGGCGATCGAGCCGTCGCCCAGGCCGAAGCCGGCGACGCCGGCGGATTCGGCCGCGGCGGCGGCCACGACGCCAGATTTGAACTGCCAAAGATAGGCGCGAAAGCCGACCTGCGTCGCGCCGGCGGAGCTGACCTCAGGCACGGCAGGCCTCGAACCCTTTTTTCAAGGCGGCGGCATCGAGATCGCGGCCGATGAAGACGAGGCGCGAGACATGCGGCTCATTCTCGCGCCAGGGCCGCTGGAAATCGCCGTCCTTGATCATATGCACGGCCTGGAAGACGAAGCGCTTGTCGGCGCCCTTGAAATCGAGGATGCCCTTGGCGCGCAGGATGTCGGGCCCCTTGGTCGCCAGCAGCTCGCTGATCCAGGCATCGAACTTGCGCGCATCGATCGGCGCATCGGCAGTGAGCGATACGCTCTTCACCGTCGCATCATGCTCATGGTCATGGTGGTGATGATCGTGATCATGGTCGTGGTCATGTCCGCAATGCTCGTCATGCACATGGCCGGGCTCGCCATGCGCCGGGTTCGCCTTCAGGAAATCCGGCTCCAGGCTGACGATGCGGTCGAGATCGAAGGCGCCGCGGTCCAGCACCTTGTCCAGAGCCACGTCGCATCTGGTGGCCCGGTGAATCGGCGCATAGGCGTTCACCGCGCGGATGCGCGCTTCCACCTCGGCCATCTCGTCGGGCGAGACCAGATCGGCCTTGTTGAGGATGATGACGTCGGCGAAGGCGATCTGCTCTTCCGCTTCGCGGCTGTCCTTCAGGCGCGCCGGCAGATGCCGGGCATCGACCACGGTGACGATCGAATCCAGCTTGGTGCGGCGGGCGACGTCTTCATCGACGAAAAAGGTCTGCGCCACCGGACCCGGATCGGCCAGGCCGGTGGTCTCGACGATGATGCCATCGAAACGGTCCCTGCGCTTCATCAGGCCTTCGATGATGCGGATCAGGTCGCCGCGCACGGTGCAGCAGATGCAGCCGTTGTTCATCTCGAAGACTTCCTCGTCGGAATCCACCACCAGATCGTTGTCGATGCCGACCTCGCCGAACTCGTTGATCACGACGGCGTATTTCTTGCCATGCGGCTCAGTCAGGATGCGGTTCAACAGCGTCGTCTTGCCGGCCCCGAGATAGCCGGTCAGAACGGTAACGGGGGTTTGCGACATGGACGATACTCCGGGGAGTGATACGGCAAGAATGCGGACTTGTTATATATAGGGTGCCCAACCATAGTAAGGCACTGGCTCAAGTCCAGTACCGGGGCGGAAGAGAGGCCAAAATGGCGAATGCGGCGGAGATATCCTGGATCGTGGTGCCGAGCCCGCTCGGGCCGCTGACCGTGACGGCGAAGCCGGAGGCGATCACGGCGGTCGATTGGGGCGGCAGGCCGGGTGGCGGCAGGGCCATGCCGGTCCTCGCCGAGGCGGAACGGCAACTGGCGGCCTATTTCGCCAAAAAACTGGACCGTTTCGACCTGCCGCTGCAGCCGGCCGGCAGCGATTTCCAGAAAGCGGTGTGGGATTTCATGCTGGCGATCCCGATGGGCGAGACCCGCACCTATGGCGAGGCGGCGGCGGCCACCAATGCCCCGGCCCGGGCGGTCGGCGGCGCCTGCGGCGCCAATCCGATCCCGGTGATCATCCCCTGCCACCGCATCCTGGCCGCCGGCGGCGAGGTGGGTGGCTATTCCGGCATGGGCGGTCTGGCCACCAAGCGCTGGCTGCTGCGCCATGAAGGCGCTTTCGTGCCGCCGGAGCAGGTCAGCCTGTTTGCAGCGGGCTTGCGGTGACCGCCGGCCTGCAATGCGTGCCGGACTGCTGCGCCAGAGAACCGGCGCTGCGGACCAATCTGATACTTACCACGCGCATACCACGGGCCGGCGATTGATTGCCGCCGGCTCCTGCCGTTAGAGTCGCTGCGGCGTCAATCAGCGAAAACAGCGGAGGGAACAATGGCCAGGACACTCACCATCCAGGCGCATGACGGCGGCAATTTCTCGGCCTATCTGGCCGAACCGGCCGGCGGCAAAGGTCCCGGCATTCTGGTGATCCAGGAAATCTTCGGCGTCAACAAGGTGATGCGCGACATCTGCGACGGCCTGGCCGCGCAGGGCTACCTGGCCCTCTGCCCGGATCTGTTCTGGCGCCAGGAGCCCGGCGTCGATATCACCGACAAGACCAAGGAAGAATGGGACAAGGCCTTCAAGCTGTTCAACGGCTTCGATCTCGACAAGGGAATCGAGGACCTGAAATCCAGCCTGGCCGTTCTGCGCAAATCGCCGGGCTGCAGCGGCAAGGCCGGCACGGTCGGCTTCTGCCTGGGCGGGCGGCTGGCGTATCTGATGGCCTGCCGCAGCGATGTCGATGCCGCCGTCGGCTATTACGGCGTGGCGCTGACCGAGCATCTGGCGGAAGCGAAAAACATCCGCAAGCCGCTGATGCTGCATATCGCCAACGAGGACAGATTCGTCCCGAAAGAGGCGCAGGCGCAGATCAAGGCCGCCTTGAAGGACAACCCGCTCATCACGCTGCATGACTATCCCGGCTGCGATCACGCCTTCGCCCGCGCCGGCGGCGAGCATTTCGACCAGAAGGCGGCCGACCTCGCCAACCAGCGCACCGCCGACTTCTTCAAAAAACACCTAGCCTGAACCACCATCCCCAAGTCCAAGGAAAGATAAAAATGGCACATGCGATCCGTATTCATCAGGTTGGCGGCCCGGAAGTGATGAAATGGGAGGCCGTCGAGGTCGGCGAGCCGGGCCAGGGCCAGATCCGTCTCAAGACCACCGCCGCCGGCCTGAACTATATCGACACCTATCACCGCAGCGGCCTGTACAAGCTGCCGCTGCCGCTGACCTTGGGCATGGAGGGCGCCGGCACGGTGACGGCGGTCGGTCCCGGCGTGAGCGACATCAAGGTCGGCGACCGCGTGGCCTATGCCTCGCAGCCGCTCGGTTCGTATTCGGAAGAGCGGCTGATGCAGGCCGACCGCTGCGTCGTGCTGCCCGACGGCATCAGCGACCAGCAGGCTGCCGCCATGATGCTGAAGGGCATGACGGCGGAATACCTGGTGCGGCGCACCTACAAGATCCAGAAGGGCGACACCGTGCTGTTCCACGCCGCCGCCGGCGGCGTCGGCCTGATCTTCGGCGAATGGGCCAAGGCCCTGGGCGCCACGGTGATCGGCACGGTCGGTTCCGAGGACAAGGTCAAGCTGGCGCGCGAGCACGGCTATGATCACGTCATCAACTACCGCACCGAGAATTTCGTCGAGCGCGTCAAGGAAATCACCAAGGGCGAAGGCCTGCCTGTCGTCTATGACGGCGTCGGCAAGGATACCTGGTCGGGCTCGCTCGACTGCCTGCGGCCGTTCGGCCTGATGGTCAGCTTCGGCAACGCCTCCGGTTCGGTGCCGCCGGTAGATATCTCCATCCTTGCCGGCAAGGGCTCGCTCTACGTCACCCGGCCGACCCTGGTGACCTATACGGCGAAGCGGGCCGATCTGATCGGCTCGGCCAATGCGCTGTTCGATGTCGTCAAGGCGGGCAAGGTCAGGATCGAGATCAAGCAGACCTACGCCCTGAAGGACGCCGCCAAGGCCCATGCCGATCTGGAGGCGCGCAAGACCACCGGCTCGACCCTTTTGCTGCCGTGATCGCGGACACCACGCCTGCCGTCCAAGCCCGTGCGGTGGCCCGCGCCTGCCGCACGGCAACCTTGGCGACCTTGATGGCGGATGGCTCGGGCCGGCCCTATGCCTCGCTGGCGCTGGTCGCCTTCGACCTGGACGCCAGTCCGCTGCTGTTGATCTCGCGTCTGGCCGACCATACCAAGAACCTGACCGCCGATCCGCGCGTGTCGCTGCTCTGCGACGGCACCGCGGGCTTTGCCGAGCCGCTGACCGGGCCGCGCGTGTCGTTGCTGGGCCGCGCCGAGCGCACCGACGAGCCGCAGCATCGCGAACGCTTCCTGCGCCGCCAGCCGGGGGCGGCGATGTATGCCAGCTTCCAGGACTTCGCCTTTTACCGCGTCGCCGTCAACCGCGCCCATATCGTGGCAGGCTTCGGCCGCATCCACTGGTTCAACGATTATGCCTTCGAGGAGGACACGGCTGCCCTGGCCGCCGCGGAAGCCGACATCCTTGCCCATATGAACGACGAGCATACCGATGCCGTGCAGCTTTATGCCACGCATCTGCTCGGCAAGCCGCATGGCGGCTGGCGCATGTGCGGCATCGATCCGGAAGGGGCGGACCTGCTCCGCGGCTCGGACGAGACCGGCTACGAACTGGCCCGCCTGCCGTTCGAGCAGCCGGTGCTGGATGCCGACGCCGCGCGCGCCGAGCTGGTCAGGCTGGTCAAGCGCGCGCGGACGACGGATTGATCTTTCCCGCTTACCAGCTCGTCACCACGGCCTTCTGATACTTCTGTTCGATGAAGGCCTTCACTTCTGGCGAATGATAAGCCTTCACCAGCCTGGCGAATTCCGGCTTGTCCTTGTCCTGGGTGCGCACGGCGATGATGTTGGTATAGGGCGACTTCGCATCCTCGATGGCGATGGCATCGCGCGTCGGCTGCAGGCCGGCGGTGATGGCGTAATTGGTGTTGACCGCCGCGGCATCGACCTCGTCCAGCGAGCGCGGCAGCTGGGCGGCATCGAGTTCGAGAATCTTGAGATTCTTCGGATTGTCGACGATGTCGAGCGGCGAGGCCTTCAGGCCGGCAGCGGGCTTGAGCTTGATCACGCCGGCGCGCTGCAGCAGAAGCAGGGCGCGGCCGCCATTCGTCGGATCGTTCGGGATCGCCAGCCGGGCGCCGGATTTCAGATCTGACAGCGACTTCACCTTCTTCGAATAGATGCCCATCGGGAAGACGACGGTGTAGCCGATATTGCTCAGCTTGTAGCCGCGATCCCTGATCTGCGCCTCCAGATACGGCAGGTGCTGATAGGAATTGGCATCCAGGTCGCCGGCGTTGAGCGCCGCATTCGGCTGCACGTAATCGCTGAACTCGACGATCTCGATCTTCAGGCCGTCCTTCTCGGCCACCTTCTTGACCACTTCCATGATCTCGGCATGCGGGCCGGCGGTGACGCCGATCTTGATCGGCTTGTCCTGGGCCTGAGCGGCCGGCGCGGCCAGCAGAGCGGCCAGGCCGAGCGCGGCAAGATGCCGACGGGTAAGCGAAGCAGACATCACGATACTCCTTTTTATGGTTGGGGAGACTTGGACGAAAACTCTCAACGGTGGCTGAGCTTGCGGACCAGACGGTCGCCGAGCGACTGCACGCCCTGGACGAAGACGATCAGCACCAGAACCACGGCCAGCATCACCTCGGGCTGGAAGCGCTGGTAACCGTAGCGGATGCCGATATCGCCCAGGCCGCCGCCGCCGACCGCGCCGGCCATGGCCGAATAGCCGATCAGGCTGACCAGGGTGATGGTGAGGCCGGCGACGATGCCAGGCAGAGCCTCGGGCAGCAGGACGCGGGTGACGATCTGCAACGGCGTCGCCCCCATGGCTTCTACCGCCTCGATCAGGCCGGCCGGCACTTCGCGCAGCGCGGTTTCCACCAGGCGGGCGATGAAGGGGACCGCCGCGACCGTCAACGGCACGATCGCCGCCGCCGTGCCGATGGAGGTGCCGACGACGAGCCGCGTGAAGGGGATGATCGCCACCATCAGGATGATGAAGGGCGTCGAGCGTGTCGCGTTGACGACGAGGCCAAGCACGCGGTTCAGCGCCAGGTTCTGCAGGATCCCCTGCCGGTCGGTCAGCACGAGGACGACGCCGAGCGGGATGCCGAACAGGGCGGCGATTCCGCCGGCGATGCCGACCATCGCCAGGGTTTCCAGCAGGCCGTCAACCAGCAGCGCGATCAAGGCGGTGGACATGACCCAGTTCCTCCACGAAAAGTTGACGGGCGGCGAGATAACTCCTGGCGGCAGCGACCTTCGCCGCATCGTCGGGCAGCCGCACGACCATGGTGCCGAAGGGCCGGCCCTGAATCTCGTCGATACGGCCATGCAGGATGCTGATGTCGAGATCGAGATTGCGGCTGAGCTCGGCGATCACCGGATCGTCGGCATGCGGCCCGGTGAACAGGATGCGCAGCAGCCGCCAGCCCCACTTGCCCGGGTTGCGGCTATCCGCATCGTCCGCCGCGATCCGCCGCTGCAGCATCGGCGGCAGATCGAAGCCGATCAGGTCGGCGACGAAGCTGCGCGTGGTGTCGTGCTGCGGGCGGGTGAAGACGTCGAAGGTCGCACCCTGCTCGATCACGCGGCCCTGCTCCATCACCGCGAGGCGGTCGGCGATCTCCTTGACCACCGCCATCTCATGGGTGATCAGCACGACGGTGAGCTTGAGCCGGTCGCGAAGCTCCTTGATCAGCGCCAAAATCTGCTCGGTGGTTTCGGGATCGAGCGCCGAGGTCGCTTCGTCGCACAGCAGCACCTTGGGGCCGGTCGCCAGGGCGCGGGCGATGCCGACGCGCTGCTTCTGCCCGCCGGATAGCTCGGCCGGGTAGCGCTCGGCCTTGTCGGCGAGGCCGACCAGTTCGAGCAGAGGCGTCACCTTGGCTTCGATCGCCGGGCGGCTTTCGCCGCGCAATTGCAGCGGCAGCGCGACATTGTCGAATACATTGCGCGAGGACAGCAGGTTGAAATGCTGGAAGATCATGCCGATCTCGCGCCGGGCGCCGCGCAGATCGGCCGCGCCCAGGGCGGTCAAATCGCGGCCATCGACCAGCACCTGGCCGCGGCTCGGCCGCTCCAGCAGGTTGATGCAGCGGATCAGCGTCGACTTGCCGGCGCCGGAACGGCCGATGATGCCGAAGATTTCGCCGGCGGCGATATGGAGGGAAATGTCGCGCAGGGCTTCCACCGTCCCCTGCGGGCCGGTGAAGCTCTTGCCGACATGGCGCAGATCGATCATCGCAGGACCTCTTCGTAATCAGCCCGCCGCAGCTGGCGAGCGGCGCGTTCGGCATCGGCGGCATGGCGGAACAGGCGCCGTTCGATGGCGCCATAGCGCGGCGCGGACGCAAAAAAGCGGAATCCGCCGCGCTCGCGGATCACCACACCGGCGGCCTCGCCGGCCGCCTCGATCACATAGGCTTCAGTCATGGAACCCTCCACATCCGGCCTCGGCCGGTGCAAAAACTCTTTGTCGGATCACAAACGCGAAAGCGGAAACGGCGCGATCAGCGACAACAGCAGAGGGATGTTTTGCGCAAGGTTTTCGCGGCGGCTGCCGCGATGGCGGGAACGGGATGGAATTGCATGGCGCGCATGGGTCGCTCCGATACCAAACTTCGGGCCCACGACATTCCGCCGTGGCGCTTTAGCGTTGGTGACGCGGCGCAAGCTGCCCCTCAAATCCCGCGGTCCGGCCATAACCGGACGACCCCCATTTTTCACACCGGGAATAATCAGTCAATCCTGATCCACACCAGAAAACGCAAATTAGATCTGCGTCAGGCTCATAGTACGCGCGCAGCGGCGCAGCGGCTCAGCCGCCGAGCAGAAGGCTCCAGAACCAATCCCGGCGGCGCGTGCTGAATTGCTGACGGTCCTGCAGGGCTACCTCGCGAAACATCGCACGTAAGACATTGCCGCAGAATGGTTTCCATCGGTCTGGGCCGGTCCGGCAATGCCCCATTTCTGCCGGACCGGCCCAACCCCGCCACGACCAGCAAGGTGGCGGGGCGACCTATGACATCGCAACTCGTGGGGTGGGTAACCGGAGCGCGATGACCTGGATTATATGCGAATGATTATCAAAAGCAAGCTCTGAAATGCCCGGCGAGTGATTTTTCACGGATGCAGCGACAGCCCCTTCACCGCCTTGTCGACCGCCTTGCGCTCGCCGTAGAGCGCGAGCCCGGCCCAGTGATGGCTCTCCGGATTGCTCTCGCGGAAGACGGCGCGATTGGCGGCATCGTGGCCGGTGGCGAACATCGCCTCGATATACGGCACGACGGTCAGATCGCGCTCCAGCGCTGCGCGATGCGCCTTCTGCAACTGCGGCAGATCGCCGGCAAAGACCAGGATCGGCTGGCCGGCCATGCGCGCGTAGGACCGGCCGGTGGCGTCGATGTAAGGCTCGCCGATGCAGTCCGGCACGGCGGCGGCGATGCCGCTGGCCACAAAGGCGGCGACATTGAGCTTCTGCCAGACGGCGAGATCCTGGCGCACGACGATGGCGATCTTGGTGGTGAACATTGCGGCCTCCGCTTCTTCTTTTTGGTTATCGCGCCGCAAAGATTGCGGCGGCCTCAGCCGCTGTCTGGAACGTCTGTGCAGAGTTTGCGGTAAGCCGCCGGCGTCATCCCGTAGGCGCGGCGGAACCAGCGCCCCATATGGCTCTGATCGGCAAAGCCGGTGCTGGCGGCGACATCGGCCGGGCTTTCGCCCCGGGCCAGGAGGCGCCGCGCCTGGTTGAGACGGCGTTGCACCAGATAGGCATGCGGCGCCAGACCGTAGGCGGCGGCAAAGGCACGGCTGAGGCGGAAGCGGTCGGTGCCGGCGAGATCGGCCAGATCCTGCAGGCCGAGATCGCGCTCGCTATAGGCATCGATGATCTCGCGCGCCCGCGCCGCCATGCGCGGCGCCCGCTCGGATGCGGCATGCGGAACGCCATAGCGGCGAATCAGCAGCGCCGTGACGGCATCGAGCGCCGCATCGCAGGCCATGCGGCTGTCCGGCGCAGCGATCTGCGCGCAGGCTTTCAGGATGGCGCGGGCCAGCCGCTGATCGTCGTCCAGCGTTTTCGGAAAGCTAAAAGCCGCCTTGCCGTCGCCCCTGCCCGCGCAAAGGGCAGCGGAATCCCGCAGCCAATGCGGATCGAAATACAGCATGGCGTAGGTAAAACCTTCGCCGCCATTCTCCGCCGCCTCGCCGTCATGGGTTTCGCCGGGCTCGATGAAGATCAGCCGGCCGGGCGTGCTGCGGTGCACCTGCCGCCGGGCCCGGAATTGCTGCACGCCTTGCTGCGTGACGCCGACCAGGACCTGGTCGTGGAAATGCGGATCATAGGCATGGCCATGAAACTGCGCGCGCAAGGCTTCCGTGCCGCTCAGCGGATCGCGGGCGAAGTCGAGCCAGTCTTTCGCATGCTGCGGAATGGCCGCCATACCGCCGCCATTCGACCATGGCGGACAGCGGATGGCAATCCGGGAGCTATTTCTTCAGCACGCCGCAGGCGATGCGGCCGCCGCCACCGCCGAGCGGCGCCGGCTCATCGCTGAAATTGTCGCCCCCGGCATGGATCATCAGCGCGTGACCGGCAAGGTCGCGCAGCTTCAGATGCGGCGCCAGCACCGGCAGGGTCGCGCTGCCATCGTCATCGACCACCAGCGGCGGCAGGTCGCCGAGATGGCCGCCCCGTGCCGTCGGGCCCATATGCTTGCCGGTATGCTTCGGATCGAGATGGCCGCCGGCGGCCATGCCGGCCGCCATCTGGCCGTTCGGCCCCGGGCCGGCGCCGCAATTGCCCTTGTCGTGGACATGCAAGCCGTGCGGGCCGGGCGGCGCGAGCGACTTCAGGTTCGGCGTCAGCATCAGCCCTTGGCGGGTATCCTGCGCCGTTATCGTGCCGATCGCGGCGCCAATACCGTTGGCATCGATCGCGTTCACCTCGATGGTCTTCTGCATCGGCTTCGCCGCCGTCTTCTGCATCGCCGCCGCTGCCGGCCAGGCGGCAAAGGCAACCATCATCGCCGCGGCCATTGCAAGACTGCCCCGTTGCATGGTCAGGCCCTCCTTGATCCAAGCCTGACCGGGAAATTAGGCGGCGCGGAAAGCGACGCAAGGGCGCCCGAAAACGGACGCAAAAATATAATGGGCGGGAGAGTCTCCCGCCCATTCGTCGCAGTTCGCAGCCGAGCCGGCTTAGTGCATCGAGGCCAGATGCAGGGGATTGCTCTTGTCATGCGCCGGCATCGGGGCAGCCTCGCTGCTCTTCGCCGCCGGCGCCTTGCCGTCGTCGAAGATGCTCTTGTCGGCCGGGCCGGTCACGTTGAGGAAGCCGACCAGACCGCGCTGCACGCGCGACAGGGCATGATCGACCAGCACATAGCGGCCGGGCACCTGCAGCTTGAAATCCACCACGGTGGCGCCACCCGGCGGCACGGTGATCGTCTGCACGTCCTTGCTCGGCGCCGAGGTCAGGGTGCCGAACGGATAGGCGTGGTCGAAGATCTCGCCGATCACATGGAAGGACGAGGTGAAGTTCGGACCGCCGACGCCGAAATAGATGCGCACCGTCTCGCCCACCTTGGCCTGCAGCGGCTTCTGGTCGGTCAAGGCGCCGACCGCGCCGTTGAAGACGAAGTATTCCGGGCGCTCGTTCAGCAGCTTCTCCGGGCTGGCATCGGCTTCGCCGGGCGTGCCGAGCGGCTGTTCGGTATAGATCTCGCCCTGCATGACATAGAACTCATGATCGACCTTCGGCAGGCCGCCTTCCGGTTCGACCAGGATCATGCCGTACATGCCGCTGGCGATATGCATCGCCGCCGGCATCACCGCGCAGTGATAGACATACAGGCCGGGATTGAGCGCCTTGAAGGTGAAGCTGCTGTCGCCGCCCGGATCGGTCTCGGTGGCGGCGGCACCGCCGCCCGGGCCGGTCACGGCATGGAAGTCGACATTATGCACCATGCCGCTGCTCTCCTCGTTATGCAGCTTCACGGTCACGGTGTCGCCGACGCGCACGCGCACGAACGGACCGGGCACCTTGCCGTTGAAGGTCCAGTAGTTGTAGGTCGTGCCATCGGCGAGCTGACCGGTCACTTCGACGGTGTCGAGATTGACGGTGACATGGGCCGGCGCACGCCGTGTCAGCGGCGGCGGCAGATCGGTCGGCGCACGAACGATATCGGCGATCTTCGGCTGCGCAGCTTCGGCATCGGCAGCCTGGGCCGGCGCAAGCGGCGCAGCAAACAGCAGAGCAGCCAACGCGACACCGCCAAGATAGCCGAGCCGGCGTTTTGCGATCTTCAAAGAAGCGTTCATGGCAACCTCCTTGGTTCCTGCCATCACGCTTGCGAGTGTCCTCCTGAAGTCCGCAATTCATATTGATGCACATCAAATGCATATTTAAGTCAGGCGCGGCATGGCGTCGCAGGCCATGCGGTGCAGCGACGATCGCTTGCTGCGTCAGCCTGTCGCAGGCAGCGACGTTTCGGTATCGTCAGGAAGACGAATGATGCGAATGAATGATGCCGTGCGGCGTCGCCGCCGGTTATTCGCCGGCGGCCTTCTGCGGCTGCTGCGAGCGATGCGCCGGCGCCGCAGCCGCGACCAGCCTGGCGGCGAGCGTGATGCCGATCAGCGTGGCAAGATAGACCGCGAGCTGCACCGAGGTGGGCTGTTCGATATAGCCGATCAGGGTATGCAGCAGGCGGCCGGGCAGGCTGCTTTCCGACAGAAGCCAGGAGCTGTCCCACAGCGTCGCGCCAAGGCCGGGAATGATTCCCGCTGCGGCGAGATAGGCCACGCCCTGCGCGGCGAGGCCGGCCGCCAGCAGGCTGACCATGATGCTGGTGACGGAGAAGAGATAGCGGCTCGGAATCCGCAGCAGGCCGAGATACAGCAGCGCGCCGACCACCGCGCCGATCCCCAGCCCGATCACGCCGCCCAGCAGGGTGGCGGGAATTTCCGAGGCGCTGCTGCCGACCAGGATGCCATAGAGAAACAATACCGTCTCGGCGCCTTCGCGCAGCACCGCCGCGCCGACCACGATGGCAAGCACCGAGAGCGGACGCCCGCCGGCCCGCACCGAAGCGGCCACCGAGCCGAGATGGCGCGCCAGCTCCTTGCCGTGGCGCTGCATCCAGATGTTATGCCAGGCGAGCATCGCCACGGCGGTGAACAGGATGACGGCGTTGAACAATTCCTGCCCGCTGCCGCCGAAGGCATCCGAGATCTGATCGGCGAAGGCCGCGACGATCACCGCGCCGGCGATGCCGGCGACGATGCCGTAGCTGACCCAGCGGCGGCTGCCGGCCACGCCGGTGGTCGCGGCCAGCACGATGCTGATCACCAGCGCCGCTTCGAGCGCTTCACGGAAAACGATGACGGCGGCGGCCAGCATGTCGAACCCTCGCTACGGCAATCGGAGGCAGGCGTCCCGTTACTTGGCGACGATATTGCCCTTGGCGGTATCCTCGTGGAATTCGCCGAAGAAATCGTAAGTGCCGGGCTTGAGCGGCCCCAGCTTGATCGTCGCCTGATCGCCGCCCTTGATGATCTTCTCGCGGCGCAGCGACTTGCTTTCGAACTCTTCCGGCGTCGCGTCGGCGTTCTTCACCACCAGCTCGAAGCGCTTGCCGGCCGGCACTTGCAGCGTTGCGGGATCGAATTTGTGATCCTTGATCGTAAGGGTGAAAACCGGCGTCTCCCCGGCGCGGGCCGGACCGGCGCCGGCGATGGCAACGATGCCGGTCAGCAGAAGAGCAGCCAGAAACGCAACCTGGGACACACGGGTCGATTGAAACACCTTACACTCCCTCAGTTTTGCAAATGACTTGCATTTTTATATAAGCCAAAGCGGCACGGCGCAACAGCCCCGCCGCAGCCCGCACTGCCGCATTTTGCCGCAGACAGGCTTCGATCCGCCCGGCCAGGCATAAGCGGAAAACAAACGAAAACGGGCGGGAATGACCCCGCCCGCCGGTATCGCTGCCGCGTCTGCCGCCTCAGGTATTCATCGAGTCGAAGAACTCGGCATTGGTGCGGCTGTGCTTGATCTTGTCGAGCAGGAACTCCATCGCGTCCTGGCCGCCCATCGGCATGAGGATGCGGCGCAGCACCCACATCTTGGCCAGCGTGCCCTTGTCGACCAGCAGCTCCTCCTTGCGGGTGCCCGACTTGGTGATGTCGATCGCCGGGAAGGTGCGCTTGTCGGCCAGCTTGCGGTCGAGCACGATTTCCGAATTGCCGGTGCCCTTGAACTCCTCGAAGATCACTTCGTCCATGCGCGAGCCGGTATCGATCAGCGCGGTGGCGATGATGGTCAGCGAGCCGCCCTCCTCGATATTGCGGGCGGCGCCGAAGAAGCGCTTCGGCCGCTGCAGCGCATTGGCGTCCACGCCGCCGGTCAGCACCTTGCCCGAGGAGGGCACCACGGTGTTGTAGGCGCGCGCCAGTCGCGTGATCGAGTCGAGCAGGATGACGACATCGCGCTTATGCTCGACCAGGCGCTTGGCCTTTTCCAGCACCATCTCGGTCACCTGGACGTGACGCGAGGCCGGCTCGTCGAAGGTGGAGGAAATCACCTCGCCCTTCACGGTGCGCTGCATGTCGGTGACTTCTTCCGGCCGCTCGTCGATCAGCAGCACGATCAGATAGACCTCCGGATGGTTGTGGCTGATCGCATGGGCGATGTTCTGCAACAGCATCGTCTTGCCAGTGCGCGGCGGCGCGACGATCAGGGCGCGCTGCCCCTTGCCCTGCGGCGCGATCAGGTCGATGACGCGGGCCGAGATGTCCTTCTTGGGCATCGAGACCAGCTTTTCGCGCTTGGCGGCTTCGCCGCGCGTCTTGACCGGCACCGGCTCGTCCGTGGAGGGCATTTCCATACGCAGGCGCTCGGTCGGATAGAGCGGCGTCAGGTTGTCGAAATGCACCTTGTGGCGGCTCTGCTCGGGGTCCTCGTAGTTGATCGTGTTGACCTTGAGCAGGGCGAAATAGCGCTCGCCGTCCTTCGGCGCGCGGATCGTACCTTCTATGGTGTCGCCGGTGCGCAGGCCGAAGCGGCGGATCTGGTTCGGGCTGACATAGATGTCATCCGGGCCCGGCAGGTAATTCGCCTCGGCCGAACGCAGGAAGCCGAAACCGTCCTGCAGCACTTCGAGCACGCCCTCGCCGGTGATCTCCACTTCCTTCTCGGCGAGCTGCTTGAGAATGGCGAACATCATGTCCTGCTTGCGCAGGGTGGAGGCGTTCTCGATCTGCAATTCCTCGGCGAAGGAAAGCAGTTCGGTCGGCGATTTGGATTTCAGTTCGTGGAGGTTCATGGACGGACTCGTGGACTCGGGGGTCGTTCTGTTTGGTTGGGAAAAATTGGGCGCCGCATCCGCTCGGAACGCAGCCGCCTGTGAAGGGAGATTGCAGCCGCCTACGCTGGATCCGCGATACCGGGGGAACGACGATAAATTGGAAAGCGGAGGTGCCGAGACGGCCCCGGCCCGGAAGAAAGAAAGGCCGGTCGCCTAGCGAGATAGCAATCGCCCTGAAGGAAGTCAAGGGTGCGTCAGCGCCGCCCGGCAGCGGAAAACCGGCAGACCGTTTGATGTACCGCAACCCCGGCAAGGCGCCCCTGTGACATTGTGGCGGCACGCAACTCCCTTGCCGCGGCCAAAGCCGCAGAGTAAAGCCTAAGACCATGTCCACCGCCCGCCCCGCCCAGGTCGCTTTCCGGGCTGCCGTCCTGGCCGCCTTTTCGCGGTGCCGCATCGCCACCATGCTGGCGCTGCTGGCTCTGGCGATGCAGGGGCTTTTGCCCCTGGCGCACAACGCGGCGATGCGCGCGGCCGGCCAAGCCGCAGACGGCAACGGGATCGAACAGATCGTCATCTGCACGGCTTTGGGCCTGCGCACCATCACTATTCGGGACGGCGCAATCCAGGATGGCGTGCCCCGGGATGGCCAGCCTGCCGATGCGGACAACACGTCCCCGAAGCCGCAGAACGTACAGATCGGCTGCCCGCTCTGCCATGCGCTGGGCAGCCTGAGCCACGGCCTTCTGCCGGCCGGATTGCTGCTCGCCTTGCCGGCCGCCATCGCCGCGCTCTCCTTCGCCCCGGCCCAGGATGCTGTCCTGCCGCCATCGCCGACCGGCCTGCCGCAGGCGCGGGCTCCCCCCTTGTCCCACTGATCCGCGAATCCTTTCTCTTTTCTCTGGATCTTTGGGAGCATTCCATGTCACGTCCTGCCATGACGGGCGCCGCGCTCGTCGCCTTCCTCGCGGCCATGCCCGCCTTCGCCCATATCAGCGCCGATCCGGCCAATGCCGCTGCCGGCAGCTATTTCCATACATCCCTGCGCGTTCCGCATGGCTGCGACGGCCAAGCCACCACGGCGATCCGCGTCGGCATTCCGGACGGCATCCTCGGCGCCACGCCGCAGGCCAAGCCCGGCTGGCAGGTCGCCATCGAAAAGAAAGCCCTGCCCCAGCCGGTCGAGGCGCTGCATGGCCAGCGCATCGACCACGTCGTTTCCGCCGTGACCTGGAGCGGCGGCAATCTGCCGGACGATCAGTTCGACGATTTCGGCCTGGTGCTGCAGATACCGAAGACGGCCGGGGCGCAATACTGGCTGCCGATCACGCAGACCTGCGGCAGCGCCCGTTTACTCTGGAGCCAGATTCCGGCCAAGGGGCAGTCGCGGCACGATCTCGAATATCCCGCCGTACTGATCCGCGTCGCCGACAATAGCGGCATGCCGGGCGGCATGATGCATGACCACATGCAGATGGGCCAGACGCAGGCGAAGCAGCCTGGCACGGCGGACGCCAAGCCGGCCGCCACCATCGGCGATATCGGCATCGTCGCACCCTTCGCCCGCGCCACGCCCGCCAAGGTCGGCGGCGCCTTCATGCAACTGACCAATAGCGGCAAAACCGACGACAAGCTGATCCGTGCCGCCGCGCCGGTGGCCGAGAATGTCGAAATCCACGAACACGCCATGGAGGGCGGCGCGATGCGCATGCGCCCGGTCGATGGCGTCCCCATCCCGGCCGGCGGCACCGCGCTGCTGCAGCCGGGCGGCTATCACGTGATGATGATCGGGCTGAAGCACCCGCTCAAGCAGGGCGATCATTTCCCGCTGACGCTGACCTTCGAGAAGGCCGGCACGGTGACCGTGGATGTTCCGGTGCTGACGCCGGGCGCCACGAGCGCGACGCCGGGAGCCATGCCTGGAAATATGCCCGGCGGCATGCACCCCAAGCACTGAGCCAGACCACCAACGCCTTTTCAGGAGCGACGATGCCGCGCGGCCCATGCCGTGCGCGAGAGCGGCTGCGCGCCTCGTCGAGCGATCATGCAGAACAGACATCCACCCTCGCCCGCCGCGCCGGCGCTCGGCGCCGTCCTTTGCCTGCTGGCCATCCCGGCGCTGGCGCAGACCGCCGCGGATGGCGGCGCGACCGCCCTGCCCGCACTGGTCATCCAGGCGGCGCCGGAAGGCTCGCCGACCGTGCCCAGCGTCGCCGATCAGAAGGCGGCGCTGGAGGAAACCGCCGGGTCGGTCGCCTTCATCGACGCCGAAACCTTCAGCCAGCGTTTCGCCGCCTCCATGCGGGACATGCTGGAGGAGGCGCCGGGCATCTATGTGCAGAACCGTTACGGCCAGGAGGTCCGTCTCTCGGTGCGCGGCTCCGGCATCGGCCGCTCCTATCACACCCGCGGCGTCGAAATCCTGCAGGACGGCATTCCGACCAATCTGGCCGATGGCAGCGGCAGCTTCTATCAGGTCGATCCGCAGGCGCTGCGCTCGATCGAGGTCTATAAGGGCGGCAATGGCCTGGCCTATGGCTCGACCATGCTGGGCGGCGCGATCAATTTCGTCACGCCGGCCGCGCAGACCGCCCTGGCGCCCAATATCGTCAGCCTGTCCGGCGGCAGCTTCGGCACGGCCCAGGCCAGCACCCAGGCCTCGCGCGTGATCGGCGATTACGATTTCCTCGGCACGGCGACCTTGCGCCATGCCGACGGCTACCGCGGCCATGCGGACGGCGATTACGGGCAGGTCAACCTCAATGCCGGCTACCGTCCCACAGCCGGGCTCGAAACCCGCTTCTATCTCGGCAGCTACAATGTCGATCAGAAGATGCCCGGCACGCTGACCCTCGATCAGGCACTCCATCAGCCCAGGATGGCCTCGAGCAACGCATTGTCGGGCAATCAGGCGCGCGTCGAGCATGTGCAGCGGCTGGCCAACAAAACGACCTGGCTGGCCGATGACGGCCAGCTCGATATCGCGGTCTGGGCGATCCACAAGAGTCTGTTCCATCCGATCTTCGAAGTGCTCGACCAGGATGGCTGGACCTATGGCCTCGCGCCGCGCTGGACCGGCAATTACAGCATCGGCGGGCAGCGCAACGACCTGATCCTCGGCGCGCGCGCAACCGCCGGCACCAACAACGCGCGGCAGTTCGTCAACACCCATGGCTCGCGCGGCAGCCAGACGCTGAGCGCCGAGCAGGATGCCCGCAATTACGAGGCCTATGCCGAGAATCACTATTACGTCCTGCCGACCGTGGCGCTGATGACCGGCATCAAGGTCTTTCACAGCGAGCGCGACTACGGCAACTTCACCGCCGGCAGGGAGGCGAGCGCCGATTACGACGGCATCAACCCCAAACTCGGCCTTTTGTGGGAGCCACGCAAGGACATCCAGGCCTTCATTGACATGACCCGCAGCCAGGATGTGCCGGATTTCTCCGATCTGGCGCAGTCGAACACTCTCGGCACCACCTTCGTGCCGCTGGGCGCCCAGCAGGCCTGGACGGTGGAACTCGGCAGCCGCGGCAAATACGACCGTTATGGCTGGGACATCACCGCCTATCGCTCGGTGATCGACGGCGAGATGCTGCAATTCACCACCAATGGCAGCATCCCGGCTTCGACCTTCAATGCCGGCAACACGATCCACCAGGGCATCGAGCTCGGCGGCTCGGTCCGCATCCTCGACGATCTGGCGGAGACCGGCGACAGCCTGACCGTGACGCAGCTATGGACCTGGAGCGATTTCCGCTTCGATGGCGATGCGCAATATGGCGACAATCGCATCGCCGGCGTGCCGCAGCATGTACTGCGGACTCTGATGCGCTACCGGCATCCGAGCGGCTTCTTCGTGCAGCCCTCGCTCGACTGGGTGCCGCAGGGCGCCTTCGTCGACTACGCCAATACGCAGAAGGTGCCGGGCTACTGGCTGCTGGGCATCGGCGCCGGCGTCGAGCTGGCCGAGGGCATGTCGCTGTTCGCCGAAGGACGCAACCTCACCGACAAGCGCTATGTCAGCGATTTCGGTCCGGTCACCGCCGCCGCCGCCGGCACGGCGGTGTTCTATCCCGGCGATGGGAGAAGCATCTATGGCGGTCTGCGCGTGCAGTTCTGAACGCCCGGCCTTCGTGGCCGCACATCGCGGCCCGGGCAAGGAGCGCCCCTGGGCCGGCATCGCCTTCGCCGCCTTGCTACATGCCGGCGTGGCGGCGGCGGCCTTGCAGGGTTTCGACCGTCTCGATGCCGAACCGGCACCGATGGTGATCGATTTCGTCCTGCCGCCGCCGGCGCCTGCTGCTGCGGCCGCCGAGGAACCGGCCACGCCGGCAGAACCGGAGACGGTTGCAGAAGCCGTTGCGAAGCCCGCCGCGGAGCCTGCTGCAGCCGCACCGCTTCCGGTCGCGATGCCGGAGCCGAAGCCGGCCGCCGCGAAACCGAAAAGGATATCGCATAAAGCAATGTCCGCTCCGGCACCGTCGTCGCAACCGCCATCGCCGGCATCTCCCGAAACAGCGGCGTCAGGCATGGCGGATGCGGCATCGGCCATGCCGGCGGCGGCGGCCCCTGTCGCTGCTGCGCCGGCCAAAGCCGAACCGGCGGCCACGCCGCCGGCCTCGCCCTACGCGGCCATCCTGCGGCAATGGCTGGCCCGCCATGAGGAATATCCGCGCCGCGCACGCCTGCGGCATCAGGAGGGCACCGTCAGCTTGGCTATCGCGCTCGATCGCAGCGGGCGGCTGCTGCGCCTCGAACTGGCGGCGCCCAGCGCACACGAAGTTTTGAACCAGGCCGCGCTGGACATGGCGCGCAGCGCAGCGCCCTATCCGCCGCCGCCGCTCGCGGCCGGCCAGGATGAGGCGGTTTTCGTGGTGCCCTTCAGCTATGTACTGCGTGAGCGCTGAATGAAAGACGGATGAACTTTAATTAATTTCGCATCGGCACCGGGATTGGCGATGATGCCGCGAAGGCAGATGCCGGTCCGATCCAGCAGCCGGGCTGCAGCAGCCTGCCGCATCCGAGGATATCCATGTCGAGACTTGCCGCCTTCTTCCGGGCCTTCTGGGGACTGGCCAAACCCTATTGGACCCGGTCCGACGAGAAGGGCCGCGCCTGGGGCCTGCTGATCGTCATCGTCGCGCTCAATCTCAGCACCGTGGCGCTGAGCGTGTGGTTCAATTTCTGGTACAAGAGCTTCTACGACTCGCTGCAGAACAGGAATTTCGCTGATTTCAAAACCTACCTGCTGCAATTCTGCGGCGTGGCGGTCGCCTTCATCATCGTCGCCGTCTACCAGACCTATCTCAGCCAGATGCTGCGGCTGTACTGGCGGCGCTGGCTGACCGATCACTGGCTCGACGAATGGCTGGCACGGAAGCGCTATTACCTGATGCAGCTTCTGCCGCTCGGCACCGACAACCCCGACCAGCGCCTTGCCGACGATCTGCGGCTGTTCACCGATTACTCGCTCAGCCTGGCGCTGGGGCTGCTGAATTCCGTCGTCACGCTGTTCTCCTTCCTCGGCATCCTGTGGAGCCTGTCGGGCGATTTCGCCCTGCCGCTGTTCGGTCACCAGATCGCAATCCCCGGCTACATGGTCTGGGCGGCGCTGATCTATGCCGGCATCGGCACCTGGCTGACGCACAAGATCGGCCGCCCTTTGGTGCGGCTGAATTTCGACCAGCAGCGCTATGAAGCGGATTTCCGCTTCCATCTCGTGCGCCTGCGCGAGAATGTCGAGGGCATCGCATTGCAGGATGGCGAAGCGGCCGAGAAGGCGGCCCTGGGTAGCCGCTTCCGTCATGTCGTCGACAATTTCTTCGCCATCATGAAGAAGCAGAAGCAGCTCACCTGGTTCACCTCCGGCTACGGCCAGGTCGCCACGGTCTTTCCCTTCATCGTCGGCGCGCCGCGCTATTTCAGCGGCGGCATCGCGCTCGGCGACCTGATGCAGACCGTTTCCGCCTTCGGCCAGGTGCAATCCTCGCTGAGCTACATCATCGGCGCCTATACCGACATCGCCGAATGGTGGTCAGTGATCAACCGCCTGCAGGGCTTCGTCGAGGGGCTTGGCAAGGCGGATGCGATCAACGCGGCATCGAAAATCGCCGCCGCGTCGGGCGAAACCCTCGCAGTGGAGAATCTGTCGCTGGAATTGCCCGATGGCCGCCGCCTGTTCGATCTGGACCGGCTGGACCTGCAGGCGGGCGGTAGCCTGCTGATCGAAGGCCGCTCCGGCAACGGCAAAACCACCTTCTTCCGCGCGCTGGCCGGCCTCTGGCCGTTCGGCAAAGGCCGCATCCAGCGGCCAGGCGCCCATGAAGTCCTGTTCCTGCCGCAGAAACCCTATTTGCCGATCGCCAGCCTGCGCGCCGCTCTGGCCTATCCGGAAGGCCCAGACCGCTACCAGACGGAAGAGTATCGCGCCGCGCTGACTGCCATCGGGCTGGGCGCTTTCGCCGGCCGGCTGGACGAGGAGGCGAACTGGGCGCAGCTTTTGTCAGGCGGCGAGCAGCAGCGCGTGCAGATCGCCCGCGCGCTGCTGAAGCAGCCGCGCTGGCTGTTCCTCGACGAGGCGACCTCGGCCCTGGACGAAGCGAGCGAGGCGGCGGTCCTGGAGGCATTACGGCAGGCGCTGCCGCACGGCACGCTGGTCAGCATCGGCCATCGCCCGGCGCTTGCGGCCTTGCATCGCGACCGGCTCACGCTCGGCGCCGCCCTGCCCGAGCCAGTGGCGGCGGAGTAGGACGCGCCGGGAAATCGTAGCTTCAGGAAATCTCGGCCGGGAATCTCAGCCCGGCAATCAGCCCCAGGGCCCGCGCCGGCGCGCGGCCGCGCCGCTGCGCGGCACCGAACCGCGCATGTTCGAGCCCTGCATATGGGACGGCCGCGCCGCGTCATCCGCATTCGCGGCAAAGCCGGCGGCGCTGAAACCGGCGCTGCCGCCATGCTGGCCGGCGGCCAGCTCCATCAGCGCTGCGATGCGGTTCTCGGTGCTCGGATGGGTCGAAAACAGGTTGTCGACGCCGCGGCCATGCAGCGGATTGACGATGAACAGATGCGCGCTGGCCGGATTGCCTTCCGCCTGTTCGTTCGGGATGCGCTCGGCGCCATGGCTGATGCGCTGCAGGGCCGAAGCGAGCCAGCGCGGCTCGCCGCAGAGTTCGGCGCCCTCGCGGTCGGCGGCGTATTCGCGGCTGCGGCTGATCGCCATCTGCACCAGCATGGCGGCCAGCGGCGCCAGGATCATGATGGCGAGCGAGCCGATCAGCCCGAGCGGATTGTTGCGATTGTTGCCGCCGCCGAAGAACAGCGCGAAATTCGCCAGCATGCCGATGGCGCCGGCCAAGGTCGCCGTGATCGTCATGATCAGCGTGTCGCGATGCTTGATATGGGCGATTTCATGTCCCATCACGCCGGCCAGCTCCTCGCGGCTCAGGGAATGCAGCAGGCCGGTGGTGGCGGCCACGGCGGCATGTTGCGGATCGCGGCCGGTGGCGAAGGCGTTCGGCTGGTCGTTGTCGATCACGTAGACGCGGGGCATCGGAATGCCGGCGCGCCTGGCCAGCTCGGCGATCAGGCCATGGAATTCCGGCGCCGTGCGCGCATCCACTTCGCGCGCGCCATACATCGACAGCACCATGCGGTCGCTGTTCCAGTAGGCGAAGAGGTTCATGCCGGCGGCGACCGCCAGCGCGATCAGCATGCCGGCCTCGCCGCCGATCAGGTATCCGACCGCGCCGAACAGGCCGGTCAGTGCCGCCAGCAGCAAGCCCGTCTTGAAATAGTTCATCGCAACACCCTCGTTCGGCCGTTTCGCTCGCCTGCCAAAGCTATGCAACCGGCCGTCCCGACTATATGTAGGAAGGCAGACAGCCCTTCCGCAAGACATCTTGACATGACCGACATCCGCAAATCCGAAACTCCCGTTCCCGCCTCCGCCGCTGGCGAACCGGCCGAAATTCAGGCCGTCGACACCCGGCCGGTCGATCCGGCGACCGGCAAGCCGCTCGCCCCGGCCAAGCCGGCGATCAAGCTGACCCAGGCGCCCGGCGAGGAGGATGGCCCCAAGGGGCCGGAGCCGACCCGCTACGGGGACTGGGAACGCAAGGGTATCGTCTCCGACTTCTGAGGCTGATTTACGGCCCGATTTGGCCGGAATTGCGGCGGGCGCCGCCGCGGCCCCGGAGCGTCGCATGCAAGCGCCGCGCGCGGCGGCGGCGCAAAGCTTGCGCCCGAGCCTCGCTTGCCTATACTCCGCCCGCATTTTTCCCGGCTTTTCCTTGTTCGTTTACCTGGCAGGAGTGCGCCCATGAGCGGCAGCAAATACGGCAGCGTCAAGAAGGTGGTTCTCGCCTATTCCGGCGGCCTGGACACCTCGGTCATCCTGAAATGGCTGCAGGAGACCTATGGCTGCGAGGTGGTGACCTTCACCGCCGATCTCGGCCAGGGCGAGGAGCTCGAACCGGCGCGCAAGAAGGCCGAGATGTTCGGCGTGAAGCAGATCTTCATCGAGGATCTGCGCGAGGAATTCGTGCGCGACTTCGTCTTCCCGATGTTCCGCGCCAACGCCATGTACGAGGGCCTGTATCTGCTGGGCACCTCGATCGCCCGGCCGCTGATCGCCAAGCGCCAGATCGAGATCGCCCGCGAAGTCGGCGCCGACGCGGTCTGCCACGGCGCCACCGGCAAGGGCAACGACCAGGTCCGCTTCGAGCTCGGCTATTACGCGCTCAAGCCCGACATCAAGGTGATCGCGCCCTGGCGCGAATGGGAGCTGACCTCGCGCACCCGACTGATCGACTTCGCCGAGAAGCATCAGATTCCGATCGCCAAGGACAAGCGCGGCGAGGCGCCCTTCTCGGTCGATGCCAACCTTCTGCATATCTCGGCCGAGGGCAAGGTGCTGGAGGATCCCTGGCAGGAGGCGCCGGATTACGTCTATTCCCGCACCGTCGATCCCGAGAAGGCGCCGAACGAGCCCGAATATATCGAGATCGAGTTCAAGAAGGGTGATCCCATCGCCATCAACGGCGAAAAGCTCTCGCCGGCGGCCCTGCTGACCAAGCTGAACGCGCTCGGCGGCAAGCATGGCATCGGCCGCCTCGATCTGCTGGAGAACCGCTTCGTCGGCATGAAGAGCCGCGGCATCTACGAAACTCCCGGCGGTACCATCCTGCATTTTGCCCATCGCGGCATCGAGCAGGCGACGCTGGATCGCGGCGCGGCGCATCTGAAGGACGAGATCATGCCGCGCTATGCCGAGCTGATTTATAACGGCTTCTGGTTCTCGCCCGAGCGCGAGATGCTGCAGGCGCTGATCGACAAGAGCCAGGAGAATGTCGAAGGCACGGTGCGCGTGAAGCTCTACAAGGGCTCGGTCAACGTGGTCGGCCGCAAGTCGCCCAAGTCGCTCTACTCGCTCAGCCACGTCACCTTCGAGGCCGACTCGGTCTACGACCAGAAGGACGCCGCCGGCTTCATCAAGCTCAATGCGCTGCGCCTGCGCCTGCTCAACCGGCAGAAG
>NZ_DASVCJ010000065.1:0-237629 GCF_036381655.1 Ferrovibrio sp.
CCTCACGGATGTAGAGATCCCGCCCTTCGATCTCGAGCGGCGTATACGGCTTGACCGCCGCGATGGTCGGAACGTTGGACCGAATGAGGGCGGTTGGCACGAACTCGACCACTCCGCCGATCGCCACCGCGACGAAGGTGAACGCGGCGAACCGGACGGGACGCGCCTCGAGGGTCCTGTGCCAGTCTGCCGATCGCGGCTGCGCCATCGCCACGAGCGGAGGCGCCTGCGCTGACTCGCCTGCGACGAAGACGCCCTGACGGGCCGTCCGGTACAGGTTGTAGGCGGCGACGAGTCCGCCAAGCGTAAACAGCGCCCCGCCGCCCGCGCGCAGCGCGTACATCGGCCGCAGGCGCACGACGGTCTCGAGGAAGTTCGGATAGCGCAGCGCGCCGTCCGGTGTGAACTCCTGCCACATCAGGCTCTGGGTGATCCCGGCGACATACATGGGAATCGCGTAGAAGAGGATGCCGAGCGTCGCGAGCCAGAAATGGGCGTTGGCCAGCCGCTCGGAGTACAGCTTCGTTCCGTAGATCCGCGGAATGATGTAGTAGAGCATCGCGAACGCCAGCCCGCCGTTCCACGCGAGCGCGCCGACGTGGACGTGGCCGATCACGTAGTCGGTGTAGTGCGTCAGCGCATTGACGTTCTTGAGCGACATCATCGGCCCTTCGAACGTCGACATGCCGTAGGCCGTGACGCCGACGACCATGAACTTCAGCACCGCACTCTCTCTTACGCGGTCCCACGCGCCGCGCAGCGTAAGCAGCCCGTTGACCATGCCTCCCCAGGACGGCGCGATCAGCATGACTGAGAACACCGTGCCGAGCGACTGTGCCCAGTCGGGCAGCGCCGTGTACAGCAGGTGGTGCGGACCCGCCCAGATGTACAGGAAGATCAGCGACCAGAAGTGGACGATCGACAGCCGATACGAATAGATCGGCCGGTTCGCCTGTTTCGGGATGAAATAGTACATCATCGCCAGGAAGCCGGCCGTGAGGAAGAAGCCGACGGCGTTATGGCCATACCACCACTGCACCAGAGCGTCCTGCACGCCGGAGAACAGCGAGTAGCTCTTGCTGCTGAACGGCGATACCGGCACCGCCAGGTTGTTGACGATATGCAGCATCGCGATGGTGATGATGAAGGAGATGTAGAACCAGTTCGCCACATAGATATGCGGCTCCTCGCGCTTCATCACCGTGCCGAGATAGGCAATCAGGTAAACGACCCAGACCAGCGTCAGCCAGAGATCGACGAACCATTCCGGCTCGGCATATTCCCGACTCTGGGTAATCCCGAAGACGTATCCGAGCGCCGCGAGCACGATGAAGAGCTGATAGCCGAAGAACAGGAACCAGCCGACCGAGGCGCCGCCGAACAGGCGCGCCCGGCAGGTGCGCTGCACGACGTAAAGCGACGAGCCGAGCAAGGCGTTACCGCCGAAGGCAAAGATCGCTGCCGAGGTATGCAGGGGCCGCAGCCGGCCGAAGGTGGTCCATTCCAGCCCGAGATTGAGCTGCGGAAAGGCCAACTGCAGAGCGACATAAACGCCGGCGGCGAACGCTGCGACGCCCCAGAATATGGTGGCGATCACGAAGGCGCGGACGACGTCCTCGATATAGGGTTCGAAGGTTGCCCGGTTCGGGGCGGCGGCTAGTGCGGTCATGCAGTCCTCGCTATGGCGCCCGGACGGGAACAGACCCGTCCGGCGGCGGCATACTTGGCCCCGCCCCCGATTCCGGCATTGACCCATGTCAAACGCCGACGGGCAAACCTATGCAATACCGGCTAAAGTTTGCGACGTATCGCCGCAGAATGGGAAAGACGTCTGGGAGGTACTTGACTATGGCCAGCATCAGTCAGCCGATTCCGCTTACCCGGTCCATCGTCGTGCGGCAGGTGCGCCCGGACCAGCCCTGGCAATGGCTGGCGTCGGGCTGGCGCGATCTCGCCAGCACGCCGGTTGTCAGCCTCGGTTATGGCAGCGGCCTGGTTCTGGTCAGCTACCTCCTGGTGCTTGGACTTTGGCAGGCGGATTTGCCCTATCTGGTTCTGCCCCTGGCCGGCGGTTTCTTTCTGCTCGCCCCGCTGATCGCCGTCGGGCTCTACGATACCAGCCGCCGCCTGCAAGCCGGCGAGCCGACCGGCCTTGTCATCGCGGTGACCGCCTGGCGGCGGCCGATGCAGGTGGCAACCTTCGGCGTCGTGCTGCTGTTGCTGCATTTCGCCTGGACGCGGATCGCACTGCTGTGGTTTGCACTGTATTTCCATGGCGAGGTGCCGCCGCTGGAAGCCATCCCGTTTTATCTGATCGATGCGGAAAATCTGCCGTTCCTGGTGATCGGTGCCATGCTTGGCGCCGGTTTTGCGGCGCTGGTCTTTGCCGTTTCGGCGATCTCGCTGCCGATGCTGCTCGATCGCGACATCGACGTGGTTTCGGCGATGCTGTGCAGCCTGCGGACGGTACGGAAAAACCCGAAGGCCATGGCCCTCTGGGCCGGGCTCATCGTTCTGTTCACCGCCATCGGGCTGGCCACCTTCTTCGTCGGGCTGGGATTGCTGTTCCCGTTGGTGGCGCATGCCACCTGGCATGCCTACAAGGATTTGGTCGGTTAGCTGGCCGCCAGCCAGCGCCAGGCCATCAATGCCGCCAATACGGCGTTGAAGATCAGGATCGGCACCAGGAAACGCCGCAGGGATTGGCGCAGCCGCTGCCTCAGCACCACGCCCAATCCGCCGACGGCGAACAAGGCCGGCATGGTGCCGAGCGAGAATGCCGCCATGCCGAGCGCGCCGCGCCGCCAGTCGCCGCTGGCGCCGACAAGCAGCAGCGCCGAATAGAGCATGCCGCAGGGCAGGAAGCCGAGCCCCACGCCAAGCACGTAACCCGAAGCCCCTGTCGGTTTCGCAAAGAACGGCGCCAGCAGGCGATGCCAAACGCCGGCGATGCTGCCGAAACCGGCCACCGAACGTTTCGGCAGGAGCTGATCGGCGGCCAGGGTCAGGAACACCAGGCTGGCGGCTATTAGGGCAAAGGCCGGCACCTGCCCGCCGATCAGTAGCGAGCCGATGCCACCGGCAGCCACCGGCGCCGCCGCGCCCAAGGCGGTATAGGTCGTCAGGCGGCCGAAATGGTACGGCAGCAAGGCGGCACCGCGCAGCCGCACCAGCCGCGTCGCCTGATCGACCGGCGTTGCCGCCAGCCGATTGCCGACCTGCGCCAGCACGAAAGGCCCGCACATGCCGGCGCAATGCGCCGCGCCGCCGATCAACCCCATCAGGAACAGACCGGCCGGCAAGCCGAAGCCCGTCATTGCCGTCGCCACATCGCCCCTGGCGAAGGCCGTGCAGGCGGAAAGAAACCAATGCCAATCCATCGCAGGAGCTTACTTCAAAACCATTATAAGGTGTTGATCCTGATCAATGCCGCCGGCACCGGCATGCACCACCGTGGCGTTATGAATCCAGCCGGCAACCTCGTCGAACTGCGCCAATCGGTAACGCCGGCCTTATTGCGGCTTTTCGCCGCGCTCGGCGGCGCGGCGCAGGACGGTTCGCCATTCGATATTCTTGCCGGCCAGCGGCTCTCGCTCGTCGCGGTTTGCGCCATCATGGACGCGTTGCCGAACACGCCGCCAGCCCTTGCCCGCAATATCGCGGCGGCGTTGGCTGGCTTTCTGCGCCACGACTATCTGGCCGTGATCACCGAGGAAGAGGATGGCCTGTTGGTGAAACTGCAGCCCCGCCTTCTGCTTGGCGACGACCTGGATGAAGCGATCCGGCAGCTCATGGAAGAGCATCGGCGCGACCGGCAGGAGGCTTTGCTGCTTGCCGCGAAATGCGACGAAATTGCAACTGGACTGTCCGATGGCGAAGCGGCCGCGACGCTGGTGGCGCTGCGCGCCTTTGCCGAGCGCCAACGCCGCCATCTTGCCTGGGAAGAGGCCATCATTCTTCCGCTTGCGCGTGATCGCCTGTCCTCGGACGATTTGTCGCAGTGGAAGCAGGCTATGAAAAAACGCCTTCACTCCGTAAAATAAATAGTGGCTTGAGATGCATATTTCCTGTCGGAAGAAGTGGGAGCTTCAGATGATCAGCGGCCACAACGTCGTAGCGATGCAGCCGCGCCCACGGCCGGCCACGGCGGAACTGCCGGATGTTTGCGCCAACTGCACGGCCCGCAGCCTGACGATCTGCGCGCCGTTGACGGCGGACGAGCAGGCGGACGTCGCCAGCCTGACCACCAACCTCGCCTTCAAGCCGCGCCAGATGATCTTCCATGAAGGCGACGACGCGGAATACGTCTACAACATCACCGCCGGCAGCGTTGCGCTCTCGAAATCCATGGCCGATGGCCGCCGCCAGATCACCGGCTTCCTGGGTCCGGGCGATTTCCTCGGCTTCAATGCCCGCGCTCAGCATTCGGTCAGCGCCGAGACGCTCACCGATGCACGGGTCTGCCGCTTCGTGCGCCGCGCCTTCCATGATCTGCTCGCCCGCATTCCGACTTTGGAACACCGGCTGCTCACGGTCGCGACCACCGAGCTGGAAGCAGCGCAGGATCAGATCCTGCTGCTCGGCCGCAAGACGGCGATGGAACGGATATCGACATTCCTGCTGATGCAGATCGAGCGCGCCAAAACCCGCGGCGCCGTCACCAATCCCCTGCTGCTGCCGATGACCCGTGCGGAAGTCGGCGACTATCTCGGACTGACCATCGAGACGGTCAGCCGCTGCTTCACCAAGCTGCGGAAATCGAACATCATCAGCTTGCTGAACGCCGACCGCGTCAGCATCGACAACCCGGACGCACTGGCCGCGCTGGCCGATTCCGGGGACTGATTCGCGCTGAGGCGTTTGCCTCAACGTCGCAGACTATGCCGCATACGCGGCCTCTGCCGTGCGATCAGACGCCCAGATACCGTTGCAGGATATCGGGCTGCTGCCGGATATCGGCGGCCGAGCCCTCATGCACGACATGGCCGTTGTTGATCACATAGACCCGCTGCGCGAGCGCCAGCGTGGCTGCCAGATTCTGCTCGACCAGAACGATGGTTTGCCCCGCTGCGGCGAGGTCGCGGCAGGCCCGCATCAGATCATGGACAATGACCGGCGCGAGACCCTCGAACGGCTCGTCCAGCAGGATGATCTTGGGATCGCGGATCAAGGCGCGGGCAATCGCCAGCATCTGCTGCTCGCCGCCGGATAGATCGGTTCCCCGGCTGCTACGGCGTTCCTTCAGCCGCGGAAACATCTCGTAAATCCGCTCCAGCGGCCATTTATTCTGCGCCGTCAGGCCGGCCAGAACGAGATTCTCCTCGACATTCAGGCTGCCGAAGATGCGGCGCTCCTCGTGGACGAGTTGCATGCCGGCCAGCGCAATGGCATGGCTCGGCTTGCCGGTGACGTCGTTGTCGTCGAAGATCACCGAGCCGCTACGCGGCCGCACAACGCCCATCAGGCTTTTCAGCGTGGTGCTCTTGCCGGCGCCGTTGCGGCCAAGCAGAGCCACCACTTCGTTGCGCTCCACCCGCAAGGAAACATCGAAAAGGATATGCGAATCCCCGTAATAGGTGTTGAGCGCCTTAGCCTCCAGCAAGCTCATTCCAGCACCCCGCCGAGATAGGCTTCCTGAACCATCTTGTTCCCCTGGATTTCCGCCGGCGTTCCTTCGACCAGCACCCTGCCCTCATGCAGCACGGTGATACGCTCCGCCATCTCGAAAATCGCATCCATGTCGTGTTCGATAATGACGAGCGTGCGGCCCTGCCGGATCGACTTCAACAGTTTCACGGTTTCGACACGTTCGCTCGGGCTCATACCGGCCAGAGGCTCGTCCAGCAGCAGCAGGCTCGGCGAGGTTGCCAACGCCAAACCGATTTCAAGCCGCCGCTTCTCGCCATAGGCTAGCGCCGAGACGGGAATGTCCAGCCGATGCGTGAGGTTGACCAGCGCGGCGGTATGCATCACCTGCTCGCTCACGCCAGGCATGGTGTCGACATTGCGCAGAACATCGACGCGGAACCGGCCGCGGGCCTCCGCCAGTGCCGCTATGGTGAGATTCTCGCGGACGGTCAGGTTGGAGAAGAGCTGATTGACCTGGTAGCTCTTGGTCAACCCCAACTGGCACACATCGGTAACGCTCATGCCGGTGATGTCGCGGCCTTCGAAGATGATGGTCCCGGAGGTCGGCGCCACTTCACAGGTGAGCAGCTTGAAGAAGGTCGATTTGCCGGCGCCGTTCGGACCGATAACAGCCCGCAATTCGCCGTGCTGCACCGTAAAGTCGATGTCTCCGTTGGCGACGAGGCCGCCATAGCGCTTGGTCACCCCCTTGACCTGCAGGATCGGCCCCGACGAGCCGGTCAGGGCGTGACTGCTGGGCGGCAGCGGCGCCGCCATGGCGGCCGCCGTTTCGGCAGCCGACGCTTCCGCCGGCTGTGCTTCGGCGGCACCGCGCGTCACGGTCAGCGCCCAAAGGTCCTTGAGCGCGCCGATGATGCCGCGCCGCAGGAAGCAGACGAGCAGCACGAAAATCACACCCAGCGCCAGTTTCCACGAGGCGCCCAAAGCCAGCGGCCCCTGCAGGAAGTCGCGCAGGTAGAGCCACACCGTGGCGCCGACCAGGGGCCCGAACAGCGTGCCCAGACCGCCGATCACGGCCTGCATCACCAATTGTCCCGAAGTGTCGAAGGTGAACGCCTCGGGCGGCATGTAACCTTGAAGCACGCCGAGCAGACCGCCCGCCAGGCCGGCATAAGCCGCAGCGATGACGAAGACGAGATGCTTGTACTTCTGCACGTCGTGGCCGACCGCCGCGGCGCGCTGAGGATTGTCACGGATCGCAATCAGGATGTGGCCCACCGGCGAGCGCACGATCTGCCGGGCAATCACCATGCCGATCAGATAGCAGACGGCAATGAAGCCATACATCGACCAGCCGCTGGTGATATGGATGGTGGTGAAGCCGAGATAGAAGGTCGGCGACGGCACGCCCGGAAGGCCGTTCTCGCCCCCGGTGAAAGCTGCCAGCGGCGAGTTCTCGACGAAGAAGAACACCTCGGCGATCGCCACCGTGATCATGGCGAAATAGATGCCCGTCCGCCGCAAGGCGATAAAGCCGATCAGATAGCCCGTGATCGCCGCCACCACGGTGCCGATCGCCAGCCCCAGCACCACGCTGGACAGGCCGGCCCGGGTCAGCAGATAGGCCGCGAAAAAGCCGCCGGTGCCGAAAAAGGCCGACTGGCCGAAAGACAGCAGGCCGGTATAGCCGAACAGCAGGTCGAAACCGATGCCGAACAGGCCGAAGACCAGAATACGGTTCATCGTATCCGGAACGAAGCCGGCGAATGGCAGGATGTAGGGCGCGATCAGCAGGCCGAGCGCGGTCAGGAGATCCGGCAGCCAGCGGCGGCGGAGCAAAGTGCGCTTTACCATGGTCACGACCGTCCCTGCGAGCCGAGCAGTCCGTGTGGACGCAACATGAGTACCAGTGTCATCACTGCAAACAGCATGGCTTGAGATAAGCTTGGATCGAACATCGCCGTAATACTGAGGATTTCGCCCGCGATCAGGCCGCCGAGTACGGCGCCCGGAAACGAGCCGACGCCGCCGATCACCACCACTACGAAGGCTTCCACCAGGATCGCCTCGCCGATATCCGGCGTGATCGGCGCCACCGGCACGTTGACGATGCCGGCAAAGCCGGCCGCCATGGCGCCAATGCCGAACACGATCATGAAGACGCGATAGACATTGATGCCGAGCGATCCGACCATCACCGCATCCTCGATGCCGGCGCGGACGATCATGCCGAGCTTGGTGCGGTACAGCAGGAGATACAGCACCAGCAAGGCGATCGCCACGATGCCGATCACCGCCAGGCGATAGGTCGGATAGATCATGAAGCCGAGATTGGTGATGCCGGTTGCCCAGCTTGGCGCCGGCACCGATTTCGACAGGCTGCCGAAGAAGAAACGGATCGTCTCGACATAGACGATGCCGAGCCCGAAGGTGACCAGAATCTGGTCTTCATGCGGCCGGCTGTAGAAATGCCGGATGATCAGCCGCTCCATCACGATTCCGACGAACATCATGAAGATGGCGCCGGCCGCGATGGCGACGAGGAATGATCCGGATAACTGGTAGGCAACGTAACCGGCGTAACCGCCGATCATGAACATCGCGCCGTGCGCGAGGTTGAGGACACCCAGCGTGCCATAGATGATCGTCAGACCGGAACTGATCAGCGCCAGCAGAGCGCCGAGCACCAGCCCGTTAAACATCTGTGAAATAAAATTAGGCCACGAGAGCATTCCTCAACCCCGCGCACGGATCACGAATTCAACGATGGATCAGGTATAGTCGCCGAGCTTGCATCCGAACGCATCGGGTGCCTGCATCAGCCCCTCACCCGGGACCACGTCAACCACGTCATAGTAGTCGTCCGGACCCTTCATATCGGCCGGCTTCTTGCCGCGCGTGACGATGACCGGGCGTACCAGCTGATGGTCGGCACCGCGGAACCAGACCTCGCCCACCGTGGACTGGACCTTGTAGCCGGCTTCGTACGCCTTGATGACTTCCGGCGGATAGAAGGTCTTGGCGCGTTCGACGGCGTCGGCCCACATGGCGACCTGCATATAGGCCGCGTTGGCGCCCCATTCCGGATTGGACTTGTACTTGCCCCGGAAGGCATCGTTGAACATCTTGGCGAGCGGGAACTTCTCTTCCAGGGTCCACCAGTAATCGGTGGCGGCAAACACGCCGGCCATGATGTCCGCCCCGACTTCCTTCGCCAGGAACGGCGTATTGTAGGGCACAACCAGCGTCATCTTGCCGATGATGCCGAAGTCCTTGGCCTGCTTGATCGACAGAACCGCGTCGCGGCCGAAATTGATGTTGATCACCACATCGGCGCCGCTATTGGCCACATTCAGCAGGTAAGAGCTGAAATCGGTGGTGCCGAGCGGCGAGACCTGGTTGGTCGCAACGGTCCAGCCGCCGGCCTTCAGATGCTCTTCCATCGACTGCCGCACGGTGTGGCCGTAGGTATAATCGGGCGTCAGGAAGGCGATCTTCTTGTTCTTGCCGATATTCTTGATCAGCACCGGCGCGATCGCCTTGGCCGCGGTTTCGGCGTAGAAGCATTCGCGGAAGGAGTAACGCACGCAGTCCTTGCCGGTCGTATCGTTCGAGCCGGAGATGCCCGGCAGGTAGATCACCTTCTCGCGCTGCGCCAGCTTGTTGTTGGCCACCGCCTCGGCGCTCGAAACCGAGCCGGTCATCATCACGGCCTTGTTCTCGCTGATGAACTTCGACAGCGCCTGAACCGCCGTGTTCGGCTTGGCCTGGCTGTCGGCGATGCCGTATTTGACGGTTTTGCCGAGCACCCCCTTCTTGAGGTTCGGCGAAATCTTGTGCATCAGGTCATGGCCGGCATTGAGATGCTCGATGGCAAGCACGTAGCCCTTGATCAGATCCTCGCCCGACGCGGCATAGGTGCCGGTGCGCGGCACCGAAATGCCGACAAACACCGAATCGCCAGAGGAACCGGCGGGATAGGTGCCCAGCGCAGGATGCTCTGCGGCGAATGCGGGCAGGATCAGACCGGACGGCAGCAAGGCGCCACCGGCCAGAACGGAACCCGCCTGCAGAAAAGCACGGCGGGTACGCGGCTTATCGAAAACGGTCATTGGAACTCCTCCCATTATGGCTTTTCGTGCCTTGGCAGCAGACCCCACCGGCACGCTGCGGACTATCTGTAGGAACAGTCGGATGGCCTCGCAACTAAAGGCTGCCCATATTGCAAACTTTTGTGAAAACATTGAAAATTTCAAATTAAACTAGTAAAAAAATTTACAAACCTGCAGGAAATCACCGCCATGCCCCGTCTTCCGATTGGCCATCAGATCCGCGAGGAACGCAGGAAAAAGCACATGACGCAGGCGGCTCTGGCGGCGGCGGCGGGGATTTCGACCTCCTATCTGAACCTGATCGAACACAACAAACGGCCGATCGCCGGCGCCCTTATCAACCGGATCGCCGCCGCGCTCGGAATCGCCCCCAGCCGCCTGAGCGACACGGACAATCTCCGGCTGTCCCAGGACCTTCTGGAAATCGCCCGCACCTATGCCAACCTGCCGACGACAGATCCTGAACAGGTGCTCGATTTTGTCGCCGTCGCCCCTGCCTGGGCGCGCGCCATCCTGCAGCTCCACCGCAGTTATCGCGAAGCATCGGAAACCGCCGTCGCCCTGTCCGACCGGCTGAGCCAGAACCCGGCCCTGATCGAACTCAGCCATGCCGTCCTGACGCGAATCACGTCGATCCGGGCCTTCGCCGAAATCCTGCAGGAACATGGCGAGCTCGACGAGGCGGCGCGGCGGCGTTTCTCCGGCATCATCGCGGCGGAAGCGGATGCGCTCGGCTCGAGCGCGCGGACGATGATCGAACTTCTCAGCGCCAGACCGGGCCATGCCGCCGGCTCCTCGCCGGAAGAAGAAGTCGACGACTTCATCATCTACCATAGCAACTATTTTCCCGAACTGGAGGAGGCCGCCGGCGACCTGCGCCGCCTGCTCGGCGGCGGCGACCGGATCGCCGAAGCGGCGATGGCCGAGCGCCTGGAGAATCTGCATAAGCTCCGCATCGAAAGCGCCGAAGGGATGGCCTACCAGGCCGCAGAGGCGTCATCGGGCGCCGATGTCGTCCGCCTCGATCCCCGGCGGCGGGAAGCCAGCAACCGCTTCATACTGGCGCGATGCCTGGCCGAGCGGGACCATGCGGCCCTGCTGTCGGAAATCGTCCTCGGATCGCCATTGCTGAGCAGCGACGCGTCGCGCCAGGCCGCCCGGCACGCGCTCGCCAACTACATGGCCAGCGCCCTGCTGTTTCCGTACGAGCGCTTTCACGAGATGGCGGAGGCCTGGCGGTACGATATCGAGCGCCTGGCGCATGCCTTCGGAGGCAGTTTCGAGCAGACGGCTCACCGGCTGGTCACGCTGCGCCGCCCGGGCGCCGAGGGCGTGCCATTCGCCTTCCTGCGCAGCGATCCGGCCGGCAATCTGTCGAAGCGCTTCAGCATTCCGGGCCTGCGCATGCCGCGTTACAACGGCGGCTGCGCGCTCTGGCCGCTCTATACCGCCTTTCATTCCCTCGGCCGCGTGGTCACGCAACTGGCTCACATGCCGGAAGGCGAGCATTACCTCCTGATCGCCAAATGCGTCTCCAAACACGCCGCCGGCTATGGCGAGCATGCCACCTTGTTCAGCATCATGGTCGGCTGCGACGCCGCATATATGCCGCGTATCGTCTATGGCGACCTGTTCAACGGCAGCCGCACCAGGGCTACATCCACCGGCATATCCTGCCGCTCCTGCAGCCGAACCGACTGCCCGCAGCGCGCTTATCCGCCGATCCTGACCTCCCGCCCGCGCTAACTTGGCCTCGACCGGCCTGCCGCCGTCATGCTAGCCTTGAACAAGCTGGGCCAAGACACAACGAGAACCAGCAGCGGAGGATATCATGCCCGGGCGAATCCTGGTCGCCGAAGATGAGCCTTACATCGTTGAGGCCATTACGTTCCTGCTGTGCCACAAAGGCTATGAAGTTACCGCGGTCGAAGACGGCGCCGCCGTCATCCCCGCCATAGCCAACGCCAAGCCCGACCTGCTCATCCTGGATATCATGTTGCCCTCGGCCAACGGCTTCGAGGTGCTGTCGCGTATTCGCTCAGCGCAAAATCTTCGGGCCCTGCCCGTCCTTGCCCTCACCGCCAAGGGTCAGGAGGCGGACCGCCAGCGCATGACCGAGCTTGGGGTGGACGACTTCGTGACCAAGCCTTTCTCCAATCGGGATCTGGTCAGCCGCGTGGACCGGCTGCTCGCAACCGGGCCGCAGAACCAACCGGCGGCACGGAACTAGCTCGGCCCATGGCCTCACAGAACCGCTACCAGGAACTTGCCATCGTCCTGCCCCTGGGCGGCACCATCCTGTTCATACCGCCGTATCTGAGTATCTTCAGCCGGGCGGAGTTCGTGTTCGGCATTCCGGTGATGCACCTTTATGTCTTCGGCGCCTGGCTTGCCGGCATCCTGCTCACCGCCCTGCTCTCGCGGCGCTTCATCCGCATCGCCGCTGCCGCCGATCCGGGCCCGCCGGAATCGCGCGGCAAGACCGCCATCGACGCGGGCAATCCGCCGGACTGATGCTGGCATCGACCGCCATCATCACGGTTGCCGGATTGTATCTCGGCGGATTGTTCCTGCTCGCCTGGGTCACCGACCAGCGGGTGGCGCAGGGCGCCGGACGGTTCGTCAGTTCGTCGGTCAGCTATACCCTGTCGCTCGCCATCTACTGCACCTCCTGGACCTTCTTCGGCGCGGTCGGCTCGGCGGTGCGCAGCGGCCTGGAATACCTCACCATCTATATAGGCCCGACGCTGGCGCTGATGGCCTGGTGGTATCTGCTGCGCAAGCTGGTGCGCATCACCAAGGCGCAGCGCATCACCTCGATCGCCGACTTCGTTTCTGCCCGCTACGGCAAGAGCGCATCGCTGTCGGCGCTGATCACGGTGATCGCCGTGGTGGTCGTCACCCCCTATATCGCGCTGCAGCTCAAGGCCGTCGCCGCCGCCTACAATGCGGTCAGCGACCATGCCGCCCCGGGGCTGGGCCAGATCGGCGAGCATAACCTGCCGGGCGACACCGGCTTCTGGGTGGCGATCTGCATGGGCGCCTTCGTCATCCTGTTCGGCACCCGCAACCTGGGCGCCGACGAACGCCATCCCGGCGTGGTCGCGGCGATTGCGCTGGAATCCATGGTCAAGCTGTTCAGCCTCGGCGCCGTGGCCTTCTTCAGTCTTTACGAACTGAACGACGGCGTCGCCGACCTGTTCCACCATGCCCTGCAATCCCCGTCGCTGCAGCGCCTCTATGTCTTCCGCGAGGGCTTCGAGACGCGGTGGATCGTCACCACCTTCCTGTCTGCGGCGGCGATGGTCTGCCTGCCCCGGCAGTTCCAGGTCGCGGTGGTGGAAAATTCCGACGAGCGCCATCTGGCCACCGCGTCATGGGTATTCCCGCTCTACCTGCTGCTGGTCAGCCTGTTCGTCATTCCGATCGCCATCGCCGGCGTGACCCGCCTGCCGGAAGGCATGAATCCGGATCTTTACGTGCTAACTCTGCCGCTGGTCTACAACCGCGACTATCTGGTGCTGCTGGCCTTCATCGGCGGCCTTTCCGCCGGCACGTCCATGGTGATCATGGCCAGCATCGCCCTGTCGATCATGATCTCCAACCATCTGGTCACGCCCCTGCTGCTGCGCCTGCCGCATTTCCGCGAACCCGGCACCGGCGATTTCTCGCGGACATTGCTGCTGGTCCGCCGCGGCAGCATCATCGCCATCCTCACCCTGGGCTACGTCTATTACCGCACCATCACCTCGAGCGATCCGCTCGCCTCGGTCGGGCTGATTTCCTTCGCCGGCGTCGTGCAGTTCCTGCCGGCGCTGCTGGGCGGCATCTTCTGGCGCGGTGCGACCAAGAGCGGCGCGACCACCGGCCTGCTGATCGGCTTCGCGATCTGGACCTATACCCTGCTGCTGCCGAGCTTCGCCCTCCCCGGTACCGTGTTTTTCGATCTGCTGCGCGACGGCCCCGGCGGCCTGGCCTTCCTCAAGCCCGACGCGCTGTTCGGCCTTTCCGGCTGGGACTCTCTGGTGCACGGGCTGTTCTGGAGCCTGTCCTTCAACATCGCCGCCTATATCGGCGTCTCGATCTTCTCCAGGCAGTCGCCGCTCGAGCAGCTGCAGAGCGCGATCTTCGTCGGCATCTTCGAGCGCCGGGCGGCGAATGTCGACAGCGCATTGCAGCGATCCGCGCATGCGGAAGACCTGCTGCGGCTGACGCAGAGCATCCTCGGCCACGAACGGGCGCACCGCATTTTCCGCGACTATGCCCGACGCCAGGGCCGCAAGGACGATCTGCCGATTCCCAACCCCGCCCTCATCGCCTACGTCGAGCGGCAGCTGGCCAGTAGCGTCGGCGCCGCTTCGGCGCGCACCCTGGTATCGCGCATCGTCATGGGCGAGACGATCACGGTGGAAGCCGTGATCTCCATCCTCGACGAGACGCAGCAGGCGATCCGCTACAGCCGCGAGCTGGAACGCAAATCGACCGAGCTGGAGGAGACGGCCGAGAAGCTGCGCCGCGCCAACGAGCAGCTGCGCCGCCTGGACATGATGAAGGACGATTTCCTCAGCCGGGTCAGCCACGAGCTTCGCACGCCGATGACGTCGATCCGCTCGTTTGCGGAAATCCTCGTCAACACGCCGGAGGTGGAAACCGCGCAGACGCGCCGCTTCCTGCAGATCATCCAGCAGGAGAGCGAGCGCCTGACCCGCCTGCTCGACGAAATCCTCGATCTGAACCGCGTGGAGAACGACCAGATCAACTGGCCGGTCGTCATCGCCGATGCCGGCCACATCGCCCGGCAGGCGATGGCCGCGATGGCCGGACTGGCGAAAAGCCATGGCGCCCAGCTCGTCGATGCGCTGGACGGCACCCCTCTGCCGGTCCGGGTGGAGGCCGACCGGCTGCAGCAGGTCTTCATCAACCTGATCTCCAATGCCATCCGCCACAACGACAGCGCCACTCCGATCGTCTGGGTCGAGGGGGGCATCGCCGGCGACGGCAAGACCGTGGAAGTGCGGGTGCGCGACAATGGTCCCGGCATCGACGCCGAGGAGCGCGACCTGCTGTTCGAGAAATTCTCGCGCAGCACGACCGAGCGGCGCAAACGCTATGGCGGCAGCGGCCTGGGCCTGGCGATCTCCCGCAGCATCGTGCAGCGGCTGGGCGGCAGGCTGGTTCTGCTCGAGGGCGCCGAAAGGGGCGCGACCTTCGCGGTGCGGCTGCCCTCCGCCTGAGCGCAGCCCGGCCGCAGCCGCGCCGAGAGCCGGACCGCGAGGCCGGACCGGCCGGCATGGGCCAATTCCCTCGTATCCGCTGTGGAATGATTGCACTGCCATCATTGCAGCAATCCGGCCGGTTTTTGACCGCTGGCGACCGGCCCGGTCGGCTACGGACCGCCACCGACCATCCCTGACCGCTGCGAACCGCGGCAGGCGGGCCTCTTCGGCGCCAGCCGCGGCATACCTTCGTATTCACCTGTCCAACAGCGAAATGCCCTGCCGGAGAGCAGGGTTGCTTAGGAACAATATGGGAACTTGCGGCCCGAAAGACAAGGGCAAGAAGACGATGGGCAACAGCCCGCTCAATCGTCGATCAGGTCAAAACGGGGATGTGACTGGAAGGGCGCTTTGAGCTGCCGTTGGATGGAGGCCTTTCGACGCGTGATCGCGCCAAGCCGTTTGCGTTTTTTCCATCGTTTCATCGACCGGCCGCGCGACCGGCAAAAATATTCCGGTGAAGCCGGGCAGACCCGCCTGAAGGCAAAGACGGGCCGCTCGCCGCCTCAATCGCGGGACTGCTGGTGGATGAGCCCGTCGGCAGGTTGGAGAATGAGAAAGGTACTGGCTGGCCTGGCTCGGGCGGGTTCAAAGCCGTTGCGACCTGCTATCCGCGTGAGCGCCGCGCCGCGAGAAATTCATTCGAGCTCGTGGCGGTATTCGGGGCTTCGAGCACCGCTGTAAACTCGTAGCGGTCCTGTGTAAACCGAACAAAGCGGGACGCGGCTAAGCGGTTTGTGCTCTTGGAGAAAATGGCGCGCTCGAAGAGATTCGAACTCCTGACCCCCAGATTCGTAGTCTGGTGCTCTATCCAGCTGAGCTACGAGCGCGCAGGCGGCGAAAACCGCGATGGGGGCGGAACCTACTCAATTCGCTGGGCCGGCGCAAGGGCCAAGCGACAGCCTTTGCCGTTCGTCGCAAGCCTCGGATTCTACTAGCAGATGAAGCTTGCGAGCGGTTCCGCGCCCCCCTAGAATACCACCGTTCGCAGAAGGCGCGCGCTGGCCGCAGGACGGTGTCGGGCCGAGAGTGCAACGGGGGGCCCTCAGGCCATTATGACAAAGCAAGACAACAGCAACGCAAATCGGCGCGGCATGGCACAACCTGTTCATTGTGAGGCTGCTCGTATTCCGACAGAGCGGCGCCGCCGCCTGGCTTCAGCCACTGCCCTCGCCGCCTTGGTCCTGGCGCTGTCGGGCTGCTCGTACATGTCCGACGAGTTGTGGCCGTCGCTGACCGGCGAGGATCCCGCCGGCCAGCCGGGCGCCACGGTGCAGCAGATTCCGCCGTCGAGCGCCGAAGCGAATCCGCAGCCGGTGCTCACGCCCCCCGCCATGGGCTCGACCAATTTCACCGTGCCCGGCGTCACCCCGGGGCAGCCGACCGGCACCTTCGTCGGCCAGAAGGTGCAGCAGATGCGCAGCGAGCTGGCCCAGCTCCAGCAGCAAGTCACCAGCCGCAACCAAGCGCTGCAGAGCATCCGCGTCAAAGCAACCCAAGATTCGCAGAATTATCACGGCCTGGTGGCCGCGGTCAGCACCCGCCTGCAGATGGGCACCACGCCGGGCAATCCGATCCTGATCAACCAGTGGAATCAGGCCCAGGTCAATCTCGACCGCATGGCCAGCGATGTCGATCAGCTCAGCAGCCTGGGCAACCAGGTCGCCGCCGATTCGGCGATGGCCACCTATCTGCTGCAGGCGATCAAGTCGACCTACAGCCTGTCCGGCGCGATCGACGAGGATCACCGCCAGCTCGCCGTGCTGGAGGACGAGACCGCCAAAACGGTCGTGCTGATCGACCGCCTGCTGGGCGAACTCAGCCAGGACGTCGCGCGCCAGAGCAACTATATCGGCAGCGAGCGCGCCAACCTGACGACGCTTTCGGCGGCGATCAAGCAGGGCGAATTGCTCGGCCCGTCGCTGGGCAACCGCGCCACCTATTATGCCGGCGCGCAGCAATTCGCAGCGATGGATACCGGCGCCCCGGTCAATACCCAGGGCCGCGTGCCGCTGGTGGTCATCCGCTTCGACCGCGCCGACGTTCCCTATCAGCAGGCGCTGTATAACGCCGTTTCGCAGGCGCTGGCGCGCAAGCCGAATGCGGTGTTCGACGTGGTCGCCGTCGCCGCCGGCGGAACCCCGGCGCAGGCCGCCAGCAACCAGAACCAGGCGCGGCGCAATGCCGACCGGGTGCTGCGCTCGCTGGCCGATATGGGCCTGCCGGCCAGCCGGGTGAACGTCACCGCGGCACGGGATGCGCAGGCGGCGGCCAACGAAGTGCAGGTCTTCGTCCGCTAAGGCGGCCGGTCAGGCTTCAGGGTTTCAAAAGCCCGCCGGGGAAACCCGGCGGGCTTTTTCTTTCCTGATGACGCTTCGGCGATGACTCTTTAGCGATGATTCTTTTGGGGGACCGCCGGCAGCGAGCCTTAAAGCTGCGGCCCGGCGGCGCGGGGCCCGAACAGGATCACCGCCATGCCGGCCAGGCAGAGCGCCGCGCCGGCAAAAGGTCCCAGCGGTCGGGCCGGTGGCCTTCCACCGCCCAGGCCCAGACGAGCGCCGCGGCGATGTGAATGCCGCCATAGGCGACACAGGCGCGGCCGGCCAGCGGACTGTCGGCCAGGGTGAGCAGATAGGCAAACAACGCCAGCGCCGCCAGGCCGGGGATCAGCCAGAGCGGCGACTTATCCAGCCGCAGCCAAAGCCAGAAGGCGAAGCAGCCGGCGATCTCCGCCACCGCCGCACCGAGGAAGGCCAGCAGCGACATCATCCGCGGCCTCGTCCGCCCGGCTTCCTGCCGCCTATTGCCAGGAGACCGCCGACAAATCGTTCACCGCGACTGGTGCATTGGTCCAGAAGCCGGTCAGGCCGGCCTTGTAGACGCCGATGCGCGGCAGGTTGAACAGAAAGCCGACGACGGCATCCTCGGCCAGCAGGCGCTGCAGATCCTGCAGGGCCTTGATCCGCTCGGCCTTGTCCAGCGTCGTATCGGCCCTGGCGATCAGATCCTGCGCCTGCTTGCTGTCATACTGCCAGTAATAATTGGGGTCGGCGAACTTGATGTAGTCGTTCGGCTCGACATGGCTGACGATGGTCAGATCGTAGTTCTTGTTCTTGAACACGGTATCCAGCCACTGTGCCCATTCCATATTCTCGATCTTCGCCGTGATGCCGATATCGGCCAGCAGGGCGGCGATGATCTCGCCGCTGCGGCGCGCATAAGCCGGCGGCGGCAGTTTCAAGGTCAGTTCGAGACGGCCGATGCCCGCCTCCTTCAGCAGGGCCCTGGCCTTCGCCGGATCGTAGGGATAGCGGCCGGTCATATCGACATAGGCCGGATCATGCGGCGGAATCCAGCTTCCGATCGGCTTGCCGTAACCGGAATTGGCGCCGTCGATGATCGCCTTGCGGTCGAGCGCGTATGAAATCGCCCGGCGCACGCGGATATCGTCGAGCGGCTTGCGCTTGTTGTTCATCGACAGGATGGTCTCGCCCTCGGTCGATCCGATCGTGACCTTGAACTGCTTGTCCTGCTGGAATTGCGGCACATTCTCGCCGGTCACGCCGATCGGCACCGCATCCAGCCCGCCCGACAGCAGGGCCGCCACCATGGCGCCCTGATCGGCGATGAAGCGGAACTTCGCCGTCTTGATCCTGATGGCCGGCCTGTCGCGGTAACTGTCGGATGCGACCAGCGTGACGGAATCGCCCTTCACCCATTGCTCCAGCCTATAGGGGCCGGTGCCGACCGGCTTGGTGGCATTGGTGGCAGCCGATTCCGGCGCGGTGATGACGGCGGTGTTCTCGCCCAGGCTGAACAGCAGCGTCGGATCGGGCTTCTTGAGCAGGATGCGCACGGTCAGGGCGTCCGGCGTCTCGATCGCCGCCATATTGGCAAAGACGGCCTTGCGCTTGTTGGTGCTTTTCTCGCCGCCATAGGTCTCGAAGGAATACTTCACGTCGGCGGCGTCGAAGGCGGTGCCGTCCTGGAATTTCACGCCCGGCTTCAGCTTGAAGGTAAAGGTCTTCATATCCGGCGCGACGGTCCAGCTTTCGGCCAGCAGCGGCGCCACTTCGCCGTTTTCCTTGATCCGGGTCAGCCCCTCGAAGATGTTCAGATGCGTGATCTCGCCGATCGCGGCGGCCGGCGCGATCGTCGGATCGAGGCCCGGCGGCTCGAGCACCATGCCGATGGTGACCGAATCCTTGTGCGGCTGCGCCGAAGCGACGTTTGCCGCGCAAAACAGGCCGATACCGAGCGCCGCCGCGAAGAACGTCCAAACCCGCATGATCTTCCTCCCAGGCTAAGGCTGCCGCGACGCCTCCCTGAAGCTCGCATAGGCCCCCAACGTTTCGGCCGACCATACGCCGCGGGCGACGGCGCGCGCAACGCAATCGGCGGCGATGCTGCCCACGCGGGCGATCAGCCAGTTCCGTTCCGCAGCTTCACCCTGTTCCTTCCAGGCGGCGGTGGAAAGCGCGAACAGCGCATCGCCGTCGAACGGCGTATGCACTGGCCGCACCGCCCTGGCCAATCCGTCATGCGCCATGGTGGCGACATGCCTGAGCGCCGCCTTGTCCAGGGCGGCATTGGTCGCCACAACGCCGATGCAGGTATGGCCGGCCAGGCGCGACTCCGCCGGAATGCCCAAAGGCAGCGTGCCGTGCGGCATGGCCATCGGCCGGCCGCCGAATTCATCGCCCTGCTCGTAGGGCGCCGCCCAGAAGCCGCCATCGCCCGGCGTCGTCACGCTGCCGACGGCATTCACCGCCACCATGGCGGCGACGATCAGGCCGTCGGCTTCGCACCAGGAGGCGCTGCCCAGCCCGCCTTTGAGCTTGCCGGCCGCCGCGCCATAGCCGGCGCCGACATTGCCCAAGGCAAAGCCGCCGTCCCGCGCCTGCGCGCAGGCCGCGTAACCCAGGCGGCGATAGGGCGGCTCCTCGCCCCAGTCCTTGTCGCCGCCATTGCTCAGATCGAACAGGATCGCCGCCGGCACGATGGGGACGATGAACTCGCGGATCGCGTAGCCGCGCTTGTGCTTCGCCAGCCACTGCATCGCGCCCGATGCGGCATCCAGCCCGAAGGCCGAGCCGCCGGACAGGCAGATCGCATCCACCGCCGGCATCATCGCCTCGGGGCGCAGCAGATCGGTCTCGCGCGTGCCCGATCCGCCGCCGCGGATATCGACCGAACAGGCGGCGCGCCGGTCCGGCAGGATCACGGTGACGCCGCTGCGTACCTTTTCATCGACGGCGTGGCCGACCGCAAGGCCGGGAACGTCCGTGATGAGATTATGCGGGCCCGGACCGGTCATGCGCCTGGCCCGCTACGCCCTGACATAGACGAAGTAGCGGTTCGCCGGGATTTCGACCGGCGGCACGCGCGGCTGCAATGCCTCATGATCCAGCTTCTGATCGCTCAGGATGATCGCCCCGCTGGCGGCCAGGGGCGGCAGCCAGTTGCTCAGATTCGCCACCTGCCTCGCATTGGCTTCCGGATCGCCCAGGCCGGCATCGGCATGGATGAGCTTTGCCGCGCCGGGATGGCTCCGCGCGAAGGCGGGCAGATTGTCGGCGAACTCGCCCAGGATCAAATCGCCCGGCGGCGGCACCGAGCGCGGATTGGCGTTGTTGGCGCGATCGAAGGCGACAATGCGCCAGCCCGGCAATTTCTCGCGCAGGTGGTCGTATGTGCGCCCATTGCCCAGCCCGACCTCGAGGGCAAGGCCGGAATTTTCGCCGAAGGCCGTCACCGCCCAGTTGATCAGGGCGCGCTGCGCCTCGAGGCGTCGGATGAAGCTGTCCAACCTGCTCATGAGGAAAACCGTCTAAGCCCGGCCCTGCGCGGACAGGGCCCGCAAATCCGCGGTCGTCCGCTCCAATCTTTGTGCCAGCACGCGCATGATCTCCACTGCTATCTGGGGGAAGTCGGCTATTAGACGGAAGAACAGATCCTTTTCAATGCGCAGCACGGTCACTTCCGTCGCCGCTGTGACGGTCGCCGTGCGGGGGACGTCACAAAGGATTGCGATCTCGCCGACGAAATCGTTCTGCTTCAGATGCGCCACCTTGAAAGGCCCGCCCGGGGTGTCGACCGAGACATCGGCCTCGCCGTTGATGATGACGAAGGCCGCATCGCCCGGATCGCCCTGGCGGCAAAGCACGTCGCCCGGCTTGTAGGTCAGTCGCCGGCTGGTGAATGCCAGCAGCTTCAGTTTGGACGGCTCGATCTTCGCGAAGAGCGGAATGCGCCGCAGCAGGTCGACTTCTTCATTCAGGCTCATAGCGCAACCCCTTTCCTGTCTCGCGCCCGCATCAGGCGTGCATCAGCATCTGCTTGAACCGGCCATGCCGTTCGCTCAGATCGGCATAGCGTCCGGTCTGCACGACGGTGCCGTTCTCGATCACCAGAACCATGTCGAACCCTTCGCAATCGCTGGCGCGCTGCAACAGCCAGATCAGACCGCGATCCCGCTGCATCTCCAAAACCGCCCGCAGGACCGCGGCATGACTGCGCGGATCGAGCGCGGCGGTCGATTCGGATAGCAGCAGCCAATCGGGGCGCTTCATGAGAGCGCGAGCGATAGCCAGCTTCTGCCGCTGCGAGGCATTCAGCCGGGCGCCGCCGATGCCGACCTCGAACTGCAACCCAATGGCGATGATCGGCTCGCGCAGCTCCAATTGCTCGATCACATCGGCCATGACGCGGCCGACCTTCTCCTGCGCCTGCGCCTGCCCGTAGGAGATGCGCCCGAACAGGATATTGTCGACGATGCTGGACGAGATGGTGAAATGCGCCGGATCGAAGAAGGCGACGGCATCCTTGCGATCCTCGGGCAGGGTATCGGCGAAGATCTTGCGCGCCTTCAGGATCGCTTCGCGCTCGCTCTCGTCGAAATGACCGAGACGATGCCGCGCCAGAATCAGCTTGAACGGCAGCGACATCAGGCGGATGCGGTCCTGCTCCGAAAGCTGATCCAAAGCGTCGGGCTTCACCCGCATCAACAGCTCCTGATAGTCCGGCAGGTCGTCGGACGAGATGAAACTGAACTGCTGGAAGAATTCGTGATCCGGCGGCAGATCGGCGAACAGTTCGACCATCGTGCTGGCGACTTCATAGCCGATGCTCAAAAAGCGCTGCTTGAGGCCGACAGCCTCCAGCACGCTGAGCATATGCGGATCGCGCGCCAGATTGTCTTCGTGATAGATGCCGTTGCGCGGGGTGCCGAACATCAGATTCTCGGCCACCGTGGCGTTGTTGTTGTAGCGGTCCGGGTCCCAGCTTTCCACCAGATCGGCCAGCGCGCCGTCCGCGAGGCGCGTGCGGAAGGCATCCCTCGCCTTCAGTATGCGCGCGGCAAGGTCCGGCTCCTGCTCGGGATTGATCGTCCCGCGCATGCCGAATTGATAGACGTCCTCGTCGAAGGCCGCCGCCGCCAGCGCCCGGATCGCGGCCTGCCGCATGTCATGGGGGCCGCTGGCGCCCGCCGCGGCATAATCGGTCCAGTCGGCATCCGGGTCGTGGACGGAATTGCCCGATGCCACGACCTCGGCCATTTCCCGATCGAAGCGGCGCTGGGCCTCCGGGCTGCGCTCCGGCGCCGTCACCGGCCGATGGCGCAGGCCGAACAGCAGATTCTCGCCGATCGAGGCATTAAAGATATGCGCCGAGGGACCGACATAGGCCAGCCTGCGGCCCGTCACCGTCTCCGGCAATTCCGTGATGCTCCTGCCGTTTATGATGATCTTGCCGCGGGTCGGCATCTGCAGTCTGGCCAGCAGCTGCAGGAAATCGTCGCCGCCCAGCCCGATCACGGCGACGCGGGCCGGCCAGGGAATCGTCAGGTTGAGGTTTTCCAGGATCGGCTCGCCCTGATCGTCCTGCAAGGTGACGCCGGCCAGCTTGATCTCGCCGGTCAGCGGCACCGGCGTTTCCGGCTCCACCAGCTGATCCTCCGGCGGCAGCAATCCCGGCGGCTCGAACTGGCTGACCACCTGATCGTATTTCTGTTTGACGTCCTCGCGGGTCTGGTAGTGGTTGAGCAGTTCCCGCCAGGGCGCCGCCATCTCCTTATGGGCGCTGACTGCCGCCACGACGGTACCGACATCGAGCGTACCCTTGATCGCAAGATATCCGCCGATCGAATAAAAGAAGAAAGGACCGAGCTGCTGAATGAAATTGTTCAGGAACTTGATCATGAACTTGCGCTGGAAGATTTCCACGCGAATCCAGTAACTGACGCCCAGCCGCCGCGAGAACTCCGCCAGCATGCGGTTGGCGCCGTCATGCGTATGCACCTCGGTGATTCCGCCGATCGTCTCGCTGATACGGTCGGATAGCCGCCGCTGGTTCTTGATGCGCTCGCGGCCCAGCGCACGCACTTTTGCCTGCATGCGGGGCACGAAATAGAACTGGATGGGATAGAGCGACACCGCGGCCAGAGCCATGATCGGATTCTGGATCACCAGGAAGGTGAAGATCACCAGCAGCATGCCGCCCTGGAAGATCGGCAGGGCGAAGCTCTCGCCGATGAAGCCGCCGATCGGCTCCACTTCGGCAATCACCATGGGGATGATCTCACCCTGGCTGGTGCGGCGAAAGGTCGGCAGCGGGAACCGCAGGATCTGCGCGTAAAGCTCGTAGCGCAGCCGGCGCAGCATCCGTTCGCCGGTAATGCCCTGGAAAAAATTGATGGCGTATTTGAAGGCCTGCTGGACCAGAACCAGAGCCAGAAACCCGAAGCACAGGGCCAGCAGATAGCTGGCATGGTCGAGCTGGACCCACCCGAGGCCGAACAGGTCGACCGGGAAGCTGATGTCACGGCCCTGGATGCCCTGGTTAACGATGGCCTTGGGCATACTCAGGTAATAATAGTAGGGTCCGAAGGATAGAACTGAGAGCAGGACAATGATCACCTGCTGTCTCAAGCTATGCTTCAGGATGAAGCGATAGAGATTCTTCTCCATGGGTACTTCCCATTCTTTGCCGAACCTTAACCCAGCCCGGGCAAGCCGCCAATCGTCGGGCAGGAACGGGAACGGCCAGGGAATCATTACAGGGCAGGCCCTTGGCCAATAGCTGGGGGCTATGCCATAGTCTCGTCCGAAGGTCCCAAAGGGGGGATACTCGCATGGTATCGCGCAGCGACGGCACCCGTGTGCTGATCTACAGCCACGACACCTTTGGCCTGGGCCATTTGCGCCGGTGCCGAACCATCGCTCATGCCCTGGTCGAACGCTACAAGGACATGTCGGTCCTGATCCTCTCGGGCTCGCCGATCATCGGAAGCTTCGATTTCCGCAGCAGGGTCGATTTCGTCCGTATACCCGGCGTGATCAAGCTGCGCGACGGACAGTATACGTCCCTCAACCTGCCGATGGATATCGAGGAGACGCTGAAGATCCGCGCCGAGATCATCCAGCATACGGCACGCATTTTCGATCCGGACATCTTCATTGTCGACAAGGAGCCGCTCGGCCTGCGCGGCGAGGCGCTCGAAACCATGAAGATGCTGAAGGCGCGCGGCACCCGGATCGTGCTTGGATTGCGCGATGTAATGGACGAGCCGAGTCTGCTGGCGCCGGAATGGAAGCGCAAGAATGTCATGCCGGCGCTGCGGTCGCTGTTCGACCAGATCTGGGTCTACGGCCTGCCGCAGTTCTGCGATCCGCTGGCCGGCATCGAACTGCCGGAACGCGTCAGGCGCAAGGTGGTCTATACCGGGTATCTGCCGCGCTTCCCGGTGGAGCCGCCGCCGGAACACCAGTTGCCGGAAATCACCCAGCGCCCTTTTCTGCTTGTCACCCCCGGCGGCGGCGGAGATGGCGAAGGATTGATCGAGTGGGTGCTACGCGCCTACGAAACCAACGAGATGCTGCCCTACCCGGCCCTTCTCGTGCTGGGTCCGTTCATGCAGCGCGAGCGCCGCGCCGAATTCCTGGCCCGCGTCGCCCGGCTGCCGCGCGTCGAAGCCATCACCTTCGATGCCCATATGGAACATCTGGTCGAGAATGCCGTCGGCGTCATTGCCATGGGCGGCTATAATACGTTTTGCGAAATCCTGAGCCTGGACAAGCGCGCCATCATCGTGCCGCGCAAGCGTCCGCGCATGGAGCAGTTCATCCGTGCCCATCGCGCTGAACAGCTTGGGCTGGTACGGATGCTCGAAGATGACGGCGAGTACGACCCGGCGGTGATGGCCGCCGCCATCCGCAAACTGCCGCGTCAGCCATTGCCGTCCGAGGTCGTCATACCCGGCCTGCTGGAAGGCCTGGACAACGTCGACCGGCTGGTGCAGCCCTGGCTGCGGCCGGTTTCCGCCCCCGGCGCCAACATCGTTGAACTCCGGGGCTGACCCTCTTTTTTCGTAATCGTTTCTGGCGCCATGTCGGTTCCTGTAGCTTTTCTCCTCAAAGGGTATCCGCGTCTTTCGGAAACCTTCATCGCCCAGGAAATCGCTGCCTTGGAGGAGCGTGGCCTCGACATCCTGATCGTGTCCTTGCGCCATCCGACCGACAAAAAACGCCACGCCCTGCATGAGCAAATCCGGGCACCGATCCTGTATCTGCCGGAATATCTTTATCAGGAACCGCTGCGGGTGCTGAAAGGCTGGTGGCGGGCGCGGCGTCTGCCGGGCTATCGGGACGCCAGGCGTCTCTGGTGGCGAGACCTCAAGCGCGATCTCACCCCGAACCGGATTCGCCGCTTCGGCCAGGCTTTGGTCCTCGCCGCCGAGTTGCCCGAACGCTATCGTCATCTGCATGCGCATTTCATCCACACGCCAGGATCGGTGGCGCGCTATGCGGCGCATCTGCTGGAACTTCCCTGGAGCGCTTCGGCGCATGCGCGCGACATCTGGATCACGCCCGAATGGGAGAAGCGCGAGAAGCTGGCAGATTGCGCCTGGATCGTGACCTGCACGGCCCATAACGTCACCCATCTCGCCGCACTGGGCGATCCGGCGAAGGCGGCGCTGGTCTACCATGGTATCGATTTCTCGCGTTTCCCGGAACCGCCGCGCTGGCGGCCGGCACGCGATGGCCGCGATGCCGCCGATCCCGTGCAGCTCCTCACGGTCGGCCGCGCCGTGGAAAAGAAGGGCTTCGATATTTTGCTCAAGGCGTTAGCCCGGCTTCCCGGCGATCTGCACTGGCGGCTGACGCATATCGGCGGCGGACCGCAGCTGAACTCGCTCAAGGCCCTGGCGCAGGCACAAGGCATCGCCGAGCACGTGGTCTGGCTCGGTCCGCAAAGGCAGGACGAGGTCATCGCCGCTTATCGCGCGGCCGACGCTTTCGTGCTGGCCTGCCGGCGCGACCGGGATGGCGATATGGATGGCCTGCCGAACGTCCTGCTGGAGGCGCAGAGCCAGGCGCTGCCCTGCGCGGCCACTGCCATTTCCGCGATCCCGGAGCTGATCGCGGATGGCGAAACAGGGCTGCTGGTCCCGCCGGAGGATACCGAAGCCCTTGCCGTCGCCCTCAGCCGCCTCATACTCGATCCGGCCTTGCGGCAACGTCTGGGCAATGCCGGTGCATTACGTGTGCGGAACGATTTCGCCATGGCGCCGGGGATCGCCGAACTGTCCCGGCGTTTCGGCCTGACGGCGTAAGCGATGCGGGTAGGCTTCTACGCGCCGCTGAAGCCGCCGGATCATCCGGAGCCGTCGGGCGATCGCCGCATGGCCCGGCTGTTGATCTCCGCCCTGCGCGGCATGGGCCATGACGTCGCCGTGATCTCGGGACTGCGCAGCTACAACAAGTCCGGCGACGCAGGACAGGAAGCGGCGACGGCGGCAGCGGCGCAGTTCGACCTGCAACGGATCGAGCGCGCATGGGCCGCAGAGCCGGCCGGCCGTCCCGATCTGCTTTTCACCTATCATGTCTATCACAAGGCTGCCGATTACCTCGGACCGGCGCTGAAGTCGCGTTTCGGATTGCCCTACGTCATTGCCGAGGCTTCGGTCGCGCCGAAACGCAAGAATGGCCCCTGGGCGGCCGGTTACGCCCAGGCCGCCGCCGCCATCCAGGCTGCGGACGCCATTCTCGCCATCACGACTTTGGATCGCGCCTGCCTGACGGCCTTCGTCGGGGAAGAGAAAGTCCTCCCCTTCCCGCCCTTCATCGATCCCCTGCCTTTTCTGCAAGCCGCCGCGCGGCGCGAAGACGAGCGCCGGCTGCTGGCGGAGCGGTTCCATTTGCCGCTCTGTCAGCCCTGGCTGCTGGCGGTCGGCATGATGCGGGGCGGCGACAAGCTGGCCTCCTATCGCCGCCTGGCGGAAACACTCCAGCTCGCCCGGCAGGCATCGTGGCATATGCTGATCGCGGGCGACGGACCGGAGGAAACGGCCGTGCTCGCCGCCTTCGGGCCGCTGGGCGGGCGCACCCGGTTTCTGGGACAGCTCGAACTCGATGACCTGGCGGGACTCTATGCCGCCAGCGACCTTTATGTCTGGCCCGCCGTCAACGAAGCCTATGGCATGGCGCTGCTGGAAGCCCAGGCCGCGGGCCTTCCGGTCCTGTCGGTCAACACCAGGGGCGTGCCGGATATCGTTTGCCATCGCGAAACCGGCTGGCTGGCCGACGACGATAGCGCGATTGCGCTTTCCGATGCACTGCTGCGGCTGCTGAACGCACCGGCGGAACGGCAGGCGATGGCGGCAGCAGCGCCGCGGCGCGTGGAACGGCATCTTTCGATCGCCGCCGCGCAACAACGACTGGCTACCCTTTTCCAACAATTGGGGTTGGCGGCATGACCCGCTTGGTCTTTCTTCGGCATGGCCCGACCGATTGGAATGCCAGCGGCCGTCTGCAGGGGCGCAATGATCAGCCGCTGTCCGCGGCCGGCCGCAGCTCTCTGTCCGGCCGCAGATTGCCTGCCCCGTTGATACGGCGTCGCTGGTATTCCAGCCCGCTGCGACGCGCCAGAGAGACGGCGGATCGGCTGGGCATTTCGGCCCTGATCGAGCCGGCGCTGATCGAAATGGATTGGGGCCGTTATGAAGGCTGCACTTTGAGCGAATTGCGGGCCCGCCATGGCGAGGCCTTCGCGGCCAACGAGGCGCGCGGCCTGGATTTTCTGCCCCCCGATGGCGAAAGTCCGCGGCAGGTGCAGGATAGGCTGCGCCCCTGGCTGCGCAACATCGCGGCCGCGGGCATCGATGCCGGCGCCGTCACGCATAAAGGCGTCATCCGTGCCATGATGGCGATGGCCTATGACTGGCCGATGCTCGGCAAGCCGCCGGTCAAGCTCGATTGGCGCTGCCTGCATGACTTCGATATCGACCGAGATGGCCGGCCGCGCCCGGCTGCCATGAACATGTCTCTGGAGTGACTTCAGTGCCGGCAAAACCACGCATCATGATCTATGTTCAGCATCTGCTCGGCGTCGGTCATCTCCATCGGGTCGCGGCAATCGCCCGTGCGATGGCACGCGGCGGCTTCGATACCACGCTGGTCTCCGGCGGCATGCCCGATCCGACGCTGCATGGCCTGGAGGACATCCGGTTCGTCCAGCTTCCGCCCGCGCGCGCCAAGGATGCCAGCTTCCGCATCCTGCTGGACGAGAACGGCGCGGAGGTCACGGATGCCTGGCGCGGCATGCGGCAGGAGCGGCTCAATGCCGTATTCGACGAGGTCGGCCCCGACGCCTTCCTGACCGAACTCTTCCCCTTCGGCCGCCGCCCGATGCGTTTCGAGCTGCTGCCGCTGCTGGCCCGCATCCGCGAGCGCCGGCCGCGCCCCCTCGTCTTCTGTTCGGTGCGCGACATCCTGGTCGACCGCACCAAGCCGGAACGGGACCTGGATAGCATCGCCTGGCTGCAACAATACTACGATGCCGCTTTCATCCACGGCGATGCGCAACTGGTGCCGTTCGAGAAAACCTTTCCGCTGGCGGGCCGGATCAAGGATCAGCTGCATTACACCGGCTATATCGTCGAGCAGCATAGCCTGCCGCAAACGGATGCCGGCGATGGCGAGGTGCTGGTATCGGCCGGCGGCGGCGCGGTCGGCCTGCCGCTGTTCCGCGTGGCCTTGGCAGCGCGCGGGTTGTCTTCGCTGCGGGACAAGCCTTGGCGCTTTCTGGTCAGCCGCCAGGAAGACCCCGCCGAGGTCGAGGCGCTTCGCCGTTCCGCCGGCCCCGGTGTCGTCATCGAGCCGGTCCGGGCCGATTTCCCCGGTATGCTGCGCCGCTGTCTGCTTTCGATCAGCAAAGCCGGCTACAATACCGTGATGGAGACATTGGCCAGCCGCGCCAGGGCGGTGGTGGTGCCCTTTGCCGGCGGCGAGGAGACGGAACAGGCGCTGCGCGCCGATCTCCTGGCCGGACGCGGCCTGCTGCAGGCGGTCCGGGAGACGGAACTGACGCCGCAACGCCTGGCGGACGCGATCGACAAGGCACTCATGACCGAACCGGGCCGCAGCAACATCCGGCTGGACGGCGCCGACGAAACCGCCCGTCTGGTCCGGCATTTCCTGGCGGCGCGAAAATGACGGGGGATCGCGGCGCCGCGCTATCGTGGCCGCAGGCCTGGGCCGCCCTGGATGCCGAACTCGGGCAGTGGCAGGCCGCCGGGAAAGTAGCCCGGTTCTGGTGGCGCGACGACGACGCCACCAAAGCCACACCGGCGCTGAACCGGCTTGTCACCCTGCGGAAGACCGTCGATGTTCCGCTGACGCTCGCCGTCATACCAGCCCAGCTTGCGCCGTCGCTGGTCGATCTGGTTGCGGCTGCGAACGGCATTACCGCGGCGCAGCATGGCTTCAGCCACGCAAACCATGCTCCGGCAACGGAGAAGAAATCGGAATTCCCGGCCAGCCGCAGCCTCGACGAGCGCCTGCGGGACCTTCGAACCGGTCAGGCCATTCTGCGGCAGCGGCTTGGAGAGAAGTTTCAGCCGGTTCTGGTCCCGCCCTGGAACCGGTTCGCCCCCGACCTGCTCGGCACTCTTCCGAGCCTGGGCTTTTCGGCGATTTCGGCTTTCCAGCTCCGCCGGCAATACTGGGCCGCGGAAGGGCTGGCGCAACTGAACACCCATATGGATCCCGTCGACTGGCGGGGCGGGGATTCGGACCTTGGCTGCCGCATGGCGCTCATGGCGGCCATCCAGGCCCTGACGGCAATCCGCACGGGGCTTGCCCATCTGCAACCTGTGGGACTGCTGACCCACCATCTGCGCCATGACAGCGCGGGATGGGACTTCATCGAAACATTCCTTCGCCGGATCGCTGCCCATCCTGCCGCCCGCTGGGTTGATCTTGCGGCGGCATTGGCTGTCGGCCGGCCGGTTGGCGATATCATTCAAGCATCATGATCCGCCTCCACTACCCCTTTTCGCGCCTTTGGCCCGATTATCTGAGGTCGCTTCTCGGCCTCGCCTTCTGCCTTGGACTGCTGTTGTTTGCCACGCCACAATCTGTCATTTTTGTGCTGCTTGCCGGTTTGAGCCTGCTATTCGCCTGGCTGGGAGCCAGCGCGATATGGCGCCAGCAGATCGAGGTCCAACTCGACGCCTCAGGAGTGGCATGCCAGGGCCGGTGGGGATTCGGTGTACGCCGGCGGGTGGTAGAGTGGTCCGGCGTTTCGGCGGTGGTCTTGAGGTATTACTCAACGCGTCGCGACCGGGGCAAGGGATGGCTGCAATTGACGATTGAGGGACATGGGGGACGCTTAAGCGTCGACAGCGACATGATCGGCTTTCCGCAATTGGTGCGGGAAGCGCTGGCTGCTGCCCGCCGCCTCGATCTGCCGCTGAGCGAAACCACACTCGCCAATGCAGCCCGGCTTGCCGATGCCGGGCGAGAGGGCGTGTGGTGAGCAGCAATCTCCTCGAGATCAACGACCTGCACGTTCAGTTCCACCTGCCCGAAGGTGTGATCAAGGCCGTCAATGGGGTCAGCTTCCGCATCCCCCAGGGCGGGACGGTCGCCCTCGTAGGAGAGTCCGGGTCGGGCAAGTCGGTGGTCAGCCAGTCCATCATGGGAATTCTGCCGCGGCCGGCGAAAATCACCGGCGGCAGCATTCTCTTCTACGATCCGCTGACGCCGGAAATTCCGGTCAACATTGCCGGCCTGGACCCCCGCAGCGAAGCAATGCGTCACCTGCAAGGCGGGCGCATCTCGATCATCTTCCAGGAGCCGATGACCTCGCTCAGTCCGTTGCACACGATCGGCGATCAGGTCAGCGAGGCGCTGCATCTCCACCGCAAGGCGAGTCGCGCCGAGGGCCAGGAACTGGCCGCCGAGATGCTGCGACTGGTGGGCTTTCCCGATCCGCAACGCGCGTTGCGCACCTACGCCTTCGAACTGTCCGGCGGCTTGCGTCAGCGCGCCATGATCGCCATGGCGCTGGTCTGCCGGCCGGCCCTGCTGATCGCCGACGAGCCGACCACGGCGCTGGACGTTACGATCCAGGCGCAAATCCTGAAACTCATAAAGGACCTGCAGGCCGAACTCGGCATGGCCGTCCTGATGATCACGCATGACCTGGGCGTGGTCGCCAATATGGCCGACGAGATCGTCGTGCTGTATCATGGCGAAGTCATGGAGCGCGGCACGCTCGACGACATCTTCCAGGATCCGCAACACCCCTACCTCAAGGCCCTGCTGCATGCCGTGCCCCGCTTCAACATGAAGCCGGGCGAACGCCTGCAGCCGATCCGCGAAATCAAAAGCCAGGTCGGCGACCTGTTGCGCAGCAAGAAGCAGGCGGCGGGCAAGTCGACGGGGCAGACGCTGCTCGAAGTCGAGCATGTCGACAAGACCTTCTCCCTGCGCAAGGGCGGCCTGTTCGGCGGACACCAGGAAAATCTCGTCAAGGCGGTCGACGACGTCAGCTTCAGCATCCGGCGCGGCGAATGCCTCGGCCTGGTCGGCGAGTCCGGCTGCGGCAAGACCACGGTCAGCAAGCTGATCCTGCGGGCCATCACGCCCGACAAGGGCAAGATCCGGTTTCACGACGGCGACCGCTTGGTGGATGTGCTATCGCTGAGGGACGAGGAACTCTTCGCTTACCGCCGCAATGTCCAGTTCATCTTTCAGGATCCTTACTCGTCGCTGAATCCGCGCATGACCGTCTTCGACATCATCTCCGAGCCGATGGTCATCCACGGCATCGGCGACGCGGACGAGCGGTTCGAACGGGTCAAGGAACTGATGACTCTGGTCGGCCTCGACGTCCGCTTCCTGCGTCGCTATCCGCATTCCTTTTCCGGCGGCCAAAGGCAGCGCATCGGCATCGCGCGCGCCCTGGCGTTGCAGCCGGACTTGCTCATTTGCGACGAGCCGGTTTCGGCTCTCGACGTCTCCATCCAGGCGCAGATTCTGAACCTGTTGAAGGACCTGCAGCGCGAGCTGGGCCTCACATATCTGTTCATCTCGCACAATCTGGCGGTGGTCGACTACATCGCCGACCGGATCGCCGTGATGTGCGCCGGCCGCCTCGTCGAGCTGGCGCCGCGGGATGTGCTTTTCTCCAACCCGATCCACCCCTATACCAAGACGCTGCTCTCGGCCGTGCCGAAGCCCGATCCGAATGACCGGCTCGATCTTCGGCTCTTGATGGCGGAAAGAACATCCAGCCCAGCGGCCTGGCCGCATCCCTTCACTATATCTGACAACGCGCGTTCGCATATGCTGGATCTCGGCAACGGTCATCTTGTCCGGGCCTCGGACGCCGCCGGAATTCGGGATCTCGTGGCATGACGATACTCGCTCGCTTCGCTTTCGCCCTTCTGCTCATGGCGGTCGCGCCGTGGTTTCCGGCGCAGGCCCAGCCGCTCGAACTTCAGGAGACATCGTCGCTGGCGGCCGATGTTGCCGCCGGCCGCCTCCCCCCGATTGAAAAGCGAGTCCCGGAACATCCGTTGGTCGTTTCGTTCAAGCAGCCGAATATGATCGGCCAGCAGGGCGGCGAGTTGCGTACCTTGATCGGCCGCATGCGCGACCTGCGCCTTCTCAGCGTGATCGGCTACACCCGGCTGGTCGTCTATAACGAAAAATTCGACTTCGTGCCTGATCTGGTGGAATCCTTCGACGTCAAGCAGCAGCGGATATTCACCTTCCATCTGCGGCCAGGGCACAAATGGTCGGATGGCGCCCCGTTCACGTCCGAGGATTTTCGCTACTACTGGGAAGACGTCGCCCTGAACAAGGACCTGAGCCCGTCCGGCCCCCCTGTCGAATTTCTGGTCGACGGCGAATTGCCGAAAGTCAGCTTTCCCGACGAGCTGACGATCCGTTACGAGTGGTCCAAGCCAAACCCGGACTTCCTGCCCAGATTGGCCGGCGCCGCGCCGCTCTATATCTATCGGCCGGCCCATTACATGAAGAAATTCCACGTCAAATATGCCGACCCCGCTGTGCTCAAGCAGGAAGTCGCGGCGGCCAAACAGCGGAACTGGGCCGCGCTGCACAACAAGCTCGACAACATGTATGAGCTGGACAATCCGGACCTGCCCACGCTCAATCCCTGGGTGATCACCACCCGGCCGCCGGCGATCCGCTTCGTCGCCCAGCGCAACCCCTATTTCCACCGCGTCGATACGAATGGCGTACAGCTTCCCTATATCGATCAGCTGGTGCTCACCCAGGCGGACGCCAAGCTGATTCCCGCCAAGGCCGGCGCAGGCGAAGCCGATCTGCAATTCCGCAACATCGACTTCAACAATTTCACCTTCCTGAAGGAAAACGAAAAACGGGCCGGCTATCGCACATTGCTGTGGCGCACCGCCAAGGGATCGCATTTCACGCTCTATCCCAATCTCAACTGCAACGATCCGATCTGGCGCCAACTCAATCGCGACCCCCGCTTCCGGCACGCGCTGTCGCTCGCCATAGATCGGCAGGCGATCAATGAATCCCTTTTCTTCGGCCTGGCCATCGAGTCGAACAATACGGTGCTGCCGAACAGCCCGTTGTTCAAACCAGAATACCAGACCCAGAATGCCACTTTCGATCCGGCAACGGCCAACCGACTGCTGGACCAGATCGGACTGACCAAGCGGGACGATAACGGTACCCGCCTGCTGCCGGACGGACGGCCGCTGGAGATCATCGTCGAGACCGCGGGCGAGGATACCGAACAAACCGATATCCTCGAACTGATCGGCGAGAACTGGGCCAAGATCGGCGTCAAGCTGTTCGCCAAACCGAGCCAGCGCGACATCGTCCGCAACCGCATATTTTCCGGCGAAGCGATCATGTCGGTCTGGACCGGCCTGGAGAACGGGCTGGCCAAAGCCGACACCATCCCCAACGAGCTGGCACCGACCTCGCAATACCAACTGCAATGGCCGAAATGGGGGCAGTGGCACGAAACGCACGGACAGGCCGGCGAACGGATCGACATGCCAGCGGCCCAGGAGCTCTACGACTTGTATCAGAGCTGGCTCGGTAGCGCCGACGAGGCCGAGCGGGCGCGCATCTGGCATCGCATGCTGGCCATTCACGCCGATCAGACCTTCACCATCGGGGTTATCAGCGGTGTTTTCCAACCGATCGTCGCCAATCGCAAGCTGATGAATATTCCGAAGGAAGGTATCTTTAATTGGGATCCCGGCGCATTCATCGGCTTGTACCGCCCGGAAACCTTCTGGTACCGGCAATAGGGCTGGGCAGAGTCCATGCTGATTTACCTGGCGCGCCGCCTGCTGTTGATGATCCCGACCCTGTTCGTGATCAGCTTCCTGGTTTTCACCATCATCAAGCTGCCGCCCGGAGATTACCTGAGCAACCAGATCGCCGAGCTGCGCGCGCAGGGCGAGGACTCCGCCCTGCAGCGGGTTGAATTCCTGCGCCATCAATATGCTCTGGATCGCCCCTTCCTGGAGCAATATGCAATCTGGATCGGCCTCTGGCCTGGCCCCAATGGCTTGTCAGGATTGCTGCAGGGCGATTGGGGCTGGTCCTTCGAATATAACCGTCCGGTCGGCGAATTGATTGCCGACCGCCTGGTGATGACGGCCATCATCAATGCGGGAACCATTCTGTTCATCTATCTGATCGCTTTTCCCATCGGCGTCTATTCGGCGACGCGGCAATATTCCTGGAGCGATTACGGCTTCACCCTGCTGGGCTACATCGGTCTGGCAACGCCGAATTTCCTGCTCGCCCTGGTCCTGCTTTATTACGCCAATGTCTGGTTCGGCCTCAGCATGGGCGGGCTTGTCGCACCCGAGCTCATCAACGCACCCTGGGGCTGGGAAAAAATCCGCTCGCTCCTCGCCCATATGCTGGTGCCCGTCATCGTCATCGGCACTTCCGGCACCGCCGCGATGATCCGCCGGCTGCGCGCCAACCTGCTGGACGAACTGCAAAAGCAGTATGTGACGACGGCGCGGGCCAAAGGCGTGCCGCCGCTGCGCCTGCTGCTTCGTTACCCCGTGCGCATGGCGCTGAACCCCTTCGTGGCCGACATCGGCAACCTGCTGCCATCGATCGTGTCCGGATCGGTCATCGTATCGGTCGTCATGAGCCTGCCCACCGCCGGGCCGATGCTGCTCGGCGCCCTGCAGTCGCTCGACCAGTATCTGGCCGGTTCCTTCCTGATGTTCCTCGCCGTGCTCACCGTGGTCGGCATGCTGATCTCGGATATCCTGCTGGCGCTTCTCGATCCGCGCATTCGCCTGACCGGCGGGCAAGCAAAGTAGGCGGGCATGAACGAATACCGCGATACGCCGAAGATCGAGCACTGGATCAGCAAGGCGCCATTCAACCCCTATTCCGTCGAAAGCCTGACGCCGGAGCAGGAGAAATATTACCGCGCCTCGCAATGGCAGATGATGTGGTGGAAATTCCGCCGCCATCGCCTCGGATTGTGGAGCGGCGTCATCCTGCTGGCGATCTACGCATCCATTTTCGTTTCCGAATTCATCGCACCGTACAATCTGCAGACCCGCAATCCGCGCGCCATCTACGCGCCGCCGACGGCGATCCATTTGATCCACGAGGGCAAATTCGTCGGCCCCTTCGTCTATCATCAGCGCTTCCGGATGAATACGGAGACCTTGAAGCGGGAATATCGGCCGGACCTGTCGCGCATCCACAAATTGCGATTCTTCTGCCAGGGCGACGCCTACAATTTCTGGGGTCTCATCCCGATGCGATTCCATTTCGTCTGCCCGGCCAAGGATGGGACGTTTTATCTCTTCGGCACCGATCGCCTCGGTCGCGACATCTTCTCGCGCATCGTCTACGGCACGAGGATTTCGCTGACGGTCGGCCTGATCGGCATCAGCATCAGCTTTCTCATCGGAATCACGTTGGGCGGCATTGCCGGCTATTATGGCGGCTGGGTGGATAATCTCATTCAGCGTTCGATCGAACTGATCCGCAGCCTGCCGGAACTGCCGCTCTGGATGGCCCTGTCCGCCGCCCTGCCGGTCACCTGGTCGCCGATCCTGGTCTATTTCGGCATTACCATCATCCTCGGGCTGCTTGACTGGCCGGGCCTCGCCCGCGCCGTGCGCTCAAAGCTGATGGCACTGCGCGAGGAGGATTTTTGCATGGCGGCCCAGCTCATGGGCGCCTCGCCAGGACGCATCATCGGGCGCCATCTGCTGCCGAGCTTTACCAGTCATCTGATCGCGTCGGCGACCTTGTCGATACCGACGATGATCCTGGGCGAAACGTCGCTGTCGTTCCTCGGCCTCGGCTTGCGACCGCCGATCACGTCCTGGGGCGTGCTTTTGAACGAAGCCCAGAACATCAATGTTGTGGCGCTTTATCCCTGGCTGATGACGCCGGCGATCCCGGTCATCATCGTCGTTCTTGCCTTCAACTTCTTCGGAGATGGCCTGCGGGATGCGGCAGATCCCTATCGTTAGGATTCAGGCTCGATAATCGCAAGGTCGACCGGCACCGGAACGCCCTCGACATGGCGGCCGCGACGGATTTCCACATCGTGCGGCGGCCCGTAACCCTGCTCCTTCCCCAATTCGAATGTTTCGACACTGGCGAGGCCGAGGCATCGCTCGACCTTGCATTGCTTGTCGAGCTTGGCCGCGAGGTTAACGGGCTCGCCGATCACTGTATATTCCAGGCGCGAGGCGTCGCCCACGGCGCCAAAAACGACCTGACCGGCGGCTACGGTGACGCCGATCCGGATCGGCACCTGCCCCGCCGCCACTCTTTCCTCGTTCCAGAGCCTGGCGGCCTTGCTCAGATCGTGGACCGCGCGCAGGGCATCGGCAGCGAAGGTCTCGCTCGGCCTTGCCGCGCCGAAGGAGGCCAGAATGCCGTCGCCGAGAAACTTGTCGATGCTGCCGCCATGCCGGCGAATGACCGAGACCATGCGGGCCTGATAATCGGCCAGCAGCAGCATCAGGTCGTTCGGATCGAGCTGTGTCGACAACGGCGTAAAGCCGCGAATGTCGACATGCAGGATCGCGGCGGTTCTGACCTCGCCCTGACCGGGCTGGATCTGCGCCTGGGACGCGGTGATCGCCTGGGCGATTTCGGGGGCGAAGAAGCGCTTCAGATCCTGCGCCGCAATGCCCTCGGTAACCGCGCGCACGAGAAGCCGGCGGGCCCGCACGATGGCAAGGGCGAGGATGACGGTCGTCATCACAATGGCAATGATCTTGTCGACCTCGCCGGCAATCAGGACCTTGTTCGAGGTGATGTATTCGACGTAATCCTGCGCAACGGGCGAATCGAGGGAGTCGAACGTGTAGGCGTAGTAGACGAGATATATCCAGCCCGCGGCGGCGGCGAGCCCGGTCAGCAGGACATATGTTACATCGAACCGCAGCGCGCGCAGGGCGATGAAGATGAAGACGTAGAACAGCGTCGGCACCTTGAGGTAAAAGCCGGCCGGCTGCAGATACTGAATATGGAAACCCCAGATCAATCCCAGCAGCAGCAGAACGTCGGCGATCACCGAAATCGCCAGGAACCAGGGCGGCATGTATCCCTTGATACACAGGCCGAGGCGCAGAATGCTGAAGACGAAATAGATGCCGATGACCCAGGGAGCCGGCGTGAACAGGGCATATTCGTCCATCGCCATGGCCATCGGCGAATGCTTGTAGAGCAAGGAGAAAGTGGCGATGACGGCGAACTGGACGATCGCGATCAGCAGTTCGCTGGAGCGCTGTTGCTGGCGGATGGCCTGAAGGACACGCTCCGGCGGGCGGCCGTCTATGCCGCGGCCGAAGACGAGATTCGTAAACCGGCTGCCCTTCCCCATTGACTCATCATGGGCCGAATGCCGGTTGCGGGCAAGATCAGGTGCCTTTGCAAAGCCACAAGCTGGCAGGAATCGCTTCGGCGGCGCCCGGCAGCCGCCCGATCACGCCGGTGTGCAGCTGCGCGCTCAGGCGGGTGGCCACGAAATGGCTGGCGAAAATCGGCTTGAACCCGCACGACAGCAGCGGGCCGACCCCCTGCTGCTCGTTATAGCCGCGCCATGCCCAGGCCGGCGGATAATCGTCGGGCAGGAAGATATCGTGGATGTGGATCAGTATGCCTTCCGGCAATCCCGGCAGGATGCGGTTGAACAGCCAATCGACATCGGTTCCCGGCATCAGGATATGGCTGGAGTCGATGAACAGGATGTCGCCTTCCCGCAACGCCTGGAAGGGCGCCATCCCGGCCTGCTGCACCACCGTCTGGACCAGCCGGATCGGCAAGCCGCGCAGATCGGCGCGCGGCGCAGGATCGATCGCGGTAATCTCGGTTGGCAATCCACCGTCCCGGACGGCACGGGCGAGAAACCGGGTCGAATGCCCGGACCCCACTTCGACGATGCGACGGGGGCCGTATTGACGCACCAGGGTGTAGGCCGCTACGGCGTCGAGAGTGGGGAACCAGCTCTGATCGAAGCGCGGCGCCGGCGGCGGCGCCCGCTCGGCAGCGATCCGCAGCAGATCGGCGGCATAGCCTTCGGCGCCCCGCAGCAGATCCTCGAATACTGGTTCCGCCGCGGCGAACAGACCGGCCAGGGACTCGTAAACCGGCTGCCGCGGCGCGATGCTGTCAGCGTAACGATAGGGAATGAAAAAGCCCTGATGCCGCAACCCCGAAAGGGTCTGCAATCCCATGCGCAGACGGCGCCAAGCAAGCGAGCGGAACATTGCGATCAGGGGCGCAGGACCAGGCCTTCGCGCGCCACGATCGAGCCCGGACGGACCTCCGAGAGCTGTTCGGCCACGCGATCCATGAAAGCGTCGTCATGCTCCGGATCGTGATGGAAGACGACGAAGGTCTTCACATCGGCGGCGTCGCAAAGCCGGGCGCCAGCCTGCCAGGTCGAATGGCCCCAGCCCTTGCGGCAGTAATATTCCTCGTCGGTGTACATCGAATCGTAGATCACGATATCGGCGCCGCGGATCAGCTTGACGATATTCTCGTCCAAGCCGTGTTCGGGATGCTCGGTGTCGGTCAGATAGCAGATCGATTTGCCGCCGTATTCGATGCGATAACCGGTCGCGAGGTCCGGATGGCTGAGCGGGCCGGTGCGAACCGTAACCCCGGGACGGGGATGCAGGACTTCGCCCTGATGGAAATCGGTGAAATCGATCTGCGCCTGGAAAATTTCCATCGGCACAGGGAAAAGCGGCGAGCACATCATCTGCTTCAGGACGCCCTTGATGCCCGTGCCGTCGGTGACATGGCCGGCATAGACATGAAACCGGCTGCGCGGATCGAAGAAGGGGCAGAAATGCGGCAAGCCGCAGACATGATCGTAATGCGTGTGGGTCAGGAACAGGTCGGCGTCGACCGGTCCCTCCTGCTGCAGGGCAAGGCCAAGCGCGCGGATACCCGTTCCAGCGTCGAAGAGAAGCAGATGCTCACCGCACCGTATCTCCAACGAGGAGGTATTCCCGCCATAACGAACGACATCCGGGGAGCCGACGGCAATACTGCCGCGCACCCCCCAGAACCGGACATAAAACTCTTCAACCCCCACTCGGGCCTCCTGTTTCCCGTCAGCGTCGAGAGACGGAGCGCCTTCTGATCTCACCGCCGGTATCACCAGCCCTTGCTGCCTGCCAGAGCCTGTGCGGAAATGTGTCATGGGAAAGATTAAGGGCGGATAGGTAGGTGTCTCAAGCTTTTCTTCTGGTAATCCAAGATTTTCGGGCCACCATCACATTTTGCCGCCCGGAGAGGCATAACGCCCTGGAAATCCTTGATTTGGATGCTCTTGACGCAGCGTTAACAGACCTCTCTATCCGCGAAGATGTGCGTCTGTTGCTACTTAAAGCCGAAGGCAAGAGCTTCTGCTCGGGTGTCGATCTCTCTGCCATCGCCGGCCGCGACTGGCGCGACAATCCGCTGGAGCGGGTGGCCGATCGCTTGGAAGCCCTGCCCTTCCCCACCCTCTGCGTCCTACAGGGGGGCGTTTATGGCGGCGGCACCGATCTGGCGCTGGCCTGCGATTTCCGCCTCGGCGCCGAAGGCATACGATGCTTCGTTCCGCCCGCGAAACTCGGAATCCAATATCATCCGCACGGTCTGAAACGCGCCGTTACGCGGCTCGGCCTCGGCCCGGCCAAGCGGCTATTCCTGGCGGCCGAGGCATTCGACGACGCCGAGATGCTGCGCACGCATTTCCTGGATTGGCTGGTGCCGCGCGACAGCCTGCAGGCGCGCGCCGAGGAGCTTGCCCAGGCGATCGTTGGCCTGGCGCCGCAGGCGGTGCGCGGCATGAAGCAGACGCTGAATGAAATCGCCGCGGGATTGCTGGACGAGCGGGCGGCACGCGATCGCGCCACCGCCAGCTTCAATACAGAGGACGCCCAGGAAGGCCGGCGCGCCATGAAAGAAAAGCGCCCGCCGCAATTCCTCGGCCGCTGATATTCGGCGTCACGGCTGCAGGCGATAGCCGCCGGGATCGGTGATCAGCAGCTTCGCCTCGCTCGGGCTGCGCTCGATCTTCTGCCGCAGGCGATAGATGTGGGTTTCCAGCGTATGGGTCGAAACCCCTGCGTTGTAGCCCCAGACTTCCGTCAGCAGAGTCTCGCGCGGCACCGGCTTGGCGCCGGCGCGCAGCAGATATTTGAGAATGGCGGCTTCCTTCTCGGTCAGCCGGACTTTCTTGCCGGCCTTTTCATTGTCGAGCAGCAGCTTGTTCGCCGGGCGGAAGGTGTAAGGCCCGATCGTAAAGACGGCGGCTTCGCTTTGCTCGAACTGACGCAACTGCGCGCGGATGCGGGCCAGCAATACGCCGAGCTTGAACGGCTTGGCGATATAATCGTTGGCGCCCGATTCCAGCCCCTGGATCGTATCGGCATCGCCATCGGCGGCCGTCAGCATGATGACCGGGGCGCGCACACCCAGATGGCGCAGCTGCTTGCAGACATCGCGGCCATCCATATCCGGGAGCCCGACATCCAGCAGCACCAGATCGAAATGATCGCGCTGGACGATATCGATGGCGGCAGCCGCGTCATTGACGCAGGTCGTCGTGAATTCCTTGGTCGCCTCAAGCTGCTCTGCCAGCAGCGATTGCAGCGTTCGGTCGTCATCGACCAGTAAGACGCGCTTGGCTCCGCTCATTTCCCCTCCTCACCCGAACCACGCCGCCACCGCGGCATGAATGGCGCTTCCTGGCCGGGCCAGTTCGTCGACGATATTGAAATGATGCTTACCCGGCGCAGTGATCTCCGTCACCGCCCCCTGCACGGATTGGCAGATTTTCACGAAATCGTGTTGTTGGCCATGGAAGCCTTCGGTTTCCAGCTCGCCGACCGCAAGGATCATGGGAGCCGGGATGTGCCGCCAGGATGGCAGCAGATACTGCGGACTGTTCCGGATCGCCACCACCTCATCCAGGCCAAGCCTGTCATTCAGATAGCAGCGGCTGATCGGCAACAGATCATAAAGGCCCGACAGCGATGCCACCCCTTTTACCAAATCGCGCGGTGCGGCGCCGTCGAGGGCCTGCCACTCCGTCAGCATCGCCATGAGAGCCAGATGGCCTCCGGCCGAATGTCCGCCGACAACGATCCGGTTACGGTCGAAACCCAAGGGCGCGGCTTCGCGCCAGAGCCAAAGCAGGGCGCGCCGCACGGAGGCCACGATCTGGTCCATATCCGCTTCGGGAGCCAGCGGATAGCCGAGCAGCGCGACATTGGCGATTTGATCGGCTTCCGGCGCGGCAAAGCCGTTCGCGACAAAGCTGTTGTCCTCTTTGCCCATTGCCTGCCAGTAGCCGCCATGGATGAAGACCAGCAGCGGCCTGTCGGCTTCGGACACGGTGAACAGGTCGAAGGTTTCGCGCGGATGCGGGCCGTAGGCAATATCGCGCCGCAAGGGCAGCTTGCTGCGCGTCTGCTCGCTCAATGAAGTCCAGCGGGCGAAATCCTGCTGATGGCCGGGAACCGCCGCACGATTGTTGTAGAGCCTGTCGAGCGCCGCGCGATCCATCTGGATCTCCTCCCTGCGGCGCCTCGGCTATTTGAAGGCGACGGAAACGATTTCGTAGGCTTTGGCGCCGCCCGGCGTCACCACCTCGACGCTGTCGCCTTCCGCCTTGCCCACCAGGGCCCGCGCCAGCGGTGCCGTGATCGACAACAATCCGGATTTGATATCGGCTTCATCGGCGCCGACGATCTGGTAGGTGCTCTCCTCGCCGGTGTCTTCGTCGGCAAGAACGACGGTGGCGCCGAACTTGACCCGATCCCCCGACAGTTTCGAGACGTCGATCACTTCCGCGCGCCGCAGCTTGTCTTCGAGCTCAAGGACGCGCGTCTCGATCCAACCCTGACGCTCCTTGGCCGCGTGGTATTCCGCATTCTCCGACAGATCGCCATGTTCGCGCGCTTCCGAAATCGCACGGATCACGGCAGGCCGTTCAACAGTTTTCAAATGCTTCAACTCGGCTTCCAGACGCTGGTAGCCGGCTGCGGTCATCGGGATCTTCTGCATAGCTCCCCTTCCTAACAGACCGTCAAAAATAAGCCTGGAGCGGAGCCACGGCAAGGCTCCCTGCCCGCAGGGCCTCGATTGCGCGCACCGCCGCCTTCGCGCCGGCGACGGTGGTGAAATACGGAATCTTGTTCATCAGCGCCGTGCGACGCAGATCGAAGCTGTCGCGGATCGAAGCGGCGCCTTCGGAGGTGTTGAACACCAGATGGACTTCGCCATTCTTCATGGCGTCGACCACGTGCGGCCGCCCTTCCATCACCTTGTTGACCCGCTTCACTGCGATGCCGTGTTCGCCGAAGAAACGCGCCGTGCCCGAGGTGGCGACAATCTCGAATCCCATGGCGATCAGGCGCCGCGCCGCGTCCACCAATGCCGGCTTGTCGCCATCGCGGACGGAAATGAAGACACTGCCGGCCAGCGGCAGCACCGTACCGGCGGCGATCTGCGCCTTCGCAAAAGCCGTGCCGAAGTCGCGGTCGATGCCCATCACCTCGCCGGTCGACTTCATTTCCGGGCCAAGGATGATGTCGACGCCGGGGAAGCGGGCGAACGGGAAAACGGCCTCCTTCACCGCGACATGGCCGGCACCGGGACGCTTCAGGTCGAAGCTCGACAGCGCCTCGCCGGCCATGACGCGGGATGCGAGCTTGGCAAGCGGAATGCCGATTGCCTTGGCAACGAAGGGCACCGTGCGCGAGGCGCGCGGATTGACTTCGAGGATATAGACGACGTCGTCCTTCACGGCGTATTGCACGTTCATCAAGCCGACCACCTTCAGCGCACGCGCCAGAGCCTGGGTTTGCGTCCTGATTTCCTCGATAATCGGCGCCGCCAGACTGTAGGGCGGCAATGCGCAGGCGCTGTCGCCGGAATGGATGCCGGCCTCCTCGATATGCTCCATCACGCCGGCAACGAACTGCGTCTCGCCATCCGCCAGGCAGTCGACATCGACCTCGATGGCATCCGACAGATAGCTGTCGATCAACACCGGGGACGTGCCGGAAACCTTTACCGCCTCGGTCATGTAACGCTCGAGCTGCGCCGGTGTGCGCACGATCTCCATGGCGCGGCCGCCCAGCACATAGGAGGGCCGGATCACCACCGGATAGCCGATCCGCGCGATCACGGCGCGCGCCTCCTCTTCCGAGCGGGCGATGCCGTTGGCCGGCTGCTTGAGCTGCAGTTTCTCCAAAAGCTGCTGGAAACGCTCGCGGTCTTCGGCCAGGTCGATCGCATCCGGCGACGTGCCCAGAATCGGCACCTTGGCGGCTTCCAGGCCAGCCGCCAGCTTCAGCGGCGTCTGGCCGCCGAACTGCACGATAACGCCCAGCAGCTTGCCCTTCGACTGCTCGATGCGGACGATCTCCAGCACATCCTCGACCGTCAGCGGCTCGAAATAGAGGCGGTCGGAGGTGTCGTAATCGGTCGAGACGGTCTCCGGATTGCAGTTGACCATGATGGTCTCGAACCCGGCTTCCTTCAGCGCATAGGCGGCATGCACGCAGCAATAATCGAATTCGATGCCCTGGCCGATACGGTTCGGACCGCCGCCGAGAATGATGACCTTGGTGCGGTCCGACGGCTGCGCCTCGCATTCGCCCTGGGCGACGGATTCGTAGGTCGAATACATATACGGCGTGCGGCTTTCGAATTCCGCCGCGCAGGTATCGACCCGCTTGAATACCGGCACCACGCCGGCAGCGCGCCGTTGCGCCGCCACCTCGGCTTCGGTGCGGCCGCTCAACTCGGCCAGCCGCGCATCGGAGAAGCCCATGCTTTTGAGCGCCTGCAGACCGTCGGCATCCTGCGGCAGGCCCTTTTCACGGATGCGCTGCTCCGCCCGGACGATCTCCTCGATCTGCTCGAGGAACCAGGGATCGTACTTGCAGGCGGCATGGACCTCGGCAATCGACAGGCCATGCCGGAAAGCCTGCGCGATCACCAGCAGGCGATCCGGCGTCGGCTTGGCCAGGGCAGCGATGATCGCCTCCTTGCCATCGGCTTCATCCGCGTCCTGTATCTCGACTTCATTCAGGCCGGTCAGCCCGGTTTCCATCGAGCGCAGCGCCTTCTGCAGGCTTTCCTGGAAGCAGCGGCCCATCGACATCGCTTCGCCGACGGACTTCATCGAGGTATTGAGCAACCGCTCGGTGCCGGGGAACTTCTCGAAGGTGAAGCGCGGCATCTTGGTGACGACATAGTCGATCGTCGGCTCGAAGGAGGCCGGCGTCACCCCGGTGATATCGTTCATCAACTCGTCGAGCGTGTAGCCCACCGCCAGCTTGGCGGCGACCTTGGCGATCGGGAAACCGGTCGCCTTGGAAGCCAGGGCAGACGAGCGCGAGACGCGCGGATTCATCTCGATGACGACCATGCGGCCATCGGCCGGGTTCACGGCGAACTGCACGTTGGAGCCGCCGGTCTCGACGCCGATCTCGCGCAGCACCGCCATCGAGGCGTCGCGCATGATCTGGTATTCCTTGTCGGTCAGGGTCAGCGCCGGCGCCACCGTGACGCTGTCGCCGGTATGCACACCCATCGGATCGACATTTTCGATCGAGCAGACGATGATGCAGTTGTCCTTGCGGTCGCGGACAACCTCCATCTCGTATTCCTTCCAGCCGAGCACCGATTCGTCGATCAGCACCTCGGTGGTCGGCGAGGCATCGAGCCCGCGCAGCACGATCTCGTCGAATTCCTCATGCGTATAGGCGATGCCGCCGCCGGTGCCGGCCAAGGTGAAGGACGGCCGGATCACGGCCGGCAGGCCGACATGCGAGAGCAGCGCCCGCGCTTCTTCCAGCGTATGCGCCGTGCCCGAGCGCGGCATGTCGAGACCGATCTTGGTCATTGCCTGGCGGAACAGCTCGCGGTCCTCGGCCTTGGCGATCGCCTCGCGGCTGGCGCCGATCAGCTTCACGCCGAACTTCTCCAGCACCCCCATCTCGGCCAGGCGCATCGCGGTATTGAGCGCCGTCTGCCCACCCATGGTCGGCAGCAGCGCGTCCGGCCGCTCCTTCTCGATCACCTTGGCGACGATCTCCGGCGTGATCGGCTCGACATATGTCGCATCCGCCAGCCCCGGATCGGTCATGATCGTCGCCGGGTTCGAGTTGATCAGGATGACGCGATAGCCTTCCGCTCTCAGCGCCTTGCAGGCCTGCGTGCCGGAATAGTCGAATTCGCAGGCCTGACCGATCACGATGGGGCCGGCGCCGATGATCAGGATGCTTTTTATGTCGGTACGTTTGGGCATGATCCACCTGGGGCAGCGAAGACGCGAAGCGTTTCAGCCGCGTTGCTGCTCCATCAACTTGACGAAGCGCTCGAAGAGATAATGGCTGTCCTGCGGCCCCGGCGAGGCTTCCGGATGATACTGGACCGAGAAAACCGGCTTGTCCTTCAGTTTCAGGCCCTCGTTGGAGCCGTCGAACAGCGAGACATGCGTGCGCTCGACATTCGCCGGCAGGCTGTCATCGACCACGCAGAAGCCATGATTCTGGCTGGTGATCTCCACCTTGCCGGTCTCGATGTCCTTGACCGGATGATTGGCGCCGCGATGGCCGCGATGCATCTTCTCCGTCCGGCCGCCGAGCGCCAGCGCCATCATCTGATGGCCCAGGCAGATGCCGAAGACAGGCTTGCCGCTGTCGATCAGCGTCTTGATCGTGGGCACGGCATATTTGCCGGTGGCTGCCGGATCGCCGGGACCGTTCGACAGGAACACACCATCCGGATTGTGGCGCAGAACGTCTTCCGCCGGCGTATCGGCCGGCACGACGGTGACCTTGCACCCCACATCCGCGAGACAGCGCAGGATGTTGCGCTTGATGCCGAAATCCAGCGCGACGACACGGAATTTCGGCTGTTCCAGCTTGCCGTAGCCTTGGCCCAGGCTCCAGCGCGTCTCGTCCCAGGTATAGGTCTGCCGGCAGCTCACCTCGGCGGCGAGGTCCATGCCTTCCAGGCCAGGCCATGCCTTCGCCTTGGCATGCAAAGCCGCCAGATCGAACTTGCCGTCCCTGCGATGGGCGATCACGCCGTTCGGCGCGCCGCCATCGCGGATGCGTCGCGTCATGGCGCGGGTATCGATGCCGCTGACGCCGACCAGGGCCCGCAGCTTCAGCCAATCGTTGAAATGGCTGTTGCTGCGGAAATTCGATGGGCTGGTGATCGGCGCGCGCAGGATCAAGCCGCGTGCTGCAATCCCCTGGGTTTCGATATCCTCGCTGTTGGTGCCGGTATTGCCGATATGCGGGAAGGTGAAGGTGATGATCTGCCCGGCATAGGACGGATCGGTCAGGATTTCCTGATAGCCCGTCATCGAGGTGTTGAAGCAGACCTCGCCGACCGTTTCTCCTTCGGCGCCCAGGCCATGACCCCAGAACACGCTGCCATCGGCCAGCACCACCACACCCGTATAGCCCGGGCCCGGCGGTGCGGCGTATTTCTGTGTCTCGGCCATGATCCGGCTCTCCACTCAAGCAAGGCTACGCCGGGCGGGCGGCGTAGCTCTGGCCGCAAAAAACCACCGGAGGGCGATGCGAGGACCCGACTCCGGCGGTACGGCACAGATTATAACGATGGTGCGGCACGTGATGTATGCCGCGCTAACCGGGGGCGGACCATATCAAAACGGAAGCCGTCGTCAAGCCCGGTTCTCAACTGAAAATTATAACAGGATCAAAGGGTTATTCTTTTTGCGTGATCCGGTCGCATGGGCTATGCTGCGCCCCTTCCAAAAACCCCCGATTCCGTTACCGCAGAGGGAATGCTGATGCTGCGCGAAAAGCTTAACCAGGCGCTCAAGGATGCCATGAAGGCAAAGGATACGCGCCGTATTGCCACTTTGCGCCTCATCCTGGCTGCCCTGAAGGACCGCGATATCGCTGCGCGGACCAGCGGCGACGATCGGACCGGCATTGCCGATACCGACATCCTTTCGATGCTGCAGACCATGGTACGCCAGCGCCGCGAGTCGATTGCCGCCTACGAGCAGGGTGGCCGGCTCGATCTGGTCGAGCAGGAGAAGGAAGAGATCGCGATCATCGAGGGATTCCTGCCCCAGCAGCTGTCGGAGGCGGAAGTGGAGGCTGCCGCCAAGGCCGCCGTCGCCGAGGTCGGCGCCCAGGGAATCAAGGACATGGGCAAGGCGATGGGCGTCCTGAAGGCGAAATATGCCGGCCAGATGGATTTCGCCAAGGCCGCGGCAGTCCTGAAAGAGCTTCTGAGCTAGTCTTTTCATTGCTACTCTGCGGGGCTGTCCCGGGTCCAGGATGGGCCTGGGAGTGAGGGGCTATGGCGTTTCCTGATTCTTTTCTGGAAGAGCTGCGCAACCGCGTCCCCCTGTCCGGGGTGGTCGGCCGCTCGGTGCGGCTGATTAAGCGCGGCCGCGAATTCACCGGCCTCTGCCCCTTCCATAACGAAAAGACCCCCTCGTTCACGGTCAACGACGACAAGGGCTTCTTCCATTGCTTCGGCTGCGGCGCCCATGGCGATGTGATCGGCTTCGCCATGCGCAGTTCCGGCCTGTCCTTCCCGGAAGCGGTCGAACAATTGGCTCAGGAGGCAGGGCTGGCCGTCCCCCGCTTGCGCCCGGAAGATCGCGACAAAGCCGAACAATCGGCGACCTTGGGCAAGGCGCTGGAAGAAGCCGCCAAATGGTTCCAGACGCAATTGCAGGCCAATGCCGGCGTCGAGGCGCGCGCCTATCTGCAGCGACGCGGCCTGCGGCAGGAAACCATCGAGCGTTTCCGCCTCGGCTATGCGCCGAATTCCCGTACCGCCTTGAAAGAGGCCATGCTGGCGCGAGGCATCCCCGAGGCATTGCTCATCGAATCCGGCCTGCTGATCAAGCCCGAGGATGGCGGCGCGACCTACGACCGCTTCCGCCATCGGGTGATGTTTCCGATCGGCGACCGGCGCGGCCGGGTAATTGCCTTCGGCGGCCGCGCGCTCGATCCCGATGCGCCGGCGAAATACCTCAATTCGCCGGAAACTCCCCTCTTCCATAAAGGCCACAACCTTTACAACCATGCCATCGCCCGCGAAGCCGCCCGCGAGGCCGGCGGCGTGGTGGTGGTCGAAGGCTATATGGATGTCATCGCCCTGGCCCAGGCCGGCATCGGCCATGCCGTGGCGCCGCTCGGGACGGCGCTCACCGAGGATCAGATGGCCCTGCTCTGGCGCATGAGCAACGAGCCGATCCTGTGCTTCGACGGCGACTCGGCCGGCTGGCGGGCGGCCCTGCGGGCCGCCGACCGGGCCCTGCCGCTTCTGGAGCCGGGCCGGTCTTTCCGTTTTGCCATCCTGCCCGGCGGTCAGGATCCGGACGATCTGGTCCGCGGCCAGGGCCGCGCGGCAATGGAGCAGATTCTGTCGGCCGCCCTGCCGCTGGCCGATATCCTGTGGCGCAAGGAAACCGAGGGACGGCCGCTGGACACGCCGGAACGCCGCGCCGCCCTGGACGCTGCCCTGATGGGGCTCGCCAATCAGATCAAGAGCCCCGCCGTCCAGAACCACTATAAAGACCATTTCCGAGGCCGCCTCCGGACCCTGTTTGCGCCGGCACGGCAGTTTTCCCCTAATTTCCAGGCCGGCCGCCGCCCTGGAGCGGGCAATTGGCGCAATCCGGGCCCCTTGCCGCCGGCCAGCCCTCCGCCGCCGCAGCCCGACCGCTCCAGCCGGACCGAGCGGGCCCTGCTGATCGCGGTGCTGACCCATCCCTGGCTGCTGGAGGAACATGGCGAGGCCTTTGCCGCACTGGCTTTCCCCCAGGGTCCGCTTGACAGCCTTAAGAGCCGGATTCTAGAAGAGGCTTCCCGCCATCCGGGTCTTGACGGCGAGGCCTTTACAGCCCATTTGAGGCAACAAGGACTCGGAGCGCAGCTCGACCTATTGATCGGCGAGACCGGACGGGTTCTTGAGCCGTTTGCACGAGCAGGCACCGCCCCGGACAAGGTCGAAAGAGGTTGGTGGCAGGCCGTGCAGCGTTACCGGTTAACGGAGCTGGAACAGGAGCTGGCAGCGGCGGAAGCCGATCTTGCCAATAATACGAATCCCGAAGCATGGCAGCGGTTTATGGCCTTGAAAGCAGAGGTTGGTTCTGCACGCAGCCAGGTTTCGATATCGGACCAGGATTGAGCCGTTCCAACCGGGGCGGCTTTGTAGTTTTTTTCGACGCTGAATAGGACGAGTTAGGAACCGGCATGGCGAAACAAGCAACGGCCCCTGACGCCACCGAAGCCCCCGAAAAGGAAGAAGTGGTTGATACCCCGCTGATCGATGCATCCGTCGCGGCCATTAAGCGCATGTTGGCCAAGGCGAAGGAGCGCGGCTACGTCACGTATGACGAGATCAACGCCGTGTTGCCGCCCGAACAGGTCTCCTCCGAGCAGATCGAGGACACCATGGCGATGCTCTCCGAGATGGGCATCACCATCGTGGAGTCGGAGGAGCAGGACGACGGAAACGCGGACAAGGACGAAGCCGAACTCGAGAACGAAGCCCCTGAGGGCGAAACCGCGCCGGCCAAGGCGGAAGTCGACCGCACCGATGACCCGGTGCGCATGTACCTGCGCGAGATGGGCTCGGTGGAGCTGCTCTCGCGCGAGGGCGAAATCGCCATCGCCAAGCGGATCGAGGCCGGCCGCGAGAAGATGATCGGCGCCATCTGCGAAAGCCCGCTGACGATCCAGTCGATCGTGAAATGGCGCGACGACCTGGTCGACGGCAAGATCCTGCTGCGCGACGTGGTCGATCTGGAAGCGACCATGGGCGGCGGCGCCGGTCCCGAGCCGGGCATGGAAGGCGAGGACGAGGACGCAGCGGTCGAAGCCGCCGCGCCGAAGCCGGCGAAGCTCGAAATCGTCGCCCCGGCGAAACCGGCGGAAGCCAAGCCCGACAAGAAGGCCGCCAAGCCGAAGGACGCAGAGCCCGATGGCGAAGCCGCTCAGGCGCCGGCTGAGGAGATGGACGAGGACGACGAGGCCAATCTGTCGCTCGCCGCCATGGAAGCCCAGCTCAAGCCGCAGGTCCTGGAAGCCTTCGACGCCATCGCCAAGCATTACAAGAAGCTGCAGAAGACGCAGGAAGAGCGCCTGCAGGCTGCCTTGGCGCACCAGGAGATCGATGCCAAGAAAGACAAGGCGTACCAGAAGCTGAAGCATGAAATGGTCCGCCTCATGGAGTCGGTCCATCTCAATAACAGCCGCATCGAGTCGCTGGTCGAGACCATGTACGGCCTCAACAAGCGGCTGATGATGCAGGAAGGCAAGCTGCTGCGGCTGGCGGAGAGCTACAAGATTCCGCGCGATGAGTTCCTGAAGAATTACGAAGGCCAGGAACTCGATCCGAAATGGCTGGAAAAGGTCGCCAAGCTGAAGAGCCACAAGGGCTGGGCCCGCTTCGCCGAATCCGGCGCCAAGGAGGTCAATCCGATCCGCGAACAGATCGCGGCGATCGCCACCGAATTCGGCCTGCCGATTTCGGAGTTCAAGCGCATCTACAAGCAGGTGCGCGAGGGCGAGCGCGAAGCCAGCGTGGCGAAGAAGGAGATGGTGGAGGCCAACCTGCGCCTCGTCATCTCGATCGCCAAGAAGTACACCAACCGCGGCCTGCAGTTCCTCGACCTGATTCAGGAAGGCAATATCGGCCTGATGAAGGCGGTCGATAAGTTCGAATACCGCCGTGGCTACAAGTTCTCGACCTATGCCACGTGGTGGATCCGGCAGGCGATCACGCGTTCGATCGCCGACCAGGCACGCACCATCCGCATTCCGGTGCATATGATCGAGACGATCAACAAGCTGGTGCGCACCAGCCGCCAGATGCTGCATGAGATCGGCCGCGAGCCGACGCCGGAGGAGCTGGCGACCAAGCTCGGCATGCCGCTGGAGAAGGTCCGCAAGGTGCTCAAGATCGCCAAGGAGCCGATCAGCCTCGAGACGCCGATCGGTGACGAGGAGGATTCGCATCTCGGCGACTTCATCGAGGACAAGAACGCCGTCCTGCCGGTGGATGCCGCGATCAACTCCAACCTGCGTGAGACCACCACGCGGGTGCTGGCGACGCTGACGCCGCGCGAGGAACGCGTGCTGCGCATGCGCTTCGGCATCGGCATGAATACCGACCACACGCTTGAGGAAGTCGGCCAGCAGTTCTCGGTCACCCGCGAGCGCATCCGCCAGATCGAGGCCAAGGCGCTGAGGAAGTTGAAGCATCCGAGCCGGTCGCGTAAATTGCGCTCGTTCTTGGATACCTAAGAGGCACGGCGCCTCGGTATCTGCCGGGGCGTTTTCCTCGCGCTTCCGGGCCTGTAGCTCAAGTGGTTAGAGCCGGCCGCTCATAACGGTCTGGTTGCAGGTTCGAGTCCTGCCGGGCCCACCATTTCCCCTCGCGATTATTTTCCGCCAGCAGCCGAAACTGTGACGGATTCTGCTATTTCGCCCTGCGCTCGGGGTGTAATCTTCCCCCAGGCGCATGCGAAAACAGTCCCTGCCATGACCGACACCGCAACCGGCATCCGCCGCAAGCTCACGACGATCTTCTGTGCCGATGTCCAGGGCTACAGCGCCCTGGTGGAACAGGATGAGGTCGGCACCATCGCCCGCCTCAAGCAATACCGCGCGGCGATGGTGGAGGAGATCGAGCGGCGCCAGGGCCGCGTGATCAACACCTGGGGCGATGGCCTGCTTGCTGAATTCGCCTCGCCGGTCGAAGCCGTCTCCTGCGCCGTCGAGGTGCAGCGCCGCCTCGAAATCCTGAATGGTGGAGAAGCGGAACGGCCGCCGATGCAGTTTCGCATCGGCATCAATCTCGGCGATGTCATGGTCGAGGGCGACGACCTTTATGGCGAAGGGGTGAATGTCGCCGCGCGGCTGGAATCCCTGGCCGAACCCGGCGGCATCTGCATTTCAGGCACCGTATTCGAACAGGTCCGCAAGAAGATCAATGTCGGGTTTTCGTTCCTGGGCAAGCGCGAGATCAAGAATATCGCCGAGCCCGTGCCGGCCTACCACGTATTGCTCGATCAGAAGACCGAAGCGACGACGCCGCGCCGAACGGATGATGGGGCATCTCCTGGCGCTCTCCGTCAGCCGGAGGTCGTGAACAGGGCGATGGCGGAGTGGACGCGCCTTGCCTGGCGGTTCGGGGTCATCCTGGCTGGCCTGATCATCATCAACTTGCTGACGTCGCACCGTACGTTGTGGTTCGTCTGGCCGATGCTTGGAATGGGGCTGTTCCTGGCGCTGCGTTTTCCCTTCGGGTCCTTTCCGGAAGGACTATGGCCGCCGCGCCGCCGCGACGGCTGATGACCTCGACGTCACGTCCGGCGGTTTTCCGTCAAGGCATTGTCCTGAAGGCTTCGATATTGCGGTGCTGACCGGTCGAAAAGCCGATCCGCTGATGTGCGCCTTCCGTTACCCAGGCGCCGGGCGCCAGCCAGAAAATCAATGCAAAGCAGCAGAATCCGGCAGCAATCAGCACGGCATAGAGGGCACAGCGCAGATAGATTTCGCGCAATGTACCGGTGATGATCCGCTGCGCCGCCTCGGGCCGCAGTTCGATCTGCCGGTTCAGCAGCAGCCAGACCTCGGTCCGCCTATACGAGCGATGCGTCACCCATGTCGCCTTGAGCAGCAGGACACAGGCGACGATCAGGGTGAGGATCGCTCCCGATTTGATCGCTTGGAGCGGATCGGCAATCAGGCCGATCATGACGCACCAGATCGCCAAACCGGCGAAGAAGCAACCGCGACCGACCGAGTGAACCGCCAATGTCCTGACCCGCATTTCGATCGGTTCAGGCATGGCCGCTCCGCTCAGATAAGGCCAGGCAGGGTCAGCAGGATCGCGCTCCCCAGCCACACCAGCATGGATATCTGATCGCTCTGCTGGCGCCCGGTGAAACGTTCGAACAGCGCCGCCGGCACCCCGGACAGCACCAGCGTCGAAACGGATACAATCAATGACGTGCCATAGAGGATGGCGATCGAACTGCGCGGCGCGAATTCCGGCAGCCAGACCGGCGCCAGGATGAAGACCAGCGGCACCAAGGGCGAGACGAAGCCGTTGATCAGTGTCACGCCGAGCACGGCGACGAACAAATTGCGCGGATTCATGACGCCGCCCCCGCCAAGGTCGGCGCCAGACCATAAGCGGCAAAAGCGAAATGCGCCACGTAACGCAGCGCGAAAGCCCAGAAGGCCGTCATCAGCGGCAGAAAACGGGGATTGATAAACCGTGGCGTGATGAAGTCCGTCAGCCATATCGCCCAGTTCGTCAAAAGCCTGAACCAGCGGAAGATGTAGTTCGGATGATCCGGCGGCAAGAAGGCCATCATCAGGAAACGGCCGATACAGGTCCATCCGACGACGGCGAAGCCATAAGCAACCACCCAGTACGGCAGGTAGTTCCAGAAAAAGTCGGGTTGCGATGTCATGGATTTCCAGCGGAAGCGATAAAGGAAACGGCGGGGACCAGTCCAAGGTCCCCGCCGCCATCGAAAGAAGCGATGATTTAATGGATCACGGCATCTTCAGCCCGGGCCAGCTTCACCTCGCCCCGCGGGATGCGGATGCTGTCGATGAAGTCCTGCATCTCCTTCGAGGGCTCGGCCGTCATCTTGCTGACCACATAGGTCACGATGAAGGCCACCGGAAGGCCGAACAGTCCGGAAGAGACGTTCTTGATCCCGAACCAGAGCGGCATGTGGTAGAACTGCGTCATCACCAGGTAATAGACGCAGACGCCGTAACCCGCGATCATGCCAGCGACCGCACCGGTATTGGTGGTGCGTTTCCACCAGATTCCCATCACCAGCGCCGGGAACAAGCCGGACGCGGCAATCGAAAAGGCCCAGGCCACCATCGACAGGATGGTCGAAGGCTTGGTCGATGCCACCCAGGCCGCGATGATCGCCACCACGACCAGCAGCACACGGCTGATGATCAGGCGACGCTTGGTCTCGGCATGCGGATTGATCATCCGGTAGTAGATGTCGTGGCTGAGCGCGTTGGCGATGGCGAGCAGCAGGCCATCGGCCGTGCTGAGCGCCGCCGCCAGACCACCGGCCGCAACCAGGCCCGCGATGACATACGGCAGGCCGGCGATTTCCGGCGTGGCCAGCACGATGGCATCGGCCGCGATCCTGAACTCGCTGAGCTGCAGAATACCGTCGCCGTTGCCGGTCACGCCCTTGCACAAGGCAAAGCGCGCGGCGGCATCGGGGCGGTCGCAGGTTCCGACCAGGCCAATCTCACCCCAGGACTGAACCCACTGCGGGAGCTGATCGATGTGGAGACCAATCACGTTCTGATACACTTCCAGCTTGGCGAAGGCGGCATAGGCCGGCGCCGTGAAATACAGCAGGAAGATAAAGAACAGGCTCCAGGCCACCGATTTGCGAGCGTCACGGACGCTCGGCGTCGTGAAGTAGCGCATCAGGATATGCGGCAGCGCCGCCGTGCCGACCATCAGACAGAGGATCAGCGCGAAGAAGTTGACCGCGTCGATGAAGCTCAATTCGCCCTTGGCATTGGCGAACGGCATTACGTGCCCCTTCACCACACCGATGGACTTCTCCAGAACCTCGATCTTCTCGAGCGCCTGGCCGTACATCAATTGCGGGATCGGCACGCCGGTCACCTTGGCCGACAGGATGATCACCGGGATCAGGTAGGCAATGATCAGGATGATGTACTGTGCCACCTGCGTCCAGGTCACCGCCCGCATGCCGCCGAGCATCGAACAGACCAGGATACCGGCCAAGCCGACGAAGACTGCCACCTCGAAGGAAATGCCGAGGAAGCGCGAGGCGATGATGCCGACGCCGAAGATCTGCGCCGTCACGTAAGTGAACGACGCCGAGATCAGAACGACTACGCCGCAAAAGCGCGCCAGGTTGCCGCCGTAACGGGCGCCGAGGAAGTCAGGTACGGTATACTGGCCGAACTTGCGCAGATACGGCGCCAGCAGGATCGAGACCAGCAGATAACCGCCGGTCCAGCCCAGCACGAAGGCAAGGCCGTCATAGCCCAGCAGATAAAGCGTGCCGGCCATGCCGATGAACGAGGCGGCCGACATCCAGTCGGAGCCAGTCGCCATGCCGTTGTAGAGCGCCGGCACCTTGCGGCCGGCGACATAGTATTCGCCCATCTCCGCCGTGCGCGACAGGATGCCGATCAGCGCGTAGACGCCGACGGTGAGGAACACGAAGAGATAGCCGATGATCCGGTTCGGCACGCCCATCTGTTCCAGAATGGCCAATAGAATCACAAAGGCGGCAAAGCCGCCGGTATAGATTCCATAGATCTTGCCAAGGTTGTCGATGAAACTGCGACCCCCGCTTTGGGTGTTGTTCGCCATAGCGTCGTTCCCTTCCCTATTCGTCTTCCGCCACGCCGAACTCTTCATCGACCTGGTTCTGTTTCGAAGCGAACCAGAATAGCGCGATGACAAAGGCGATCAGCGAACCCTGCGCGGCCATGTAGAAGCCGAGGGGGAAGCCGATGATGCGGATTGTGTTGAGCTGCGGCGCAATGAAATGCACCACGAAACCAAAGAAGAACCAGATGCCCAGCATGGTCCACATCAGACCTGATGTTCTGGACCAATAGGCCTTGGCCTTTTCAGGAGATAAGTCTGACATGAGCGATCCTGCCCCTGAGGTTGTTGTTGTCGTTGTCGTCCTGGTGCGAGATGATTGATTCCATGCACCAGCTGCTGGGATTATAGGCAGGGCGAAGCGGTTCATCGCATTAGACCAAGGTCAAACGGATCGCATCAAGGAACACGCAGGAACATGATCGACAGCGAACCGGGCTTATTGCGCCGCACATGGGACTTCTTCTTTCCGCCGGCGGTTTCGACTTTGGTCGAATTCAGGACCTTCGTTTCCGGCGAAGCCGCCTATTTGGCGCAGAAGACGGTGATCGGCTATTGCCGGGTCAAGACCATGCACGACTACGAAAAGCTGCTGACCGAGGCTGCTTTCCGGGACGGCCTGGAGGTCTGCCGCTGGGAGGCCTATGCCGGCACCCTGGGGGACACGCTGATCCTGACCGAGGGCATGCTGCGGCCGGCCGACGAGCGGACGCGGGCGCGACTGGCCGCCGCCGTCGCCGCGCTCTATCCGGACCTGCTGGACGAAAGCTGCCCGCCGCATCGCAGCGACTGGCAGGACCGCAAGGAAGCCTTCGCGCGCCGCTTCGCATTGTCCCGCCAGGCGGAACCGGCACAGCCGGATCATGTCGTCGAGGGAACAGCGGCGCTGATCCACGAACTGGCGCCGATCCACGACCGGCTCAAGCGCCACGACCTAGAAGTGATCCTCGGCGACCTCCGCCTGCATGCGCTCGCCATGCACAGCGCCATGCTCAAGCGCTTCCGGCGCGAGGCACTGGTCCGGGCTTTGGCGGAGCTTCCGGCAGCCAACGGCGCCGCGGACGCCAGATAGCATGCTGCGGCGATCGGCCGATGGTCTGCTCAGCCGGCTGATCGGCGCCGCGAGAACCATCTCCAGCCGCGCGCCGGCGCGCCTCGGAACGGCAGCAAGTTTTCCAGCCGACGAACCGCTGGCGACCCTGCCGGTCGCCATCCTCGACACCGAAACCACCGGCCTGAACGTGGCGCACGACAGGCTGCTCGCCGTTGCAGGGTTGCATAGCCGCGGAAGCCGCTTGGAGACCGCGCCGCCGCTCGACTATCTGGTCTATCCCGGCATCAAGATTCCGAAGCGAGCCATCGCGATTCACGGCATCGACGATCGCAAGGTTGCCGCCGCGCCGCCTTTCGCCCTGATCTGGCCAAGCATCCAGATCTTCTGGCACCGCCGGGTGCTGGTTGGACATAACATCGCTTTCGACCTGGCGCTGTTGCGCCATGAAGCCGAGCGCCATCGCCTGGCCTTTCATCCGCCGGCTGCCGCCATCGATATCGGCATGCTCTACGCCGGACTGAAGCCGCGCGCGGCGGCAGTGACACTGGATGCCATCGCGCGCGCTCTTGCCGTCGAAATCGCCGGCCGCCACAGCGCGCTGGGCGATGCCGAGGCCGCTGCCGCGATCTGGCGGCATCTGCTGCCGGCGCTGGCCGGGCTCGGGGTCGGCACGCTGGGCGGCGCGCAAGCTCTCATCGCCAGGCAGCGCGACCTGATGCATGGCCAGGGCAAGGCCGGCTGGGCCGTCGACCTGCTGCTGCCGCACAAGCTTCGGAGCGCGCCGTGAGCGAACTGCCGCACGATCTCGAACCCTATCGCCGGCGCGTATCGGAGGTCATGCGCAGACCGGCGCGCGACATCGCCGAAGCCGCCACGCTGGTCGAGATCGCCGCCGCCATGGCCGCCGATCAGCGCGGCGCGCTGCTGGTCGCCGACCGCTACGGTCGTCATGTCGGCATCCTCACCGAGCGCGACCTGACCAGGGCGCTGGCCAGGCGTGGCGCTGCCGCTCTCGCGCTGACGGCACGCGACATCATGACTGCCGATATCGTCGCCATCGCCGAAAACGCTTTCCTGTTCCGCGCCATCGGCCGCATGCGGCGGCTGAACCTGCGCTATCTGCCGGTGACCGACTATGCCGGCCGCTTCATCGGTATGCTGTCGGCCCGCGCCTTGCTGCAGCAGCGCGCCCTGGAAGGCCAGGTGATCGCCGACGAACTCGATGTCGCGCAGGATGCGGCCGAACTGGCCCATGCCCGCGCCGCCCTGCCGGAGCTGGCTGCGCTTTTGCTGGCCGAAGGCTCCAGCGCAATCGCCATCGCAGCCGTGATCAGCAGCATCTATGCCGACATCACTGCCCGCGCCGCCGCCATAGTGGAGGCAAAGCTGACCGCAACGCATGAGCCGCCTCCTGCGCCCTGGTGTGTGCTGATGCTCGGTTCGGGCGGACGCGGCGAAAGCCTGCTCACGCCGGATCAGGACAATGCCATCATCCATGCCGGCAGCACCGAGGATGACGGCTGGTATGCCCGCGCCGGCGAAATGATCGCCGACCTGCTCAACGAGGCCGGCATCCCCTACTGCAAGGGCGGCGTGATGGCGAAGAATACCGCCTGGCGCGGCAATCAGGGGCAATGGCGCCTGCGGGTGACCGACTGGATCCGCCGCCATTCGGCGGAGGCCTTGCTGAACGTCGATATCTTCTACGATCTCAGGCCGGTCTATGGCGCGTTGCGGCTCGGCGAGAATTTGCGTCTGGAGGCGGTCGCCGCCGCCCGCGCCTCGCCGCTTTTCCTGCGGCTCCTGGCCGAGCAGGCAGCGCAGATGCCGCCGGCCATCGGCCTGTTCGGCCGGCTGCGGGAAAAGGACGGCCGCGTCGACCTCAAGCTCGGCGGCCTTTTGCCGCTGGTCAGCTCCGCCCGTGTGATGGCGCTCAAGCTGGGCAGCAATGCGACAGGTACCGGCGAACGCCTGCAAGCGGTTGCCGCTAAGGGCGGCCTGATCGGCGAGGAGGACCTGGCACGGCTTGCCGAGGCCCAGGAGCTTCTCCTGAGGCTGATGCTGCGCCAGCAGATCGCCGATATCAGAACCGGCGCCAAGCCCGGCAGCCGCGTCGACCCCGATGCACTGGCCCGCCGCGACCTTGTCCGGCTGAAAGCGGCGCTGAAGCATCTCGAATTGCTACCCGAGATGGTGCAGGGCGTGCTCACGCGCGGCTGAGCGCGGGTGTCGCTTATGGAGAACCTTCTAAACAGCCAGGATCAAAACTCCTTGCGCGTCCTCACCCGGCCATCGCTTCCGGACCGCGGCGGCACCTTGCTGGCGACGGCATTCACCGCAACGGCCAGCCGCTTCGGCGCAATCTGGCAATAGCTGCGCCGGACCAGCTCGGCCACCTCGTTCCACTCGGGCCTGCCGTCGAGCCACATGCCGACCCAGCCTTTGTGACCCACATAGGGCGGCACAAAGAAGCGCCGCGGATCGGCGCCAACGAGGATGGCCTGACTGCCGGGCAACGCCTTGCACCAGAGCGACAGCCGCCCTTCGGTTTCGGTTTCCATGACGAAAATTTTCCTGCGCACCCGATAGGTCGGGATGTCCCAGGTCTCCTGCTCCACCGCCTCAGGCAGAGCAAGGCAGATTTTGCGCAAACGGTCTGACGGCTTCATTATCGAATTCCATTCAGTAGTCCACACGCCAGCTATCCGCCAGCCCGCTGCGCCCCGCTATATCCCGACGATGGGAATCTCGCGTCAGGCGCGCAGTTTCATGCCCTCACATTCGCCTGCCCCGCTAGCGGCGGCCGGTCACGTAGAAGTTTTCGCCGCCGACGCAAATCTGGCGTAATCTGCGGCCATGAAGGACGCCGACGCTCTCTTCGCGGCCTTGCGGCAGTCCACCGATCCTGAAGCCGCAGATGCCATCGACGATCTGGTCCGCAATGCACCCGACCACGCATTGTGCCGCGTCAATGTGCTGTCCTTCGCCGCCGAGCGCAAGCTCAACGAGGAGCGCGCCATCGGCGCCTTTCTGCATGCGGCAAGGCTCGGCCTTTTCGAATTGTCGTGGAATGTACTCTGCCCGGGCTGCGGCGGCGTGCTGGCCGCCAACACGTCGCTCAGGACCGTGCGCAGCGAACATTACAACTGCGCGCTCTGCGCAGCCGGTTATGAGCCGACGCTCGACGAGCTGGTCGAGGTCACCTTCACGGTATCGCCGCGCGTCCGCCGCATCGCCGCGCATGATCCGGAAAGCCTGTCGATCGCCGAATATTCCCGGCAATATTACTGGGGGTCCGGCATCGAACTGCCGGCGAACTTCGCGGAAATCGTCGACGAGCTGACGCTCGAAACCATCGAACTGCCGCCGGGCGAGCGGGCGATCCTGTCGCTGCAGTTGCCGGCGCAATTCGCCATTGTTTTCGATCCCGTCAGCCATGCGGCGCAGTTCCTGGATGTGCAGGGCGAGCCAACGCAGGAGCGGCAGAGCCTGTCGATGATCCTGAATGACACGCATACGCCGAATGAGGCGGTCAGGCTGCGGCCCGGCCCCTTGCGGCTGCAACTCGAGAACAATACGCATCATCGCGTGCTGCCGGGCGTATGGATCGCCGACGACCGTCTGCACGATCTGCTCGGCCATCGCCGCCCCTTCCTGACGGCGAAGCGCCTGCTGACCAACCAGAACTTCCGCGATCTGTATCGTACCGATACGCTCGATATCGACCAGCGGCTGAAAATCGTCAGCCTCACCTTCCTGTTCACCGACCTGAAAGGCTCGACCGAGCTTTACGAGCGGGTCGGCGATCTGGCGGCTTTCGATCTGGTGAAGGCGCATTTCCAGGTGCTGCACGAGATCGTCGCTTCCGAGGCCGGCGCCGTGGTCAAGACCATCGGCGATGCGGTGATGGCGACCTTTCCAACCCCGGAGCGGGCGCTGGCGGCGGCCCTGCGCATGCGCGAGGCAATGGGCAGCTTCAACCGGGCCCATGGCGGCAGCCAGGACCTGCTGCTGAAGATCGGCATCCATGAAGGTCCCTGCCTCGCGGTCATGCTGAACGAGCGGCAGGATTATTTCGGCCAGACCGTCAACATCGCATCGCGGGTGCAGAACCTCGCCGCCTCGCACGCGATCTTCGCAACCGGCGCCGTGGTGGAGGATCCGCAAACCACTGCGCTGCTCAAGCATGCCGGCCTGATGCCCAGGCCGCAGCCGCAGCCACTGCGCGGCATCAGCCAGGAAGTGCCGGTCTACGAAATCCCCTAGCAAATTCCCTTAACGCTGCCATCGGGAACCGATCCGGTCGCTCCTGGGTTGAACGCAAGATCCATGGAGGCACCAAATGGCAGACAAACGCGACAAACAGCCCAAATCCGACCAGGTTTCGGCGCATGACGTTGACGAACTCGACGATGCGCACAAGTCGAAACGCGATGTGGAAGACGAATTGGATGCCGGTTTGGAAGGCACCTTCCCGGCGAGCGATCCCGTAGCGATCAGCCAGCCGACGACCGCCACGCCGCAAAAGAGAGACAAGCCGGCTGCCGAAGCCGGTAACAAAACCCGCGATGCCGTCGAAAACAGCGCTCCCCCTCGGCGCGTCAATGTCAGCGAAACCGAGGAAATCCGCTACTGGACGCAGCGCTTCGGCGTTTCGGAAGAAGAATTGAAAGAGGCCGTCCGCACCGTCGGTTTCATCCCGGCCGATGTCGCGGCCTTTCTCGGCAAACCGCTGTGATCGGCAGCAGCAGAGCTTGACCTGGGTCAAGGTTCACGCGGGGGAAACGGACAAGGCTTTCGCTGACGCGGCTCCCATGCATCGTCAGCGAAAGGAAAATCTCATGACCGCCAGCCCCTACGAACTGGTCAGCCGACATGTCGCCGCCCTGCTGGAGGACGGCGCCAGGGCCGCCATTCCGCCGGAAACCATTGCCGGTACCCTGATCACGGAAGCGGTGCGCGTGCTGAAGCGGCATCGCACGCTAGACGATATCCGCTCCGAGCTGATGTTCGTGATCGACAATCTGGAAGAGCGCGATTACGAATTCATGCGGCCCTGACGTCCTGGCGGACGGTGTCGCAAACGTCTAGAAAAGGCTGCCTTGCCGCTCGTCCCGGTCGGATTTTCCCGGCAGCACGAAAAGATCGCTGCGCGTCGGCAGACGCCGCTTGTTGAAACCGAGCCTGCTGCAGGCCAGCTTGAAACGCTGCGCGATCAAATCGGCATAAGGTCCCTCGCCGCGCATGCGGTTGCCGAATTGCGGCACGTAATCGGCACCGCCGCGCGCCTCGCGCACCATTTTCATCACCCGCGCGGCGCGGTCGGGATAATGCTCCTGCAGCCATTCGCGCCAGATCTCCTTGAGCTCCAGCGGCAGGCGCAGCAGCACGAACCCCGCCTCGCGCGCGCCGGCGTCATAGGCCGCCTCGAGGATGCGCTCCAGCTCCATGTCGTTGAGCTGCGGGATCATCGGCGCCGGCATCACGCCGCAGGGAATGCCGGCCTCGTTGAGCAGCCTGATGGCTTCCAGCCGCTTCGGCGGCGTGGATGCCCGCGGCTCCATCGCGCGGGCGAGCTTGCGGTCCAGAGTGGTGACCGAGACATGGACCTTCACCAGATTGAGCCGGGCCATTTCCGACAGGATGTCGATGTCGCGGGTGATCAGGAAATTCTTGGTCACGATGCCGAGCGGATGGCGCGTCTCGAGCAGCACTTCGAGGATGCTGCGGGTGATCTTCAACTCGCGCTCGACGGGCTGATAGGGATCGGTATTGGTGCCCATCGAAAGCACGGCCGGCTTGTAGCTCCTGGCCGCAAGTTCCTTGCGCAGCAATTGCGCGGCATTGCGCTTGACAACGATCTGGGTTTCGAAATCCAGCCCCGGCGAAAAACCGAGATAGGCATGCGTCGGCCGCGCGAAACAATAGACGCAGCCATGCTCGCAGCCGCGATAGGGGTTGATCGAGCGGTCGAAGGGGACGTCGGGCGACTTGTTCCAGGCGATGATGCTGCGGCTGGTATCCTCATGCAGCACAGTCCTGAGCGGCTCGGCCTCCTCCAGATTGCCCCAGCCGTCGTCCTCGCGCTGGCGCCGTTCGGCTTCGTAACGGTTGGTGGCATTGTTGATCGCGCCGCGGCCATGCCGGGCATCGGGATGGGCATGGTCGGCGGCAGTCGAAATCGTCCTCGGAGTCAGCTTGCTCATGGCGTCCTCACCGGCCGCCATCATACAGGACTATAAGAACATTTCAAGAAACAAGAACGTCGAGAGAACTGCGAAAAATGGATTAAAGCTCGATATTGTAGCGTATGAAGGGCGCGCGCTTGGCGACCCGCTCGTAAAGCCGACGGGCCGGGCCGTTGAACTCCTCGGTCTGCCAATAGAGCACCGCGGCTCCCTTGGCGCGGCTGATCTCGGCGACCGCCGCGATCAGGCGGCGGCCGATCCGCTTGCCGCGCGCCTCGGGCACCACGAAAAGATCCTGCAGATAGACATTGCCGCCGACATTCCAGGTAGAGGCGTGATGCAGATACTGCACCAGCCCAAGCGCCCGGCCGCCCGCTTCTATGGCCAGCAGACCCTCGATCGGGTCAGCGGGATCGAGCAGGCGTTTCCAGGTGAATTCGGTGGCCTCCTGCGGCACGGTCTTTTCATAGAAAGCGAGATAGCCGAACCACAGCGGCTCCCAGGAGGCACGGTCGCTCGCCGCGACGGGACGGATGACGATATCGGACATGGATGCGCGATTCCTGAACTGGATCGCCTCCGACTAGCCCGATTACGGCTCCAGGTGAAGCACCAGATTACGCAAAATCGATGGAGCCAATTTAGCGGCAGGCGGGCTGCGTTACCGCCCGCCGCCACGGCGCTCATGCTCGCGCAGGCGGGGAAACAGCTCGACGAAATTGCAGGGCTTGTGACGGTAATCGAGCTGGTCCTTCAGGATGCCGTCCCAGGCGTCGCGGCAGGCTCCGGGCGAGCCGGGCAGCGCGAAAAGATAGGTGCCGCGCGTCACCCCCGCCGTGCAGCGCGACTGGATCGTCGAGGTGCCGATCTTCTGATAGCTGAGCATGCGGAACAGTTCGCCAAAGCCGGGGATGGATTTCTCATACAGCCCCTCGAAGGCTTCCGGCGTCACGTCGCGGCCGGTCACGCCGGTGCCGCCGGTGGCCAGCACGACATCGATCGTCTCGTCATCGATCCAGGCGCGGACCTGTTTCTGGATGGCTTCGACATCGTCCAGCACGATGGCGCGCGCCGCCAGGATATGGCCGGCGCCGGTCAGCCGCTCGATCAGCGTAATGCCCGACTTGTCGTCCAGCTCGGTGCGGGTGTCGGATACCGTCAGCACGGCGATGCGTACCGGCACGAAAAGACGCTGGCCGTCGGGGCCGATCGCCGCGGTGGAGCTTGAGAGCGGGTCGCTCATGATTGATCTCCGCTACCTCCTGTTGGCCGTCTGCAGATCGCCGTCGAGGGGGCGATAGAGCGGCCAGTTGCCCATTACCGCGTCGGCAATGCTGGTATCGGGCTGGCCGATGCGGCTGCGGTAGATCCAATAATTGGTGAGGACACGCTGAACAAACAAGCGGGTCTCGCTCAACGGGATCGTCTCGATGAACAGGAGCGGATCCTTGTCGGCATCCGGCGTCTCGCGCAGCCACCGCTGCAGATTGCCCGGACCGGCGTTATAGGCGGCGGCCAGATACAGCAGGTTGCCGTTGATCATCGGCATCTGCAGCAGATTCTGCAGATAGCGCTGGCCCAGCTCGATATTGTATTCGGGCGCGAACAGCTTATGCCGGCCGCGCTTGTGGCGCAGGCTGCGGTCGCCGGCGACGGCGCCCGCGGTATTCGGCATGAGCTGCATCAGGCCGGCGGCGCCGGCCGCGCTCATCGCCCGGGCATTGAAGGCGCTTTCCTGGCGCATGACGGCGAAAATCAGCGCGCGGTCGACGACAAAGCCGTCATCGGGCTCCCAGGGCGGCAGCGGATAGAGCGCCTGGTCGTAATTCTCGCCCTTCACATTGTACCAGGCGATGCCGATGCGCATGGACGAGGCCGGCGCCTGCATGCGGCTGGCCAGGCCCAGCAAGGCCGCCGCGAGCTGGTCGTTCGACTGGGTAAACAGCCGCGAGATTTCGCGATCGGCGCGGACCGCCTCGCCCACCTCGCTGAGCGCCAGCGCACGCCGCACCGCTGGAATCGCCGTCAGCTTGCGGATTTCGCGCTTATCGAGCGGCGGCGGCGTCCAGGAGAAGGGCTCGTCGCCGCCGAGCTGGCTCAGGCAGAGCTGACCGTAGAAGGTGTATGGCTCGCGCGCGCCGATCTCGAGCAGGCGGATCGCCTCGGAGGGCTCGCGCAGGCGCAGCATCACGCGCGCGCCCCACCAGGCGCCGGCAGAGCGGTCCCAGGATGTCGCCTGCCTGGAGAAAGCCAGATTCTCGAAATGGTGCCCGGCATTGTCGTAGCGGCCGAGCCGCCAAGCCGCCAGGCCGGCGATCCAATCGGCTTCCGGCACTCTGGCGCGCGAGCGCTCGGCGGCGGCCGAGGCGAGATCGAGCGCCTTGGCATCTTCGCCGTCCAGGAGCCAAAGCCAGGCCAGCCGGCGGCGCCAGTCGTCGTACTCCGACGCGCTGAGCCGCTTCCTGATATCGGCATGGGCGAGCAAGGCCTCCGCGTCCTTGAGCCGGTCGCGGCGCAGCAGGCTGTTGAACTGGCTCTCGGCCCGCGCGATCGCATGGGAATGGGCCGGCTCGCGCTCCTTGAGCTGCGGCTGCCGCCGCGTCGTGGCCACGAGGCCCGGATCATTGTTGCTGTAATCACCCAGATCGACGCCAATCGGCGGCAGCGGCGCCTTTTGCTTGCGGCCCTTCTTCCGCATCGCCAGGGCGTAGATTTGCTCGGCGCCGGGCTCGTCCCGATAATGCTTCAGCCAATCGGAAAGCTCGGCAAAGGAACTAACATAAGCCGTCGGATGCATGTAGCGCTGATGCAGCACATGCCCGAGCAAGATCTTGTTCTTGAGCTTGCGGATTTCCTTGTCGGCTTGCTGCCAATCGGCATCCGCCTGCGCCGAGAAAATCCGCTGGTAATGCTCAAGGTCGCTGCCGCTCAGGATGACCGGCAGGTCGACATCCTGGGGCTGGGAATCGACGGTCTGGGAATCGGCGGTCTGCGGGTCGCCCTGCGCCCTGGCCTGCCCTCCCCCCAAAATGAATGCTGCCAGCAGCGTGGCGATGATCGTTACTTTCCGCATCACCGTTCCGCATACCCCATGTCGGGTTAAGGAACAAGGAATCCGAAATGCAATCTTAAGTAGAGAAAATTACGAATAGATTCGATGCGGCAGCCGCACGATGATCCCTGCCGCCAGCATGCAGCCGATGGCGCAGATCACGATCGGCCAAATATAGCTGCCGGTCGTATCGAAGGCCCACCCGGCCAGGGTCGGGCCAAGCAGCGTGCCAAACGCCACCGAAGTATAGAGCACTCCGATTACGGCCGAAGCGGCGCGCAGGCCGAAGAGGTCGGTGGTGAAGGCCGGCACCAGGGCGACAAAGCCGCCATAGAACAGGCCGAAAGCCAGGGCGAAGACGGCCAGCGCCCAGAACCCCACCGCCACCAGCCAGTAGAGCAGGGTTAGGCCGGTGAGCAGTACAATCAGGCCGAGCGCCCTGCCTCGCCCCAGCCGGTCAGCCAGTCCGCCGAGGACGAAGCGGCCCAGCGTCGAGCCGACCCCGATCAGCCCGACCAGCCAGACCCCCTCCAGATGGCTCAAGCCCTGATCCTGTGCGAAGGGCGCCAGATGGACGAACGGCACGAAGGTGCCCAAACAGGCCAGCGCGGCACCGCCATAGAGCCGCCAGAAGGCCGGATGGCGCAGCACTGCGCCCAGAGCGAGGCCCGGCACCTCTTCGGGGCGGGCCGTCCCACCGCGCGGCCCCTTATGATCCGGCACAGGCACGCCATCGGGCTGCAGCCCCATGCTGTCCGGGGAGCCGCGCAGCAGAAACGTCGCCACCGCGCCCAGCACCAGCGCTGCGATCCCGAAAGCGACATAGGCGCCGCGCCAGCCCAGATGCTCGATCGCCCAGGCGGCGACGGGCGGCCCCGCCATCGTACCGATGCCGATGCCGGCCACCGCCCAACCCGAGGCCTGACCGCGTTTGGCCAGAAACCAGCGCTGTACGGTGCCGATCGCCGGCACATAAGAAAAGCCGACACCCAAGCCGATGCCGATCCCATAGAAAACGACGATCGCGGCAAGGCTGTCGGCGAAGCTAGCGGCGATCAGGCCAAGGCCAACGCAAGCCAGGCCGAAACCGACGACCGGCCTGGGCCCCAGCCGGTCAGCCAGGGGGCCGCTGACGGCGCCCAGAAGGAAATACAGAAAACCGGCCAGGGAAAAGACCAGCGAAACCGTGCCGCGGGTCGCGCCGAAGCTTTCGCTGAGCGGATCGAAGAAGGCCGGAAAGGTATACGCGGCACCGAACCCGGTCAGCATTACCAGGAAGGCGGCGAAAACGACGACCCAACCGTAGAAAACTGTCGGCCTGGGCGGATGCAGACTGGCGTCGCTCACGACATCTCTTCGAGCTTGGCGGCCAAGGTGAGCATGTCCCGCCAGGCTTCGCGCTTCACGCCGGGCTGGCGCAGCAGATAGGCCGGATGCAGCAGCGGCATGGCCGGAATGACGAGGTCGTCCCGGCAATATTCCTGCCAGCGGCCGCGGATCCGGGTGATGCCCTGGGTCGTCCCCAGCAATGTCGCGGCGGCGAACTTGCCGGCGCAGGCGATCACCTTCGGCCGGCACAGCGCAATCAGCCGCTCGATGAAGGGCTTGCAAGCCAGGATTTCCTCCGAGGACGGATCGCGATTGCCCGGCGGACGCCAGAAAATCACATTGGAGATATAGACGTTGCTTTCGTCGCGGCCGATGGCCTTGAGCATCTTATCCAGCAACTGGCCGCTCTCGCCCACGAATGGTGCGCCCTGGGCATCCTCGTCGCGGCCCGGGGCCTCGCCGATGATCATCAGCGGCGCATTCGGATTGCCGCGCGCGATCACCGTGTTGGTTGCCGTCGCCTTGAGCGCGCAGCCGGTGAAGCCCTTGATGGCCGCCTCCAGTTCGGCGACCGAATGGCAGGCGGCCGCCAATTGGGTGGCGGCGCTTTCCGCCGCCTGGGCCGAGAGCAGCGCGGGATTGGCGGCGGCAGGCTTGGGCATGACCTGCGCCGGCGTGACAGGAGCCGGCGTCGTCTGCGGTCGGGGCGCCCCCCCAGCGGCAGCCGGCTTCGGCGGCAACAGGCTGGTGCGGTCGACCGGCCGATCGCCAATCGCCTCGTCGCAGCCTGCCTCTACATAAAAGAGCAGGACATCGAGCAGACTGGGCGGGACAGCGGCGGTTTGCGTTGCGGTCATCGGTTGGAAAAAGTCTTTCAAAATCAAGGCGGCGCCTGACGGTACGGCAAGGCGGCGCCGTTGGCTTGCCTCCCATAGTCTGGTAAGCAGGCAGGCAGCGTCAAGCCGGGAGGTTTGACGACAAAAAAGACCAGAAGCAGAGGTGCCCCGCGATGGAACGCGAAACGATGGAATACGACGTGGTGATCGTCGGTGCCGGCCCGGCCGGGCTCGCCGCCGCGGTCCGCTTGAAGCAGCTTGCTGCCGTGCAGGACCACGACGTTTCGGTTTGCGTGATCGAGAAGGGCTCCGAGGTCGGCGCCCATATCCTGTCGGGCGCGGTGGTCGATCCCATCGCGCTGAACGAACTGATCCCCGACTGGAAGGAAAAAGGCGCGCCGCTGAATACGCCGGTCGCCACGGACCGTTTCTGGATCCTGACCGAAGCCAATCATATTCCGATCCCGAATCTTCTGCTGCCGCCGCTGATGAACAATCACGGCAATTACATCGTCTCGCTCGGCAATGTCTGCCGCTGGCTGGCGGCGCAGGCGGAAGAGCTTGGCGTCGAGATCTTCCCCGGCTTCGCCGCAGCCGAAGTGCTCTATGGCGAGAATGGCGAAGTGGTCGGCGTTGCGACCGGCGATATGGGCATCGGGCGCAACGGCGAGAAGAAGCCGAGCTATACGCCGGGCGTCGAATTGCGCGCCAAATACACCTTCGTCGCCGAGGGCGTGCGCGGCTCCCTGGCCAAGGAGATCATGGCGAAATACAATCTGCGCAACGGCATCGATCCGCAGAAGTTCGGCATCGGCATCAAGGAACTGTGGCAGATCGATCCGGCCAAGCACCGACCCGGCCTGGTGGTGCATACCCAGGGCTGGCCGCTGGACAGCAAAACCGGCGGCGGCAGTTTCATGTACCACCTGGAGGACAATCAGGTGGCGGTCGGTTTCGTCGTCCACCTGAATTACCAGAACCCGTATCTCTCGCCTTTCGACGAGTTCCAGCGCTTCAAGACGCATCCCTCGATCCGCGACTTCTTCGAAGGCGGCAAGCGCATCTCCTACGGTGCGCGCGCGATCAACGAGGGCGGCCTGCAGTCGATCCCCAAGCTGACCTTCCCCGGCGGCGCGCTGATCGGCTGCTCGGCCGGCTTCGTCAACTTGCCGCGCATCAAGGGCAGCCATAACGCGATGAAGACCGGCATGCTGGCCGCCGAAGCCGCCTTCGCGGCCCTCAAGGGCGGCAGCGCCGGCGGTGACGAATTGGTGACCTATCCGGAGACCTTCCTGAATTCCTGGGCCTACAAGGACCTCTACAAGGTCCGCAACGTGAAGCCGGCCCTGAAACACGGCATGTGGCTTGGCACGCTGCTCGGCGGCATCCATATGTGGCTCAACGATCTTGGCCTTGGCTTCCTGGTCGGCTGGACGGCCAGACATGACAAGGCGGATCACGAAAGCTTGAAGCTCGCAAAGGATTGCAAGCCGATTCAGTACCCTAAGCCGGATGGCAAGATCAGCTTCGACAAGCTATCCTCCGTGTTCCTGTCGAACACCAACCACGAGGAAGACCAGCCGATCCATCTGAAATTGAAGGATCCATCCATCCCGATAGCGAAAAACCTGCCGATGTACGACGAGCCGGCGCAACGCTACTGCCCTGCCGCCGTCTACGAGGTGCTTCGTGACGAAGATGGCAGTAATCCGCGTTTTCAGATCAACGCGCAGAATTGCGTTCACTGCAAAACTTGCGACATCAAAGATCCTGCGCAAAATATCAACTGGACCGTGCCGGAGGGGGGCGGCGGTCCGAACTACCCCAATATGTGAGCCCATGCAGATCGACAAAGCCGCCCTCTTCTTCCGCCCCGGCCTCCGCCACAGGAAATCGCGGCGGCCATTCCTGCCCGCCGCCTTGGCGCTCGCCCTTGCGCTGCCGCTTTCGGCTTGCGGCGCCGGCGATGGCCATATGGCGTCGGGCTCCTCCCGCGGCGGCTACGAACTCGATTCCCCCTATGGCAACTTCCTGGCCGCCCGCCATGCGCGCCTGCTGAACGACAATGCCACGGCGGCGAAGTATTACCTGCGCGCGCTTGAGGAGGACCCCAATAACGCGCTGCTCGCGCAAGGCGCCTTTCTGACGCTCATCGCCGATGGCCGTGTCGCCGAGGCGGTGACGCTGACGCCGGCGCTGCGCGCGCATAATTCAGCCGACTACCTGCCGCGCATGGCGCAGGCTTCGGCGATGATGCTGGCGCGCGACTACGACGGCATATTGCAACTGGTCAACGAAGGCCCGTCGGGCGGCATCAATGCCGCCTTCAATCCGCTGCTCAGCGCCTTCGCCTATGCCGGCAAGGGCGAGGCCGATCAGGCAATCGCCAATCTCGACAAGCTGGAACGGCATCCGCTGCTGTCCGGCGTGCATGCCCATCTGAAGCCGCTGCTGCTTGATTTGCTGGGCCAGACGGATGCCGCGGCTGCCGCCTATCGCCGGGCCATCGAAGGCCGCGAGCGGGCCGGCACCCGACTGGTCGATGCCTATGCGCGGTTCCTGGAGCGGCAGGGCCGGCGCGACGAAGCGCGCAGCCTGCTGACGGAGCAGATGGCGCTCAATCCGGACAACCCGGTCCTGCAGCATGCGCTGCGCATGCTGAACACACCAAATGCGCATCCGGCGGAACCGCTGCTCGGCAATGCCGTCGATGGGCTGGCGGAAGCGATGTTCGCCTCTGCTTCGGCACTCGGCCGCAGCGACGGCGGCGAACTTGCCGAATTGCATCTGCAACTGGCCCTTTTCCTGCGTCCCGACCTCGACGATGCCCGCATGCTGCTGGCCGACATCTATGAGAGCCGCGAGCAATGGGATGAGGCGCTGGCCACCTATTCCAAGATTTCGCCCGCTTCGGCTTACGCGGAAAGCGCCCAGTTGCGCAGTGCCTGGTGCATCAACGAACTGGGCCGGACCGAAGAGGCGGAGCGGATTCTGCGCAATATCGTCAAGACCGACCCGACCAGCCCGCGTGCCCTGCTTACGCTGGCCGATATGGAACGGCAGATGGAGAACTGGTCGGCCGCGGTGAAGGACTACACGGCGGCGCTGGCGCGAATTCCGAAAATCGAAACCCGGCATTGGACGATCTTCTTCGGCCGCGGCGTCGCCAACGAGCGCGCGCAGAACTGGCAGCAGGCGGAAGCCGATATGCTGAAGGCCTTGGAGCTGCAACCGGACCAGCCGCTGGTGCTGAACTATCTCGGCTATTCCTGGATCGACCGCAACGTCAACATCGAGCGCGGCACCCAGATGATCGAGCGCGCCGTGGCACTGCGCCCGAATGACGGCGCCGTGGTCGACAGCCTGGGCTGGGCGCTCTATCGCCAGGGCCGCTACGCGGAAGCGGTGGTGCAGCTTGAGCGCGCCGTTGAACTCAAAGGCGGCGATGCGGTGATCACCGACCATCTCGGCGACGCTTATTGGCGGGTCGGGCGCGAAGAAGAGGCCCGTTTCCAATGGCGGCGGGCGCTCGGCCTCAAGCCGGATCACGACCTCGCCGTGCAGGTGCAGCGCAAACTGGATCGCGGCCTCAATCCGGTCGCCTCCAAGAACTGACCCATGGCGGGAACAGGCTTAAGCCGGCTGGCGCCGGCCAAGGTCAATCTGTTCCTGCACGTCACCGGCAGGCGGCCGGCGAATATGGAGCATGGCGGCTATCACGAACTTGAAAGCCTGGTTGTCTTCGCCCAGGACGATGGCGCCTGCGACCGGCTGGTAGTTGTGCCAGCCGACGCCGTGTCGCTGACCGTAGAGGGGACTTACGCGGCAGGCCTGCAGCAAGCCGGTGACGCCAATCTGGTCTTGCGGGCGGCCCGGCTGCTCGAACCGCTGCGACCGCCCGGCGCCAGTCCCGCGGGCGCCGCCTTCACCTTGACGAAGATGCTGCCGGTATCCTCCGGCATCGGCGGCGGCTCGGCGGATGCCGCGGCGGCACTGCATCTGCTGCGGGCACTGTGGCAAATCGAGATCGACGACGAAGCCCTCTCCCGGCTGGCTGCCCGGCTGGGCGCCGACATTCCGGTCTGTCTGTTCGGCCGCGCCGCCATGATGACGGGTATCGGCGAGATCATCGTCCCGCTAGCCGAACTGCCGCCGATCTGGCTGGTGCTGGCCAATCCGGGGGTGGCGCTCTCGACCGCGGAGGTTTTCGCCGCGCTCGGCGGCCGCTACAGCCCAGCGCGGCCGCTGGAACGCCGTCCGGCCAGCGCCGCCGATCTCGCCATCCTGCTCCGTGCCCGGCAGAACGACCTGGAGGCGCCGGCGCGCTTTCTGGCGCCCGAGATCGACCCGGTGCTTGCCGCCCTGCAGGCCCAGAGCGGCTGCCTGCTGGCGCGGCTGTCCGGTTCGGGTGCGACCTGTTTCGGGTTGTTCGCCACGGCGCGCGAAGCGCAGTTCGCTGCCCGCAACATCCAGCGCGCCCATCCGAAATGGTGGGCCGTCGCCACGGCGGCCGGATAAGCAGCGGAATATAGTTTCAATACGTGACCGGGAAAGATCAGGGCGCAGGAATTCCGCCGCTGCATCGTGAAGGCTTTTGATCATCAGCCAATGACGCGGTCGAGGGCGATCCATGTCAGCCAAATCCGATATCGTCATCTTCCTTCTGTTCATCGCCGCCTCCCTGGCGGTGGCAATCCTGGTCGGCTCGCCTCCGAAAGGCCTGGGCTGACGAAATCGGCCGCCGGCCGCGTGCAAGCCGGGAAAAAGGCCGACTAGAATCCATGAAAACTGCCGCTTTTAGCCAAGCTTAAAGACTGGAAAAGCCTCGCGGCTGCGATTATCTTCCGCCCCGCTTCGGTGCCGCGCCGGAGCCGACAGGCCCATTCCATCGGGCTTCGCTGGGGCGTCGCCAAGTGGTAAGGCAGCGGTTTTTGGTACCGCCATTCGGAGGTTCGAATCCTCCCGCCCCAGCCAGTTTTCGCTTGCCCGAAATCCCCTCCGCCGAGCCGCATGATCTGGCCTAAAAGCCAGATTTCCGGGAACCGAATCCCGCCAGCCGCATCCAATGGCATATCGCTCACAGGAGGAGCCCTGCCGATGGATGCCATGGTCAAACCACTCGAGGATTTCGACGAAGCGGAGCCGCGTCCGAGTGTTGCGGAAGCAGAGGCGGCCGTACGCACGCTGATCCGCTTCGCCGGGGATGATCCCAGCCGCGAAGGCCTGCTGGATACGCCCGCCCGCGTGGTGCGCGCCTATCGGGAATGGTTCCGCGGCTATGACGAGGACCCGATCGCGCTCCTGCAGCGCACCTTCGAGGAAATCGGCGGTTATCGCGAGCCGGTCGAGTTGCGCAATATTCCGCTGCATTCGATCTGCGAGCATCATATGGCCCCGATCCGGGGCAAAGCCCATATCGCCTATCTGCCGGTAGACCGGGTGGTCGGCATCTCCAAGCTGGCACGGGTGGTCGAGGCCTGCGCGCGGCGCCTGCAGATCCAGGAGCGCCTCACCGACGAGATCGCCAATGCCATCGATGTGGCGTTGCAGCCGCGCGGCGTCGCGGTGGTGATCGAAGCCGATCATGGCTGCATGACCTCGCGCGGCGTCTGCGCAGCCGGCGCGCGCATGGTGACGAAATGCCTGCTCGGCAGCTTCCGCGAGGATGCCGATCTGCGCCGGGAATTTCTGTCGTCCTTGGCGTTATGAAATCGGGAACCTTCCGACGATGCCGCCATCCAATGATTGCGACGGACGATAACCGCCCGTTGGAAATGCCCCATATGGAGGGACGACATGCTTTCCGTAAACACCCCGAATGAAGCTGCCATACTCCCCCGGCGCAGCTTTCTCACCGGTGCGACGAAGATCACCCTGTCGGCAACCGCCATCGCGCTGCTTGCCGGCAATGACGGTCTCGCCGTCGCCAATGCCCATGCCGCCACGTCGAATGATGTGACGATCCTGAACTCCGCCCTTGGCGCCGAGCAGGAAGCCGTCGCCGCCTATCAGCTCGGCGCCGATAGCGGCCTGCTGCAAAAGCCGGTTCTGGCCCTGGCCGTCCAGTTCCAGGGCCATCACAAGCAGCACGTGGAAACCCTGGCCAAAACCATCAAGCAGCTTGGCGGCACGCCGGTCGCGCCGCCGAAGTCGTTTTCCTTCCCCACCGACAAGCTGAAGAGCCAGACCGATGTGCTCGCCTTCGCGGCCGGCCTCGAGAAAGGCGCCGTCAGCGCCTATCTCGGCGCCGTCCCGATCCTCCAGAACCGCGAACTCGCCAAGGCGGCGGCGTCCATTCTGGGCGATGAAGCCATGCACTGGGCGGTGCTGCGACAGGCGCTGGGGCAGGACCCGGTGCCAGTGGCCTTCGTGTCGTGAAAGGCAAGGCAGGCGCTGCGAACGCGCCGGCGCCTGCCGATTTCGCCGTGTCGGCCATCCGCATCTACGCCACAGCCGCTGTCGCCGCGGCGATCCTGGCAACCTCCCCCGCCCGCGCCGCAAGCGGCGATCCGGCACGCGGCGAGCAGATCTATCAGCGCTGCATCGCCTGCCACTCCCTGGAGCGCAACCGCACCGGCCCGAAACATTGCGGCCTGTTTGGCCGTCGCGCCGGCAGCGTCCCGGGCTATGCGTATTCCCGCGCCATGGCCAAGTCGGGCATCATCTGGGATGAGAAAAGCCTCGACCGGTTTCTCGCCAATCCGCTAACCGCGTTGCCGGGTACCAAAATGGGTTATGCCGGCATCCGGGACGCCCAGGAGCGGGCGGATCTGATTGCGTGGCTGCGCAGCGCCACGCGGGATCCGAAGAAATGCCCTGCCGGTGCGAATGGTGGTGATCAGCCGCATCGGTGATAACATTTAACCCGGAGCAGCCCATCATGCAGGCTATAGCACAACGACGCCTCGATAGCCTTTCCGCCTACGATGATACCGCGCTGGTCGATCTGGCCCGGCGAGGCGACGAAGCGGCCGTGCGCGTCATCATCCAGCGCCATAACCGGCGCCTGTTCCGCACTGCCCGCGCTGTGCTGCGCGATGATGCCGAAGCCGAGGATGCCGTGCAGGAAGCCTATATGCGCGCATTCACGAAGCTCGACGGGTTTCGCGGCGAATCGAGCCTGGCGACCTGGCTGACGCGGATCGCCCTCAACGAGGCACTGGGCCGGCTGCGCCGCAAGCGCGCATCCGGTGCACTGACGGAACTCGACAGGGCCGCCGCCACGCAGAGCGAAGGGACCATCATCATGTTTCCGCTGACGCAGGCTTCGGCCAATCCTGAAACCGAACTGGCGCGCGAGCAGATCCGCAGCCTTCTCGAACACATCATCGACGAGCTGCCGGAGCCGTTCCGGATGGTGCTGATCCTGCGCGATGTCGAAGAGATGAGCACCGAGGATGTTGCGGCGCATCTTTCGATCAAGCCGGAAACCGTCAAGACCCGGCTGCATCGCGCACGCAAACTTATCCGCGCCGCGCTCGACAAGCGTTTCGCCGCGGCACTTCCGGAGCTGTTTCCCTTCGACGGGTGGCGCTGCGTGGATATGGCCGAGCGCGTAGTGCGGCGGCTCCGGACCGAGGGCCTGCTGCCGGCCCTCCCGGAAGAAGGCCGCTAGAACTTCGGCTGAACACGGGTCAGAAAGCCATATCTGGCGGAACAATCGATCAGCGGCTCGGTTCCTGATTTACCGTCGGTTTTCCGGACGGGATGCCTGCCACCCGGCATGTCTTTTCCGATGGGACGAAATGCCGCTCGCGATCGAAGACTATGCCCTGATCGGGAATCTGCACACCGCTGCTCTTGTCGGCCGCGACGGGTCGATCGATTGGCTATGTCTGCCGCGCTTCGATTCTCCGGCCTGCTTCGCCGCCCTGGTCGGCAAGCCGGAGAATGGGCGCTGGCTGCTGCAGCCGGATTGCGACATCACGGAAGTGAAGCGCCGCTATCGGGACGACACGCTGATCCTCGAAACGGAATTCACCACCGAAGCCGGCCGCGTGACCGTTTCGGACTTCATGCCGGTGCCGGCCGACGAGCGCCGCGTCGACCTGTTCCGCATCGTCACCGGCCGTCAGGGCAAGGTACCGATGCGCATGGAGGCCGTCTTCCGCTTCGGCTATGGCGATATCGTGCCATGGGTGACGAAAAGCAACGGCGGCATTCACGCGATTGCGGGGCCGGATGCGGTCTTCCTGCACTCCCCGACCGAAACCCATGGCGAAAACGACCGCACCTTGGCCTCCTTCGAGGTGAGCGAAGGCCAATCGCTGCCATTCATGCTGTCCTGGACCAGGTCGCATCAACCGGAGCCCGGAAGATTGGACCCTTACCAGGCGTTACAGCAGACCGAGACATGGTGGACGGGCTGGATCGGACGTTGCACTTATACCGGGCCGTGGCGTCATCACGTGGTCCGTTCGCTTTGCGCGCTGAAGGCGCTGACCTACGAGCCCACGGGCGGGATCGTCGCGGCGCCGACCACGTCGCTGCCGGAACGCATTGGCGGCATCCGCAATTGGGATTACCGGCTTTGCTGGCTGCGTGACGCCACCTTCACCCTCTATGCTTTGCTGCAGTCCGGCTTCGACGCCGAGGCCGCGGCATGGCGCGAGTGGCTGCTGCGTGCCATAGCCGGCAAGCCGGACCAGTTGCAGATCATGTACAGCATTGTCGGCGAGCGCGATCTGCACGAACGCGAGATACCATGGCTGGACGGCTACAAGGGCAGCAAGCCGGTGCTGATCGGCAACGATGCGCATACGCAGTTGCAGTTGGATGTCTATGGCGAGGTGATGGACGTCTTCCACGGCGCCAGGAAGCATCAGGTGCAGTCGGAGAAGAATGCCTGGGAGGTCCAGAAGGTACTGCTCGATTTCCTGGAATCGAACTGGCGGCGGAAGGATTTCGGCATCTGGGAAGTCCGCGCGCGGACAAGGAACTTCACGCATTCCAAGGTCATGGCCTGGGTTGCGGCGGATCGCGCCGTCAAGGCCATAGAGCAATTCGGGCTGGATGGCCCGGTCGAACGCTGGCGCGCGCTGGCCGCCACCATCCATGACGATGTCTGTGCCCAGGGCTTCAATCCGGAGATCGGCTCCTTTGTTCAGCATTACGGCGGCGAGGAACTGGATGCCGCGTTGCTGATGATCCCGCTGGTCGGCTTCCTGCCGCCGCAGGATCGGCGCGTGAAGGGTACGGTCGCCGCGATCGAACGGGAACTGGTCCATGACGGTCTGGTGCGCCGCTACTCCTCGGAGACCGGTATTGACGGACTGCCGCCCGGGGAAGGCGCGTTCCTTGCCTGCACCTTCTGGCTGGCGGACAATTACGCCATGCTCGGCCGCTGGTCCGATGCGGAGAACCTGTTCCGCCATCTGCTGTCGCTGACCAACGACGTTGGCCTCCTCGCCGAGCAGTATGATCCGATCGCATGTTGCCAGCTCGGCAATTTTCCCCAGGCATTTTCGCATGTCGCGCTGATCGGCACCGCCTACAACCTGGCGTCACGATCGAGGGCAAGCGCCTCGCGGCGGTCGGCAGAGGTCGCGGCCAAGGAAGAGGAAGACACGGGAGACAATCCGCCCGCTGATGCGGGATAGTCCGCCTTCTCATCCGGTTATGCCCGCCCAGTCAGGCCTGCGGCAATATGCCTGGAACGATCCTGGATATTCCGTGTTCAGCGCTGGGAGCGCCAGGCAATCTGCCTGGCGGCATGGAGGCATACAATGGCCGAAACTCTGTCCGACATTCTTATCGACACGATTCACCAATGGGGCGTGGAGGTCGTTTTCGGTCTGCCTGGCGATGGCATCAACGGCATCATGGAGGCGCTGCGCAAGCGCCAGGACAAGATCCGCTTCGTCCAGGTGCGGCATGAAGAGGCCGCAGCCTTTATGGCTTGCGGCTACGCCAAATGGACCGGCAAGCTCGGTTGCTGCCTCGCCACCTCCGGCCCCGGCGGCGTGCATCTGCTCAACGGGCTTTATGACGCCAAGATGGACGGCGTGCCGGTGCTGGCGATCACTGGCATGCAGTTTCACGACCTGATCCACACCCATACCCAGCAGGATGTCGAGCTCGACAAGCTTTTCACGGATGTCGCCGTCTACAACACCCGCGTGATGGGGCCGGCTCATATCGAGAATGCCGCCGATCTGGCTTGCCGCACTGCATTGTCCTATCGGGGCGTGGCGCATCTGACCGTGCCGGTCGACTGGCAGGAGGCCAAGTTCGATCCGGCGCAAACCTCCAAGCGCAATGTGCCCGGCCACAACTCCTCGAAAATGGTGCGTCGCTCGGGCGCGCCGGATCAGCATGACCTGCAGCGCGCCGCCGATATCCTCAATGCCGGCAAGAAAGTGATGATCCTGGCCGGCCGCGGCGCGATCGGCGCCGGGGAAGAGCTGGAACGGATCGCCGAACTGCTGGCCGCGCCGATTGGCAAGCCGCTGCTGGGCAAAATGGCGGTGCCGGATGACAGCCCCTATACGACTGGTTCGGTCGGCCTGCTCGGTACGGAACCGTCGCAGGAAGCCCTTGAAAATTGCGATACGCTGCTCATCGTCGGCAGCACCTTTCCCTATATCGAATACTATCCCAAGCCCGGCCAGGCGCGTTGCGTGCAGATCGACCTCGACCCGCAGCGGATCGGCTTGCGCTATCCGGTCGATGCCGGGCTGCTCGGCGACGCCAAGACAACGCTCGCCGCCCTGCTCCCCCTGCTGCGCCGTAACACCTCGCGCGACTTTCTCGACGATGCCAAGCTCGGCATGCAGAAGTGGCATAAACGCATGGAGGAGCGTGCCACCAGTCAGGCCAAGCCGATGAAGCCGCAGGTGGTTGCCCATGAGCTGGGCAAACGGTTACGCGACAATGCCGTATTCACCTCGGATTCGGGCACCATCGCCACCTGGTATGCCCGGCACATGCCGGTCCGCCGTGGCCAGATGTGCACGCTGTCGGGCAACCTGGCGACCATGGCGAACGGCTTTCCTTATGCCATCGCCGCCCAGGTTGCCTATCCGGAACGCCAGGTGGTCGCCTTTGTCGGCGATGGCGGTTTCACCATGCTGATGGGTGAGTTCGCCACCTGCGTGAAATACAAGCTGCCGGTCAAGGTCGTGATCGTGAAAAACAACAGCCTCGGCCAGATCAAATGGGAGCAGATGGTCTTTCTCGGCAACCCGGAATTCGGCTGCGACCTGCAGCCGATCGATTTTGCGGCTTACGCGCGGGCCTGCGGCGGCAAAGGCTATACCATCGAAGATCCGGCCAGTTGCGGCGACATCCTTGAGCAGGCGCTGAACGATCCGGGACCGGCGATCATCGAGGCGGTGGTCGACCCGCATGAGCCGCCGATGCCGCCGAAGACCGACATGACCCAGGCCAAGCATTTCGCCGAGGCCCTGGCGCGCGGTACGCCGCATGCCGGCCGTATCGCCTTGACGGTGCTCTCCGACCGGGTACGCGAGCTGGTCTGATCGGGCGCGATGCGCCATGCTCGACAGCGTCGCCGCCCGCGCCTTCACCGTCCCGACCGACGCCCCGGAGGCGGACGGCACCCTGGAATGGACCGCGACGACCATCGTCGTGGTGCAGGCCCGCTGCCAAGGTCAGGTCGGATTGGGCTATACCTACACCGATCGTGCGGCGGCTGAACTGATCAATACCAAGCTCGCGGCCATCGCTGCCAACAGCGATCCGATGGCGCCGGGCCGTAGCTGGGCGGCAATGGTCAGGGCGGTGCGCAACCTGGGCCGGCCTGGAATATGCGCCGCTGCGATTTCCGCTGTCGATGCCGCGCTTTGGGATCTCAAGGCACGGCTGCTCGACCTGCCGCTCGCCGTCTTGCTGGGGGTGCTGCACCAATCGGTGCCGATCTACGGCAGCGGCGGCTTCACTTCCTATTCAGCCGAGCAGCTAACGCAGCAGTTGCAGGGCTGGGCGCAATCCGGAATCCGGCAGGTGAAGATGAAAATCGGCAGCCACCCCGAACAGGATGGCGAGCGGGTGCGTCTTGCCCGCGAGGCGGTCGGGCCGGAGGTCGCGCTTTTTGTCGATGCCAACGGCGCCTATGACCGCAAGCAGGCGCTGGCGCAAGCCGAAATCTTTGCTGCGCAGAACGTGACCTGGTTCGAGGAGCCGGTCCCGTCCGATGATCTGGACGGTCTGCATCTGCTGCGCCAACAGGCGCCAGCCGGCATGGACATCGCAGCAGGCGAGTACGGCTACGATGTGAACTATTTCCGCCGCATGCTGCACGCCGGAGCAGTCGACGTGCTGCAGGCGGACGCGACCCGCTGCGGTGGGGTTACCGGCTTCCTGCAGGCCGCCGCCCTGGCAGATGCGTTCTGCATCCCGCTTTCCGCGCATACCGCTCCCGCCCTGCATTTGCCGCTTTGTTGCGCCGCTGCGCGCTTGCGCCATCTGGAATATTTTCACGATCACGTCCGGATCGAACGGATGATCTTCGATGGCGCGCCGGTGCCGGATGGCGGCGCGCTGAAGCCCGATCTATCGCAGCCCGGCTTCGGCCTGGTTCTGCGCGAGGCCGATATGGAGGCCTTTGCGGTCTAGGAGGCGGAGATGGCGGAATTCAACGACGGGGCCCGCACACGGCTGGCCGCCGATCTGCAGAAGGCGATCGCCGGCAGCGTCGGCTTCGACAATGGCAGCCGCGCGCTTTATGCGACGGATAGCTCAAATTACCGGCAAGTGCCCATCGGCGTGGTGCAGCCCCGCACCGTCGAGGACGTGATCGCGACTGTCGCGCTTTGTCGAAAATATGATGCCCCGCTCCTGCCGCGCGGCGGCGGCACCAGCCTGGCCGGCCAATGCTGCAATACGGCGGTGGTGATCGATATGTCGCGTCATCTGGACGCGGTGAAATCGATCGACTCCGCACGGAAGACGGCGATCGTGGAGCCCGGCTGCGTGCTCGACGACCTGCGCGAGGCGGCGGAACGCCATCACCTCACCTTCGGCCCCGACCCCTCCACCCACGACCACAACACCCTTGGCGGCATGATCGGCAACAATTCATGCGGCGTGCATTCGGTGATGTCCGGCCGCACGGCGGATAACGTGAACCGCCTGGAGATCCTGACCTATGACGGCCTGCGCATGTGGGTGGGGCCGACGCCAGACTCCGAGCTGGAGCAGATCATTGCAGCCGGCGGCCGCCGAGGCGAAATCTACGGCCGCCTGAAAAGCCTGCGCGACCGCTACGCCGAGTTCATCCGCGCCCGCTTTCCGAAAATTCCGCGCCGCGTCTCCGGCTACAATCTCGACGATCTGCTGCCGGAAAAGGGCTTCAACGTCGCGCGCGCCCTGGTCGGCTCGGAGGGCACTTGCGCCCTGGTGCTCGCGGCGGAGCTGCGCCTGGTGCATAGCCCACCCGGTCGCGCCCTGGCCGTGCTCGGCTACCCGGACGTCTTCAGTGCCGGCGATCATGTGCCGGACATCCTGCGCTACAAACCGCTGGGCCTGGAGGGTCTGGACGACCGCTTGATCCGCTACATGCGCAAGAAACCGCTGCATGCCGAAGACCTGGGGCTTCTGCCGGAGGGCAATGGCTGGCTGCTGGTCGAGCTTGGCGGCGAAAGCCGTGAAGAGGCCGCCGAGAAGGTCAAGGCGCTGTGCGAGGATCTGGGCCGGCGGCCCGACGCTCCGCATATGAAGAGCTACACCAACATGGCCGACGAGGCGCGGCTGTGGGAAATCCGTAAATCCGGGCTGGGCGCCACCGCCTGGGTACCAGGCCAGCCGCCCACCTGGCCCGGTTGGGAAGATGCAGCCGTGTCGCCGGAGAAGGTCGGCCGCTATCTGCGCGACTTCCGCAAGCTGCTCGGGCGTTACGGATACGATTGCGCAATATACGGCCATTTCGGCGACGGCTGCATCCATGTGCGCATTGATTTCGAGCTGACGAGCCAAGCCGGGATCGACAAATACCGCCGCTTCCTCGACGATGCCGCCGACCTGGTCGTGCAATATGGCGGGTCGCTGTCCGGCGAACATGGCGACGGCCAGGCACGCGGACCGCTGCTGAGCAAGATGTTCGGACCGGAGCTGATCCAGGCCTTCCAGGAATTCAAGGATATCTGGGATCCGGCCGGAAAGATGAATCCCGGCAAAATGCCGCAGCCGGCAGCGCCGGATGCCCACCTTCGCCTCGGCGCCGGTTTTCATCGCGACAAGCAGTCGACAGTTTTCCAGTTTCCTGCCGATGGCGGTGATTTCTCTCACGCCACGCTGCGCTGCGTCGGAGTGGGAGAATGCCGGCGGCATGGCGGCGGCGTGATGTGTCCGAGCTACATGGCGACCCGCGAGGAGCAGCATTCCACCCGCGGCCGCGCCCGCCTGCTGTTCGAGATGCTGCAAGGCGATCCGCTGAATGGAGGTTGGCGCAGCGAAGCCGTGCGCAACGCACTCGACCTCTGCCTGGCCTGCAAGGGCTGCCGGCACGATTGCCCCGTCAATGTCGACATGGCGACTTACAAGGCGGAATTCTTCTCGCATTACTATGGCGGCCGGCTGCGCCCTCGCGCCGCCTGGTCGATGGGCCTGATCCATTGGTGGTGCCGCGCCGCCGGCGTGGCGCCCGGACTGGCCAATTTCATCGGCCAAACGCCCGGCGTCAGCCAGATCGCCAAATGGGCTGGTGACCTGGCGCCACAGCGGCGGGTTCCGCGCTTCTCCCGCGAACCTTTCCGCGAGCAGTTCCGCCGGCGCGGCTATCGCCGCAGCGGCGGCAATCGCGTGCTGCTCTGGCCCGACACGTTCAACAATTATTTCCACGCGGAAACGGCAATGTCCGCCACTGAAGCCCTGGGACGGGCCGGTTTCGAGGTCGTATTGCCCGAAAGAGTGCTCTGCTGCGCCCGCCCCCTCTACGCCTGGGGCATGCTTGATCTGGCGCGCCGGCAGCTTTCGCAAATTCTCGCAACGCTCGGCCCCGAGGTCGAGGCCGGCACGCCGCTGGTCGGCCTGGAGCCGGCCTGCATGAGCGTCTTCCGCGACGAGATGCTCAACCTCTTCCCGGAAAACAAGACGGCGCGGAAGCTGGCCGAGAACAGCTTCTTGCTCGGCGATTTCCTGACGCGCAACGATTATCGGCCGCCCCGGCTTCGGCGCCGGGCCGTCGTACATACGCATTGCCATCATCGTTCGGTTCTCGGGCTTGCCGGCCAGCGGAAGATGCTGGATGCCCTCGGGCTCGACTATCGCATCCTGGATTCCGGCTGTTGCGGCATGGCTGGCTCTTTCGGCTTCGAGCGCGATCACTACGAAGTGGCCATGAAGATCGGCGAACGTACTCTGCTGCCGGCGGTGCGGGCGCTCGACGACGATGTCCTCGTCATCGCCAACGGCTTCAGTTGCCGCGAGCAGATCGAACAGGGAAGCGTGCGCCGCACCCTGCACCTCGCCGAGGTCCTGCGCATGGCGCAACGCCAAAGCGCGTCCTAGGAACGCCGGCCTCCAGACCGGCCACAAAGATGACCCAGGCCAAAGAACAGGCCGGCGCCGGCGGCAATGACTGCCAGACGCACCAGCTGCGCATCGAAGACAACCGCCGAAGGCGAGGATTCGTCGTCGAAACGGCCATGGGTGCGATGCAGATCCGTTACAGGCTGTTCGAGATTGTCGCGCCGTTCGGGCCGCACCGCCTTTTCGGTCTGCTGTTCGGCGAAGGCATTCTTGGCGAGATAGCGGTCCATCCATCCCGGCCAGACCATGTTCGCCAGGATGGAGGCCACCGTGACCCAGCCGACCCAATATTCGCGGCAGGGCCTGTTGGCGGCATGGAAGATCGCCTCGGCCACCGCCTCGGGCTGCACCACCGGCGGCACGGGCCGTGGCCGGCGCGGCAGATGCGTCCGCGCCCAGTCGAATTGCGGCGTATTGACCGCGGGAAGCTCGACGATGGTCAGCTTGACGCCGCTGCCTTCGCGCAGCAACTCGGTCCGCAAAGACCCCGTGAAGCCGCGGATCGCATGCTTGGCGCCGCAATAGGCGGCCTGCAGGGGAATGCCGCGATAGGCCAGGGCCGATCCGACCTGGACGATCACGCCGCGATTGCGGCGGCGCATGTAGGACAGGGCGGCCATCGTGCCATGGACATAGCCCAGATAGGTCACTTCGGTAACGCGGCGGAATTCTTCCGCAGTCATTTCGCTGAATGGCGAAAATACCGTCAACATCGCGTCGTTGATCCAGACGTCGATCGGCCCGAGATCCTGCTCTATGCGCTCGGCCGCCTGCGAGACGGCCGCCGCATCGGCGACATCCAGCGGCAGCGCCAGAGCCCTTGCGCCACGCCCCTCCACTTCCGCCTTTACTGTCTCCAATGCCGTCGCATCGCGGGCGATCAGGGCGATCTGCCGCCCCGGACGGGCGAAGCGATGCGCGGTAGCGCGGCCGACCCCGGCTGCGGCGCCGGTAATGGCTATCGTCTTCATGGCGGCACCCCTAGCTTTCATTGGGGCGGATCAATGCCAGGCCGGAACTCGGATCGACCTTCTTGCGCAAATGCGCCGGCGTCTCCGTGACGATGACCTCCAGGGTCGGCCGCACATGGCCCTCGGACAGATGCCCGGCCATCGCCGTGCCGTCACGCTTGCCGACCACGAGGTGGACATGCAGCGCCGGCTCTCCCGACGGAGCGAGCGCCACGTCGCCGATCATCGAAGCCACCTCGACCTGCTCATGGATCGGGATTTTCCGATAATCCTTCTTTTCCCAATCGAAATAGGCCAGCACGACATCGCTGAACGCGCCGATGCCGGTCAATTGCGCCGCCGAAAGGTCCTCCTGCCGCGCGAAAATCTGCAGAGCAGCCGTGACCTCCTCATCCTGCTCCAGAACCACGGCGAACGTGCGCTGTCCTTCCACCTGGTGCAACAACCTGCTCTGCATGGAACTTCTCCTCGGTAATGCGCCCGTTACAAAAACCTCACAGGCGGGACAGGGTTCCGAAGAAGATGGCGCAGAGGATCAGGCCGCGGGAGCGGTGATTTGCCCGGCGGCTCAGCTTGCAGCGACGACCTGGTCGCGCAGGCTGCGCTTCAGCAGCTTGCCGTTGGCATTGCGCGGCAGCGGCTCGTCCAGCAGGGTGAAGCTTTCCGGCACCTTGTAATCCGCCAGCCGCGTCGCACAGAAAGCCTGCAGCTCGGCGGCCGTCACATCGGCCTGTTTGCGGCTCACGAAAGCATGCACCCGCTCGCCCAGGACCGGGCAGGGCTTGGCGACGACGGCACTTTCCAGCACGCCGGGATGATGGCTCAGCACATTCTCGACCTCGACCGAGAAAATCTTGTAGCCGCCGCGGTTGATCATATCCTTGACGCGGTCGAACACCCGCACGAAGCCATCGGCATCGACCGAGCCGATATCGCCGGAATGCCAGAAGCCGGCGGTGAACGACTGCGCCGTCGCCTCGGGGTTGTTCCAATAGCCCTGCACCACCATGGGACCGCGAATCCAGATCTCGCCCGGCTCGCCAGGCGGCACTTCGCGGCCATCGGCATCCGCCACGATGACATCGACACAGGGCAATGCCAGGCCGACGCTGTCCGAATGGCCCGGCGTGAACCGGGCCGGCATCATCGTGGTCGGCGAGGTTGTTTCGGTGGCGCCATAGGCATTCATCAGGCCAAGCTGCGGCAATTTCTCCGCCAGGGCGGCAATCGTCGCCTCCGGCATCGGCGCGCCGCCATAGCCGCCGACCCGCCAGGTCGAGAGGTCGTAGCGGTCGAAATCCGGCTGCAGCAGACAGAGATTGTACATGGCCGGCACCATGATCGTGTGGGTCAGCCTTTCCCGTGCCGCCAGGCTCAGGAATTCCGCCGCCTTGAATTCCGGCATCATGATCACCGCACCGCCCGCGCACCAGGCAGTGATGATCACCGCCATCACGCCCGTCACATGGCTTGCCGGCACCGCCAGCAGCGTGCGGTCCTGCGGCGTCAGGTCCATGCAGTAGCAGAAATGCAGAGCCGAATGCACGATGTTGACATGCGACAGCATCGCGCCCTTCGGCCGCCCGGTGGTGCCGGAAGTATAAAGGATCAGCGCGACCGCCTCTTCCGGCGGGTCCTTGAATGGCGGCGCGGCTTGCCCCGACAGCAGGCTCTCGAACGGCTCGGAGCCGGCACATGCGCCGCCGACGGCATAGCGGCGCTTGAGGTGCGGCAGATCGGCAGCATCTGGCAGGCGCGATGCCAGCGTAGCCTCGTGAACCAGGGCGACAGCGCCGGCATAATCGAGAATATAGGCGATCTCCGGTGTCTGCAGACGCGTGCCGATGGGCACGGCAACGGCACCGAGGCGCAAGATCGCCAGCAGCGCGGTGACGAATTCGACGCGGTTGCCCAGCAGCATGCCGACCCGGTCGCCGCTGCTCACGCCGGCTGAAGCCAGCCCCCCGGCAATCTCCTCAACGCGTTCGGCCAATGCGCCATAGGTCAGCCGTTCCGAACCGCAGACCAGCGCCTCGGCCTCGGGTCGTGCCGAAACCGTGGCGGCGAACATTGCATAGGTATGTGCCGGCCGGCCGGCGAAGCAGCGTACGACGCGATCACCAAACAGGACTTCATGCCGGATGCGGATGTCAGGCTTCAGTTGCCACTGCACGGTACGTCTCCCAGGCTCTGCTTTTCTGTGCGGATGCTGGACCGCTATGGGATCAGACATAGCCCGGGAGGGTCGTTTTGGAAACAGCCGATTCGCCTGATCAATCGTCGTCGAGCCAGCCCTGCGCCGCACCCGCATGGCAGGCCTGGCAATTCGATTTCGTCACGACATCGGGGGCCTGCCAGACCCGCGCCGGAAAGTCATGCTTGCGCAGAAAGGCCGGGTTCTCGGTGATCCGCCTGGGCTTGCCGGACGGCGCGACCCAACGCATGAATTCGCGCAGACCCTGCCCACCCGGCGCATCCCCGGCATGAGTGACGAGATAGTCCTTGATATGAGCGGCCTGATCCATCGACAAGGAAGCATCCTCGCCGAAATGATCGCTCAGATCATCGAGCAATGCGGCCCAGGAGCGGGCCGGCAGAAGGCCGGGCGGAAAGGCCGTATGGCATTCCCCGCACGCCTTCTGGGTTGCGGCATCGGTCACCGGGGCGACGAACTTGCCTCCGGCATGCCCTGCGGTGCTGAAGATCAGCACAAGCAGGCCGAGAGCGCCTGGCATCCAGAACTGTCCCATCGTCATTGTCCGATCATGAAGGTAAGATAATCGCCGCGCTCCTGCGGCGTGCAGTCACGCCCTAGCACACTCTTGCAGTCGCGGGCGAAATGCTTCTCCACCTCGGTCAGATCGGTGTAGCGCTGCGGATTGACCGAGACGGCGGCGGGGTCGATCGGACGTCCCGTCTTGGCATTGCGGCCTGGCTGCTTCGGATCGCTGGTGTGGCAGGACATGCAAGATGGCGTCCGCGCATCGCTGCCCGCCCAAGTGGTGCGATACAGCGTTTCACCGCGCGCCGCCGAGAACCCGGCGAAGCCGGAATCCGCCGCCCGCGCCAGATCGGCATATCGCTTCAGGATCGCCGACCGGTCCGCATCGGCGGCCATGGCGGCAAGCGGGATCGCAATCGCGGCGACGGCGGCCAGGGCGATACGAGGGAGAGTCATGGCCGAACCTCCCCCTGGCTCTTGCGGGGAACAGACTCCAAAAGGCGCTGGGCCAACCCTTTTGCCCGGTTCGTCAGCCCGCGGCCGTTATAGAGCACGATTACGAAGGCGATATGGCCGAAGATCACCCACAGCGAGGCCTGCGCCAGGCCTTCATGCAGATCTTCGATCCAGGTGACGAAATCGGCAATCGCACCGGTGGCGGCCGCGGCGCCGACGACGCCCAGCAGAGCCACGGCGAACCAGGCGAAGAACGGATTGCGGCCCCGGCGCTTGCCGAACCAGGCCAATGTTCCCGTCAGGCTGGGGCGCGGTATGTGGAAAGGGTTGCCCGGTCGTGCCAGCAACCCGGCCAGCAGGCGCAGAACGATGGCCGCCAGCACCACGTAACCGGCAAAAAGATGCATGGCATAAGTGTCCTCATCGGCCGTCAGATAGGCAACGAGGAAGCTGCCCGCCAACAGCGCGTGCCATAGGCGGAGCAGAACGAAACCGTGCTTACGCATGAAGGTCCTTGGCATGATGATGCTCCCGGCTCCTCAATCCTCGTCATCATTTCGGCAATCGCCGCCGAAAGCATCGGGCCAGCGATTCCGCTCGGCGCTCTCGCGACGACGGTGTTCCTTATGCTCCTTTTTGCCGAACGCCCGGTCCGTGGGCTTGAGGTAGCCGTTATCGGCAGCGGCCTGCGATGCGCCGGCGGCCGGCGCCTGGATTTGCGGCGCCTTGCCTGGCGCGTTCTGGGCCGTTTCCGCATAGGCCGCGGCGAATCCGGCGATGATGGCGGCGGCGATAAGGCCCTGGAAAAACATCTTGCGCAGCATGGTCGACTCCTTGGTTTGAACCGCCACAACGCTATGCCATCGCGGCTGAACCGGGGCTGACTGGCGCGTTCATCTGCCGTTCAGCTTGTCGCTGCTAGAGTGCCGCCATGCAAATCCCCTTGGCCCTGCTCGCCCTGTCTGCGGCACTGACCATCGCCAGCCCCGCCCAGGCGGGCGAGGACGATCACGACCGGGCGCGCCGTGCGGTCGAGTCAGGAGAAATAAAGCCACTGCGAAGCATTCTCGAAAATGCCGAGGCGACCTACGGCGGCCAATTGATCGAGGCCGAGCTGGAGCGGGAGGATGGCCGGCTCGTCTATGAACTCAAGCTGCTCACCGTCGATGGCCGATTGCTGAAGGTCTATTATGATGCTTGGAGCGGATTGCCGCTGAACAAAGCGAAGCATCATCATCGCAAATGAGAATTCTTGTCGTCGAGGACGAGCCGGTTCTGGCTCTGCGGCTGCAGCAGACCTTGGAAGCGGCGGACTTTGCCGTCGATGTCGCCTATGACGGCGAGGAGGGCTGGCATCTGGGCGATACCGAAAACTATGATGCGGTCGTCCTCGATCTCGGTCTCCCGAAGCTCGATGGCGTGAGCATTCTCCGGCGCTGGCGCGACAGCGGCCGAGCCTTTCCGGTCCTGATCCTGACCGCCCGCAGCCGCTGGTCGGAAAAGATGGCTGGCTTTCAGGCTGGCGCGGATGATTACCTGACCAAGCCCTTCGAAATGGATGAGGTGGTCTATCGATTGCGGGCCCTGATCCGCCGCGCCGCCGGCCATGCCCAGCCGGAACTGGCCTGCGGACCGTTGCGGCTCGATACGCTGGCGGGCCGTTTCAGCCTGAACGGCATTCCGATCCAGCTCACGGCGCAGGAATTTCGCATCCTCTCCTACCTGATGCATCATGCCGGCAAAATCGTCAGCCGCACCGAGCTGATGGAGCATGTCTATGACCGGCATTTCGACAGCGATTCGAATGTGCTCGAGGTGCTGATCGGCCGGATCAGGCGCAAGCTCGACGCCGACCTGATCCATACCGTGCGCGGCCAGGGATATCGCCTCGCCGACGAGGCAGCGCCATGAGCGAAAACCGCAAGCAGGCACGCATCGCCACGTCGCTGAGTTTGCGTCTGGTCGCCGCCGCCCTGATCTGGATGCTCTTCCTGCTCGGCATCGGCGGTGCGGTACTGACCCTCGCCTTCCGCCAATCTGCGGTCCAGGAATTCGGCCACCGTCTCGATGCGGTGCTGCGCACCGTGATCGCCGCCGCCGAGGTCGGGCCGGATGGCTCGCTGATCGTCAAGCCGTCGCTCGGCGATCCGCGCTTCGAGCAGATTTTCTCAGGCTGGTATTGGCAGGTCGCCGGACCGAGCGGACGTCTGACCCGGTCGCGGTCGCTTTGGGACAGTACCTTACCCGTCCATACCGACGGCGACGAGCGGCGCGAAATCGAGGGGCCGAAAGGCGAGCCGCTGCTGGTCGTCGAACGCGATATAGAATTCCCTGGGCTGGGCGGCCCGGTTCACATGCTGATCGCCGGCGACATGCGGGAATTGTCCGATCGCACCCGCAGCTTCAATACATTGCTCTTCGCCACCATCGGGCTTTTCGCCCTCGGCATGGCGATTGCCATCGTCATCCAGGTCCGTTTCGGTTTGCGGCCGTTGCGCCTCCTCACCGACCGGCTCGCTCTCGTTCGGAGCGGCAAGGAGAAGCACCTGACGGGCGTTTACCCGCGCGAGGTTGCGCCGCTGGTCGAAACGATGAATGCCATCCTCGATCACGACGCGGAATTGATCCAGCGCGCCCGCACGCATGTGGGCAATCTAGCCCATGGCTTGAAGACGCCGCTGGCGGTCCTCCAGACGGAACTGCGCGGAAATCCCGACAAGGCGGCGATCGAAACGCAGCTGCGCCGCATGAGCCGCCTGATCGACCATCACCTTGCCCGCGCCGCGGCGATGGCGGGATCCGGCCGGGCCCTGGGCCTTCAGGTTGATGTGCGCTCGACCGCCAGCGACATCGCCTCGGTGCTGTCTCGCATCCACGCGGATAAGCGGATCGAGACCATGATCGACATGGATGCCCACATCACTTTTCGCGGCTCCCGCGAGGACCTCGAGGAGATGCTGGGCAATCTGATGGAGAATGCGTGGAAATGGGCGCGCCGCCGCGTGCTGATTTCGGCCAGAGTGGCCGAAGGCAACCTCCATATCGCGGTCGAGGATGATGGTCCCGGGCTGTCGGAAGAACAGACGGCCGCCGTCATGCAGCGCGGCGCCAAGCTGGACGAAACCGTACCGGGATGGGGATTGGGCCTTGGCATCGTGGCCGATATCGCCGCTCTTAACGACGGGACTATCGCCATCGGCCGCTCCGACCTCGGCGGCGTCAAAGCCGAATTGTCGCTGCCCGGCAGCGCCTGACCCAGCGCGGGCTGATCTAGACCGCCCGCGCGATCACCTCCGTAGGAGCGATGCGCCGCTCTTGCAGGCTGCGGATCATGTTGGCGATCTTGACCGGCGCATCCTTGCCCATCAACAGGTGCAGGCCCAGCGGTGACGGCCCGCCCTTGCCGGCGATGCGCTGCCGCATGGTTTCGAAGGTGGCCATGCCGAAGGCGGAGCGGTCCTCGATCCCTGCGATCTCGAAACCCGACCGGCGCAGCAGGTCCTGAAGCGCCTCCGCGGTAATTAGGAAACTGGTTTCGGCGCCGGCCGCCCAGGGCACCGGGAAGTACGGCGCCCCGCCCGGTCCCTGCAGCACATCGTATATGCCGAATACCGCGCCGGGTTTGAGCACACGCCGTACTTCCCGGTAAAGCCGATCCTTGTCGGCGATGTTCATGCCGACATGCAGCATGTAGGCGCCGTCGAACGCCGCAGCATCAAATGGCAGATCGAGGGCACTCGCCTGGCGGTAATCCGTGCGGGCCGACAGGCCGACCAGATCGGCCAGGCGACGGGCTACATCGCAGTAACCTTCGGTCAGGTCGATGCCGGTGACATGGCAGCCGCGTTCGGCCGTGAAATAGCGCGAAGCGCCGCCGATGCCGCAGCCGATATCCAGCAGGTGCGCGCCCGGCGCAAAGCCGAGCCGGTCGGCGAAGTGAATCGTCGCCGGCCGACCGCCGATATGGAACTCGTCCACCGCGGCGAGATCGCCTGGCTTGAGCGCCGCCATGCTCTTGCCCATGGCGGCGAGCGCGGATTCTATGGCGGCGAAAAGATCGTCGCGGTCATAATGGGCCGCGACGATGCGTTCCAGGTTCTGTTCGGCAGTCACGGCACCCTCTCCTGACGGCGACCATTCAAGCCGTCGGAAGGGCGCCGCGCAACGCCTTCAGTTGACGACGCGCCAGGAGCCGTCCGGCATCAGGCAGGCCGTGCCGTAGCTGCGCTGCGGCGCGCCCGCCACGGTGACGGCGGCTTGGTATTCGCGGCAGTACTGTCCGCCGGCCGTCTGATAGACCGGCGAGGCCGGCACGGCGGATACCTGCCCGCCGCCATAGGGCGCGGGCGCGTATACGACGGGCGGCGGGGCCGTGTAATAGGCGACCGGCGGCGGCTGCACCACCACGACGCGTGGCCGGTAGGCCGGCGGGCCCCAATAACGGTGATCCCAATGGGCCGCACGGTGATGACCATGCCGCGGCGGGCCGTACCACGGGCGGGCATGCCAGCCGCCGGTGGAATAGCTGAAGGAGAAGCTGTCCGCCTTGGCGGGCATGGATGCGATGGCAAGTCCGCCAACGACGGCGGCGGCACAGAGAGCAAGCGAGCGATTCATGGCACAGCCTCCTTGGACTGTTGCCTGGACGCTGCGCCGCGATCATGGCGAATTTGTGAAAAAAATTAGCGGCAGGAAAGGCGGCGGTCGCCGCCTTCGCTGGGCGCAGCCGGCTCAGTACATATGCTGCCCGCCGTTGATCGACAGCGTCGAGCCGGTGATGAAGCCGGCCTCGTCGGCGACCAGAAACAGCACGCCGCGGGCGATCTCCTCGGCGCGGCCGAGCCGGCCGACCGGGATCTTGGCGACGATCTTCTCCAGCACGTTGGCGGGCACGGCGGCGACCATGTCGGTATCGATATAGCCCGGCGCGATGGCATTGACCGTGATGCCGCGCGCGGCGCCTTCCTGCGCCAGCGCCTTGGTGAAGCCGTGGATGCCCGACTTCGCCGCGGCATAATTGACCTGGCCGTACTGGCCGGCCTGGCCGTTGATCGAGCCGATATTGACGATACGGCCGAAACCGCGCTCGCGCATGCCGTCGATGACGGCACGGCACATATTGAAGCAGCCGCCCAGATTCGTGTCGATCACCGCCTGCCATTGCTCATGGCTCATCTTGTGCAGCGTGCCGTCGCGCGTGATGCCGGCGTTGTTGACCACGACATCGACCGGGCCGAGTTCGCGCTCGACCTTCTTCACGCCTTCCTGGCAGGCCGCGAAATCCGCGACACTCCATTGGTAGGTCTTGATGCCCGTCTCCGCCTCGAAGGCCTTGGCCCTCTCCGAGTTGCCGGCATAATTGGCCGCCACCTTGAAACCGTTTTGATGCAGCAGCTTGGAGATCGCGGCGCCGATGCCGCGGGTTCCGCCGGTGACGATTGCTACGCGGGACATGGAATTCCTCCTGTTACGGCTTTTTTGTTATGTGATGATGTCAGATGCTGGCCGACGAATCTTGTGACCGACAAGGGCGCGGGCTACCCCCGCCCGCGCCCTGAGGTTTTTTCAGTCGCGCTGGACGCACATGGCGATGCCCATGCCGCCGCCGATGCACAAGGTGGCCAGACCCTTCTTGGCGTCGCGGCGCTGCATCTCGTAGAGCAGCGTCACCAGCACGCGGGCGCCGGAGGCGCCGATCGGATGCCCGATGGCGATGGCGCCGCCATTGACGTTCACCTTCTCGGTATCCCAGCCCATGTCCTTGTTCACCGCGCAGGCCTGCGCGGCAAAGGCCTCGTTGGCCTCGATCAGATCGAGATCGTTGACCGACCAGCCGGCCTTCTTCAGCGCCGCGCGCGAAGCCGGAATCGGGCCGGTGCCCATGATCGCCGGATCGACGCCGGCCTGCGCCCAGGACACGATCCGGGCGAGCGATTTGACGCCGCGCTTCTTGGCTTCCTCGCCGCTCATCAGCACCACGGCGGCGGCACCGTCATTGATGCCCGAGGCATTGCCGGCGGTGACCGTGCCGTCCTTGGCGAAGGCCGGGCGCAGCCCCTTCATCGCGTCGAGGGTGGCGCCGTGGCGGATATACTCGTCCTGCTCGACGACGGTGTCGCCCTTGCGGGTCTTGATCGTCACCGGCACGATCTCGTCCTTGAAGCGGCCGGCCTTCTGCGCGGCTTCGGCCTTGTTCTGGCTCTTGACCGCGAATTCGTCCTGCATGTCGCGGGTGATCTGCCACTGCTTGGCGACATTCTCGGCCGTGTTGCCCATATGGTAGCCGTTAAAGGCATCCCACAGGCCGTCGCGGATCATCGTGTCGATGAAACCGAGGTCGCCCATCTTATGCCCGGCGCGCAGATAGGCCGCGTGCGGCGCCTGGCTCATGCTTTCCTGGCCGCCGGCGACGACGATGCTGCTGTCGTTGTTCTGGATCGCCTGCCAGCCCAGCGCCACCGCGCGCAGGCCGGAACCGCAGAGCTGGTTGACGCCCCAGGCCGGCACCTCGACGGGCAGCCCGGCATTGATCGCCGCCTGCCGTGCCGGATTCTGGCCCTGCGCTGCCGTCAGGATCTGCCCCATGATGACCTCGCTGACCTCGCCCGGCTGCACGCCGGCGCGCTGCAGGGCGCCGGTGATGGCGACCTGGCCGAGATAATGGGCGGGTACGCTGCTGAGCGTGCCGTTGAACGAGCCGACCGGCGTGCGGGCGGCCGAGGCGATGACGATGTCGGTCATTGATCCTTCCTCCACTGGCGAAAGTCTTGCGGGACAGGCATGGCTGGGGCCGACGGGCACACCACGCTTGGTTCCCTAGACGATAGCGGCCTTTTCGCAACTGCGGCAAGGCTGCCGCAGCGCAAAATCGCTCTACCTCCTATGCTTTGGCAGCGGTCTTTCTGCGCCGCCGCGGCAAAGCGGGTTTTTCCGCATCCTGACGATGCAGCCAGGCGGCCAGAGGGCGCCACAGACCGGCCTCCGCCCGCGGCCCGACGACCATGCCGACATGGCCGCTCGGGACGTCCAGCCGCTCCGCGTTGGCAAGCTGCGCCAGCAGGACCGCCGCGCCTTCCTTCGGCACCAGCTTATCGCGCTCGGGCAGGGCGACCAAGGCCGGCTTCTGCCACTCCTGCGGCCGGACCGCACGGCCCTGCACCAGCCAGGCACCGCGCGGCGGCGTATTCTCGCCATACCAGCCCAGCAGGCATTCGCGGGCGACCGGCCCGGCCAGCGGCACGCCGTCATTCAGCCAGTCCTCCATGGCGACGAAACGCCGCTCGTTTTCGCCGCCCTCCGGCATGGCGTTGAACAGGGTGAATTTCCTCATCGCGGTCAGCGGATCCAGCGCCCAGAAGAAGCCCTGCAAGACGTCGACATCGAGCGGCGGCGGCGCCCCGTCGGGGCCCGGCGGCACGAGGCTGGGAGCCAGCGCCTGCACCAGCGCTGCCTGATGCGCGCCGCCGGCATGGAAATCCCACGGCGTCGCCAACAAGGCCAGGGCGGCGACGGCGTCCGGTTTCCGCAGGGCGGCGGCGAGCGCCAGATTGCCGCCCATGCAATAGCCGAGCAGCACCGGCGCACGGCCGCTCGTCCGTCTGGCCGCCGCAAGACCGCGCCGCAGCCGTGCAATATAGGCGGCAAGATCGAAGGCGCGTTCGGTTTCGCCAAGATCGCCCCAATCGAGCAGGAACGGCCGCAAACCCTGCTGCGAAAGATACCGCGCCAGGCTCTGGCCCGGCGCGAGGTCGAGCACATAGGCGCGGTTGACCAGCGACGGCACCATGACCACCGGCAGGCCGCCGGCAGGACCATAGTCGAGCAGCCGGCTGCCGCCTTCCCTCCAGACAGCGGGCGGATCGGGCAGGTCCCGGCGCCAGGCGTGACGGCGATAGCGCAGCATGCCGCCAGTCATCGCGGTCAGCCGCAGCATCGCCTGGCGCATCAGCGCCGCGGCGAAATCACTCGGATCGACGGCGGCGAGGGCTGGCGCGAGGCTTGCGAAGCGCGGCTGCAAGAGCGGATTCCAGAGCGGCGAGCCGCGCCTCGCAATCGGCCAGGCGGCGAGCGAGCTCAGCAGCATCAGGTTGGCCGTCGCCAGATGCAGCGGCAGCGGGCGCGGTCCCGCCCGGTGAATCGCCAAACCTTGCGCCGCTGGGCTGGCTGTGGCCGGCTTGGCCGCTTGCGCTTCCATCCTTCTTGCCTCCTGTCCCCATCTGCCGCGCGGCAGCTTCCGCGGCAAGGCCCGCGCCGCGCTGCCACAGCGCCAGCCAGGTTGCCGAAAGCTCGGCCAGTTTCGGGTCATTGGCCAGCAATCCGGCCTGCTCCTGCCAGAGATCGAGAAACTGCCGGGCCAGCGCCTCTGCATCGTTCGCCTTGGGCTCAGTCATGCCGCTAGGCTACACCGAAGGGCTGTTTTCCGACCAGCTTTTCGCAGCGCAACAAGAGACTTGCGCCGGACAATGAATATGAGTGAAATGTGCCCCGACAATTCATCCGAGGAGCGCGTCAACGTGGCCGAACAAGACCAAACGACAACGGCGCCGACGATCAAAATCAAGAAATACGCAAATCGGCGTCTTTATAATACGGCGACTTCTTCCTACGTGACCCTCGAAAATCTTTGCCAGATGGTAAAAGACGGCCAGGATTTCATCGTCGAGGATGCGAAGACCGGCGAGGATATTACGCGCAGCGTGCTGACGCAGATCATCTTCGAAGAGGAATCCAAGGGACAGAACCTGCTTCCCATCGGTTTCCTCCGCCGGCTGATCTCCTTCTACGGCGACAGCCTGCAAACCCTGGTTCCGAGCTATCTCGAAGTGTCGATGGCCTCGTTCCAGCGCAACCAGGAACAGATGCGCCAATACATGGCCGAGGCATTCGGCGAGATGTTTCCCTTCCGCAGCATCGAGGAGATGGGAAGACAGAATATGGCGATGTTCCAGCGCGCCATGAGCATGTTCAACCCCTTCGCAGCCAAGCTTGGCGATACCGCCGGCGAGAAGAACGACAAGGGGGGCGCTGCCGGCGGGGAACAGCCGGCGGAAGTCGACGCGCTGAAGGCGCAGCTCGAGGAGTTGCGCAAGCAGGTCGAAGCCCTTGCTCGAAACAAGGGATGAGCGGCTAGCTCCCCAGCCGCAACTTACCAGCCCCATGCCCAAGAAGAGCCGCGGGCCGCGCCTGCGGCCTTCGATTTCACTGGTGCTTACCGGCGGCGTCGGCCTGCTGATGCTGCTGGCCGGCATCGCCTACTCCATCGCCATGCTGAGCGGCCGCCTGAACACGGTGGAACTGTTGCGCGACCGCAACGAGCGCATCGTCAACCGGCTGGTCGAGCGCACGCAGCTGCAGCTCGACCCGGTGCGGCAGCGCGTCGCGATATTGCGGGACCGGCTGCAATCCAGACAGCTCGGCATCAACGACGTCGGTCGCCTCAGCGACTACATGGTCGCCTCGCTGGATGGATTGCCGCAGGTCGATGCGCTGGCTTTCATACGCAACGACCTCGTGGCGACGCGGGCGGTGCGCAATGGCGGGCAGATCGTCATGCGGCATGACAGCGTCGCCGGCTATCCGGGTTCCGCCGTCCGCATGCAGACCATGCGCAGGGCGTTCGAGGCGCATCGCGGCGATGGCAGACTGACCGACACGGTGATCTGGGGCGACCTGATATGGAGCCCCGAACTGCAGCAGCCCCTGATCAATGTCCTCGCCCCCGTGGTGGTGGATGACGTCTTCGTCGGCGAATTGGCAGCATTGGTTTCTCTGGGCTCGCTGTCGCGCATCCTGGAGGCCGACAGCATCGACGAGCGGGCGGTGAATTTCATTCTTTACGGCAATGATCAGGTCCTCGCCCATCCCACCCTGCTCAATCACAAATACGAACTTTCGCTGCAGCAGCCGCTGCCGACCCTGGCGGAAATCCACGATTCGGTGCTGCGGCAGATCTGGTCGGGACGGACCGACATCCGCCTCGCCCGCCCGATCCTGGGCAATGGCGAATCCCATATCGTCGAGGCCAACGGGCGGCGCTGGATCTTCGTCTACCGCCGGCTGGAGGGCTATGGCGACAAGCCGTGGCTGATCGGCCGTTATTTTTCGTTCGACGAGATCGACAAGGAGGTTACCCGCCTGCAGATTTCCGCAGCGATCGGCGCGGTCGCCTTGGTGCTGTCGCTGCTGATCGCCTGGCGCATAAGCTGGCTGCTGCGCCGCCCGGTGCTTTCGCTCAGCGACGCCGCCAATCGCTTGCGTAACCTGGATTTCGATGCGCCGCCGCTCGATCGCGTGCGGCTGCGCGAACTGGATGATGCGGCGCAAGCCTTCAACGCCGCGACTGCCGCCCTGCGCTGGTTCGGCAATTACGTGCCACGCAAGCTGGTCAATCGCCTGCTGCGCGAAGGCGAGGAAGCCGTCAACATCAGCAAATACCGCGAGGTGACGGTGGTGTTCACCGATCTGGTCGGCTTCACGGCGATGTCGGAACGGCTGACGGCCCAGGAAACCGCCGACCTTCTGAACGATCATTTTGCCCTGCTGACCACCTGCATCGAGGCCGAGGGCGGCATCGTCGACAAATTCATCGGCGATGCCGTCATGGCGGTCTGGGGCGCGATCAAGCGCGACGACGATCACGCGGCCCATGCCTGCAAGGCAGTGCAGGCGATCGGCGCGGCGGTGGCGGCGGACAATGCCCGCCGCGTCATGCTCGGCAAGCCGGTTCTGCGGATGCGCATCGGCGTCCATTCCGGCCCGGTCGTGATCGGCAATATCGGCGCGCCGGGCCGCATCAACTACACGGTGGTCGGCGATACCGTGAACACGGCACAGCGGCTCGAACAGCTCGGCCACGAGCATTTGGGCGATGATCAGAACGTGATCGCGCTGGCCAGCGCCGAGACGGTCGAGGCGGCCCGCCTCGATCCGAAGCCGCCCTGCGTCGGCCGCATTTCCGTCAAGGGGCGCGCCGCTTCCGTCGAGGTTTACCGGCTGGAACTCTAGGTTTTCCGCCGGTTAACTTTTCCTTAGGCGAATCCGGCTTGAGTCCGGGGCGAACGGACGGAGTCCATGGTCAGTACCGGAATCGCCAGCCCGATCTTGGCGCCTAGCCATATCCCGGGCCAAACCCCGATCGCATCCCAGCCGCTGGGCGGCCGCCTCGATTCCATCCGCGTCAAGCCGGCATCCGACGGCCCGCAGCAACGCCGCAAGGCAGGCGCCGGAGATTTCACCCCCGACCTGCCGGATACGGCCGCCGCCGCCAAACCGCGCAGGCCCGGCACAGCCGCCGGCCCGCTGCCGCTTTTGCGCCGCCGCACCGACCGCGGCGAGCCGGCCGATGCCAGCATCCAGATTCCGCCGCATCTCGAGCGCCGCCGCGCCTGGCGCGAGGCATTCGGCCTGAATACCTTCCACACTCAGCAGCTTGCCCAGGCGGAGACCGAGGAATCATCCGGTGAAATCCGAAACGCCGGCGCTCTCGCCTATCGCCGCGCCGCCTGGCACGGCCGGCTGGACCTCGACCTTGCGCAAGCCGTCAGCGTGACCGTATAAAGACCACTCTCCATTTGTTAGTGGTCAAATAATGCAATCTGAACCCGCGGACCTGTTGGTCATTGGCGGCGGCGTGAACGGGACAGGCATTGCCCGCGATGCCGCCGGCCGCGGCCTCAAAGTTCTCCTCGCCGAGCGCAACGATCTCGCCAGCGGCACCTCATCCGCCGCCACCAAGCTGATCCATGGCGGGTTGCGCTACCTGGAACAGTATGAATTCCGCCTGGTGCGCGAATCGCTCGGCGAGCGCGAAGTACTCTGGCATATGGCGCCGCACATCATCTGGCCGCTGCGTTTCGTGCTGCCGCATCACCCCGGACTGCGTCCGGCCTGGATGATCCGGCTCGGCCTTTTCTTCTACGACCATCTGTCGTCGCGCCAGACACTGCCGGGCTCGATCGGGCTCGATCTCGCCGACAACGATCCGCGCGGCCTGCCTCTGAAGCCGCAGTTCAAGTGCGGCTTCGAATATTCCGACTGCTGGGTCGACGATGCGCGCCTCGTCGCCCTGAACGCCATGAGCGCGCGGCAGCTCGGCGCCACGATCCTGACCCGCACCGCCGTCACGGCGGCGCAGCGCGTCGACGGCCTGTGGCGGGTGACACTGACCGACCAGGAAAGCGGCCAGAGCAGCGAGGTTGCGGCGCGCGGTATCGTCAACGCCGCCGGCCCCTGGGTGCGCGAGACGCTGACCGGTGCCTTCGGCGTGAACCCGAAGAACGCGATCCGGCTGGTCAAGGGCAGCCATATCGTGACCCGGCGGCTCTATCAGGGCGACCATTGCTACATTTTCCAGAATGCCGATGGCCGGATCATCTTCGCCATCCCCTACGAGCATGACTTCACCCTGGTCGGCACCACCGATATCGCGGTGGAGCGCCTCGACGGACCGCCGAAGATCAGCGAGGAAGAGACCACCTATCTGCTTGCCGCTGCCAGCGAGTATTTCCGCCAGCCGCTCACCCGCGACATGATCGTGTGGTCCTATGCCGGCATCCGGCCGCTCTATGATGATGGCGAAAACAACCCGTCCTCGGTGACGCGCGATTACGTGCTCGATCTCTCCGCCGGTCCGTCCGGCAAGGATACGCCGCTGCTTTCGGTCTATGGCGGCAAGCTGACGACCTATCGCCGGCTATCCGAGCACGTGATGGAAAAGATCGCACCCTTCTACCCGAACCTGGGCAAATCCTGGACCGGCAAGCAGCCGCTGCCGGGCGGCGATCTCGGCGGCATGGATTTCGATACCTTCGCCGAAGATCTGACGCGCCGTTATCCGCAGTTCCAGCCTGCCTGGCTCAGGCGTCTGGCGCGGCGGCACGGCACGTCGGTGCCGGCGCTGCTGGGCGACGCCAAGGCCACGGCGGACCTGAGCGACAATTTCGGCGGCGGCCTCTATGCTCGCGAGGTCGATTGGCTGATGCGTCAGGAATGGGCGCGCGAGGCCGACGACGTTCTCTGGCGGCGCACGAAATGCGGCCTCTGGTGCAGCGCCGCCGATCGGGAACGATTGACGCTCTGGATGGCGCAGCATCGGGCATGAAAGGCAGGCCATGAAAATCGCGATCGTCGGTGCCGGGGCCATCGGCGGCTATCTGGGCGGCATGCTGGCGCGCGGCGGACATGACGTGACGCTGATCGCCCGCGGCGCCCATCGCGATGCCATCCGCCAGAACGGCCTGACCATCGAAAGCCGGAGCGGGAATTTCACCGTGCATCCTGCCTGCACCGACGATCCGGCGCAGGCCGGGCCGCAGGATTACGTGATCCTCAGCCTGAAAGCCCCGGCAATTCCGGACATGGCCGAGAAGATGCTGCCGCTGTTCGGACCGGAAACCGCCGTCGTAACCGCGATGAACGGCGTGCCCTATTGGTACTTCTACCGCCATGGCGGTCCGCTGGACGGCACGCGGCTGCAAACGGTCGATCCGGGCGAGAAGCAATGGGGCCGGATCGGCCCGGAGCGCGCCATCGGCAGCGTCGTGTGGATCGCCGGCGCGATCACGGCGCCTGGCGTGATCCATCATGGCGGCGGCAGCCGCCTGCCGCTCGGCGAGCCGGACGGCCGCGCCACGGATCGCGTCAACCGCCTGAGCCAGGCGCTTAGCGAGTCCGGAATAGAGGCGCCGGTGCTCGACAATATCCGGCAGGAAATCTGGACCAAGCTGTGGGGCAACCTGTCCTACAATCCGGTCAGCGTCCTGACGTTCGGCACGCTGGAAAGCATGTCGCGCGATCCGGATGCGCGCCGCGTGATCGCGGCTATGATGGAGGAATCCCGCAATATCGGCGAGGCGCTTGGCATCCGTTTTCCCCTCACCATCGAGGAACGCATGGCGGCGGCGGAAAAGGTCGGCGCGCACAAGACCTCGATGCTGCAGGATCTGGAAAGCGGCAAGCCGATGGAAATCGGCGCCCTGATCGGCGTCATCGCCGAACTGGGCCAGCGGCTCCGGATCGCCACGCCGACCCTCGACACCGTGCTTGCCCTGGTGAAGGCGCGCGCACGCGCCGCAGGAACCTATCGGGAGGAAATCTGATGAACGGCTTCAACTGGCGTACGCTGTCGGCCGACGAACTGGAGGCGCAGTATAATCCGCGCAAGTCAGTGCCGGATTTCGAGCAGCATTTCACCGCCTGGGTCGAGCGTTCGGCTTCCGCCAGGACGCGCCTGCCCGGCGCATACGATCTGCGTTACGGACCCGGCCCACTGCAGACCTATGATCTGCACAAGCCCGAGGGCAGCGCCACCGGCCGGCCGCTGGTCGTCCTGATCCATGGCGGCTATTGGCGCGGGCTGGACAAGAACACCATGACTTTCACCGCTGAGCCATTCGTGGCGGCCGGCGCCGTGGTGGTCAACCTCAATTACGATCTCTGCCCGGCCGTGACGCTGGATGCCATCGTGCGCCAGATGCAGGACGCGCTCGTGCATATCGTTGCCAAGGCGGCGGACTGGGGCACCTCGGCCGCCAGGCTGCATGTCATCGGCCATTCGGCCGGCGCGCATCTCGCCGCAATGATGGCCGCGGCGCCGTGGGCCGGCGATCTCGGCGCGCGGCCGCAGATTGCCTCGCTTGGTTTGATCAGCGGCGTCTTCGAGCTGGAGCCGGTGCTGCATATCAGCCCGAACCAGGAGATCCGGCTCGATTCCGCCATGGCGGTACGCAACAGCGTGACGCGGTTCGCGCCCAAGCTGGCCGGTCCAGTGCTGGTGGCGGTCGGCGACGACGAGCCGCAGGCCTGGCAGGCGCAGAGCGTCGATTTCCATCAGGCCTGCCGCGATGCCGGCACGCAAGCGCATTTGATGCGGGTGGCCAATGCCAACCACTTCAACATCCTCTACGCGCTGGCCGACGCCTCCAAGCCGCTTTGCACCGCCCTGCTGCGGCAATGCGGGCTCAAATAGTCATCGCGTGAGCTGTTCGTAGACGCTGCGCGCGACCGGCAGCAGCGCCTCGCGCCCCACCTCGCCGGTCAGCGCATAGCCGAAGCCGCCATCGACCCAGTAAAAGGCCGCCGCCTTGCCTTCGCTGGCGAAGCGGAAGGCCGTGTCGCTCGCATGCTCGCCGGAGCGCACGTAAAGCGTCAGCCGCTGGCCCTGGCGGTTCTCGTACATGAACTGCGCGGCATTCGCCTCGCCGGCCGGCAGCAGGCGCCCACCGATCAGCGAATAGCCCTGCGCGGCCAGGACCGGCACTTTCAGCTCCGTGCCGAGCCGTTTCGAAAGCCAGGCGACGAGATGCTTCTCTTGCGCGGCCGGCACCTCGACCGGATGCAGCACTTCGCGGCTGTAGACGAGATGCGCCCGCGCCGCCTCCTGCGGCAGCGCGGCCACGAGCGGCGCCGGCGTCAGCAGGCCGCGCCCGAACCAACCGATGCCGGCGCCGAGCGCGGCGATCAGCAGCGCGGCGGCGATCCGTCCGGCCCAGCGCCAGCGCGCTGCGCTGCGCCATTCCTGGGCCAGCAGGGCCACCAGGGCGGGCGGCACCGGCTCGTCCAGTTCCGGCGCGAAATGGTGGCGCAGATCCTCGGCCTGCTGCTGCCAGAGCGCAACCAAGGCGGCATCGTCCGGATGGACGGCGAGATGCGCCTCGACTCGGGCGCGCTCCGCCGGCGCCAGCAGGTCGTCGACATAGGCGTGCAGATCCGCTTCGGTTACCGGCGACGCGCCTTCGCCCGTCATTTCACCCTCCTCAGATATGGCCGGCCGCCATCGCTGCCCGGTACGGGGCCGCCGCCCATCAGCGCGCGCAGCCGCTCGCGCGCCCGGGTCAGCCGCGACATCACGGTGCCGAGCGGGATATTCTGCACCCGCGCCGCCTCTTCATAGCTCAGGCCTTCGACCGCCACGAGCATCAGCAGCACGCGGTGATCCTCCGACAGCAGGTCCAGGGCGGTCTGCAAATCGCGCAATTGCAGCCTTTCCCATTGCCCGCCGCTTTCAGCCGGTCCCTCGCCGGCATCGTCCAGAGGATAGCCGTCGGGCCGGATCGCCTCCCGGCGCTGCCGGTTGCGCCACAGGTTATGCAGGATGGCGAACAGCCAGGGCCGCAGCGCCTGCTCGTCGCGGCGCAGGCTCCAGGCCGCCAGGGCGCGCGCCAGGCAATCCTGCACCAGATCGTCGGCGAGCTGCGCATCGCGCGCCAGCACGCGGGCGAAGCGGCGCAGCCGCGGAATCTCGGCCTCGATCGGATGCGGTGGGCGGCGGAACAGCATGGGATGGGTGGGCGGCGGCGACCTCCGCCACCCACCTTATCCGGCAAATTACGGCTTGGCGACGTGCCAGGCGCCGTTCAGGAAGCCATCGCCGGTGGTATCGCCCGGCTTCTGGTCCTTGACCCAGCCATAGAGCGGCTTGCCCTTGTAGGCCCATTGCTTGGAGCCGTCGTCGCGGGCGATCACGGTCCAGTTGCCCATCGCCTTGGCGGCGGCATCGGCCTTCAGCGGCGGCCAGTTCTCGGCGCATTTGCCGTTGCAGACCGATTTGCCCGGCATGGTGTCCTTGTCGAAGATGTACAGCGTCATGCCCTTGGCATCGGTCAGCACCGGGCCGAGCGCGGTCTGGCCGGTCTTGGCCGGACCCATATCGGCGGCGGTGGCGCAGGCGGCGAGCCCAAGGCTGAAAACCACGCCCAGAAGCAGGTGGCGATACATGGCGAAATCCCCTCTTTTTCCGGCGACCGCCAGTCGGCCGCCCGATGAGGAAGACACGCGGCGAGCGGCTTTATTCCCGTCAGCGCGGAAAAAATCTCCGCCCCGGAACGGTCCCTTGTCCGTTCCGCCTTCCGCTCCTACCATCCTTGGCATGCGTCCGAGCCTCTCTGCCCTGCTGATCCTGCCGTTGCTGGCCCTGCCCGCCCAGGCACAGTCAACCCAGGCGCAGCCGAGCCAGACCCGGGAGGCCGTCAAGGCCGAGCCGCCGGCCCGGCAGGAGAGCAGCAAGCCGGCCAAGCCGGATGTAGACGCACTGTTCGAGCAGCTTTACGAGGCCAACAATCCGCTGGACGGCCACCGCATCGAGCATGCGATCGTCGAAGCTTGGTCAAAGACCGATTCCGACACCATCAACGCGCTGATGCAGGGCGGCATGGCGGTGATGGAAAAGGGCGACTACAAGCGGGCGGAGGAGATCTTCTCGCAGATGATCGCACTGAAGCCCGATTTTCCGGAGGCCTACAACAAGCGCGCCACCGTGCGTTTCCTCGCTGGCGACTATGCCGGCTCGGTCGCCGATATCGAGCGGACGCTGAAACTGGAGCCGCGGCATTTCGGCGCGCTGGCCGGCCTGGGCACCATCATGGAGCGGCTGGACAATCTGCCCGAGGCTTTGAAGGCCTATCGCCGCGCCCTGGCGGCCGATCCGTATCTCGAAGACGGGCCGGAGAAGGTGAAGGACATCCGCCGCCGCATCGACGCGCGCACGCTCTGACCGGACGCCGACGCCGCCCCTACTTCATGAAGATGAAATAGACCGCCCCGATCAGGCAGGCGAAGGCGGCGAGGTAATTCCAGCGCAGCGTCTCGCCGAGATAGAGGATGGCGAAGACGGCGAAGACCGCGAGCGTGATCACCTCCTGGATGATCTTGAGCTGCGGCGGCGTGAACGCGCCGCTGAGATAGCCGATGCGGTTGGCCGGCACCGCGAGGCAGTATTCGAAGAAGGCGACGCCCCAGGAGATCAGGATCACCTTCCACAGCGCGGTCTGCGGCTGCTTGAGATGCCAGTACCAGGCGAAGGTCATCATCACGTTGGAGGCGGTGAGCAGCAGGATCGTCGGCATGGGAGAGCTGTGTTTTATTTCTCAACGCGCGCGATGCGCAGGATGTTGGTGGTACCCGACGAGCCGAAGGGCACGCCGGCGGTGATCACGATCAGGTCGTTGACCCTGGCATAGCCGCCCTGGCGCGCCAGCGCCGCCGCCTTGGCAACCATATCGGAGAAGTTGACCGCATCGGGCGAGACCATGGCGTTGATGCCCCAGGCGATCGTCAGCCTGCGCGCGGTGTTGATCAGCGGCGTCAGGCACAGGATCGGCGATTTCGGCCGCTCGCGCGCCGCGCGCAGGGCGGTCGCGCCCGACATGGTGTAGGTGACGATGGCGGCGGCGTTGACCGTTTCGGCCACCTGGCGCGCAGCGGCGGTGATCGCATCGGCCGCGGTATGCTCGGGCAGCGCATGCTCGGCATCCATGATGCCGCGATAGAGCGGGTCCCGCTCGACCTGTTCGGCGACGGCGTTCATCACCTGCACCGCCTCGATGGGATAGTCGCCGGACGCCGTCTCGGCCGACAGCATGATCGCGTCGGCGCCGTCGTAGACCGCCGTTGCCACATCGGAAACCTCGGCGCGCGTCGGCACCGGCGCCTTGACCATGCTGTCGAGCATCTGCGTCGCCACCACCACCGGCTTGCCGGCGCGGCGCGCCAGCCGCACGATGCGCTTCTGCAGGCCCGGCACGTCGGGCAGCGGCAGTTCGACGCCGAGATCGCCGCGCGCCACCATCAGCGCATCGGAGAGTTCGACGATCTCGTCGAGATGATCGATCGCCGAGGGCTTCTCGATCTTGGCCAGCAGCGCGGCGCGGCCGCCGATCAGTCCGCGCGCCTCGCGCAGATCGTCCGGCCGCTGCACGAAGCTGAGCGCCACCCAGTCAACGCCATGCTCCAGCGCGAAGGCGAGATCGGCGCGGTCCTTCGCGGTCATCGCCGAGAGCGGCACGATCACATCGGGCAGATTGACGCCCTTGCGATCCGACAGCCGGCCGCCGACCAGCACCTCCGTCTCGGCCCAGGCTTCGCCCCTGGCGGCGGCGGCGGACATGCCGTTGACGGCCACCACGCGCAGCCGCAGCTTGCCGTCGTCGAGCAGCAGCTCGGCCCCGGGCCGCAGGCTGTTCAGCACCTCGGGATGCGGCAGCTGCACGCGGGTGGCATCGCCGGGCCTGTCCTCGCCGTCGAGCCGGAAGCGCTGCCCCGGCAGCAGATCGACGCCGCCCCTGGCGAAGACGCCGACGCGCAGCTTGGGCCCCTGCAGGTCGGCGAGCAGGCCGATCGGCCGCTGCAGCTCGCCTTCCAGCGCCCGCACCATCCGGATCCGGGCGAGATGATCGTCATGGCTGCCATGACTGAAATTCAGCCGGAAGACATCGGCGCCCGCATCGGCCAGGGCGCGCAGGCGCTCGGGCGTGGCGCTGGCGGGGCCCAGGGTGGCGACGATCTTCACGTTACGCGCGCGATGCATGGCTCACCCTGGCTGTCACTCTAATATTCGGCGGACCGGCATTGGGACGACAATCCGCGCCGCCGGCCCGGGCCAGCGGAGCCGGCGCCGGACTGGCCGGCCTCGAATCGGTCACGATCATAGACGAAAATATTAAGGATCAAGCAGTTGCGTTTTTTGCTGCATTTGCGAAAAAGACGCCGCCTTCCACAGCCCCTTCCAGAGTCCAAAAGGACCAGACTATGGATATTGCCCGCATCGCGGTGGGAAAAAACCCGCCGTACGACATCAATGCCGTGATCGAGATACCGGCCGGCGGCTCGCCGGTGAAATACGAGCTGGACAAGGATTCCGGCGCGCTGTTCGTCGACCGCTTCCTGCATACGGCGATGTTCTACCCGGCCAATTACGGCTTCATCCCGCATACGCTGTCCAACGACGGCGATCCCTGCGACATCCTGGTGGTGAGCCATGTGCCGGTGGTGGCCGGCGCGGTGATCCGCTCGCGGCCGATCGGCGCCCTGAAGATGGAGGACGAGGCCGGCGGCGACGAGAAGATCATCGCCGTGCCGGTGGACAAGCTGCACCCCTTCTACACCAACGTGAAGACCTACGAGGAACTGCCCAGCATCCTGCTGCAGCAGATCGAGCATTTCTTCGTCCATTACAAGGACTTGGAAAAGGGCAAGTTCGTCAAGAGCGCCGGCTGGGTCGGCCCCGACGACGCCGCCAAGATGATCACCGACGGCATCGTCCGCGCGGCGGGAATCCGCTGACGCTGCGGCGGGTCCGACGCCCCGAGGCGCGCGGCGGGCCTAACATGTCCTTGCGCCGGTTCAGGCCCGATCAAGCCTTATCCCGCCTTATCCGACGTTTGCGCGCCGGCGTGGCCGTTTTCGACCGCCGCGGACCGCCAGTGACGGCTGGTGACCGTTCCGGACCGTTTCGTCCCGTTTTGAACCATTCCGTCCCGTTTTGAACCGTTTGGGGTCGGTTCCGGTCCGTCATGGCCCCGCCCGCCCAGGATCTTACCCCGCGAGCCTGGCATGCATACGGCGATGTTCGCGCCGCCCGGCCTTGTTCGGAGGAGCCCCAGAGCAACTTGGGGCAACCTGGGGCAACGCATGGCCTTGCCTGATATATGATGTTCAACAGCGTGCATCCAATATAAAGAACAAATAGAGAAAATGAAGCGGCAAAAGATAAAAGCCGCCTAGCCGGGCGATGCAGCCATGAAAACCGCCAACTGAGCCGCGAAAGCTCTCCGGTAGGCGGGGCGCGCTTCGCCGCGCGCGACATAGGCGGCGGGCGACTCCCCTCACCCCTGCAGCCCGAGCGCGTTCGGCAGCATCCAGGCGGCTTTCCGCTTCTGCGCATCGTCGAGCGCCGCGTAAAGCTGCGTTGCCGGCTGCTGCATCGCGCGCAACAGATCGAGATGCGCCGCCAGCCGCGCCTCGGCGGCGGCGAAGCGGTCGGGCAGGCTGACGCTGGCGGCACTGGCCGCCGCGCCGGCCCCCGAAGCCGAAGCGGCGCCGGCAGCCGCACCGGCCGGGCCCATGCGGGCGGTGCGCGCCGCCTGCATCGCATCGCGCGCCGTTTTCGCATTGGCGCGCAAGGCATCGGTAAAGGCGTTCCAGGCCGATGCCTGCGCATCCGCGATGGCGAGTTCGGTCTTCATATAGGCGAGCAGGCCTTCGAGCCGCGCCGGATCGGTCAGCGCGCCCATCGCGCCGCCGCCTGCCGCGCCCGGGCCGCCTGCCATGCCGCCGCCCATCGCCGCTCCCATCGTCCCCCAGCTCCAGGCGCCCTGGCCGACGGTGCCGTCCGGCATCGTCACCGTGCCCTGCCCCATGCCGGGGCCCATCATCACCGTACCCTGCATCATCGGGCCGCCCATCGGGCCGAACATGAAATTGAAGCCCTGCGGGCCGTTCTGCTGCTGGGCCTGCCCGGAACCAGAACCAGATTGCCCGGGACTCGACTGCACGGGAACTTGCTGCGGCTTCTGCTGGGCGCAGCCGGGCTGCGCGGCAATGGCGACGGCGAGCGCGGCAAAAGCCGCCGCGAAGATCGGATGGCGCATGGCACACCTCCTGTCGTTCCTCAGGAGGCTAGCGCGTGCCCTCTGTCCGGCAATGCCGCCGGCGCCCGGCCTCAGCCGCGCGCCGGAATCGTCAGGCCGCGCTGCACCGCCGGGCGCGCCAATCCGCGTTCCAGCCAGCGCGGCACGGCCTTCAGCCGGTCGTAATCCACCAATGCGCCGGCATCGTAGAAGCCGATCAGGTTGCGCACCCAGCCCAGCGTGGCGATATCGGCGATCGTATAATCCGCGCCCATGATCCAGTCGCGGCCGGACAGGCGGTCCTCCAGCACGCCGAGCAGGCGCTTCGATTCGTCGGCATAGCGCTTGAGCGGCCGCTTGTCCTCGTATTCCCGGCCGGCGAATTTATGGAAGAAGCCGACCTGGCCGAACATCGGGCCGATCGCGGCCATCTGGAAGAAGACCCACTGGATGCATTCGTAGCGCTGGGTGGCATCGGCGGGGATGAACATGCCGGTCTTGTCGGCCAGATAGAGCAGGATCGCGCCGGACTCGAACAGGGCCAGCGGTTTGCCGTTCGGCCCGTTCGGATCGAGGATCGCCGGGATCTTGCCGTTCGGATTCAGCGAGAGGAATTCCGGCAGCCAGCTCTCGTTCCTGGTGATGTCGACCAGATGCGGCTCGTAGGCGACGCCGGTCTCCTCCAGCATGATCGAGACCTTCACGCCATTCGGCGTCGGCAGCGAGTAGAGCTGCAGGCGATCCGGATGCCGGGCGGGCCAGCGCTTGGTGATCGGGAAGGCGGAAAGATCGGGCATGTGCGGCTCTTTTTTTTGAAGCATCTGCCCACGCCCGTTGCGCCCCTGTCAATGCCCAGGACAAGGCCGGGCGACGGCACCTGTCGCTAGACCTACCCCGCAGAGGTCGGGCGGCAATGCAATGAACGCTTTCCCTTGGCCAAGAAAGCCGCGTAACATTTGCAAAATTATCGAACCGATCGCGCCCCGTCCCCGCAAGCCATAAGACGCATCATGCCGATCTCGCATCATCGCCGCAGCAGCGTCGTGCTGGCCCTGGGCATCGCCCAGACGCTCGGCTGGGGCTCGACCTATTACCTGCCGGCGATCCTCGCCGCGCCGATGGCGCGCGACTTCGCCGTGTCGACGGAGGCCGTCTACGGCATCTTCTCGGCGGCCATGCTGCTCAGTGCCTTCATCGGGCCGATGGTGGGCCAGCGCATCGACCGCTTCGGCGGCCGCCAGGTGCTCAGCCTGTCCAGCCTGGTCTTCGCTGCCGGGCTCGGGCTGACCGGCCTGGCGCCGAACATCGTTCTCTACGGCCTGGGCTGGATGATCACCGGGCTGGGCATGGCGATGGGACTGTACGAAGCGGGCTTCGCCACGCTGACCGCGATCTACGGCAGCAGCGCGCGCAACGCGATCACCGGCATCACGCTGCTGGCCGGCTTCGCCAGCACGATCTGCTGGCCGATTTCGGCATTGATCGAGGCGGAATGGGGCTGGCGCGCGGCCTGCCTGACCTGGGCGGCGGCGCATCTCGTCATTGGCCTGCCGATCCACCGCCTGCTGATCCCGACCACGCTGGCCGCCGAACGGCTGGCGCCGGCGCCGGAACCGGACGCGGCGGCAGCGCCGCCCGCGGCAGGCGAGGAATCGCTGTTCAGCCGGCCGATGCTGCTGATGGCCTTCGCCTTCGCGGTGACCTGGATCACCAGCACGGCAATGGCGGCGCATCTGCCGCGCATTCTGGAAATGGCCGGGGCCAGCCGCGCCGAAGCCGTCACCGCCGCGGCCCTGGTCGGCCCGGCGCAGGTGGCGGCGCGCTTTCTGGAATTCAGCCTGCTGCGGCGGCTGCATCCGCTGCTCTCGGCCCGGCTGGCGACGATCACGCATCCGATCGGCGCGGCTTTGGTGCTGCTCTTCGGCGCGCCGGCGGCGTATCTGTTCACGATCCTGCATGGCGCGGGCAACGGCGTGATGACGATCGCCAAGGGCACCTTGCCGCTGGCCATCTTCGGACCGGTCGGCTATGGCCGCCGGCAGGGCTGGCTGGCGGCGCCGACCCGCTTCGGCCAGGCCTTCGCGCCGCTGATCTTCGCACTGCTGCTCGAGCGCTTCGGCACCTATGTGCTGCTCTTCTCCAGCGCCCTGTGCCTGTCCGCCGGCATCGCCATGCTGCTGCTGCGCGGCGCCGATACGGCGGCCAAGGCAGAGGCCTAGCGGGATTGAGGCTCAGGATTGAGGCTCAGGCCGGCTGCTCCAGCCCGACGAGTTCGAAGCTGAGCCGGCGCAGCCTGGCGCGGGCGGCGGCATCGTAGGCCTGGGTATCGGCGCGCGCCTCGCGCTTGCCGTTGAAGAACAGGCCGCTTCTGCCTTCCAACTCGGGCGCGAGCGCGAGATGGAGGATCGCCTCGCCACCCTCGCGGACGCTGCTGCGCGGCGTCACGCCGCTGCGGCGGACCATGGTCGTGTCCATGTAGGTGGCGGGATGCAGGCAATTGACGGTGACGCCGGCATCCTTCAGTTCGCCGGCGAGGTCGATGGTGAACAGGATCTGCGCCAGCTTGCTCTGGCAATAGGCACGCCCGCCGCTGTAGCCGCGCTCCAGCATGACATCGTCGAAGTCGATCGCCTGCTGGCCGAGCGAGGAGACGTTGACGATCCTGGCCGGCCGGCTTTCAATCAGCCGCGGCAGCAGCAGCTCTGTCAGCAGAAAACCGGCAAGATAGTTGACGGCAAAGCGCAGCTCGATGCCGTCGGCGCTGAGCCGCCGCGCCTCCCGGCCCGCCGTGTCGGCAGTTCCGATCCCGGCATTGTTGATGAGCAGATCGAGCCGGTCCTGCGTGAGCAGCACGGATTCGGCCAATTGCCGCACGGCCTGCAGCGAGGAGAAATCGGCGGGATAGAACTGGCCGCTGCCGCCGGCCTGGCTGATCTCGCGCATCAGGCTTTCGCCCCGGCCGGCATCGCGGCCATGCGCCAGCACATGAAAGCCGCTCTCGGCCAGCCGCGCCGCCACGTAGCGGCCGACGCCATCCGTCGCGCCGGTCACCAGCGCGATCTTCTTCTCCCCTGCTGCCATCATCGGTCTCGCCTCCTGATTGCCGTTGGCGCCAATCTGGTGCGCGGCGCGGCAAAGAACAGAGGCGTCAGCAGTCGAGACGGCCGCCGGGACAGGTCTTGTAGGCACCGGGATTGGTCTGATCCGGCACCTTCGGCGGTGGATTGTTGTAGCTGCAGGCGCCCAGAACGACGAGCGCCGAGATCATCGACAACGCCAGCAGCCATTGCAACATGGACCAGCGGAGCATGGTCATCCCCGTGATGAACACGCTCGTAAAACCGCCGGCGGGGTAAGCCGGTTCCGCTTTTGCGCCGGCGACCCCGCCTGGTCACAGCCCTCGGCGCTTCGGCGCCTACGCCTCCTCGCCGAAGCCCTTGCCGGGCGGCAGCGGCGCCAGCCGGATCAGGCGGGAATCCTCCACCGCCGCCTGGCGATGCTTGACCGCCTCGCGATAGACGGGATCGCGGATCATTTCGACGAAGGCGGCCACCGAGGGATATTCGGCGATGAAGCATTTGTCCCAGCGCTCGGCCTGCGGCCCGATCAGCATCAGTTCGAACCGGCCCTGCCAGACGATGCGTCCACCCAGGCGGGCGAAGACCGGGCCGCTTTCGCGTCCATAGGCGGCATAGGCCTCGGCGCCGCTGGCCTTGCGGCCATCCGGATAGGCGGCCTCGGCGCGCAGCCGCACCAGGTTGAGCATGTGGATCGGCCCGGGCCGGTCATCGGCGCGGAACTGGGCGAAGATCTCCTTGGTCGGGTCGATATGGCCGGTCATGGCACCGCCACCTCCTGGTCTTGTGCGAAGGCGCCATGATGGAAAGCCGCGGCGGCGCTGGCAAGTTGCCGCAACGCCAGCCGCCGCCGGAGCGCGGCTCAAATCACGTACTGGTCAAATCATGTCCCGGTCAAATCATGTACTGACCGCCATTGATGCTGAAGGTCGCGCCGGTGATGAAACCGGACTCGTCGGCGGCGAGGAACTGCACCAGGCGCGCAATCTCCCCGGCCTGGCCGAGCCGGCCGACCGGAATCTGCGCCTCGATCCGGGCCAGCGCCTCCCTGGGCACGGCGGCCACCATGTCGGTGGCGACATAGCCGGGCGCGACCGCATTGACCGTGATGCCTTTCGCCGCCGATTCCAGTGCCAGCGCCTTGGTGAAGCCGAGGACTCCGGCCTTGGCGGCGGAATAGTTGGTCTGGCCGAACTGGCCTTTCTGGCCGTTGATGGAGGCGATGTTGATGATGCGGCCGAAACCCCGCTCGCGCATCGCGCCGATGCTCAGCCGGCACATGTTGAAGCAGGAGGTCAGATCGGTGGCGATCACCTCGCTCCATTGCTGGGGCGTCATCTTGTGCAGCAGCGCGTCGCGGGTGATGCCGGCGTTGTTGACCAGTATCTCGACCGGGCCGCCGAGATACTGCTCGGCGCTTTTCAATCCCGCCGCGCAGGCGGCGAAATCGGCGACATCCCACTGGAAGACGGGAATGCCGGTTTCGCGCCGGAAGGCTTCGGCCTTCTCCGCGTTGCCGTGGTAGACCGCGGCGGCATTGCAGCCGCTCGCCTTGAGGCTTCGTGCGATCGCCGCGCCGATGCCGCGCGTGCCGCCGGTGATGAGTGCTATACGTGCCACGGGCGTCCTCCTTTCGGGTGCCTCGAACCCCGGCCGATCTTCCGGAAAAACCAGGGCAGGCTGCATTAATCTGGATCAAAAGATGGTCCGGATTGCGGCGCGTTCCGCGCGGCCGCAGGCGGAAAACGGCGGCTGGAACATTCCGTCCCGCCATCCGTTGCAGCACAATCGCCCGGCACGGCAGGGCCGGATGCCTGGCACGGCGCCCCTCCCCGCCGCGCCGCCTGGTTCGCGTGCCGGGCGACCTTCCCTCTCATCATGCCGGTGACGCATGGAGGTCCGCATGGCACGAGACATCGCCGATATCTCGCCCGCCGAGATCACGCGGCATCTGAAGGGCATCGATTTTCCTGTGACAAAGGACGGCCTGGTCGAGCAGGCGCGCGAGAACGGCGCCGACGAAATGGTGGCCGAGCTGCTCGATGCCCTGCCCGATCGCGAATACGACGACATGGCGGACGTGATGGAGGCTTACGACAGGCTGAACAGCGAAGAGGAAAGCTACAATGGCGAACAGATCGACGCCGACGATCTGTTCGGGGATGAGGAAGATTTCCTCTATGACGAGGACGAGGAATGATCCGCAGCCGGTGCCGGACGCCGCGCGCCGAAGCCGGGTGACCGCGCGAGGGCGGGGTCACGGGAATATCACTCTCGTCCAATTATCCACTTTTGTCTTACGTGCGGCAGCGGAACTTTCGCCGATGCCATCCGTTGCTCTCACCCGTCGGCCTCGGCTGACCACATCCAGGGACAAGCAAAGGGGAGAATGTCATGCCATTGGGCTTAAGTGGCAGCGAGCCGATCATCGTTCAGCATATCAAGAATGTTCATTATCCGGTGTCGCGCGACGAGCTGGTGGCGCATGTACGCCGCTCCGCCGCCGATGGCGTGATCGCCAGCCTGATGGAGATGCTGCCCCGGCGCTCCTATGACAGCCCCGGCGAGGTGATGCAGGCGCTGGTCACGCGCGCCGAGCAGAGTTATCGCGCCACCCACGACCTCGATCCCGAGCAGTTCCTGCTGGCCGACGACGAAGAAGACGACGACGATGGGGACGAGGACGAGGACAGGGACGACGACGACGAAGACGATGACGAGGAGGAAGACGACGACGAGGACGATGAAGACGACGAGGACGGCGACGAAGACGATTACGGAAGCGAGGACGCCGGGGCGGATGAGGAAGACTAGCCGGATACCCGGTGCGCTTTCGCGCGCGCTTGGCGCTGCGCTTAGCGGCTTTCCGTCGCGATCCGCAATCCCAACGCGATCAGCACCGCCCCGGTGAGAGCTTCGACCATCTGGCGCAGGCGGCTGCCGCGGTAGGCATCGCCGGCGCGGGCGATCAGTGTGGCGTAGGCCGTCAGCCATACGAAGGTCATCAGGCTGAAAATCACGCCGAGCAGCAGCAAGGCGGCGAAAAGGCTGCAGCCCAGGGATGTGAATGCCGAACTGAACTGCGGCAGGATCGAGGCGAAGAAGATGGCGATCTTCGGATTGCCCAGATCGCTGATCAGCCCCTGCAGAAAGGCGCGGCGCGGCCGCAGGCGCGGGCCCTTCGGCGCCGGAATGGCGGCGGCCGCAGCCTTGCGCATCCGCCAGGCGCCCCACAGTGCCTGCAACCCGAGCCAGATCAGATAGGCCGCGCCGGCATATTTCACCGCGAGGAACAGCGGCTCGGAGGCGAGCAGCAGCGCCACCAGCCCGACCGAGGTGAATACCGCCCAGGTGCTCAGGCCGCAGGCGACGCCCAGGCCGGTGGCGATGCCGGCGCGCCGTCCGCCCAGCAGCGTGGCGCGGGTGGTGACCGCCGTGTCCGGCCCTGGCGTGACGATGACGATGGCGGCAATGCTCAGATAGGCGATCAGGCCGGTCGGCATGGCGCGCCCCCTCTTCCTTCCTTTCCGTCCGCTAGCGGTTATCCGCCAGCAGCATCTCGGCGCCCTTCTCAGCGATCATCAGCGTCGGCGAGGCGGTATTGCCCGAGGTGATCAGCGGCATGGCCGAGGCGTCGATCACGCGCAGGCGCTCGATGCCGCGCACGCGCAGCCGCTCGTCCAGCACCGCCATCGGATCGCTGTCGATGCCCATCTTCGCGGTGCTGACCGGATGGAAGATGGTGGCGCCGATATCGCCGGCGGCACGCAGTATCTCGGTCTCGGACTGAATCGCCGCGCCGGGCAGGTATTCCTCCGGCTGGTATCGGGCGAGGGCCTTCGCCGCCGCCAGCCGGCGCGTCAGCTTCAGGCTGTCGATGGCGACGCGCTTGTCTTCCTCGGTGTCGAGGTAGTTCGGCTGGATCGCCGGCGCCTGGCGCGGATCGGCCGACTTGATCCGCACATGCCCGCGCGAGGTCGGGCGCAGGTTGCAGATGGATGCCGTGAAAGCCGGAAAACGGTGCAAAGGATCGCCGAACTTGTCCAGCGAAAGCGGCTGGATATGGAATTCGACATTCGGCGTTTCATGCTCCGGGCTGGAGCGGGTGAACATGCCGAATTGCGAGGGCGGCATGGTGAGCGCGCCGCGGCGGAACAGCGCGTAGTTGAAGGCGATCTGCGCCTTGGCGAACCAGGAGCGGTCGATCTCGTTGATCGTGCGCACGCCCTTGACCTTGTAGATCAGGCGCAGCTGCAGGTGATCCTGCAGGTTCTCGCCCACGCCGGGCAGGTCGTGTCGGACCTCTATCCCATGCTCCCTGAGCAGAGCCGCGGGCCCGATGCCGCTCAACTGCAGAAGCTGCGGCGAGTTGATCGCGCCGGCGGCGAGGATGACCTCGGCATTGGCGCGGACGAAGCAGCGCTCGCCATTCCGGGTGTAGACGATCCCGGCGGCCCGCCGGCCTTCCAGCTGCACGCGCTCGACCTGCACGTTGATGCGCAATTCCAGATTGGGCCGGTTCAGCACCGGCTTGAGGAAGGCGGTGGCGGCCGACCAGCGCACGCCGCGCCGCTGGTTGACCTGGAAATAGGCCGAGCCTTCGTTGTTGCCGGTGTTGAAATCCTTCACGCGCGGGATGCCGATCTCCTCGCCGGCCTCGGCCACGCGGTCGATGATGTCCCAGCGCACACGCGGCTCCTCGACGCGCCATTCGCCACCCGAGGCATGGATGCGCTTGCCGCTGGCATCGACATCGTCGCCGCCGAAATGATCCTCGTGCTTGAGGAAATAGGGCAGCACGTCGTCCCAGCCCCAGCCGGTCAGGCCCTGCTGGCGCCACATGTCGTAGTCGCGCGCCTGGCCGCGCATGTAGACCATGGCGTTGATCGCGGTGCAGCCGCCGATCACCTTGCCGCGCGCATAGCCGATGGAGCGGCCATTCAGGCCCGGCACCGACTCGGTCTTGTAGCACCAGTCGGAGCGCGGATTGCCGATGGCGAACAGATAGCCGATCGGAATGTGGAACCAGATCCAGTTATCCTTGCCGCCGGCCTCCAGGACCAGCACGCGCGTCTTGGGGTCGCGGCTCAAGCGGTTGGCCAGCAGCGAGCCCGCCGTTCCCCCGCCGACGATGATGTAATCGAATGTGCCGGTGTCTTTGAGATTCTCCGGCTGCCCCGTACCCGACATGCGCTTCCCCTGCATTCTATTGAGAAAATTTAGACGGGAACGGGATGCCTGGGTCAAGCCTGTCCACCGATAGATCGTCACTCCGGGGCTCGACCCGAGGGTCCAAGCGGACGCGCCGCACGATAAATGGCGACGGCTTGATGCGGCATCGGCGTTCATGGACCCTCGGGTCAGGCCCGAGGGCGGCGAGTTTTGGAATGGTTCAGAGTTTCCGTGCGGCCACGATCAGCGCGTCGATGCTGGCCTCACCCAGGCTGCGCATCGCTTCCAGCCGGTGCAGGCCGGCGATCAGCACATAACGCCTGCTCTTCTCGTCGCGGCGCAACTGGATCGGCGTCTTGAGCCCGTTCTGCAGGATGTCCTCGGCCAGAGCCGCGACCTTGGTCGCGTCCAGCGTGCCCCTGAACTTCATCGGCACCTGGATTTCGGCGAGCTTGACCGGCACCGGCTTGAGCATGGGGCTGCATCCTTTTGGGCGGACAGGCCTTGAGCTTCGCGGCGGGAGATGCCCGGGTCAAGCCCCGGCATGACGACTAAAAAGCAAAACCGCGGGCAAAGGCGCCGTTAGGCGTCCGGGTATTCGATCCTGACGACCTCGATCTGCTCGATGCCGTGCGGCGTGCGCAGGTCCACCACGTCGCCGACGCGCGCCTTCATCAGCGCGCGGGCGACGGGCGAAATCCAGCTCACCTCGCCCTGCTCCAGCCGCGCCTCGTCGATGCCGACGATGCGCACGGTGCGCTCGCGGTCGTTTTCGTCGGCGTAGGTCACGCGGGCGCCGAAGAAGACCTGCTCGCGGTTCTTCTGCAGTTGGGGATCGACCGGCTCGGCGATTTCCAGCCGTTTCAGCAGGAAGCGGATGCGGCGGTCGATCTCGCGCAGGCGCTTCTTGCCGTAGAGATAATCGCCGTTTTCGCTGCGGTCGCCATTGCCGGCGGCCCAGGAGACGATCTCGACCACCTTGGGGCGTTCGACGCTTTTCAGGTGGCGCAGTTCGTCCTGCAGCCGGCGCAGGCCGGCCGGGGTGATGTAGTTCTTCGCCCCTTTCGGGATCGACGGCTCGTCCTGGAGGTCATCCGGCAGGTCGCCGTCCGGTTCGGCGTCGGTTTCCTTGGTGAAGGCCTTGCTCATGGGGCTAATAAAGGAAATCGTAGCTGCCCGGGTCAAGCCCGGCATGACGATCCCTGCAAACGATGCCGGTCACGGGGCGATGCCCGGATTTCCCACTCTCTATATCGACGCCGATGCCTGCCCGGTGAAGGACGAGGCCTTCCGCGTTGCCGAGCGCCACGGCCTGCCCGTGGTGGTGGTCGCCAATGCCTGGCTGGCCGGCGTGCCGCGCGTTCCCTGGATCCGGCAGGTGACGGTGGGGAATGCGCCGGATGCCGCCGACGACTGGATCGCGGCCGAGGCCAAGTCCGGCGATATCGTGGTCACGGCGGATATTCCCCTGGCGGCGCGCTGCGTCAAAGCCGGGGCCGTGGCGCTGGCGCCGAACGGGCGGGCCTTCACGGCCGAGAGCATCGGCATGGACCTGGCCCTGCGCAACCTGATGACGGAGCTTCGTTCGGCCGATCCGCTGGCGCAGGCAACCGGCGGCGGGCCGAAGCCGTTTTCCGCGAAGGACCGCTCGGCCTTCCTGCAGGCGCTGCACGAGGCCGTGTTGCGGCTGAAGCGGCAGGCGTAACGCCGCTGCCGCGCGGATCGCTGCCGCTGCGCGGATCGATCCTGCGGAGGGGGAAGCCTAAAGCTGCTTTTCCGAGCGGGCGATGGTCTTGATCGGGCCGCGCGGGCGACCGGATTTCTCGGCGATTTCGCGGTCCTGCGCCTCGATATAGGCCTTCACGGCATCCTCGCCGCCATCCAGCCCGGACATCAGCTCGGCCGGCACGCGGCGGTTGGAGGTCTGCGCGCCGTCCTGGTAGACCACGTCGAACATGATCACCGTGGCGTTGGGGTTGACGCGTTTCGTCTTCGTCTTGGCCATGACATCATTCCATTCAGTGCTGCCGCGTCACGAGGGCTTGGTCGGGTCCGGCTCGGACGCGCCGGCTTCGCGCTCGGCCTTGCGGCGTTCGGATTCCTCCTGCCGGCGCTGCAGCTTTTCCTGCTTTTTCTGTTCCTTGGCCCGGTTGCGCGCGGCGCGTTCCTGGCCATAGTTCGGCTTGAAGGCCATGGCACCCTCCTGCTGTCCAGCTAGGGGATTCGGAAAAACCGAAAGGGGCGCCGGTTGCCCGACGCCCCCTCGATGAAACTGGTATGCAGGCCTTAGAGGGCCTTCAGGTTCACCGCCGAGGTCTTGCCGCGCTTCGGATCGCGCTGCTCCTCGAAGGACACCTTCTGGCCTTCGTTCAGGCCAGCCATGCCGGCGCGCTCAACGGCCGAGATGTGGACGAACACGTCCGAGCCGCCGCTTTCCGGCTGAATGAAACCATAACCCTTGGTGGCGTTGAACCATTTCACAGTACCGACAGCCATTGCTGTATCTCCGTCTAGTCTTAGTGCAGCGCCATACTCATGCATGACGCATCAGATCTTGGTAGGGAAGTGGCAGATCCGTGCACCTTGGGTCGGGACCCGACGGTGTGGCAGGCTGGCAGTCCATAGAAGATCGATGAGACGAACATAGGTGATGGCGTTGGCTTTGCAAGCCATGCCCTCAACAAAAAACGGCCCGGGAGGTTCCCGGGCCGTGACATTTTCAGGGCCGAACCGCTTCCTAGAGCGATTTGACGATATCCTCGACCATCTTCTTGGCGTCGGCCAGCAGCATCATCGTGTTGTCCTTGTAGAACAGTTCGTTATCGATGCCGGCATAGCCGGAGGCCATCGAGCGCTTGACGAACAGCACCGTCTTGGCCTTGTCGACCTCCAGGATCGGCATGCCGTAGATCGGGCTTTTCGGGTCGTCCCGGGCGGCCGGATTGGTCACGTCGTTGGCGCCGATGACGAAGGCGACGTCCGCGGTCTGGAATTCGGAGTTGATCTCCTCCAGCTCGAACACCTCGTCGTAGGGCACGTTGGCCTCGGCCAGCAGAACGTTCATATGGCCCGGCATGCGGCCCGCCACCGGGTGGATGGCGTATTTGACCTCGACGCCCTCCTCCTTCAGCTTGTCGGCCATCTCGCGCAAGGCATGCTGGGCCTGGCTGACCGCCATGCCGTAGCCCGGCACGATGATCACCTTGCCGGCGTTCTTCATGATGAAGGCCGCGTCGTCGGCCGAGCCCTTCTTGTAGGACCGGTCGACCTTCTGGCCGCCGCCGGCGGCGGCCGTCTCGCCGCCGAAGCCGCCGAGGATGACGTTGAACAGCGAGCGGTTCATGCCCTTGCACATGATGTAGGACAGGATCGCGCCCGAGGAGCCGACCAGGGCGCCGGTGACGATCAGCGCCGGGTTCTGCAGCGTGAAGCCGATGCCGGCCGCCGCCCAGCCCGAGTAGCTGTTCAGCATCGAGACGACCACGGGCATGTCGGCGCCGCCGATCGGGATGATGATGGTGAAGCCGACGATCAGGCCGAGCAGCGTGATCGCCCAGAAGATCTCGCGCGCCGGGTTGAAGCAGAAGGCGACGATCAGCGCGACGATGACGAGGCCGATTAGGGCGTTCAGCGCATGCTGGCCCCTGAAGACCACCGGCGCGCCGGACACCAGGCCCTGCAGCTTGGAGAAGGCGACCAGCGAGCCGGAGAAGGTGATGATGCCGATCACCACGCCGAGCGACATCTCGACGCGGCTGCCGACCTTGATCACGCCGTCATGCAGGATGCCGTAGGGCTCCGGGTTGTAGAAGGCGGCGGCGGCGACCAGGACGGCGGCCAGGCCGACCAGCGAGTGCATGGCGGCGACGAGCTGCGGCATCGCCGTCATCTGGATGCGACGCGCCAGCACCGAACCGATGCCGCCGCCGATCGCCAGGGCGATCACCACATAGACGATGGTGCCGGACAGGTCGCCGAGGTTGAAGAAGGTGGTCAGCACGGCGATCGCCATGCCTATCATGCCATAGGCGTTGCCCTTGCGGCTGGTCTCCGGCGACGACAGGCCGCGCAAGGCCAGGATGAAGAGAACGGAGCTGACCAGATAGAGCAGCGCGGTCAGTTGGATCGGCATGGTTCGGGTCCCCTCACTTCTTCTCTTTTTTCTTGTACATGGCGAGCATGCGCTGGGTGACCAGGAAACCGCCGAAGATGTTGACCGAGACCAGCACGATGGCGATCAGGCCGAAGACCTTGGACGCGTCGAAGACTTCCGAGGCGCCGGCGGCGATCAGCGCGCCGACCACGATCACCGAGGAAATCGCGTTGGTCACCGACATCAGCGGGGTATGCAGCGCCGGCGTGACGCTCCAGACGACGTAATAGCCGACGAAGCAGGCCAGCACGAAGATCGAGAGCAGCGAAAAGAAGGAATAAACCTCGGCCATGATCACGCACCCTCTTTCAGCATGGGATGGACGACGGCCCCGTCCCTGGCGACGCAGGTGCCGGTCACGGTCTCGTCCTCGAAGTTGAACTTGAAGCCCTTGCCGTCCTTGTCCCAATGCGGCGAGAGGAAGTTCCACAGGTTCTTGGCGAACAGGTTGGACGCATCCACCGGCACGCGGCTCGGATAGTTGGTGTAGGCGACGATCTTCACGCCATCGACATCGACCACCTGGTCGGGCCTGGACAGCGGGCAGTTGCCGCCGGCCTCGACGGCCAGATCGACGATCACCGAGCCCGGCCGCATCGAGCGCGCCATCTCCTCGGTGACCAGCACCGGAGCCGGACGGCCGGGGATCAGCGCCGTGGTGATCACGACATCCTGCTTCTTGATCGTCTCGGCGACCAGGGCGGCCTGCTTGGCCTTGTATTCCGCCGACATCTCCTTGGCATAGCCGCCGGCGGTCTGCGAGGCGCGCGCCTCCTCGTCGTCGACCCAGATGAACTTGCCGCCTAGGCTCTCCACCTGCTCCTTGGTGGCGGGACGCACATCGGTGGCCGAAACCACGGCGCCGAGGCGCTTGGCGGTGGCGATCGCCTGCAGGCCGGCGACGCCGACGCCCATCACGAAGACGCGCGCCGGCGCGATGGTGCCGGCCGAGGTCATCATCATCGGGAAGGCGCGGCCGAACACGCTCGCCGCGTCCAGCACCGACTTGTAGCCGGCGAGATTGGATTGCGAGGAGAGGATGTCCATCGACTGCGCGCGGGTGATGCGCGGCATCAATTCCATGGCGAAGGCGGTCACGCCGGCGGCGGCATAGGCCTTGACCTGCTCGCGCTGCTGCAGGGCCTGCAGATGGGCGACCAGCACGGCGCCCTTCTTCATCAGCGCCAGTTCGTCATTGCCCTCGGCGGCGGTCATCGGCCGCTGGATCTTCAGCACCAGATCGGCATCGCCGAGGGCGGCTTTGGCATCCGGCGCGATCGTCGCACCCATCGCGACGTATTGATCGTCCGGAATGTCGGATGCCAAGCCGGCGCCGGTTTCGATCACCACGCTGCAGCCAAGGCCGACGAATTTCTTGACCGTCTCCGGCGACGCGGCAACACGCTTTTCGCCCGCGCGCCGTTCCTTCGGAATTCCGATTTTCATGACAGAGGCTCCCCCCGAGGCAGATGACATGCAGTCGTCCCGCGCTTGGCGGGACGGCCGGTCGGCTCAGAGCAGGAAGAGCGCCATGAGGATGAGAATGACGGCGGTCGCGCCGGTTCCCCATTTCACGAGCGCCATGAAACCCTTCCAGGTTTCCCGATGCTCGCGGATATCCATCGTACCCATCTGATGCTCGCCGATATTCTGGCTGGCCATGTTACCCCCTCTATCACTGGAAACGGTTGCTAAGCGACTGAATTGCGGGGGGATATTACGCTGGCGGCCAAAGGGCGCACAACCCTCGCTGGGCGCCGTTTACGGCCGGACCGTCCGGCCCTCGACCATCAGGCCGACAGCCCGCTCGTACGCCCGGCGGGCCACAGGGCGGGATTATCGTTGGCATACGACTGATTCGCGTGGGCCTGCTCCGCATAAGCGCGGGCGGCCCTTGCGGCAGGACCCGCCAGGCGGGCTTCCGGCGGCGATTCGGCACGGTCGGCTCCCCGGTCCGCTCCCGGGCCCGTTCCCTGGACCCTTCCTTGGACCGTTCCCTGGACCGCTCCCTCGCCGCCCGCGGCGGCTTCCGCCTGGGCCCGCGCTTCCTCCCGGATCTGCGCCAATGCCTGCAGCCGGAGCTGGGCCGCAGCCGCGGCCACCGCCCGGTCCTGGCCGGAGGGATCGGCCGGCGCCAGGGCAGCCGCGGCCACCTGGGCGGCCTTCTGCAGGGTCGCATGCGGATCCTTCTCCGGGCCGATATCGATCGGCACCTCGCCGCTGGTGGCGTAACGCTGGCCGTCGGGGCCGAGGGTGTAGCCGTAGGAAGGCGCACCGGCATATTGGCCGCCCACGGCGGCATGGGCGCGTTCATGCGCGCGCACCTTGGCGTCGATCTGCTTCAGCTTTGCGACCTGCTGCTTCTCCTCTTCGCTCAGTTCGCCGGGAGCCTTCGGCTTGCCATTCGCTGTATCGGCGTCGCTACCTTGCTGCTGCGCGGCCAGCAGCGTATTGCCATCGGCCAGCGGCGCAGACGGCAACGCCCGCTGCTCGGCCTTCTTCTGCTGCTTGTCGAGCGGTGAAACAGGCTGGCCGGACCCGCCGAAGACCTTGAGGCCGGGAAAGCCGCTCTCCGGTGCCGCCCTGCGCGTGAAGGCAGCGTTGCCAAGGCCGGCGGACTGCCCGGCGGAGGAAAGCGTTAACCCATCGCTCATATGCATATTGTCCAAGGGAATTGTATGCTGCTCAAGCGGTTTTATAGGCACAGGAGTCTTTCTCGTTGAAATCGTCCTGGGATGATTTAGGCTGGTACAAAATAACAACCGGCAAGAAATGCTCGATCTCCTGCGCAATCTGATTGGCAAGGCCGGCGGCAAGGACCGACGCGAACTGAACTCAATCAGCGCCATCAATCAACGCATCTTCGACACCTCGCTCGACCTCATCCTGGTGGTCGACCGCAAGGGCACGTTCATCCGGGTCAGCCCCAGCTCTTTGGCCATTGTCGGCTATGCGCCGGAGGAGATGATCGGCCGCAGCGCAGCGGACTTCATTCACGCCGACGATCTCGATAAGACGCGCACCGAGATGCGCCTGGCGCGCCGCGGCCGGGTGATGCGCCATTTCGACTGCCGCTACATGCACCGCGATGGCCACGCTGTGCCGCTGGCCTGGACCGGCGTGTGGTCGGAGCCCGAGCAGCAGCATTTCTTCATCGGCCGCGACATGACCGAGCGCATCGCCCAGGAAGAGCGGCTGCACCGTTCGCAGCGGCTGGAAGCAATCGGCCAGTTGACCGGCGGCATCGCCCATGACTTCAACAACCTTCTGGCGGTGGTGATCGGCAATCTGGACATGATGGAAGGCCGCCTGGAGCACGATCCGGAATTGGCGGAATACGCAAACAGCGCTTTGCAGGCGGCGCTGCGCGGAGCGGAACTGACCCGGCAATTACTGGCCTTTGCCCGTCGCCAGTCGCTCAACGCCATGGTCTTCGACGTCAACGCCAGGGTGACCGGCACGATAGACCTGTTGCGCCGGACCTTGGGCGAGCGGATCACTGTCGCCACGGCGCTGGCGCCCGATCTCTGGCCGGCCCTGGCCGATCCCGGTCAATTCGAGGCTGCCCTGGTCAACCTTGCGATCAATGCGCGCGATGCCATGCGCGATGGCGGCCGGCTGACCATCGAGACCGAGAACAAGGTACTGGACGGAGACTATGCCAGGCTCAATGACGTCGCTCCCGGCTACTATGTCATGCTTGCCGTCTCCGATACCGGCACCGGCATGGCGCCCGAGACGCTGGCGCATGTGTTCGAGCCGTTTTTCACCACCAAGCCGACCGGTGAAGGCACCGGACTGGGCCTGAGCATGGTCTACGGCTTCATCCGGCAATCCAACGGCCACATCAAGATCTATAGCGAGCTTGCCCGCGGCACCACCGTGCGGCTTTATCTGCCGCGCGCCGAAAATGCCAACGCAACGGCGGAAGCCGCACCGTCCGCGCTGCCTGCCGCAAAAGGCGGCGAACGGATTCTGGTGGTGGAGGATAATCCGGAGGTGCGCAAGGTGGTCGTCTCGCAGCTCGACGAACTCGGCTACGACGTCGTCGAGATGGAGAATGGCGATACCGCGCTCGACTACCTGCGCCTGGGCGATGCCGTCGACCTCCTGTTCACCGACGTGGTGATGCCGGGCGCCTTGAACGGCGACGAACTCGCCCGCGCCGCGCGCAGCCTGCGGCCGGGGCTGAAGGTGCTGCTGACATCGGGCTTTGCCAAGGCTTCGATCCAGGAAGGCGCGCGCTCGGACGTCTTCGAGCATTTCCTCGCCAAGCCCTACCGCAAGGCCGACCTCGCGGCGGCTTTGCGTGCCGCGCTGGACGCGGAGTGACAAGGACTTCTCATCGCTTCCCGTCACTCCCGCTTTCGCCGGAGTGACGGGGGAGAGATTCGCTACCGCCCGGCGACGCGGAGCCGGTTGTCAATATCCTTCACACCGTAACAGTCGTCGACGATATCCTCGATCCGACGCTTCACGCGCCGGCTTTCGACCGTGCCCTCCAGCGTGACGATGCCTTCGTTGCATTGGATCTCGACATCGCTGGGATCGATGTCCGGCGCGTCGGTCAGGCGCTCGCAGATTTCCTCGCGCAGCCGCTCGTCGGAGCGCTGATAGCCTTTCGGCGCCCGGCCACGATAGCGCCCCGGATAGCGTTCCTGCGCGCCGTGAAGATCGCCGCCATGCTGGCCGCCCATGCTGTACTGGTGACCGCCCATGCCATAATGCCCGCCGCCGCCAAAGCGGCTGCGCGGTTCACCGCCATAGGGCGAGGACGGCCGCTCCCGATCGCGATCGACGAGCGCGCGGTTGACATCGTCGTGGTAGTAATTTTCGCCGCTGCCCTGCCAGCCGCTGCCGCCCATCTGGCGATAGGCCCGTCCGGTGCCCGCCTCACCCGATTGCGGCCAATCGCCGGCGGCATATTCGCGGCCATAGCCCAGGCCGGCGCCACTTTCACCACGGCCGTAGGAGCGGCCGAAACGGCCGGATTCCTCGGTTCCCGTGTCGCCCCGCTCGCCGTATCGCCGCGTAAGCTGATCCGGCGCACCGCTTTGCTCTTCGCGCGCCGTGGCCGGGCTGGTGCGAGCCTCGCGCGCCTGAGCCCCACGCGCCTGAGCCTCCCGCGCCTGGGCCTCGCGGGCCTGGGCCTCGCGGGCCTGGGCTTCGCGGGCCTGGGCTTCGCGGGCCTGGGCTTCGCGGGCTTCTTCCTCGGAAAGCCGCAACCGGCGGAACTCGGGCTCGCGCTCACCGCGCGGCCACGCGCCCTGCGGCTCTGGGGCGCCGCTTTGCTTGCGTTGATCCTTGGACAAAAACCTTGGCGCCATATCGCCCTCTCCTTGCTGACACTGCCGGATAAAACTCCCGGTGAGCGATATGGAACGTTGCGCGGCAGCGATGGTTCCCGCTGGAAATGTCAGCCTGCGTCAATGCACCGCAGCGACGGAGAAGGCGCGTCAATCCGGGCCGGCGATGCCGGCTGTTTTGAGCGCTGCCTTCTGTCGGCGCATCAGCGCCCTGATGTCGAAGCCCTCGATCAGATCGTGGAACAGGCGATGCCAGTTGATCTCCGCCTTCAGGTGCAAGAACACGCCGCCCAGTCCAATCGCAGCGCGATCCATGAAGACGAATTCGCGCGGCGGCGTCACCCCGCCATGCTGACGCAATTGCCGATGCACCTGTTCGGCGACCTCGCGGCCGTACAGCCCGGTCGCCTCCATCTCCTGGATACGGCGCGGGCGGTCTTCCAGAAGCGGCGCATAGACGAATTCGGCCCAGAGGTTGAGCGTGTCGATCACCTCGTTGCTCAGGCCCTTGAAGCCCCAGGTTTCATAGGCGTGCACGGCAAGATCGCGGTCCTGCGTCGAGATCGCGCGATAGAGATCGATCACGCCTCCGACGAATTTCGGCGCAAAGATGCGGATGCAGCCGAAATCCAGCAGGTTGATGTCGAAATCCTCGCGTACCGTGTAATTGCCGAGATGCGGGTCGCCGTGAATCACGCCGCATTGGTAGAACGGCACGTACCAGGCGCGGAACAGGTTGTAGGCTATCTTATTGCGCGTCTCCTGCGGCGCATCCCTGAATTCCAGAAGCGGCCGCCCCTCCAGCCAGGTCATAGTGAGCAGCCGCTTGGTCGTCAGCTCCGGCAGCACGTCCGGCACATGGACATGCTTCTCGTCCTTCAGCATCGCCGAATAGAGCCGCATATGGCGGCTCTCGCGTTCGTAATCGAGTTCCTCGCGCAGCCTTGCGGCAATCTCCGCATGGATGTGCCTGGTGTCGATCGCCGGATCGTAACGGCCGTAGATGGCGAAGATCAGCCTGAGCTGCTGCAGGTCCGCTTCCACGGCGGAGGACATGTTCGGATATTGCAGCTTCACGGCCAAGGCACGGCCGTCCTTCGCCACGGCGCGATGCACCTGGCCGAGGCTTGCCGCTGCGGCGGCGGCAAGCTCGAAGGACTTGTACTTGCCCTGCCAGCCCGCGCCGAGCTCGGCAGTCATGCGGCGCTTCACGAAGGCCTGCCCCATTGCCGGCGCGTTGGCCTGCAACTGCGCCAGTTCCTGCACATATTCCTTCGGCAGCGCATCCGGGATGGTGGTCATGATCTGCGCCACCTTCATCAGCGGGCCTTTCAGTCCGCCGAGGGCAGTGCGCAGTTCCGCCGCGTGCTGCGCGCGGTTTACCTTGACGCCGAAGACGCGTTCGGCGCCGAGCCGCGCCGCCAGGCCGCCGACGGAGGCGCCGACCTTGGCATAGCGCCGGGCACGGCCGATGACGCTGTCCTCTTCAGGCATGATCAGCCAAGCCGTTCCAGCTCATCGATGAACCCTTCGATCACGCCCAGACCCTTCGACCAGAAGGCCGGATCGGAGGCGTCGAGACCGAAGGGCGCCAGCAGTTCCTTATGCCGCAAGGTGCCGCCGGCCTTGAGCATGGCAAAATACTTCTCCTGAAATCCCTGCTCTGCATCCTGATAGCGCGCATAGAGCGCATTCACCAGGCAATCGCCGAAGGCATAGGCGTAGACGTAGAACGGCGAATGGATGAAATGCGGAATGTAGCACCAGAAGGTGCTGTAATCCTCGTCGAACTTCAGTGCCGGGCCGAGGCTTTCCTTCTGCACGCCGAGCCAGATCTCGCCCAGACGGTCCGGCGTCAGCTCGCCCTCGCGCCGCGCGGCATGCACCTGGCGCTCGAACTTGAAAAAGGCGATCTGGCGCACGACGGTGTTCAGCATGTCCTCGACCTTGGAGGCCAGCATGATCTTGCGGCGCTCCGGACCTGCCTGATCGAGCAGGGCGCGGAAGGTCAGCTGCTCGCCGAAGACCGAGGCGGTTTCCGCCAGGGTGAGCGGCGTATCCGCCATCAGCGGGCCCTGCTCGGCCGCCAGCAATTGATGCACGCCATGTCCCAGTTCATGCGCGAGCGTCATCACGTCGCGCGTGCGGCCCTGGTAGTTCAGCAAGAGATACGGATGCGCGCTCGGCACCGTCGGATGGGCGAAAGCGCCCGAGGCCTTGCCCGGCCGCGCCGGCGCGTCGATCCAGGCATTATCGAAGAACCGGCGACCGAGATCGGCCAATTGCGGCGAAAACCGGCCATAGGCTTGCAGCACGATGTCGCGCGCCTCGTCCCAGCCGATCAGGCGGTCATGGTCTTCCGGCAGCGGCGCATTGCGGTCCCACCAGGCCAGCTTCCCGGCGCCCATCCACTTTGCCTTCAGCTTGTAATAGCGGTGCGACAGTTGCGGGTAGGCGGCGGTGACCGCGTCGGTCAGCGCGTTGACCACTTCAGGCTCGACGCAATTGGACAGATGGCGATAGGCCTCCGGCGTCGGGTACTTGCGCCAGCGGTCTTCAACCTCCTTGTCCTTGGCCAGCGTATTCGTGATCAGCGCAAACAGGCGGATATTCTGGCGGAATACCTTGGCCAGCGACCTGGCCGCCATCTTGCGCGTTTTCGGATCCTTGTCGGACAGCTTGTGCAGCGCCTGCTCGGCGGTGAGCTGCTCCTTGCCGAAGGGGAAGCGCAGGCTCGCCATGGTCTCGTCGAACAGGCGGTTCCAGGCGGCGCGGCCGGCGACGGCCTTCTCGTGCAGCAGCCGCTCGATCTCGTCGCTGAGCTGATGCTCGCGGAACAGCCGCAGATCGCGCAGCCAGGGCCGGTAATGAGACAGCTTGGCCGACTCGGTGTATTTCCTTTCGAGGGCGGCCTCGTCGAGACGATTGAGTTCGAGCGTCAGGAACAGAAGCTTGGTGGTGACGTCGTTCAGCTTCTCCTGCATATCCTGGTAGAAGCCGGCAATTTCGGCATCGGCCATGTTGCCGGCGTAGGCCAGCGACGCATAGGACATCATCCGGCCGATCAGGTCGCTGATCTCTTCATATTCAACGATCGCCGCGCCGAGTTCGTCGCCCGAAAGATCGGCGATGCGGCCCTTGTATTGCAGCTCGAGCTTGCCGGCCCGCTCGTTCACGGCGGCGAGATCGCGCTTCAATTCGGCCGAGTCGAGGCCGGGATAAAGATCGTTCAGGTCCCAGACGGGCAGTCGGCCGAGATCGTTGGCGGCAGTCTCGGCGGCGGCGGGGGAAGCCATTCGTCACCTCTTCTTTGTAACGGCACCAATATATGGGAATTCGCCAGGCGTTTGACTACCCCGGGGCCCTGGTGGCCGGCAGGACGGCCGCGCAGTCAGCTGCACAGTCAGTCGAGCAGGAAATGGGCATGCGCCGCGGCGACCGGGCGCTCGGGATCGTCCTGCCAGGCTTCGGCACGCACGTTGGCGATGCGGCGGCCATGCTTGGTGACCACCGCACGGGCATAAGTCTCGACCGGCCGCGCCGAGCGCAGATAATCCACCGAGAGGTCGATGATCTTCGGGATGCTGTCGGTATCCGCCGCCCAGATCAGATGCACGATGGCAGCCGATTCCAGCAACGCGCCGACCACGCCGCCGTGCAAGGCAGGCAATTGCGCATTGCCGACCAGTTTGGGATCGGCAGGCAGCACGCAGACCGGGCCGCCTTCACCCTCGCGCACCGTCAGGCCCAGAAAGCGGAAATACGGCACCACCTGCATGAAGGCGCCGTAATCCCTGGCGGCACGCGCCTCGGCGATCAGCTTCTGCAGATCGATGCTCATGCGATATTGTCCGAAACCTTGCGGGGCAGCGGCGGCTTGGCGGAAGAGCCGATCATGAAGGCGCCGACGCAAGTGGCGACCAGATCGTCAGGCGCCTCCGGATGAAAGGCGCGCGCCCGGGCGAAGGCGATATGGCGGGTCAGCTTGTAGCATTCGGCGGTCGCATATAGCTCCTTCTGCGCCGATGCCGGCTTCAGGTAATCGATGCGCAAATCCAGCGTGGCGACCGCCTGCAGCCGCTGCAAGGCGGCAAACACCGCCATCCCGCAGACCGTATCGATCAGGCTGGTGACCGCGCCGCCGTGCAGAATGCCGGTCGTCGGGTCGCCGACAAGATCCGGGTTATACGGCAAGGCCAGCGTCGTCGCCTCGCGGCTGATCTTGACCACCTTGATGCCCAGCGCGCCGCAATGGGGGATGCCCTTCCGGACGATCGTCTCGACGAGTTTCGGGTCCACTCCTTCCGGATCGATGCGCGGCGACTCACTCACGGTTCAGACCTTGTGGTACTGACGATACCATTCCACGAAGCGCGGCACGCCGATATCGATCGGCGTCTTCGGTTCGAACCCGAGATCGTTCTTGATCGCATCGATATCGGCATAGGTGGCCCGCACGTCGCCCGGCTGCATCGGCAACATCTCCTTTTCGGCCTTCCTGCCGATGGCGTTCTCCAGCACCTCGATGAGACGCAGCAGCGGCTCGGGCTTGTTGTTGCCGATATTGTATAGGCGATAGGGCCGGCCCTGGGCATCCGGCCCCGGCGGATTGTCGAGCGTCTTGATCACGCCATCGACGATGTCGTCGATATAGGTGAAGTCGCGCTGCATATCGCCGTGATTGAAGACCTGGATCGGGCGGCCCTCGAAGATCGCCTTGGTGAAGATGTAGAGCGCCATGTCCGGCCGGCCCCAGGGGCCATAGACGGTGAAAAAGCGCAGGCCCGTCTGCGGGAAACGGAAAAGATGCGCATAGGCATGGCTGAGCAGCTCGTCCGACTTCTTGGTCGCGGCATAAAGCGACACCGGCGAATCGACGCGGTCCTCCACCGAAAACGGCAGCTTGGTGTTGCCGCCATAGACCGAGGAAGACGAGGCATAGACCAGATGCTCGCATTTCGGCAGATGCCGGGCGAGTTCCAGCATCACGGTATGGCCCAGCACATTGGCGCGGATATAGGCAAAAGGATTCACCAGCGAATAGCGCACGCCGGCCTGGGCGGCGAGATGGACGATGCGGCGGACATCCGCCCCGGCGGCGGCTTCCTTTACGGCATCCACATCGGCGATGTCGGCCTGGTACAATTTGAATCCCTTTCGACCCTGCAATTGTTCAAGTCGTGCGCGTTTGAGGGCAGGATCGTAATAATCGTTCAGATTATCGAGGCCGATCACCTCGTCGCCGCGCGCCAGCAGCACTTGCGCGACATGAAAGCCGATGAAGCCGGCAGCGCCGGTAAGTAAAATTGCCATCTGTTCCGGAGAATGTGCCGTTGACGTGGTCGGGTGACTAGCCTTTGCTATCTACCAGAACCAACTGAAACAGCAACCGGCGGCGAGGCCAGTGACCGTTCGGGAATTTCACTCGACTCTCGCATCCGGCGCTCTATAATTAGGTCAGTATTGCTTACCTATTTTCGGTAAGCGGGAGGAGAACCGGGATGCTGGCGAATGTAACGCTGGACGACAAATACACCCTAGAACGCGGCCGTGTTTTTCTGACCGGCACCCAGGCTCTGGTCCGGTTGCCGATGCTGCAGCGGAAACGCGATCTTGCCGCCGGCCTGAATACCGCCTGCTTCATATCCGGCTATCGCGGATCGCCGCTGGGCATGTTCGACCAGCAACTCTGGCGCGCCCGCAAATTTCTCAAAGAGAACCACATCCATTTTCAGCCTGGCGTGAATGAGGACCTCGCCGCCACCGCGGTCTGGGGCAGCCAGCAGCTCAATCTCTTCCCGCAGGCGAAATACGACGGCGTCTTTGCCATTTGGTATGGCAAGGGCCCGGGCGTCGACCGTTCCATGGACGTCTTCAAGCACGGCAATTCCGCCGGCAGTTCGAAGCATGGCGGCGTGCTGGTGCTGTGCGGCGACGATCACGGCGCCGCCTCCTCCACCGTGGCGCATCAGTCCGAGCACATGATGATGGCCGCGATGATGCCGATGCTCAATCCGGCCTCGGTCCAGGAATTTCTCGATTACGGCCTGCTCGGCTGGGCGATGTCGCGCTATGCCGGCGTCTGGGTCGGCTTCAAATGCCAGACCGAGACGGTGGAAAGCTCGGCCAGCGTCTCGATCGACCCGGACCGGCTGCAAATCGTGCTGCCGCAGGATTACCAGCTGCCCGAAGGCGGGCTCAATATCCGCTGGCCCGACGCCATCCTCGAGCAGGAGCTGCGCGTGCAGCGCGACAAGGGCTATGCCGCCTTGGCCTTTGCCCGCGCCAACAAGATCGACCGCGTCGTCATCGACAGCCCGAAGCCGAGGCTTGGCATCATCACCACGGGCAAGTCCTATCTGGATGTCCGCCAGGCGATGGACGATCTCGGCATCACCGAAGCGATGGCCGCCGATCTCGGCATCCGGCTCTACAAGGTCGGCATGGTCTGGCCGCTGGAGCGCGAGGGAGCGCGGCACTTTGCCGAAGGCCTCGAAGAGGTCCTGGTCGTAGAAGAGAAGCGCGCCGTCATCGAGAACCAGCTCAAGGAACAGCTTTACAACTGGCGCGAAGACGTGCGCCCGCGTGTCGTCGGCAAGTTCGACGAGAATGGCGAATGGCTGCTGCCGTCGGCCGGAGAACTCTCGCCGGGCATGGTCGCCAAGGCGATCTACAAACGCATCAGGAAGTTCCACACCAACCCGCGCATCGAAGAGCGCATCGCCTTCCTGGAACAGCAGGAGCGCGAACGCAACGCTGGCGCCGGCGGCACCAAGACCGCCCGCATCCCATATTTCTGCTCGGGCTGCCCGCACAACACGTCCACCCGGGTGCCGGAAGGCAGCCGCGCCGTGGCCGGCATCGGCTGCCATTTCATGGCCGTGTGGATGGACCGCTCGACCGCGACCTTCACCCAGATGGGCGGCGAGGGCGTGCCCTGGATCGGCCAGGCGCCGTTCACCGACGAGAAGCACATCTTCGCCAACCTCGGCGACGGCACCTATTTCCATTCCGGTCTGCTGGCGATCCGTGCCGCGGTCGCCGCCAAGGCCAACATCACCTACAAGATCCTTTACAACGACGCGGTCGCCATGACAGGCGGCCAGCCGCATGACGGCCAGTTGGCGCCGCCGCAGATCAGCCGTCAGGTTTACGGCGAGGGCGTGCAGAAGATCGTCGTCGTCACCGACGAGCCGGAGAAATACCCCTCCGACACCGAATGGGCGCCGGGGGTGACCATCCGCCACCGCGACGAACTCGATGCCGTGCAGAAGGAACTGCGCGAGATCGAGGGCGTCACGGTGCTGATCTACGATCAGACCTGTGCCGCCGAGAAGCGCCGCCGCCGCAAGCGCGGCACCTTCCCGGACCCGCAGAAGCGCGTCTTCATCAATGACGAGGTCTGCGAGGGCTGCGGCGATTGCTCGGTACAGTCGAACTGCGTCTCGGTCGAGCCGCTGGAGACCGAACTCGGCCGCAAGCGCAAGATCAACCAATCCTCGTGCAACAAGGACTTCTCCTGCGTCAAAGGCTTCTGCCCCAGCTTCGTGTCCGTCCATGGCGGCAAGGTCAGGCGCGCCAAGGTCAAGCTGCATCAGGGACCGAACGAGGACGACATCGCCGAGCTGTTCGCCGGCCTGAAGGCGCCGGAGACTCCGGCGCTGGATCAGCCCTACAACATTCTGATCACCGGCATCGGCGGCACCGGCGTCGTCACCATCGGGCAGATTCTCGGCATGGCCGCGCATGTGCAGGGCTACGGCACCAGCGTGCTGGACTTCACCGGCCTGGCGCAGAAGAACGGCGCGGTGCTGAGCCACGTGCGCATCGCCAGGAACCCCGACGATATCCACGCCGTGCGCATCGCCGCCGGCGGCGCTGATCTGGTGCTGGGCTGCGACATGGTGGTGGCGGCCGGCGATCAGGCGCTGGAGAAGATGCATCGCGGCGCAACCCGCGCCATCATCAACACGCATCTGACGCCCACCGCGGCCTTCACACTGAACCCGAACATCAAGTTCGACGACAACGAGATGGTACAGGCGATCCGCAAGGCGGCCGGCGAGAATCTCGCTGAATTCCTCGAGGGCACCAAGATCGCCACTGCGCTGATGGGCGACGCCATCGCCACCAACATGTTCATGCTCGGCTATGCGGTGCAGCGCGGTCTGATCCCGGTCTCGCTCGAGGCCCTGCTCAAGGCCATCGAGCTGAACGGAACCGCGATCGATGCCAATATCCGCGCGCTGAACTGGGGCCGGCTCTACGCTCAGGACGCGAAGGCCGTGGAAGAGATCGTGCGGCCGACCGTGGTGGCGATGGAGCCGAAGAGCTTCGCGCAGGGCGTCGATGAACTGCTCGCCGACCGCGCGGCGCGCCTGGTTGCCTACCAGAACCGCGCTTATGCCGAGCGCTACAAGACCCTGGTCGAAACAGCGCGCCAGGCCGAGGCCGCCAAGGCCAAGGGCATGACCGGCTTTGCCGAGGCCGTCGCGCGTTATGCCTACAAGCTGATGGCCTATAAGGACGAGTATGAAGTTGCGCGGCTGTATACCGACGGCAATTTCCTGAAGAAGCTGAATGCGCAGTTCGAGGGCGACTTCTCGCTGACCTTCCATCTGGCGCCGCCGATCATCGCCCATCCCGACCCGGAAACCGGCGTGGCCGAGAAGCGGGAATTCGGCCCCTGGGTCTTCCGCGCCTTCAAGCTGCTGGCGAAGATGAAAGGCCTGCGCGGCACGGTATTCGACATCTTCGGCCGCACCGAGGAGCGCCGGCTGGAGCGCAAGCTGATCGAGGAATATTTCTCTCTCATCGAGGAGCTCTCGGCCAAGCTCACGTCCGAGAACCATGCGCTGGCGGTGCAACTCGCCCGCATCCCGGACGAGATCCGCGGCTTCGGCCATATCAAGATGCGCAACATCAAGGCGGCGCAGGCCAAGCGCGACAAGCTGCTGGCCGCCTTTCGCGCCCCCTCGTCGCCGCTGGCGACGGCGGCGGAGTAGATACGGCTCGCGAACCGGCCACGCGCGGCCCTGGAAAACGGTTCTCGGCCGCGGATCAGATGACGAAAAGATGCCCCGGCCCAGCCCGGGCATCTTTTTTTTGAAGGGGACATGCGCCTCACCTCGCGGCATGCCGTTGCGGCATTACCAAGAAGGTCATTGCCAGATCGCCGCTCTCATGCCGAGATAGGCGCATGAATGCCGAAGCCCCTCCCGACCACATCGCGCCTGAGCGCATCCGCCTGCATCGCGCGGATGGCACCAGCTTCGCGCTGCTGCTGTTTCCGGCAGGCGATCCGCACGCGCCGGCGATCCTGGTCGAGCCGGCGATGGGCGTGAAAGCCGGCTATTACCGGCCGCTGGCGCAGGCCCTGCTCGAGGCCGGCTGCAACGTCGCCGTCGCCGAGTTGCGCGGCCATGAGGAAGGCGGCGGGCGCAAGCCGGGCTGGAGCTACGATTTCGGCTATCATCATATGCTCACCGAGGATTGGCCTTTGGCGGTGCAAGCCGTGCAGGCGCGCTTTCCAGAAGCGCCCTTCTATCTGCTCGGCCATAGCCTCGGCGGCCAGATCAGCAGCCTCTATGCCGCGCATCATCCGGAGCAGCTAGCCGGGCTGATGCTGATCGCGGTCAGCTCGGTGCATTGGCGGCTCTGGTCCTGGCCGTTTCTGCTCTACAGCCAGCTCACCGTGCCGGTCAGCCATCTGGTCGGCCATTTTCCGGGCCGCTACTTCCGTTTCGCCGGCCGCGAGGCGCGCAGCGTGATCCGCGACTGGGCGCGGCAGGCGCGCACCGGCCGTTTCTACTTCGGCAAGCCGCGCATCGATCACGATGCAAAGCTCAGGACACTGGCCATTCCGGTGCTGGCGATCTCGCTGGAAGGCGATTTCTTTGCGCCGCGCAAGGCGATGGATGGAATCCTGAATAAATTTCCCAAGGCGCAGCTGACGCGTCATCATCTCGGCCCCAAGGCGATGGGTTTCGAGGGCATCGACCATTTCCGCTGGGTCCGCAGGCCGCAGGTCGTATTGCCGGCAATAACGGAATGGCTGGCTCTACGGCGCCGCCATGCCCGCGCCTGACGCGGGCGATCCATGTTCATGTCAGCCTTTATTGTCGTCCCCGCGGGAGCGGGAGCCGAGGGCCTCACCCGCCCTCGTAGCATTTGACGATGGTGCGCTCGCCGCTGTCGCTGTTCTTGTCGGGCACGCGGCGGATTTCCATCGTGCCGCCGCTTTTCAGCCGGCATTCGCCCAGCGGCACCCAGGTGGAGCGCAAGGTGACGATGATACGGTCATTCGGCGCCAGCGGCGTCGGCGCGCAATAGCGCATCACCTCGCGCGGCTTCACGCCGACCGTGCTGCGCGTGCCATTGTCGTTGCGCTGGATCGTCACCGGCCAGTTGAAGGTAGTCAGGTTCGCCACCGAAATGCAGGCCGGCCGGTCGGCGGCGAAAATGCGGCTGCTCGCCTGCGCCGATGCTCCGCCCGACAGGGCGCAGAGCAGCGCGGCCACGATCGGGATGTGGCCGCGCATGGCTGGTTACTCGGCAGCCTCGGCGTCGGCGGCGCCGTGGCCGACGGTCATGCCGAGCGCTTCCATATAGACCTCGAGCAGGCTTTCCTGTTCGGCCAGTTCGGCGCGATCCAGTTTGCGCAGCTTGATCACCTGACGGAGAATCTTGGTATCGAAGCCATGCGCCTTGGCTTCGGCATAGACCTCGCGGATGTCGTCGGCGAGCGCCTTCTTCTCCTCTTCCAGCCGCTCGATGCGGGCGACGATCTGATTCAACTGGTCGGCGGAGAAATTGCCGGAGATCAACTTGGTGGCCATAGACGGGACCTCGAGGAAGTGAGAACTGACTGGCGCGGATTATACCGGGCCGGGCCGCCCCTCCAACCGCCAAGACCGCTCAGGAGCCAGTTATCCACAGGAATGCGCCGCCCTGTGGGTAATCAATGCTGATGGGCTTTATGCGCCTCGGCAAAGGCCTTCTGCTGCTCCGGGGTGGCTTCTTTCTGGTATTTCTTCTGCCATTCCGGATACGGCATGCCATAGATGATCTCGCGCGCCGCCATCTTGTCGAGCGCGATGCCCTTCTCCTTCGCCGCGTCCTGATACCAGTTGCTCAGGCAGTTGCGGCAGAACCCGGCCAGGTTCATCAGATCGATATTCTGCACGTCGGTGCGGCCGCGCAGATGCTCGACCAGCCGGCGGAAGGCAGCGGCTTCCAATTCAGTGCGGGTCTTGTCGTCGATTGTCGGCGTGTCGCTCATGCCATCCTCCATCGTCGCATTCTGCTATTGCGGTATTGCGAAATTGACCGTCTCGGCGATCAACCAATCCACCACGGCCTTCAGCGCCGCGGGCTTGTCCATGCCAGCATGTAGCGCGTCGCGGTAGACTTGCAACTGGCGCTGCGCCGAGGTGCCGCGCTTCAGAATCCCTCGCGCGCGCTCGACCTCGGCCTGGCAGCCGAGCGCCTTGGCCTCGTCATGCGTCAGTTCGAGCAGTTCCTCCAGCAGATCGGCATAGGGCACCGCCTTGCCCTTGCCGAAATCGACCAGCCGGCCGGCGGCGCCATAGCGCTGCGCCAGCCAGCGGTTCTCGTCGATCAGGGTGTTGGCATAGACCCGCCAGCGCTGGTTCTTCTGCTTCAGCCGCAGCAGCGCCGCCAAAAGGCAGAGATAAAGCGCGGCCACGCTGATGCCGTCGTCCAGCCGCGTGCAGACATCGGTGATGCGCATCTCCAAGGTCGGATAGCGCGCCGAGGGGCGGATATCCCACCACAGCTTGGTGGCGTCTTCGATCAGCCCGGCCTGCATCAGCCGGTTCACCATGCGCTGATACTCGCCCCAGGATTCGAAGCGTTCCGGCAGCCCGGTGCGCGGCAGACTGTCGAAGACGGAAAGCCGATACGATTGCAGCCCGCTTTCCTCGCCCTGCCAGAAGGGCGACGACGTCGACAGCGCCAGCAGATGCGGCAGGAAGTAGCTCACCTGATTCATCAGGTCGATGCGCAGGTCTTCGTCGGGGATGCCGACATGCACATGCATGCCGCAGATGATCAGCCGCCGCGCCACGCCGGCTAGGTCCTTGGCCAGCCTGTCGTAGCGCTCCTTTTCGGTATGCCGCTGCTCGCTCCAGCGCGCGAAGGGATGCGTGCTCGCCGCGATCGGCGCCAGGCCGTGGCGGCCGGCAACGTCGGCAACCGCCTGCCGCAGCCGCACCAGGTCGGCGCGGGCCTCGGTGAGGTTGCCGCAGACCTTGGTCGAAACCTCGATCTGGCATTTGAGGAATTCGGGATTGATCTGTCCGCCGGCGAGGGCCTCGCATTCACCGAGCATCGCGTCCGGCGGCTCGACCGCCAGCGCGCCGCTGCCGGCTTCGACCAGCAGATGCTCTTCCTCGATCCCGATGGTGAAATCGCTTGCGCCGATCATGCCTCTACCCGAGCGCACTCTACCACGCGGCCTGAACCCTTGCAGCCGGCTGCCACAGGCCGGCCTCGGCTAGCATGCGGCGGAAACAGCGCTCCAGCCGCACGGCCCATTGCGCCGCGCCGGCCGCGTCGCTCACCAGATCCTGACGCACTTCGATCATGGCATGCGGCAGGCCGCGATCCTGGCCATGCGCGAAGATCGAAAAGCCCGAATGGGTGCGGCCGCTATAGGGCTCGTTGTCGCCGACCACCAGATCGCCCTCGTCGCGCAAAGCGCGCAGCAGCGGCGCCGCCAGACGGTCGTCACGGTCCCAGACCACGCCGATATGCCAGGGGCGGTCTGCCGGATTGATCCGCAGGCGCGGCGTGAAGCTGTGGATCGACAGCAGGGCCGGCACGCAGCCGCGCTGGCGCACCGTCTCCAGCATATTGTCGATGGCCGCGTGATAGGGCCAGAAATAGGTTTGCCGGCGGCGTTCCCGTTCGGCCTCATCGAGATTGCGGTTGCCCGGCACCGCAGTACCGTCACTGACCTCGCAGATCGAGGTCAGGTCATCCGGCCGGCGGTTGCAGTCGATCACCAGCCGCGAGACGCCCGACAGCACGGCCGGAGCATCGAGCGCTTCCGACAATCGCTCGCAGATCGCCGCCGTGCCGGGATCCCAGCCGATATGGCGGGAAAGTTCGTCCTCGCTCAGGCCGAGTTGCTTCAGCCTCGGCGGCACGCGGCAACTCGCGTGATCGCAGATCAGCACGATCGGCGCATGGCCCTGGGGATTGAGGACGCGAAAACTCGGAGGGTCGTCTTCCGTGGTCATGTCTGGGAATTGGCTCTGATATCGCGCGGCTCCGGAAACGGCCTCTCGAAAACAGCAGTATCGGGGCGTTCGGTCAGCGGCCGGGGCAGGTTTGCATCCAAGGGGCAGGCTGCATTAAAGTTGCAACGTCCTGGCCATCATAACCGAAATCGTCCCGTGCTGCACCATATCGCCATCATCGGCAGCGGTCCTTCCGGATTGTTCTGCGCCGATGCCCTGCTCCGCCAGCGTCCCGATCTCAAGATCGACGTCTTCGACCGGCTGCCGACGCCCTACGGCCTGATCCGCTTCGGCGTCGCCCCCGATCACCAGGGCACCAAGGCGGTGACCCGCCAGTTCGACCGTTTGTTCGGCGGCGGTTCCTTGCGGTTCATCGGCAATGTGGCGGTTGGCGCGGACCTGCCGCTGGGGCGGCTGAGCGAACATTACGATGCCGTCGTGCTGGCCCTGGGCGCCCATGCCGACCGCGCGCTCGGCATCCCCGGCGAGGACCTGCCCGGCCGCTACGGCTCGATGGCCTTCGTCGGCTGGTATAACGGCCATCCCGATTTCCGCCATCTCGACCCGCTGCTGGATGCGCCGGGCATCGCCGTGATCGGCATGGGCAATGTCGCGGTCGACATCGTGCGCGTGCTGGGCAAGACACCGGCTGAGATGACCGCCAGCGATCTATGCGTCCATGCCGCCGAAGTCATCGCCGCCGCGCCGGTCACCGATCTGTACATCATCGGCCGGCGCGGCCCGGCGGAGGCGAGTTTCACCAGCGCCGAACTGGCCGAACTCGGCCGGCTGGAGCGGGTGCGCCCCATCGTCGAGAAGGCCGATCTGCCGGACGGGCTGCCTTCAGGGATCGATCCGGCCGAGGCGAAGATCAAAGAGAAGAACCTGCAAATCCTGCACGACTTTGCCGCGCGCACGGATGACAGGCCGGTAAAACTGCATTTCCTCTTTCACAGCATCCCCGAAGCCGTGCTGGGCCAGAGCCGCGTCGAAGGCCTGAAGCTGAAGGGCCGCGCCGCGCCGCTTTCCGCCGGTACCGTGATCAGCGCCATCGGCTACCGCACGGCGGCAACCGGCGACCTGCCGCAGCCGAACCAGAACGGCATCATTCCGAATGACAACGGTCGGGTGGCGCCTGGATTATACGTCGTCGGCTGGGCCAAGCGCGGTCCGTCGGGCACCATCCCGACCAACCGTTTGGAAGCCAAATCCGTCGCCGACCGCATGCTGGCCGATTTCGCCGATGATACGGCGCCGGCCAAGTCCGGCAGCGCCGCGCTCGACACCTGGCTGCGCCAGCAGGGCCTCACGGTGATCGACTGGCCGGGCTGGAAGCGGATCGAGGCGGCGGAAATCGCTGCCGCCCGGCAGGGCAGCCCGCGCGAGAAGCTGGCCGACTGGGCCGGGCTGCGTCAGGCGGCCCTCCCGTCCGAAACCCAGCCGGCAGCACCCCGGGCCGGACAGCAGTGAGCCAGCCTGCATCACCATCGGCGCAGTTGCCGGTCTGGACAGTGCTGGCGGCGACGCTCGGCACGCAATCGCTGACCACGCTCTGCGCGCTGGCCCTTTCCGCCGTGGCCCCCGAGGCCGCCGCCGATCTCGGCATCGGCCCGGCCCTGATCGGGTATCAGGTCAGCCTGGTCTATACCGGCGCCGTGGTCTCCTCGCTGGCCGGCGGCGGTTTCATGCACCGGCTCGGCGCCACGCGGACCAGCCAGATCGCGCTCTGGCTCGCCGCGGCCGGCTGCCTGCTGTCCAGCACCGGCAGTCTGCCCGGGCTCGCCGGCGGCGCCTTCATCCTGGGCCTGGGATATGGTGGCACCAATCCTTCCGCCTCGCATCTGCTGGCGCGGGTGCGAAGTGGCGGTCATATGAATCTCATTTTCTCGATCAAGCAATGCGGCGTGCCGGTCGGCGGCATTCTCGCCGGCCTGCTGATCCCGCCGATCACGCTCGCCTTCAACTGGCGGGCCGGCATGCTGGTCTGCGCCGCTCTGGCCATCCTGGTCAGCATTACCCTGATGCCGGTCCGCGCCGCCTGGGACGCCGATCGCAGCGCGGACGCAAAACTGTTCATCTCGCCCTTTGCCGGCCTGCGGCTGATCTGGCGCCACCACATCCTGCGCTGGCTGGCGCTGTGTTCGTTCGCCTTTTCGGCCGTGCAACTCAGCCTGGTCAGCCTGCTGGTGACCTATCTGGTCACCGAGGTGAAGCTCGACCTGGTCGCCGCGGGCGGCCTGCTGGCGATCGCGCAGGTTGCGGGTGCAGCCGGCCGCCTTGGCTGGGGCTGGCTGGCGGACCGGCTGCGCTCAGGCTCGAAGGCGCTGATCTTCAACGGCCTGCTGGCGGCGGTGGCGGCCTTGGTCACCGCCTTGATCACGACCGACTGGCCCTGGCTGTGGATCGCTGCCGTCGTCGCCGTCTTCGGCTTCTGCGCCATCGGCTGGAACGGGGTGTTCATCGCCGTCATCGCCCGCCAGGCGCCGCATCACAGCATCGGTCTTGCGACCGGCGCGACGCTCAGCATCACCTTCGCCGGCGTCATCGTCGGCCCGTCGGGCTTCGCCTTCCTGCATGACAAGCTGGGCCTGTCCTATGCGGATGGCTATCTGCTGATGGCGGCGACCACCGTGATCGGCGTGCTCTGCATGGTGCGGGCGCGCAAGGGTATTCCACCGCGCTGACACGCAAGGGCATTCCGCCGCGCTGACGCGCAAGGGTATTCCACCGCGCTGACGCGCAGGGGCATTCCGCCGCGCTGACGCGCAGGGGATGCCCGCCGCACGGGCTACAGGTCACTCGGGCTACAGGTCACCCAGGCGGAAATTCAGGCTCAGCACCTTGGGATAGCCATCGGCGTTGGGCGGCATCTTGAAGGGCTGCGCCAGCCGCATGGCGCGCAGGAAGGTTTCGATCGCGGTGCGGAATGCCGCGGCATTCGGCGTGTTCTCCACCTCGTCCCAATTGGTGACCATGGCATTCATGTCCCAGGGATCGTTCTTGCCGAAGGGCGGCGCCAGCATGCCGTTGGGCAGCACCTTGTAATTGCCGTAGATCTGGATGTTGCGGAATTGCGGCGCGCGAAAATCGATCACCCAGGCCTCGACGATCTGGCTGAGGAAGAAGTCGCTTTCCGACTGCGTCATCTCCGTGCCGGTCTTGCCGGCGCCGCCATTCGCCGTTCCCGCCGTGCGGTTGCCGGCCTGCGAAGGTGCCTTCGGTTGCGCCTTGCGGCCCTGCGGCGCGGCCTCGGCCTTGGCCTGCGGCTTCGCTGCCGGCGCGACCGGCGGCTTGGGTTCCGACGTCGCCTGCGATTGCGTCTGCGCCTTGTCACCCGCGCCGGGCGCGGAGCGCGATTCCTGATCAACCTTGGCGCCGCGCTGCAGTTGCGGAGTCTCCGGCGGCTTCGGCGCCGGCGGAAGGATCGGCTGCTCGGCTTGCGAGGGCGGCGGCTTTTGCGGCTGGGCCGCCGGCGTTGCGGTCGGCTTGGGCGCTTCGGGAACGACGAATTCGGCCAGGATCGGCGGCTGCGGCCGCGGCATATGCCAGGCCCAGGGTTCGCTGATCAGCACCACCACAATCAGGATATGCAACAGCAGCGAGAGCAGGATCGCCGTCCAGGATCTGCGATCCGGCCGCTCCCAGGGATCGTGGTCGAAAATGCTGGTCATGCTAGTCACTTAGGCTGCCGTTACGGCAGGCCAAGATTTTGCTCCTGCTGCCCCAGTCCGCTATAACCAGAACTGTCCGAGAAGATGCCAAAAGTTCCGGGAGAAAAGACGTGACCGACCCAGTCGTTTACGCCGTCCAAGACGGCGTCGCCATCCTTACCGTGGAAAACCCGCCGGTCAATGCGCTGAGCCAGGGCGTGCGCGCAGGGCTGATCGGCGGCCTGGACAAGGCCGATGCCGATGCGCGCGTGAACGCCGTCGTGATCATCGGCGGCGGGCGCACCTTCATTGCCGGCGCCGATATCCGCGAGTTCGGCAAGCCGCCGAGCCAGCCGTATCTGCCGCAGGTGCTTGAGCGCATCGAGGCGATGAAGAAGCCGGTCGTCGCCGCCCTGCACGGCACCGCCCTGGGCGGCGGTTTCGAGGTGGCGCTGACCTGCCATTGGCGGGTGGCGGTCGAGAGCGCCCAGGTCGGCCTGCCGGAGGTCAAGCTCGGCGTCATTCCCGGCTCCGGCGGCACCCAACGCCTGCCGCGCCTGATCGGCCCGAAACTGGCCCTCGACATGATCGTCCCCGGCAATCCGATCCCGGCCAGGAAAGCGCTCGAACTGGGCGTGCTGGACGAGATCGTCTCAGGCGACCTGCGCGCCGGCGCCGTCGGCTTCGCCAGGCGCGTCGTTGCCGAGAAACGCCCGCTGCGGCTGGTGCGCGACATGAACGAGAAGGTGTCGAACGTCGATCCGGCGCTGTTCGAGGAATACCGCAAGAGCATCGCGCGCAAGGCCAAGGGCTTCCTGGCGCCGTGGCACTGCATCGACGCGGTGGAGGCCGCCACCAAGCTGCCGATCGACGAAGGACTGAAGAAGGAGCGCGAGTATTTCTTCGAATGCATGGACAGCCCGCAGCGCAAGGCGCAGATCCATGCCTTCTTCGCCGAACGCGAGGCGCAGAAGATTCCCGATCTGCCGGCCGACGTGAAGCCGAAGCCGATCAAGTCGGCGGCCGTCGTCGGCGCCGGCACGATGGGCGGCGGCATCGCCATGAATTTCGCCAATGCCGGCATCCCGGTGAAGATCCTGGAGGTTTCGCAGGAAGCCCTGTCGCGCGGCCTTGGCGTGATCGAGAAGAACTACGCCACCTCGGTGCAGCGCGGTTCGATGAAACAGGAAGCGATGGACCGGGCGATGAAGCTGATCTCCGGCACCCAGCGCTACGAGGATATCGGCGAGGCCGATATCGTGGTGGAGGCCGTGTTTGAGGAGATGGCCGTCAAGAAGGAGGTCTTTGCCAAGCTCGACAAGACCATGAAGCCAGGCGCGGTGCTGGCCACCAACACCTCGACGCTCGATATCGACGAAATCGCCGCCAGCACGAAACGGCCGCAGGACGTGATCGGCACGCATTTCTTCAGCCCGGCGAACGTGATGAAGCTGCTGGAAAACGTGCGCGGCGCCAAATCCTCGCCCGAGACGATCGCCACCGTCATGGCTTTGGGCAAAACCCTCAAGAAGGTGCCCGTGCTGGCCGGCAACTGCGATGGATTCATCGGCAACCGCATGCTGCATGGCTATCTGCGGGAGGCGAATTTCCTGCTCGAGGAAGGCGCCACGCCGCAGCAGGTCGATCAGGCATTGGAGGAATTCGGCCTCGCCATGGGTCCGTTCCGGATGAGCGACCTGGCCGGACTGGATGTCGGCTGGCGCATCCGCAAGGGCAAGGCGCATCTGCGGCCCAAGGACGAGCGCTATTCCCCGGTGGCCGACCGGCTCTGCGAAATGGGCCGTTTCGGGCAGAAAACCGGCGCCGGCTTCTACAGGTACGAGGGCCGCACCCCCCATCCCGATCCGGCGGTGGAGGATGTCATCCGCCAGTCGGCCAAGGAGCAAGGCATTGAACGGCGGCAGATTTCCGCCGAAGAGATCGTCCAGCGCTGCATGTATCCGCTGGTCAACGAGGGTGCCAAGATTCTCGAGGAGGGCATCGCCATCCGGGCCAGCGATATCGACATCGTCTACCTTTTCGGCTATGGCTTCCCCGTTTATCGGGGCGGACCGATGTTCTGGGCCGAGCAGATCGGGCTCGACAAGGTGCTCGCCACGATCCGCGGCTTCCACAAGATCCACGGCAAGTTCTGGGAACCGGCCAAACTGCTGGTCGAACGCGCAGAGGCCGGCAAGGGGTGGAACGACCGCTGACAACGCCCATATGAGGGCCGAGCTTCAGAGGTAGTCCAAGAGTACGATGTCCGAACCCGCCCTCGCCGCCCAAGCCACGCCAGGCTCGGGCGCCTCAGGTCAAGCCGACCCCATTGGCGCCCGGCGCACTTTTGCGATCATCGCCCATCCCGACGCCGGCAAGACCACGCTGACCGAGAAGCTGCTGCTGTTCGGCGGCGCGATCCATCTTGCCGGCGCGGTGAAGGCGCGCGGCGAGAACCGCCGGGCGCGCTCGGACTGGCTGAAGATCGAGCAGCAGCGCGGCATCTCGGTCTCCACCTCGGTGATGAATTTCGAGTACGACGGCTGGACCTTCAACCTGCTGGACACGCCGGGCCACGAGGATTTCAGCGAGGATACCTATCGCACGCTGACCGCCGTGGACTCCGCCGTCATGGTGCTCGACGCCGCCAAGGGCATCGAGACGCAGACCCGAAAGCTGTTCGAGGTCTGCCGCCTGCGCGACATGCCGATCATCACCTTCATCAACAAGATGGACCGCGAAAGCCGCGATCCCTTCTCGCTGATGGACGAGATCGCCTCGACGCTGGCGCTCGATTGCGTGCCGGCCAACTGGCCGATCGGCATGGGCATGGATTTCAAGGGCTGCTACGACCTGTTCAACAAGCGGCTTTTGCTCACCGGCAAGGAAAACAGGAATCTCGAACCGGAAGTGATCATCCTGGAGAAGGGCCTGGACGATCCGCGCGCCGCAGAACTGCTGAGCGCCGAACAGCGCGCCAAGCTGCGGGAGGATATCGAGCTGATCGAGGCCGCCTGCCCGCCCTTCGATCTGGAGGCCTATCGCCAGGGCCATCTGACGCCGGTCTATTTCGGTACGGCTCTGAAGAATTTCGGCGTCGATGAACTGCTGAAGGGCCTCGGCCTGTTCGCGCCGCCGCCGCGCCCGCAGCCGAGCGAGAAGCGCATGGTCGAGCCGACCGAGAAGGCGGTCGCCGGCTTCGTGTTCAAGGTCCAGGCCAACATGGACAAGAACCACCGCGACCGCGTGGCGTTTCTCCGGCTCTGCTCGGGCCATTTCAAGCGCGGCATGAAGCTGAAGCAGGTGCGCAGCGGCAAGCCGATCACGGTGAGCAATCCGACGCTGTTCTTCGCCCGCGACCGTTCGCTGGCCGACGAGGCCTGGCCGGGCGACATCATCGGCATTCCCAATCACGGCACGCTGCGGGTCGGCGATACGCTGACCGAAGCCGAGGACCTGCGCTTCACCGGCATCCCCAATTTCGCGCCGGAAATCCTGCGCCGCGTGCGCCTGTCCGATCCGATGAAAGCCAAGCATCTGCAGCGCGCTCTGGAGGACCTGGCGGAAGAAGGCGTGACGCAGGTATTCCGGCCGCGCATCGGCGCCGACTGGATCGTCGGCCTGGTCGGGCCGCTGCAGCTCGACGTGCTGGCCGCGCGGCTGGGCGAGGAATACAACCTGCAGGTCGGTTTCGAAGCCGCCCCCTACGAGACGGCCCGGTGGATCGACGCCGAGGACAGGCACGACCTGGAGCAGTTCATCGAGCAGAACCGGGGCGCCATGGCCGATGACCGCGACGGCGCCCCCGTTTATCTTGCGCGCAATGCCTGGGAACTCTCCTATACCGAGAAGAAGTGGGATAAGATCCGCTTCCATGCGACGCGCGAACGCTCCTGACAGCCGCATCAGCCGGCGCCACCTGATCCTCGGCATTGCCGGCCTGGCGATGGCGGCCCGGCCGGCCTTGGCCGCCGAGGAACAGAAGAAAAAGAAAAAGAAATCGTCTTCCGAGGAGATGCCGGAGAAGCCTCCGGTCAACAGCCCCATCCTGATGGTCGAGGCCGTCACCGCGCCGGTCGCCGGCAATCCGCCCGGCACGGTGATCATGACGCTCAACATCGATTGCGGGACGGTGGAGAATGCCCGCGCCATCGATGCCCTGATGCCGCGCGTCTACAATGCCGTGATCTTCGAGCTCAACCGCGAACCCTGGGGCCGTGACGGGCGCATCTACGACCGCGATCTCGAACTGATCAAGCAGCGGCTGCTGTTCCAGATCAACCGCGCCCTGCAGGGCCCGAAGATCGAAGGCGTCTATATCCGCAGCCTGCAGGAAGTGCCCAGGCACTGATCGAGGCGCCCGGCTTTTCAAATGCCGGGCCGGGCGGCGGCCATGTTTAACTGATCGGACGCAGCACGATCCCGGCATAGATCCGGATCAGCGCCCGCACGATGGCCGGCGCGGCATTGACCAGGGCCTTGAACTGGGCGGCGCCGATCTGCTCGCAGGCCGTGGCTTCGCGGGCGATCGCCGTGGCGAGGCGCACGCCGTCGGTCAGCAGCGACAACTCGCCGAGCACCTCGCCGGCGCCGACGCTGCGCAGCTTCTCCTCCGAGCCGTCGTCCCGCTGCCGCACCAGATCGACCCGGCCGCTCTGGATCAGATAGGCGCTGTAGCTCGGCTGGCCGGCGCGGAAGATCACCTCGCCGGCGGCAAAGACCTTGCGGTCGAGCACCCGCATCGCGCTGCGTTCCGACTGCACCAGCGCCATCATCTCGCCGCTGCTCAGGACCGGTGACGGCATCGTCGTGGCGCTCCCGGAGGCGAAACGGATATGGCGGATCAGGGTCTGCAGCATGTAGCGCACCAGCGGCGGCGAGGCGGCCAGCGCCCGCTCCAAGGCCGCGCCATTGATGCGGCGGCATTGCGTCGGCTCGAGCGCGGCCACGCTGGCCGAACGCGGCGCCGGATCGATCAGCGCCATTTCGCCGACCACGCCGCCTTCGCCGAGCTCGGCGAGCCTGGCCCTGCCTTTCGCCGTGTTGCGGAAGACCTCGACCCTGCCGGACAGGATCAGATAGCAGAAATCGCCCTGATCGCCTTCGCGCAGCAGCAGGGCGCCGCGATCGAAGCTGAAGTCCTGGGCGGCGTCCTCGGTCATTCGTCGCGTTCGTCGTCGCGGCTGAACAGGATCGCCTTGGCGCGGATGTCGTCGATGCTGCCCATCAGATCGTCGATCTTGGCTTCGAGCTGCTGCGCCGCCTGACGGGCAAGCGACAATTCTTCCTCGACGGCCTGCAGCATGGCCTGGCGCGCAGCGCCGATGATCGCGCCGTTGGGCTGGGCCGGGAAACCCGCGCTCTTGGCAACGAAGCGGCGCACGGCGGATACGCTCGGCAACTGGCCCAGCACCAGCCTGGCCGGCACGGCCAGCACCACCCAGGCGTCGCCCCGGCGGAAGGCGCCGAAATCGCCCTTGCGGAATCCGGCTGCGGCATGCTGCCCCTCCTCGGCTCCGGGCAGGGTGAAGCTCGCCGCTTCCCAGCCGAAGGAGAGGAATTCCTGCTCGGCTGCGTCGGCTTCGCGTCCTGGAGTTTCATCCATGCCCTTCACCCCTTCCGTCTGCGCCGGCCACCGCCTCGGCATTGCGGCGCAGATTGTCGGCCGACAGCGTGCCGACGACAATACTGGAAACGCCGGGCAAGGCCGCCGCCTCGGCCAAGGCCCTGGCCGGATCGGCGACATGGCCGCTGGCCAGCGCCTTTTTCACCAGGATGCCCTTGCCGGCCTGTGCCGCCGCCGCGACGACGGCAGCCTCGTCACGCTGACCGGGATTATACGTCACCATCAGCACATCGACGCAACTCAACAGCTTGAGAGCGCCGGCGACCGTCTTGCCGGAAAAGCCGGTGGCGCGCAGCTTGCCCTGGCCTTTAAGCCCGGCCAGGGCCTCGGCTGCCGGCAGGAAACGGTCGCCATCCTCGCCGATGCCGTCGGAATGCAGCAGCACGGCATCAAGATAATCGGTACGCAGCCGGCGCAGGCTGCGCTCGACCGAAGCCCTGATCGCCGCCGGCGAGAAATCGAAGGACGACCGGCCGGCCTGGAAATCCTCGCCGGCCTTGGTGACGATCACCCAGTCTTCGCGGCGGCCCGGCAATAGCGCGCCGATGCGTTCTTCGCTGCTGCCATAGGCGGGCGCGGTATCCAGCAGATTGATGCCCAGGACCCGCGCCTGTTCCAGCAAGGCGACCACGGCTTTGTCGTCCGGCAGATCGAAACCGCGCGGATATTTCACGCCTTCATTGCGGCCGAATTTCACCGTGCCCAGCCCGAGCAGGCTGACCGCGATGCCCGTGCTGCCCAGCGGCCTCATTTCCATGACGCGCTCTCCCAGGGCGGAAGCGCGAAGCCGGGCGCTGCCCATTCGGCGGGAACAGCCGCAGCCCTCCCCGACGGGGGCGGCAGATCGGCCAGCGCCATGTCGGCCAGTTGCGGCGCCAGCGCCAGCTTGGTCGGCCAGGCAACGCGCAGATGGCCGATCCGTTTCAGCACCGGTCCTTCCGGCTTGCGGCCATCTTCCGTGGCGCCCTCGGCGCGATCCACGCGATGGCCCGCGAAGCGGCAGCGGCTGAGATCGAGCTTCGGCAGCAGCGTGGCGAATTCCTGCCGCGCCGCGGCGATCAGCTCGGCTTCGCCTTGCCGCACGCCATTTTCCGCGATCAGGCCGCCGACATACCAGACCAGCACGCCGTCTTGGCGCCGATGCGTGGTGATGGTCACGCGCGGCTTGTCGCCGGCGTCGAAGCAATGCGCCCAGAGCGGCGCTGGCGCATGCTCGACCAGCAGCATATGCAGCGGCCTTCGCTGCGCCGATGCCGGCGGCTGCTTCAGTTGCGCGAGGACGGTTTCGTTGCCGGCGCCGGCGGTGGCGATCATTGCCTGCGCCTGGATGCCATACACGCGGCCGTCGTCGCCCTGCACCGTCAGGCCATCCTCGGCGATCCGGAAATCCGGCGCGATTTTCTTGATGCGCTGCCAGCGCGGCTGGGCCAGCGTCCTGAGCAGGCTCGGCACGTCGAGCACCATCTCGTCCAACGCGTAAACTGCGCCGACACGATCGGGATCGCGCAAGGCGTCCGGCCATTGCCCGGCAGGCAGGGCATCGACGCGGCCATGCAGCAGCTTGCTGCCGAAAAAGCTGCCGATGCGGCTGGCCAGCGTGCGCCGCGCCCAGAAAAGATGCCGTTCCGCCGCGATCTTAGCGGCGCGCAGATCGATCTCGCCTCCGCCGTTCAGGCAGGCGCGCCAACGTTGCGGCATGTCGGCCAGGGCCTGGCTGTCCTGGCCCAGCTTCAGATCGAGCGCGTATTTCAGCCCGCCATGGATGATGCCCTGCGAGGCGAGCGTCTGCCCGGCGCCGAGCGAGCGGCTCTCCAGCAGCAGCGCGCTGTAGCCGGCCTTTTCCAGCCGCGCCAGCAGCCACAGGCCGGCGATGCCGCCGCCCAGGATGGCGACATCGACGCGGACCGGAACGGCATCCGCCATCCCTAGCTCCGCAGCCTCTCGATCGTCGCCGTCGTGCTTTGGCCGGCGACATGGCGCGAGACGCGGACTTCGCCGCCATAGGCGCGCACGATATCGGCGCCGACCACCTGATCGATGCTGTAATCGCCGCCCTTGACCAGCAAGTCCGGCTTCAGCAGTTCCAGCAGCGGGATCGGCGTGTCCTCCGCGAAGATGACCACCAGATCGACCAGCGACAGCGCCGCCAGCACCAGCGCGCGATGGCGCTCGTCCTGGACCGGGCGGGCCGGTCCTTTCAGTTTCTTGACCGAGGCGTCGGCGTTGATCGCGACGATCAGCCGGTCGCATTGCGCGCGCACCTCGCTCAGCAAGGCCAGATGCCCCGGATGCAGCAGGTCGAAGACGCCATTGGTGAAGCCGATCCGCTCGCCGCGGCTGCGCCAGAGATCGACACGCTCCTTGGCCTGCTTGCGGTTGACCAGCTTGGCGTCGATGCCATGCGGATCGGGCATGTGCAACGCGGCGCGCAGCTCGTCGGGATGCACCACGGCCGTGCCGACCTTGCCGACCACGATGCCCGCCGCGGCATTGGCGAGCCTTGCGGCCTGCGGCAGGCTGCGGCCCATGGCGATTGCCGCCGCCATGGTGGCGACCACGGTATCGCCGGCGCCGGAGACGTCGAAAACCTCGCGCGCTTCCGCCGCCAGATGCAGCGGTGCCGCCGCGCCGCCCTGCAAGAGGCTCATGCCGGCAGCGCCGCGCGTGATCAGCACATTGCCGATCCCGCATTCCTTCAACAGCTTCTCGCCGGCCTGCACCACGCTGTCATCGGCGTCGCAGGGCAGGCCCGTGGCCAGCGCCGCCTCCTGGCGGTTCGGCGTGACCAGCGTGACACCGCGATAGCGGCGGTAGTCGGCGCCCTTGGGATCGACCAGCACCGGCTTGCCGCGCTGCGCGGCCGCCGCGAGGATCGCCTTGATCACCGTGTCGGACACCACGCCCTTGGCGTAGTCCGACAGCACTACCGCGCCGCAATCGTCCATCGCCTCGATGGCGGCTTCGGCCAGCGCCGACAGGCTTTCCGGCCGCGGGGTCTTGCGGCTTTCGCGATCGACGCGCAGCAATTGCTGACGGCTGCCGATGAAGCGGCTCTTTTCGGTGGTGCGCAGGCTCTCGTCCACGACAAGCTGCGCCGAAACGCCCGGCTCCAGCGCCAGCACCTCGTTCAGTTCGTCGGCGGCGGCATCGTCGCCGACCAGTCCGATCAGCACGGCGGCGGCGCCCAGCGCGGCGACGTTGCGCGCCACGTTGCCGGCGCCGCCCGGCATGACGATGTCGCGTTCGGCCTGCATCACCGGAATCGGCGCTTCCGGCGAAATGCGGGCCACATCGCCATAGACGAAACGGTCCAGCATCACGTCGCCGACGATCAGAACGCGGGCGCCGGTGAAATCGGCCAGATCGGGGGTCAGATCGGACATGGCTTTCGATACACCGCCGGGGGATTGAATGCTAGGCCTGAATGCCCGGGCGGAACGCTACGTCTGCAGCAGACGCCGGCTGTCGCCCTCCAGCACCAGGGCGGTGAGCCGGCCCGTGGTATAGGCGCCGGTATCGATGCCGATCCGGTTCGGGCGCCATTCCACCTCATGCACCACGGTATGGCCATGCACCACCACCATGCCGTGATCAATCTCGGAATCGAGGAAGGAATCGCGGATCCAGATCATATGCTCGCGCGCCTGACGGTCGAGCGGCAGGCCGGGCTTGATGCCGGCATGGACGAACAGGTAATCGCCGAAGCGGCGCCCGGCAGGCAGGCCCTCCAGGAATTTCCAGTGATGCCGCGGCAGGGCGCCGCGCAGCGCCCGCTGGGTGATCAGCAGCTCGTCATAGGATTGCGGCACGCGGACATGATAGCTGCGCAGGGTCGCGTCGCCGCCATTCGCCAGCCAGAGCGAGCCGCTATAGGGCGCATCGAGGAATTCCAGCATCATCGCTTCGTGATTGCCGAGCAGCGGCACGGTCTCGATGCCCGAGGGCCGCGAGCGGCTGAGCCGGTCGATCACCTGGGCGGAGTCCGGCCCGCGGTCGATATAGTCGCCCAGATAGACGATGACGGTTTCGCTCGGCGCGCCGCTCGCCATGTCAGCTTCGATCAGGCCGTGCAGCCGTTCGAGCAGATCGAGGCGGCCATGGATATCGCCGATCGCGTAAATGCGGAGCCCGGGCGGTAGCCTGGCCTCCTGCAGCAGCATGGCTGATCCTATTGCGGCGAGCGCTTGGCGAGGATGCGCTGCAGCGTGCGGCGGTGCATCTTCAGGCGGCGCGCGGTTTCGGACACGTTGCGGTCGCAGAGTTCGAAGACCCGCTGGATATGCTCCCAGCGGACGCGCTCGGCCGACATCGGCTCGTCCGGCGGCGGCGGATGTGCGGCATTGCCGACCTTGAGCGCGCGATCGACATCGTCGGCATCGGCCGGCTTGGGCAGATAATCGACGGCGCCGGCCTTCACCGCGGCGACCGCCGTGGCGATATTGCCGTAGCCGGTCAGCATGACGATGCGGGCATCCTGCCGCGCCTGCCGGATGGCGCTGACCACATCCAGCCCGTTGCCGTCGGCGAGCCGCAAATCGACCACGGCATAGGCCGGCGGCCGGGCCCGGGCCATCTGGATGCCGACAGCGACGCTCTCGGCGGTCTGCACCTGATACCCCCGCTTTTCCATGGCGCGCGCCAGCCGCAGGCGCAGCGGCTCGTCATCGTCCACGATCAGCAACGTATTATTAGATGCGGTCTCGTTCATCGAACCCAAGAATGTACTCCACCGCCACGGGCGTGCAACCCTCGCCGCCGGCCGGTCGAACTACTTGCCCAAAGCCGAACGCGGCCAGGTGACGGTGACCCGCGTGCCGCCCTCGACCCGGTTGGCAAATGCCACCGTCGCGCCGCTGCGATGCAGCAGGTTCTTGGCGATGAAGACGCCCAGGCCCATGCCGCCGCTGTCGGGCCGGCTGGTCACATAGGGCTCGCCCAGGGCCGAGAGGATGTCGACATTCAGGCCGGGGCCGTCATCGAGGATGTCCAGGCTGACCGTCCGCTCGTTCCAGTTGATATGGACGGCAACGCGGCTGCGGGCGAATTCCATCGCGTTCTGCAGCAGATTGCTGAGACCATGGATGATCTCCGGCCGGCGCGGCAGGATCGGCGGCTCGCCCGCCCCCTTCGGCTCGATGTCGAAGGCGATGGCGGCGCGCCGCCAGGGCTGCGCCGCCATCTCGACCAGGTTGGCGATGCCGAGATCGGTGAAGGTCTGCGCATCGGCCTCGTCAGAGGGACGCCGCGCCAGCCGCGCCAGGATTTCGCGGCAGCGCTCGACCTGGCTCTGCAGCAGGGCGACATCCTCGGCGAGCGGACTGCCCGGCTCGACATCGCTGCGCATCTCGCGCACGACGACGGCGATGGTCCCCAGCGGCGAGCCGAGTTCATGCGCGGCGGCGGCGGCGAGGCTGCCCAGGGCCGAAACCTGCTGCTCGCGGGCGAGCGCCATCTGGGTCGCCGCCAGGGCGTCCGACATGCGCCGCGCTTCCTCGGCCACCTGCCAGGCATAGGCCGCGATGAACAGCGTGCCCAAGGTGAGCGCCAGGAAGGTGCCCCATTGATAGGTGGCCGGCAACTGGATCGCCGAGCCTTCGCCCCAGGGCAGCGGATAGTGATAGAGCGTCAGCAGCGCCGCCAGAACGAAGGCCAGGCCGCCGAGCATCACGGTGGAGCGCAGCGAGAGGATCGTCGCCGAAACCGTGACCGGCACCAGGATCAGCACGGAAAACGGATTGTCGACGCCGCCGGTCAGGAACAGCAAGACGCAAAGCTGCAGCAGGTCGAAGGCGAGATAGCCGGCCGCGCCCATCTCGGTGAGACGCTTGGCGGTCGGATAGACCACGAACAGCATGATGTTGAGCAGCGCCGAAATCCCCACCACCGCCAGGGCGGGCAGCAGCGGCAGGTGGAAATCGAGGCCGAAATGCACGAACAGGATCGCCAGCAACTGCCCGGCGATGGCGATCCAGCGCAGCAGCACCAGCGTCTGCAGGCGGACCCGCCCGCCCGCATCCTCGGCGGCGACCAGATGCGGGCCGAGGCGGTCGCGCAACGTCTCGAGGAGGGCTGCCATCAGAAAAGTTTCCCCGTCAGGATGAAGGCACCACTCTATCGCATGTCTTCGTGCCAGGTGCGGCCGTCGCGCTCGATCAGGCCGATGGCGGCCGAGGGCCCCCAGCTGCCGGCGGTATAGGGCTTCGGCGCATCGCCCTGCGCCTGCCAGCCGGCCAGGATCGGCTCGACCCAGCGCCAGGCGGACTCGACCTCGTCATTGCGCATGAACAGCATCGGGTTGCCGCGCACCACATCCATCAGCAGCCGCTCGTAGGCATCGGCCTGGCGGCCGCGGAAGGTATCGGCGAAGCTCAGGTTCAGCGGCGCCTGGCGCAGCCGCATGCCGCCGGGCCCCGGCACCTTGGTCATCATGTGCAGCGAGATGCCTTCGTCGGGCTGTAGGCGGATGACCAGCCGGTTCGGCACCATCTCGCTCGCCACGCCAGGAAAGATCAGATGCGGCACCGGGCGGAACTGCACGACGATCTCCGAGCGGCGCTGCGGCAGCCGCTTGCCGGTGCGCAGGTAGAACGGCACGCCGGCCCAGCGCCAGGTTTCGACATCGGCCTTGACCACGACGAAAGTCTCGGTGGTGGTGGCGTGATCCTCGACCTCCTCGGCATAGCCGGGCACGGCGACGCCATCGACGGCGCCGGCGCGATACTGGCCGCGCACGGTATGGGTCGCGACCGACCGCTCGGTCAGCGGCCGCAGCGCCTGCAGCACCTTCAGCTTCTCGTCGCGTACCGCATCGGCGCTGAAGGCATTCGGCGGCTCCATCGCCACCAGGCAGAGCAGTTGCAGCAGATGGTTCTGGATCATGTCGCGCAGCGCGCCGGCCTGGTCGTAATAGCCGGCGCGGCCTTCGACGCCGATCTTCTCGGCCACCGTGACCTGCACATGGTCGACCACGCCGCGATGCCAGATCGGCTCGAACAGCGCATTGGCGAAACGCAGCGCCATCAGGTTCTGCACCGTCTCCTTGCCGAGGTAATGGTCGATGCGGAAGATGCGCTCTTCCGGGAAGGCATGGCCGACCGCGCGGTTGATCGCCTGCGCCGAGGCGAGATCCTGGCCGATCGGTTTTTCCAGCACGACGCGGGCTTCCGGCCGGTTCAGCCCGGCGGCGGCGAGATTCTGGCAGACCGCGCCGAAGAAGCGCGGCGCCATGGCGAGATAGAAGACGACGATGCGCTCCGGCCCGCCATCGAGCGCGGCGGCCAGACGCTGGTAATCGCCGGCATGGGAGGCGTCCAGGCTGAGATAGTGGATGCGGGCGGCGAAGCGCTCGACCTGCTCGGCGTTCAGTTCCGCCGCCGGCACATGCTCCTGCAGGGCGCCGCGGGCGATGGCGCGGAACTCGTCGTCGGAATGGCTGGCGCGGGCGACCGCGAAGATGCGCGCATCGCTTTCCAGTTGCCCGGCGGCATCGCGCTGGTAGAGTGCCGGGATCAGCTTGCGCAGCGACAGATCGCCGGTGGCGCCGAAGATGACGAGGTCGAAGGAGAAACTGCCGCTCGGATGTCTCATGCCTCTAGGGTTACATGCTCCGGGCGATGCTTCAATCCTCGAGGAAATGCGGCTCAGGCCGTTCGTGCAGCGCCTCGTAATGCACCAGCGCGGGCCTGGGCCCGAGCGGCTGCGGCAGGCCGGCACGGAAAGCCCATTCCCCGCGTCGCAATCGGCGGCGGCGGCATAGCCGTTGATGTAGAGGCGGCGATCGGCCCGGGTCGCATTCGCGCCCGAGCCATGCACCAGATAGGGCGACCACAGCGCCACGTCGCCGGGCGCCAGCACCAGATCGGCCGCATCGGCGGGATCGAGCCCGGCCCGCCGCAGCGCCTCGTCCTGCATCGTCTGGTCCAGGATCGGCCCGTCGCCGCCGAGGCCGAGATCGCCGCCCGTATGGCTGCCCGGCAGGATGCGCATCACGCCGCTGGCCGGGCGGCGGAAACGGCAATCCTGGTGATAGGCGAAATCGACCCTGGCGGCGCCCGGCGGCTTCCAGTGCAGCTGATTGATGATCTGCTTGAGGTCGCCGCCCAGCAGCGGCCGCAGCAGCGCCAGCAGCCGCGCATCCAGCCGCACCGCGTTCAGCAGCCCGTCGCGCCAGGAGGGCCATTGCACCATGCGGACGATGCGGCCCAGCGCCGGATCCGCGCCGAGCCGGAACAGCAGGTTGCCATGGCGGAAGCTGCGGCCAAGACTCAAACTCTCGGCATAGAGCCGATCGAAGGCTGCCGCGATCGCCGCCACCTCGGACGGAGCGAACAGGCCGCGCACGACGGCGTAGCCATCCCGGTCGTAGTCCCGCTGCAGCCTGGCCGGGTCCGGCAGGCGGGCCTGCCAGTCCTAAGTCGGGTCTGGGTAGGCCATCATTGGGGATAATTCCGAGTCGTCCCCGTTCTGGCAGGCCTTACGCGCGGCGCCGAGCCAGATTCTTGTGGATAAGGCCAGAGTCCGGTTGACCGGGCGGCAAAATAAGGCATTACTCCATCTAGCGTCTCAGTCCAGATACGGGGGCTAGATATGGTGTGGACGGACGAGAAGGTAAAGCTTCTGGTTCAACTCTGGGAAAGCGGCCAGTCGATCACCCAGATCGGCAAGGCGCTCGGCATGACCCGGAATGCGGTGGTCGGCAAGGCCCACCGGATCGGCCTGGCCAAGCGGGCCTCGCCGATCATGCGCAGCGAAAAGCCTGCCCAGCCGCGGCCGGCGGTTAGTCATCACGCGGCGGCACCCGCCGCGCCGAGGGCGCCGGTACAGGTGAAGCAGGAGCCGGCGGCGATGCGCCAGGATAGCACGGCCGGCACCGCCGCGCCCCAGCCGCAGCTGACGGCAGCCATGCTGGCGGCGCTGCAGCCGTCCAGCGGGCCGCGCTGCAAATGGCCGATCGGCGATCCGAAAAGCGCAGAATTCGACTTCTGCGAGCACGTGGCCCTGCCGGGCAAGCCCTATTGCGCCCAGCATTGCGCAATGGCCTATACCAATTGGAATCCGGAGAGCGCCGTCGAGGCGGTCAAGGCGGTCAACGCCGCCTGACGCCGCGACGTTCCGGATTGCAAACGGCCCGGCGGTCTCCTCCGCCGGGCCTTTTCTTTGCCCCTGCCTTGCAGGCTGACGAATCTTTTTCCTGCCCGCCGCGGCGGCCTTCTATAATCCCGCCAGCCGGGCCGGGGCCCGGAACAGGGACTGGGCAGAGACTGGGCAGACACTGGGGAGGAAGCAATGGCCAGACGGGTCTTCAAGTCCGCGCTGCTGAAGCTGGGGCTGATCGCGTTGGGAGCGTTCGTTCTCGGCGCCGCCGCGCCGATGGCGGCGGCGCAGAAGGCGAAAAACGCCTTCAAGGTGACGAGCCCGAGTTTTCAGGCCGGCAAGTCGCTGCCGGTGGAGCATGTCTTCAAGGGCTTCGGCTGCGATGGCGGCAATGTCTCGCCGGCGCTCTCCTGGAGCGGCGCGCCGGCCGGCACCAAGAGCTTTGCGGTCACCATCTACGATCCCGATGCGCCGACCGGCAGCGGCTGGTGGCATTGGACGGTGTTCAACATTCCGCCGACGGTGAACAAGCTCGATGCCGGCGCCGGCAACGCCGATGGCAAGGGCCTGCCGCCCGGCGCCCAGCAGGGCCGCACCGATTTCGGCATGGCCGCTTTCGGCGGCGCCTGCCCGCCCCCGGGTGACAAGCCGCATCGCTACATCCTCACCGTCTTCGCATTGAAGATCGACAAGATCCCGCTGGATGCCAACGCCTCCGGCGCCCTGGTCGGCTTCTATCTCAATGCCAATACCCTGGCGAAGGCACAGATCACGGCGAAATACGGCCGCTGAGGCAGCGCCGTGGCGCCCTATTCCGCCGCCTGCGCGGCATGGGGCTCTCTGGCGCAGTTGACCATCCAGGGCGTCCCGAAGCGGTCGGTGAACATGCCGAAGCGCCGCGCCCAGAAGGTTTCTCCGAGCGGCATCGTGACGCTGCCGCCTTGCGACAGCGTGTTATAGACGCGCTCAGCCTCGGCCGGATCGTCGATGTTCAGCGCGACAGTGGCGCCGGCCGGCTTCTGATACATGCCCGGCGGCGCGTCGCCGCCCATCAGCAGCACGCCGTCGATCTCCATGCAGGCATGCATGATCTTGTCGGCCGGCATCTGCGTCGGGCCGCAGCCCTCGGCCGGCTGCTGCTGTTTCGCATCGGCCGGCATGTCGGCCCAGGTCAGCATCGCCATCATGCGCCCGCCAAGCACGGCGGCATAGAATGCGAAGGCCTCGCGGCAATTGCCGTCGAAGGACAGATAGGGGTTGAGACGCATGGCGATCCTCCTCTGGAGATCTGGCTGTTGTTGCGTTCGGCGCGAGGCAAGACGCGGCAGGGCCGCGATTGACGCCGCACCATTATGTTGATATCAACGTAACTGTCAATCACCAAAACATGAGGCTTGCTGCGATGAGCTATGTCGACGGGTTCCTGCTGGCGGTGCCGAGACGCAAGCTGGCGGCCTACCGCAAAATGGCGGCGCTGGCCGGCAAGGTCTGGCGCGAGCATGGCGCGCTCGACTTCCGCGAATGCGTCGGCGAGGATCTTTCGCCGGGCATGGGCCTGCCATTCCCCAAGCTGATGAAGCTGAAGCGCGGCGAGGTTCCGGTCTTCTCCTTCATCGTCTTCAAGTCGCGCGCCCATCGCGACCGCGTCAACAAGAAGGTGCTCGGCGATCCGCGCCTCAAGGATGCCTGCGACCCGAACGACATGCCGTTCGATCCGAAGCGCATGTGCTATGGCGGGTTCCAGACCATCGTGGAGTGACAACCTGGCGTGATAGCACGGCGTCAGCCCAGCTTCGCGCGCCATACCGCTCGACCGGACGCACGCCATGCCCGAGCATGGGCTTGCCCGGATCGGAGAGGCGGCGGTAACCGAGGATCCGCTGCGGATTCTCCAGCGCCCAGCGGATCGCCTCATGGCCCAGCCAGAGATTCGTGCTGACGACCGGATCGGAGATGGTGTAGTCCGGCGTCCAGACTTAGACCTGATGGCGGTTCGAGCAATATTTGCCAAGCAGTGAAAAGAAGGCCCGCATGAAGGGCTTGTGGCCTTCATTCTTCGGGTCGATGGCGAAATCGATGCTCCCGTCGACAACGCGTTCCGGCTCGTCACGTCGGGCCGGGTAGATTGCGCCTTTCGACTCTATTCTCATATAGGGTATCGGAACGACGGTCTTCGTCCGCCAGCGCGGAAAACCGTCATAGGGGACGAATTCCAGTATCCAGTCCGGATCGAAGCCGACCACGACCTCTTCGGGTAATTCATCCGGGACATGGCGGGCTCCGGGGCTGTCGATGAGAACTAAGAAGAAAATCATTGACAATATTCCCAATTATATACTTGACTGAACGGGCCGGAAAATTGTTGGGCGGGAGAGCGGGTGTGTTAATCTCCCGCTATGCGGGTGAAGGAGATTCTCCGGGCGGCGAAGACCGCCGTGACGGTTGGCCCATGGTCAACTGGGCGCATTCCGTATTCCAGCTTTCCGATGGCCAAAGCCAAGTCCAAGGCGTTCAAGTATGGCCCGGCCTACAGATGGCGACTCGTCGAGTTCGACGCCTTGGGTGTTCATTGTCGGGTAATGATTTTATTCAATTACTCGAAGCAGATATTCCGGGCTACGCTCGGGGTGGAATTGCCCGGTGGTATGGTTATCGCAGCCGATCACGAGTGGCACCAAAATGAACCAGGATGGCACTGTCATGTTTTCACCGGAAACGTGTCAGAGGCTACAAGCGACGCCCGGCGGCGCCATATGAATCGATGGCCGGCTGGCGTAAGCGGTGAAGGGAAATGCGTCGGTTCTGAATCTGAGGCATTCCAGAGGGCAATGTCCTTTTTCAGAATCACCGCCGGAAGCGGAGACTTGGTGTGAAGGAGCAGCTTTGCAAAGCCTTCTGTGATGAACTTCGAATAACCGAGGTTCCGCTGGGCTATGCGGTAGGCACAGCTTTCCGCCGTCCAGACGGCGACGCCGTAGGATTCTACATCAACTACGACCGCAAGACCCCGGGCATGGCTCGCCTAGAGGACGACGGAGAGACCATGCCCGCCTTGGAAGCGGCGGGCGTTGACTTCTCGGATGGAGGGCCTCGCAGCGAAGCCTTCTCACAGCTTTGCGCTGAGCACAGCGTTTTTCATGATGTGGATGAAAACGTCTTGCACACGCAATTCATGGCGGAAGAACTGCTGCCGGCCGCCGCGGTAAAATTCGTTGCGTTCCTTCTTCGCGTACAAGACTTCCTGCTCGTAACGCGAGAGCGAGTAGAAGACACGTTTAAGCGCGATGTTGTGAACGCGGTTAAGGAGAGCTTCGCTGGTCGTGCTCGAATCGAGACGGACTATGTCTTCGGGGAAGGGTACAAAGATGATCCCGTAGACATCGCAATCATCGCAGAGGGCCGCGAACCGCTCGCCGTATTCATTGGGACCTCGGAAACGAGAGCGCTTGAGGCATTGCTGTTTTACGACCGCGTTACGTACAAGACTGCGATGCCATGCCGAGTCATTCTAATCGTTGACTCTACACATACCCAAAAGGTCAGGGCGCGCACCCTAAATAGAGTCGTTAACGAGATGCCTATTGCGGCATTTAGGGACGAAAAGTTGGCTGTCATGACCCGTTTGGAGCGCGAAGTTTTTGGCCGTCAGGGAACGGTGCATTGATCAAGCAATCTGACGATGCAAAGCGAGACGAGGTATTGAAGCGGATGCTTCAGACCCCGCCGAAGCCGCATCACAAAAAAGAGGCTTTACACGAATCAGGAAAGCGTGATTCAGTCCCACGTAAGAAGAAGGGCGGCGGCCCTAAGACCGCCGCCCCCAGCCGAGATAAGTAAGTCCGGGAAGACTAATTACTTATCCTTCTTGTCGGTCTTGATGGTCTCAACAACAGCAGTTTCCTTCTGTTGTTGGGCCTTCTCGACCGGCATAAAGCGCCCGTCTATAGCGCTACGACCAATCTTGAATTTCGCCATGATAATCACCTCCTTTCCCTGGGATGGCCCCGCCCGTTTCAGGGCATGACCTCAGGAACGGCGATGATCGACGAATCGAGCGTGTCGCAGGATTAAGCGTTACCCTACGTCACCCGCAAAGCAACCTATTTTTTCAAACGACTCGACAGGAGTTGAAAATAAAGTGCGCGGTACACCGCTCGGCGCACCGCAGCTTGACTAACCGGCGCTGGCGCGGTTAGTCCGCCGATAGGTCAGGCGCTTGCCTTCCGCGCCCTTGTGCGACAGGACGGCGCGGGTGTCATCATCAACCGAGCGGCCGTTGTAGCGGAAATCAAACTCCGCCAGATAACGGTGCAGGTGCTTCTCGCCGCAATGCTGGTAAACGCCACGCATGCCGCGCTTGAAGATCGAAAAGAAGCCTTCAACCGTGTTGGTGTGGACTTCGCCGCGAGCGTATTCACGGGCGGAATGCACCACAGTGGAATGCTCTGCGAAGTCTTTGCCGGGCTTCATGTAGAGGCGGCTTTCGTCGGTAAACAGCTTGCTTTCACGCGAGATGTTTTCGTTGACGATGGCGGTCACATACTGCGCGGTTGCCTGCGGCACATGGAACGAGCGCACGTTGCCACCGCGCTCCACGAGCGAGACGATTGCGCGCTTGTTTGACGGGCCGGACTTGCCGCCCTTGGTATATGGGCCTTTGCGCGGATCGCGGGGCTTCGGCTCAGCAACGGGGCCAAAGTAGGTCTCGTCTGCTTCCACAATCTTGCCTTCACCGCCGAGCGGGCCGGGCGTGGTATCGCGCATGCTCTCGCGGATGCGATGGGCCATAAACCAAGCGGTCTTATAGGTGACGCCCAGCATGCGGTGAAGCTGGTGGGCAGACATGCCTTTCTTGCTGGCGCAAAGCAGATGGGTAGCCAGTACCCACTTATGCAGGGGAACGTGGCTGCGCTCGTAAACGGTGCCGACGCGGACGGTGTACTTCTTGCGGCAGGCGGAGCAATGGAACCAGCCGTCGCCCATGCTTTGACCGCCCAGCGCCTTGCTCTCATCGGTGACGCCGCAATAGGGGCAGACCGGACCTTCCGGCCAGCGGATCTGCTCCAGATGCAGGCGGGCGGCGGTTTCGTCGGTGTAGATGGGATTGGTCAGGTCGGTCATGGCTTTAGCTCCTGAGAGCCTTTGTAGCCCGTCCGGTCTGTTCAGTCAAGTATATAATCGGGACAATATTCCTGTCTCATATACCATCTATGTTCTCTCCGTCAAGAGGCAATTTTCCTCAAGGACGGAGCCGCTGTCGGACATCGTGCAGGATGGTTACTCGCGTATTCAGCCGTCGTGCGAAAAATGGGATTCCGCGTCTCGCGGCGGAACGGCGCCGCTCGCCCGAAATGACGAGGGAGGGAGCGGCGAAGGCGGCGCTCGCTTACATAACCTACATAAATCGCCACCCTCGGGCCTGCCCGAGGGTCCCATGCTCCCGAGAGCCCACGGACGGTGCGGCCTAGAAGCCGCGCTCCTTGCGGTTCTTCTCGAGCTGGTCGCGGCTCAGGATAAGACCGACCAGCACCTCGACATCGCCGGTCGAGCGCCCGGCCAGCGGAATGCGCTGTTCCAGCTCCTCGCCGACCACGACGCGGCGGCGGCCTTCCTTGAAGGGCACGCGGGCGACGAATTCCTGCCGGGCGAGGACATGCTGCTGCTTGTCGACCACGGCGACGAAATAGGGCACCTGGGCTTCCGGCTGGGTGGCGGCCGGACCGCGCGTCGCCGCCACCTGCAGGACGAAATCCACCACCACGGTCGCCTGCTTGTCCTCGTAGCGGCATTCGCCGTTATAATCGAGCAGCTCGGTATCGAAGGTCACGTCCGTCAGGTCGCGCCCGCCGCCGGGGCGATACTGGGTCGCCTTCTGCGCATCGCCTAGGATGCCGACCCGCGGACAGGGCGGCAGCTTCACCGTCTTCGACGCGCAGGCGGTCAGGCCGAAGCCGAGGAGCAGCGCCGCCGCGACGCCAGCGGAGCGCAATGCGAAGAATGGTTTCACGGAAAGGCTCACAGGCTGTTATGGCTGCCGTCGCAGAGTGGGGCTTTCTTGCTGCGCTTGCAGCCGCAGAAGAAGACCGTCCGGTCGGCCGTCGCCTTGTATTCCACCGGGGCGAATGCGCTGCCCTTGTGCGAGCCGTCGCAGAACGGCTGCTTGGCGCTTTTGCCGCAGGCGCACCACCAGTAGCTCCTTCCCGCCTTGACTTCCACCGCATACGGCGATTTCTGGGCGATTACAGGCTCGGTCATGGACGGCCTTTCCTTCCCGCGTCGAGTATATTAGCTTGCCCGCTGTTCGCGGGGGCCCATCCTGTATAGAAGAGGGCCGTGCCGCAGACAAGCGGCAGACCTGCAACCGATTTGGCCCGCAACCCTTTGATCCGGCAAGATTGATTCGCCCAGGCAGATGACGTCGTCCACCGCCCCGAAGATAGAACTGGTGCTGGCCGCGCCGCGCGGCTTCTGCGCCGGCGTCGACCGCGCCATCCAGATCGTCGAACGGGCGCTGGAGCGCTTCGGCGCGCCGGTCTATGTGCGCCATGAGATCGTCCATAACCGTTTCGTGGTCGACAGCCTCGCGGCCAAGGGCGCGATCTTCGTCGACGAGCTGGACGAAGTGCCGCAGGGCGCGCCGGTCGTCTTCTCGGCGCATGGCGTGCCGAAGTCGGTCCCCGAGGCGGCCCGGGCCCGCAATCTCTTCTATCTCGACGCCACCTGCCCGCTGGTCAGCAAGGTCCATCGCGGCGCCGAGCGCCATTATCGCGAGGGCCGGAAGATCATCCTGATCGGCCATGCCGGCCATCCGGAAGTGATCGGCACGATGGGGCAGCTGCCGGAGGGCGCCGTCATCCTGATCGAGACGGTCGCCGATGTCGCCAGACTCGATCTGTCGCAGACGACGCCGCTCGCCTATATCACGCAGACGACGCTGTCGGTCGACGACACCGCCGAGATCATCGCCGCGCTGAAGCAGCGTTTCCCGCAGATCGAGAATCCGAAAAAGGAGGACATCTGCTACGCCACCACCAACCGGCAGGCCGCCGTGAAGGCGATCACCGCCGATTGCGATGCCGTGCTGGTGATCGGCGCGCCGAATTCGTCCAATTCGCTGCGGCTCGTCGAGGTGGCGAAACGGGCCGGCTGCAAGCATGCGCAACTGGTGCAGCGCGCCATGGATATCGACTGGAGCGCCCTGCAGGGCCTGAGCGTCGTCGGCATCACCGCCGGCGCCAGCGCGCCCGAACGCCTGGTGGAGGAAGTGATCGAGGCCTTCCGCCAGCGCTATGCGGTCACCGTCCGCGAAATCGCCACCGCCTCGGAGGCCGTGCAGTTCAAGCTGCCGGCCGCGCTCGACGCCCCCGCCGCCTGAACGCTACGCATGGCCGTCTATACCGAAATCGACGACGACCAGCTCGCGGAGCTGTTGCAGCATTACGAGCTTGGCGGCCTGCTGTCGTACAAGGGCATCGCCGAGGGCGTCGAGAATTCGAACTATCTTCTCGTTACCGAGAAAGGCAGCTTCTTCCTGACGCTCTACGAACGCCGCGTGAACCGCGCCGACCTACCCTATTTCCTCGGCCTGATGGATCATCTGGCCGCCAAGGGCCTGGCCTGCCCGACGCCGATCCACGACCGCGCGGGCAACGCCTTGCGCGAAATCGCCGGCCGCCCCTGCGCGATCGTCAGCTTTCTCAACGGCGTGTGGCCGAAACGTCCCAATGCGCGCCATTGCCAGCAGCTCGGCGCCGCCATGGCGCAGCTGCATCTCGCCGGCCGGGATTTCCCGCTGCACCGGCCGAACGCCCTGAGCGTGGAAGGCTGGCGGCATCTGCTGTCGGCCTGCGGCGAGCGCAGCGATACTGTGCGGCCCGGAATGCAAGCGGACCTGACCCGGGAATTCGACTGGCTGGCGCGGACGTGGCCGGCGGTTCCCGACCGCGCCGGCGACAAGCCGCTGCCGCATGGCGTGATCCATGCCGACCTGTTTCCCGACAACGCGCTGTTCGTCGGCGACCGCCTGAGCGGGCTGATCGATTTCTATTTCGCCTGCAACGACTATTTCGCCTATGACCTGGCGATCGCCCTGAATGCCTGGTGCTTCGAGGTCGACGGCGCATTCAACGTCACCAAGGCCAAGGCCCTGCTGGCGGGATACCAGGCGGTCCGCAAGCTCGGCGGCGAAGAGATCGCGGCCCTGCCGCTCTTCGCGCGCGGCGCGGCGTTGCGTTTCCTGCTGACGCGGCTCTATGACTGGCTGAACCAGGTGGCCGGCGCCATGGTCAAGCCGAAGGATCCGATGGAATACTGGCAGAAGCTGAACTTCCATCGCCAGGTGCAGAGCCCCTCGGCCTACGGCATCGAACGCTGATCCGATGGGCGCGCCCGAGACGGTCGAGATTTTCACCGACGGCGCCTGCCTGGGCAATCCGGGCCCCGGCGGCTGGGCGGCGCTGCTGCGCTTCCGCGGCAGCGAGAAGGAGCTGACCGGCGCCGAGCCCGAGACCACCAACAACCGCATGGAACTGACGGCGGCGATCATGGCGCTGGAGGCGCTGAAGCGCCCCTGCATCGTCGCGCTCTACGCCGACAGCCGCTATGTCATCGACGGCGCCACCAAGTGGCTGCGCAGCTGGAAGGCGCGCGGCTGGAAGACCGCCGACCGCAAGCCGGTCAAGAATGTCGATCTCTGGCAGCGCTTCGAGGCCGCCGCGCAGCCGCACCGGATTTCCTGGCAATGGGTGCAGGGCCATGCCGGCCATGTCGAGAACGAGCGGGTCGATGTCTTGGCGCGCGCCGCGGCGACCGAGATCGCCGGCAGCCTCGATCTCGAATAGCCCGCTTTCGCGCTCAAACAAGAAGGCCGGCCGGAATCGCTCCCGCCGGCCTCGTTGCGATGCTGTCGGACGCGATCAGAGCTGGCCCAGCAGGGTATTGGCGTCGGAGACTTCGAAGGCGCCCGGCTTTTCCAGGTTCAGCGTCTTCACCACGCCGTCCTCGATCAGCATCGAATAGCGCTGCGAGCGCACGCCGAGGCCGCGCGCCGACAGATCGAATTCCATGCCGATCGCCTTGGTGAATTCGCCCGAGCCGTCGGCCAGCATCATCACCTTGTCGCCGGTATTCTGCTGCTTGCCCCAGGCGCCCATGACGAAGGCGTCGTTGACCGACAGGCAGGCGATCAGGTCCACGCCCTTGGCCTTGAGGTCCTGGGATTTCTCAACGAATCCAGGAAGATGCTTGGCCGAGCAGGTCGGCGTGAACGCACCCGGCAAGGCGAACAATGCCACTTTCTTGCCCTTGAACAGCTCGCCGGTCTTCATTGCCTGCGGCCCCTGATCGGACATGACATAGACCGTGACATCGGGAATGCGGTCGCCAACCTTGATGGTCATGATTTCCTCGTCTGTTGCAGTTTGCTATTGCTGTTTGGCCGTCACATGCCGCGCGGAACGGCGGCATTAACATGGTCCGGTACGGATGCGGCGGCAAGCCTCCGGCTCACCCGGGCGCTGCTGCCGAAAGCTCTACAGCCCGCGGTCCGTCGACCAGCGTCAGGGTCAAGGGACCTTTGGCGGCCTGCGGCGGCGCCAGCGTGAAGGCGAATGCCGCCTGATGGCGATCGGCCGAGATCGTCACCTCCGGACGGCTGAACCAGTCGCCGGGCGCTCCCTCGACGAACAGGTCGGGGGTGGAAAAGAGCTGATCGCTGCCCAGGGTCAGGACCATCCGGCTTCCGCTGACTTCTCTGGACAGCAATCGCACTCCGCTGGCCCGGCCCGGGCGCGGCACCCGCGCCTGCCAGGCGGCCAGCAGGGCCGCGTTGACCGGATTCGCGGCCTTGTCCTTCGGATCCAGGCGATGGCTGAGATGATCCTCGCGCAGGATGCAGATGTCCTTGCAGACGCCGTATTCGATGGACAGCACCAGATCGACGGGCAGCGTCCCATCCCGACGTTGAATGGCGATCGGCAGCACCACTTCGCCGGTATAGCCGTAGAGATCGACATCGCCGATCGCGATCCGCTCCGGCGCCGGCCAGTTCACCGCCGCCGCCGCCAGGTTCTGCGATGCCGACCAGTCGAAGCTCGGCGGCACGCCGCCCTCGCCGGGCGTACGCCAGTAGAATTTCCATCCCGGAGCCAGCCGTACCAGCAGTCCGACCTGATCGCCCTCCGCCTGCAGCAGCGTCAGCCGTACCGGCTCGGACAGCGCGGCGAGGCCGGCAGCTGTTGCGGCCGGAACGGGCAATGCAAGGACGGCGAGTGCGGCAAAAAGCGCGAAGAGCGGCCAAGGCTTTTTCATGGGCTCAAGTCTGGGCGCCGGTGCATGAATTGCAAGAGCCGGAACGAGGGCGCGTATGGACAACTGGAGCCATAAGAGTAACATTCAGGTGAGAGTGGGAGCTAGGCATGGCGGATATCGACGACGGCAAAGCGATCACCGGCTATCTGGAGCGGCAGTTACTGGTTGCCATGCCGGCAATGGGTGACCCGCGCTTCACCCGCACCGTCATCTACATGTGCTCGCACAATGCCGAAGGTGCGATGGGCCTCGTCATCAACAAGGCCTATCCCGGCCTCACCTTCCCCAACCTGCTGACCCAGCTCGGCATCGAGCCCGCGGTCGACAACGACATCATCGTCAGGCTGGGCGGGCCGGTCGAAACCGGGCGCGGCTTCGTGCTGCATTCCACCGACTACATGCGCCAGGGCAGCGTCAAGCTCGACGACAGCATGGGCATCGGTCTGACCGCCACGCTGGATGTGCTGCGCGCGATCGCCACCGGCACCGGGCCGCAGCGCAGCCTGTTCGCACTGGGCTATGCCGGCTGGGGTCCGGGACAGCTGGACGCCGAAATCCAGGAGAATGCCTGGCTGGCGGCGCCCGCCGATCCGGATCTGATCTTCGATTCCGATCTCGACACGCTGTGGGAACGGGCGGTGCGCAAGATCGGCATCGACGTGGCCAAGCTGGCCAGCATCGCCGGCCACGCCTGATCCGGGCGCGGGCCTGTCCGTCCCGCTGGCGCGGGGCATGGCGGCAAGCGGAAGCGCCCGTTCAGGCGGGCGGGTCCGTCGCCAAGCGGCTGTAAAGCTGATGGTCGCGCCAGCGGCCGTTGATCTTCAGATATTCGCGCAGAATGCCTTCCGGACGGAAGCCGGCATGCCGCAGCAATCTCTGGCTCGGCTCGTTCTCCGGCAGGCAGGCCGCTTCCAGCCGATGCAGCTTCAGCGTATTGAAGCAATGGCCGACCATCAGCCGCAGCGCCTCGGTCATATGGCCCCTGCCGCTATGCGGCTTGCCGATCCAGTAGCCGAGCTCGCCGCATTGCGAGGCGCCGCGGCGCAGGTTCGACAGCGTGATGCCGCCGATCAGCGCATCGTCGCTGCGCAGGAAAATGAAATAGGCCTCGCCAAGCTCCTGCCGTTTCAGCCGCTCGAACCAGAGGAGCCGGCGGCGGAATCCGTCGCGGGTGAGCGAATCTTCCGCCCAGGTCGGCTCCCAGGGCTGCAGATGATCGCGGCTGACCGCGCGGAGCATCGCCCAGGCGTCGTAATCGGAGGCGGAAGGCGGGCGCAGGTAAAGCGCCTCCCCGCTGAGCACAGCGGCCATGCTGGGGAGGAAGCGCCCGAACAGCATCTGCGGTCTTGCTAGCCGAGCCGGGCGGCGAAACGCGAATAGTCTTCCAGCGTCCCGACCGGCCCCAGCGCCGCGACGGCCGGCGGCGCCGTGCGCAGGACGCGCTCGGCCACGCGCTGGACGGCGGCCTCGTCGACGCGATCGATCGCCGCCAGAACCTCGTCGATATCGAGCGGCCGGCCGAACACCAGCATCTGGCGGCCAAGCTGCTCGATGCGGGCGCCGGAGCTTTCCAGCGACATGACCATGCCGACCTTGAGCTGCGCCCGGGCGCGCTGGAGTTCATCCGCCGCCACATGCCCCGTCATCTTGGCCAGTTCCTCGGCAAGCACCGGCATCAGTTCGCCCAGCTTCTCGCCGCCGGTGCCGGCATACAGCGTCAGCAGCCCGCCATCGCGATAGGCGCTGGGATAGGCATATACCGAATAGGCAAGCCCGCGCTTCTCGCGCACCTCCTGGAACAGGCGCGACGACATGCCGCCGCCCAGCACGGTGGAATAGACCTGCATGGCGAAATAATCGGGATCGGTGAACGACACACCCGGCAGGGCGATCGCCACATGCGCCTGTTCGAGGTCGCGCACCGCCCGCTTCTCGCCGCCGCGATAGACGGCCTTCTGCGGCCGCGGCCGCGGCGTAGCCTGCAACCCGGCCAGAAGCTTCTCCGCCGCGGCGAGCAGATGCTCGTGCTCGACGGCGCCGGCGGCCACCAGGATCAGGTTCGGCGCATGATAGAAGCGGCCGAGAAAGCCCTGCAGGTCCTCGCGGCGCATCGCCGAGACGCGCTCGACGGTGCCGAGAATCGCGCGGCCGAGCGCCTGATCGGGGAAGGCGGTTTCCTGCAGATGATCGAAAATGATGTCGTCGGGCGTGTCTTCCGATTGCCCGATCTCCTGGATGATCACCTCGCGCTCGCGTTCGAGTTCCGAAGCCTCGAAGGTCGAGTGCTGCAAGATGTCGGCCAAGATATCGATGGCCAGATCGATATCGTCCCCCATGACGCGGGCGTAATAGGCGGTCTGCTCGCGCGAGGTGAAGGCATTGAGATGGCCGCCGACGGCCTCGATCTCCTCGGCGATGTCCAGCGCGCTGCGCCGCTCGGTGCCCTTGAAGGCCATATGCTCGAGCATATGCGCCACGCCGTTGATTTCCGGGGCCTCGTCGCGGGCGCCGGCATCGACCCAGATACCGACCGAAGCCGTCTTGACCTGCGGCATGGTCTCGGAAACCACGCGCAGGCCATTGGGGAGCGTGCTGATCCGTATCGTCATGCCGTCACCCGGCTACGTTGTGAATGCTGAAGGATGAAGGTGCGGACGGCCGCCGCATCGTTCGGCAGCACCGTCTGGCGCTCCGGCCGCTCGAACAGGTCGGCCATGCGCGGCGGCAGGGCCGGACGCCGCCCGGTCGCCTCGAAAACGGCCTCGGGGAATTTCGCCGGATCGGCGGTGGCCAGCGTGATCAGCGGAATCTCCGCCGCCACGGCGCCGCTTGAGCGCTGCTCCGCCGCAACCGACAGGCCGACGGCGGTATGCGGATCGACCAGCGCGCCATTGCCGCGCTCGAAGGCGCGCCTGAGGCTTGCCCGGGTCGCCGCTTCGTCGGCGCGGCCGGCCGAAAAGATATGCCGGCTTTCGGCCAGGGCATTGCCCGAAACCGTGAAGCCGCCATTCTTGTCGAGATCGGCCATCAGACCGCGGATCTGGCCGCCATCGCGGCCATGCATGTCGAACAGCAGGCGCTCGAAATTGCTCGCCACCTGGATATCCATGCTCGGGCTGATGGTCGGCACCACCTTGTCCTTGTGATAATCGCCGCCGGCGAAGAAGCGCGCCAGGATGTCGTTGCGGTTGGTAGCGACGATCAGCCTCGCGACCGGCAGGCCCATTTTCGCCGCCGCGTAACCGGCGAAGATATCGCCGAAATTGCCGGTCGGCACGCAATAGGCCATCGGCCGGTCCGGCCCGCCGAGGGCCAGGGAGGCCGTCGCGTAATAGACGATCTGCGCCATCACCCGCGCCCAGTTGATCGAGTTGACCGCGGTCAGCCCGACCTCGGCGCGGAAGGCGGCGTCGTTGAACAGCGTCTTCACCATCGCCTGGGCGTCGTCGAAGGTTCCCTGCAGCGCGATCGCATGCACATTGGCATCCGGCACCGTCGTCATCTGCCGGCGCTGCACCTCGGAGACGCGGCCTTCCGGGAACAGGATGAAGATGTCGAGATTCCGGCGGCCGCGGCAGCCTTCGATGGCCGCCGAGCCGGTATCGCCCGATGTGGCGCCCAGCACGGTCGCATGGCGGCCCGAGCGGGCCAGCGCCCAGTCGAACAGCCGCCCGAGCAGTTGCAGCGCCACGTCCTTGAAGGCGAGCGTCGGCCCGTGAAACAGCTCCAGCAGCCAGTCATTGGCCTCGATCTGGCGCAGCGGCGCCACGGCGCGATGCCCGAACGTCGCGTAGGATTCCGCGATCATCCGCTGCAGGTCCGCGTCCGGGATGCAGCCGCCGATGAAAGGCTTGATGATGCGAAAGGCGACGTCGGCGTAAGGCAGGCCGCGCATGGCGCGCCATTCGGCGGCGCTGAATTGCGGCCAGGTCTCCGGCACGTAAAGGCCGCCATCCGTCGCCAGTCCGGCCAGGAGGACTTCTTCGAAATCGAGGGCCGGTGCCTGGCCGCGGGTGCTGATGTAGCGCATGGTCGTCTTCAATTCAGATAGCGGGATTTCAGGTGCGCCTTGAAGGCGGCGGTCCCCAGCGGCTTGCCGGTCGCCGCCCGCAGCAGCGCGTCGGTGGACAGCAGCGAACCCTTGCCGTGCACATGCTTGCGCAGCCAGTGCAGCAGCGGCTTGAAATCGCCTTTCGCGATCCCCGGCAGGATACTGCCATCCTGTTCCTTGGCGGCGGCGAAAAGCTGGGCCGCGGCAAGCGCGCCCAAGGTATAGGTCGGGAAATAGCCGATCGAGCCGGTCGCCCAGTGGATGTCCTGCATGCAGCCGAGGCTGTCGCTGGGGACGTCGACGCCGAGCAGCGTCTGCATGCCGTCGTTCCAGGCATGCGGCAGATCGGCAACCGGCAGATCGCCATGCAGCAAGGCCTGCTCCAGCCGGTAGCGCAGGATGATATGCGCCGGATAGGTCACTTCATCGGCATCCACCCGGATCAGGTCGGGGCGGACCTGGGTGTAGAGGCGGGCAAGATTGTCGGCCGACCAGGCTTCGCCCTCGCCCTTGAACGCCTTGCGCAGGATCGGCGCCGCATAAGCGAGGAATTCCGGTCCCCGGCAGACCTGCATTTCGATCAGCAGGCTCTGGCTTTCGTGCAGCGTCATGCCGCGCGCTTCGCCGACCGGCTGGTTGCGCCAGAATTTCGGCAGGCCCAGTTCGTACAGGGCATGGCCGGTTTCATGCAGCACGCCCATCAGGCTCTTGGCAAAATCGCCTTCGTGATAGCGCGTGGTGATCCGCACATCCGTCGGCACGCCGCCCGTGAACGGATGCAGGCTGACATCGAGGCGGCCATGACGGAAATCGAAGCCGAGCGCCTTCATGAAGCGCAGCCCGACCTGCCGCTGCGTCTCGGTGGCGAAATCGCCCTTCGGCACCAGCGGCGCCGGCTTCTTCGCCTGGCGCGCCATCGCCTTGTCGATGAAGGCGGGCAGAAAGCCGCCCAGGTCGGCGAACAAAGCGTCGATGGTGGCCGCTTTGCCGTCGGGCTCGTATTCATCCAGCAACGCATCATACGGCGCGACGCCGAACGCGGCCGCCTTCGCCGCCGCCACCTCGCGGGTCAATTCCAGCACCGGGTGAAACGCCGTGGCAAAGCTCTTGAAATGATCTTCCTGCCGTGCCTTGCGCCAGACCATCTCGCAATTCAGCACCGCCTTCGAGCGCGCCTCGACCAGCTTCGGCGTCAGCGCCGTGGCATGGCGCCACTGCCGCTGCATCTCGCGCAGATTGGCCGCCTGCCACTCGTTGAGCTGGTCCTTCTGCGTCTCGGCCTCGCCGAGGAGATCGCCAAGCCGCGGATCGGTCAGCCACTCATGGCGGATCACGCTGAGCGTCGCGATCTGCTCGGCGCGCACCTTGGCGCCGCCCTCGGGCATCATGGTCGACTGGTCCCAGCCGAGCACCGCCAGCGCGCCATTGACAGCGGCAATCCGGCGAAAGCGCTGTTCCAGGGCCTTGTAGCTTTTCATAGCCTAGTCCTTGGACGCAGTATCGCGCGCCCGCCGCCGATGCCATAGCACATAAATCAGGGCCAGGACGATGGCGCCGCCATACCAGGTGACGGCGTATTCCAGATGGTTATTGGGGAAATCGACCCGCGTCTGGCCCCCGACCGGTGCCCCGCCGGGCACCGGCGTGTCGTCGGCATCCACGATCAGGGCCGGAACCTCGCCGATCCCGGCCAGTTGCGCCATCGCCGCCAGATCGGGGTAAAGCCACAGATTCCTCGCCGGATCGTTGTCCGGGGTGAACAATCCCGGCCCCCAGGCCTTATGGGCGATGCCGCGAACCGTCTGCTCGCCCTGCAGCAAGCCCGCCTCGCGCCGCGACCGGTCCTTCTTCTCCGGCGGAATCCAGCCGCGATCGACGAAAACATAGCCCGGCGCGTCGCTGCGCTTGAGCGGCACCAGGACGTGATAGCCGAAATTGCCCCGCTTCGAATGCGCCATGAGGTGGAATTCATGGCTGTTGTCGAAGGTGCCCGTCACGACGACGCGGCGGTAGTTCCATTCGGCCGGATCCAGCACGCCGGCCGGCAAGGGCACCGGCGCGGCCTCGAGGCCATGCTGCACCGTCGCGATGAGGTCCAGTTTCCAGAACAGCCGCTGGACCTGCCAGGTTCCGAGCGCCAGGAGGACGATCAGGGCAGGGATGGTGATCACGGTCGGCCAGAAGGCTGGCCGGGAACCTAATATTTTCAATGTATCACTCGCGCAGCAATTCGATATCGGAAGACGCCTTGTGGCGGAATTGTAGCGCGATGAGCGTGGCTTTGAAGGGTCGGAGCATCAGAATGGAGCCGCCCAGGATCAGCGGCGTCCACAGGACGAGATGCAGCCAGAGCGGCGGGCCGAATTTCAGTTCGACCCACAGCGCCAGTCCGACCACGATGAAACCGAGGATCAGGATGACGAAAACGGCCGGGCCGTCGCCGGCGTCGATCTTGCTGTAATCGAGGCTGCAATTCGGACAGTCTGGCCGGAGCGTCAAAAGCCCATTGAAGACCGGGGCTTCGCCGCAGCGGGGGCAGCGGCAGCGAAGCCCGGTCGAAAAGGGAGACAATGACGGATAGAATTCCGTCATCGCCTTAATGGGCCGCGTGAGCGGCGCCCGACGAACCCCACCAGTAGATGGCGGTGAACAGGAACAGCCAGACGACGTCGACGAAATGCCAGTACCAGGCGGCCGCCTCGAAGCCGAAATGCTGGTCCGGCTTGAAGTGGCCCTTCATGGCCCGGATCAGGCAGACGAGCAGGAAGATCGTGCCGACGATGACATGGAAGCCGTGGAAGCCGGTCGCCATGTAGAAGGTCGACGAATAGATGCCGTCCTTGAAGCCGAAGGCGGCGTGGCTGTACTCGAAGGCCTGACAGCTGGTGAACAGCAGGCCGAGAATGACGGTCAGCGTCAGGCCCTGCACCAGACCCTTGCGGTCGTTATGCAGCAGGGCATGGTGCGCCCAGGTCACCGTCGTGCCGGACAGCAGCAGGATCAGCGTGTTGATGAACGGCAATTCCCAGGGATCGAAAGTCTCGATGCCCGCCGGCGGCCACTGATGGTTGATCGCCTCGGTCGGGAATAGCGCGGCGTTGAAGAAGGCCCAGAACCAGGCGACGAAGAACATCACCTCGGAGGCGATGAACAGCAGCATGCCGTAGCGCAGGTGAAGCTGCACGACCGGCGTGTGGTGCCCCTCGACATGGGCTTCGCGGATGACGTCGCGCCACCAGGCGATCATCGTGTAGAGCACGATGAGAAGGCCGGGGACGATCCAGAGATAGCCATGGCCATGGAAGCCGGCGACAGCGCCGAGCGCCAGGACGAAGGCGCCGATGGAGCCGGTGACCGGCCATGGGCTCGGGTCGACGAGATGGTAATCGTGATTGCGGGCGCTGCTGGCGGCCATGTGGTCTTACCCCCTAGTTACGCAGTCGTTGCACATACTCAGTTCACCGATCTTGCGGCGGAGCCGCGATCGGAAACCTGTTTCTCCCCTTCCTCCACGCGGAAGAAGGTGTAGCTCAAGGTGATCGTCGTGACATCCCGCGTCTGCGGATCCTTGAGCAGCTTCGGATCGACGTAGAACGACACCGGCATGTCGACGGTCTGCCCCGGATTCAGCCGTTGCTCGGTGAAGCAGAAGCAGGCGATCTTGTTGAAATACTGTCCGGCCTTGTCGGGCGTGACGTTGAATGCCGCCTGGCCGGTGATGGCCTGATCGGTCGGGTTGCTGGCGCGATAGAAGATCAGCGTCTCCTCGCCCGGACGGACCGTGACCTGGCGCTGCTCGGGCTGGAATTTCCAGGGCATGCCGGGCGCCACGTCCGCGTTGAAGCGGACCTTGACCGTGCGCTCGGTCGGGTCGGTCACGCCAGGCGCCGACTCGGCCCGCAGCGGCGTGCCGGAAAAGCCGGTGACGCGGCAGAACAGGGAATATAGCGGCGCCGAGGCGAAGGCGCCGCCCAGCATCAGGGCGGCGACGGCGCCGCAGATGGCCGCGATGCGCAGATTGCGCCTGCTGCCGGGCTGGCGGCTCATTGCCCACCTCCGGTCATCTTGGCGATGGTGATCAGGTAAAACAGGATCACCAGCGCCAGCAGAACACCGCCCAAAGCATAATTGCGCGCCCTGCGGCGCTTATGGTGGTCGTGAAGAGGCATGGCGCTCATGCTCTCCAGCCCAATCCATGTTCCGCCAGCAGCAGGGCGAAGAGCAGGAAGAGGTACAGGATCGAATAGGCGAACATGTGCTTCGCCGGGCGATCCGTCTCGCTGCGCCAGATGCGCAGCGCCAGCAGGAGGAAAATCGCCCCGAGCAGCGCGGCGACGCTGCCGTAAAGCGGGCCAGCCAGCCCGAGCGCCCAGGGTGCCAGCGTCAGCGGCACCAGCAGCAGGCTGTAGATCAGGATCTGCCGGCGCGTCTCGCGGGCGCCGGCGACGACGGGCAGCATCGGCACGCCGGCGCGCGCGTAATCGTCCGAGCGATACAGCGCCAGCGCCCAGAAATGCGGCGGCGTCCACATGAAGATGATGGCGAACAGCAGGACCGGCATCAGGCTGAGATCGCCGGTCACCGCCGCCCAGCCGATCATCGGCGGGAAGGCGCCGGCGGCGCCGCCGATCACGATGTTCTGCGGCGTGCGCCGCTTCAGCCACATCGTGTAGATGAAGACATAGAAGCCGATGGTCAGCGCCAGGATGGCCGCCGCCACCCAGTTCACCGCCAGGCCCATGACGATGACCGAGCCGACGGCGAGCACGCTGCCGAAGCCGAGCGCCTCGTCGCGGCTGACCCGGCCCTGCGGGATCGGCCGACCGCGCGTGCGCGCCATCACGGCATCAATATCGGCGTCATACCACATGTTGATCGCACCGGATGCCCCGGCGCCGATGGCGATGCACAGCAAGGCGGTGACGGCCAGTGTCGGATGCAGGCTGCCCGGCGCCAGGACCAGCCCGACCAGGCCGGTGAACACCACCAGCGACATCACCCGCGGCTTCAGCAAGGCCAGATAGTCGGCCGGCTGCGCCTCGCGGCAAACCGTTTCGAGGCCGGCAGAGCCGGCCTCGTCGCGTTCCGTGATATAACTCGCGTCCGTCACTGATACTCTCCCGCGGCCCGGAAGGTAAGGCCGGGCCGCCCGGCCTTACGCAATCCGGTCCTACTTGATGACCGGCAGCTTTTCGTACTGGTGGAACGGCGGCGGCGAGGACAGGGTCCATTCCAGCGTCGTCGCACCCTCGCCCCACGGGTTGTCGGCCACCCGCTTCTTGCGGATGAAGGCGTAGATCACCGAGCAGACGAAGAACAGCGTCGAGCCGAAGGCGATATACGAGCCGATCGAGGCGATGTAGTTCCAGCCGGCGAAGGCATCCGGATAATCCGGGATGCGCCGCGGCATGCCCTGCAGCCCGAGGAAGTGCATCGGGAAGAAGGTCAGGTTCACGCCGATGAAGGTGGTCCAGAAATGGATCTGGCCCGCCGTCTCGCTCAGCTCATAGCCGGTCATCTTGCCGAACCAGTAGTAGAAGCCGGCGAAGATGGCGAACACGGCGCCGAGGCTGAGCACGTAGTGGAAATGCGCCACCACGTAATAGGTGTCCTGCATGTAGGTGTCGATGCCGGCATTGGCCAGCACGACGCCGGTCACGCCGCCCACCGTGAACAGGAAGATGAAGCCGATGGCGAACAGCATCGGCACCTTGAACTCGATCGAGCCGCCCCACATCGTGGCGATCCAGGAGAAGATCTTCACGCCGGTCGGCACCGCGATCACCATGGTGGCCGCGGTGAAATAGGCGCGGGTGTCGACGGCGATGCCGGTGGTGTACATGTGGTGCGCCCACACGACGAAGCCGACCACGCCGATGGCGACCATCGCGTAGGCCATGCCGAGATAACCGAACACCGGCTTGCGCGAAAAGGTCGAGATCACCTGGCTGATGATGCCGAAGCCCGGCAGGATCAGGATGTAGACTTCGGGGTGGCCGAAGAACCAGAACAGGTGCTGGAACAGGACCGGATCGCCGCCCATCTCAGGCTTGAAGAAGGCCGTGCCGAAATAGCGGTCGGTCAGCAGCATGGTGATGCCGCCCGCCAGAACCGGCAGCGAGAGCAGCAGCAGGAAGGCGGTGACCAGCACCGACCAGACGAACAGCGGCATCTTGTGCAGGGTCATGCCCGGCGCACGCATGTTGAAGATGGTGGTGATGAAGTTGATCGCGCCCAGGATCGAGGACGCGCCCGCGATATGCATGCTCAGGATCGTCAGGGCGACCGCCGGGCCGGGATGGCCGACATCGGAGCTGAGCGGCGGATAGAGCGTCCAGCCGGTACCGGCGCCGTTGCCGCCGGCCGGCCCCTCCACGAAGACGGAGAGCAGCAGCAGCAGGATCGCCGGGATCAGCAGCCAGAAGGAAATGTTGTTCATGCGCGGGAACGCCATATCCGGCGCGCCGATCATCAGCGGCACGAACCAGTTGCCGAAACCGCCGATCATCGCCGGCATGACCATGAAGAAGATCATCAGCAGCGCATGGCCGGTGACCAGCACGTTGAAGAGCTGATGGTTGCCGCCGAGGATGCCGTCGCCCGGGTTCATCAGCTCGGCGCGCATCAGCACCGAGAAGAGGCCGCCGAGCAGACCCGCCACGATGGCGAAGATCAGATACATCGTGCCGATGTCTTTGTGGTTGGTCGAATAGACCCACCGGCGCCAGCCGGTCGGATGGTCGTGATGGGCGTGATCTGCTTGGGCGTGGGCATGAGCCATGGCGATCTTCCTTAACTTAACCGTTTACTGAGCGTTGCGGGCGTCAGCCAGACGCGGCGAGGACGACTCGCCGTCCAGCGAGGCGAACTGCTTCTTCGCCTCCTCGACCCACTTGGCATAGGCCTCCTTCGAGACGGCTTTCACCTCGATGGGCATGAAGCCATGCAACTGGCCGCAAAGTTCCGAGCATTGCCCATAATAGGTGCCTTCGCGCTCGACGCGGAACCAGGTCTCGTTGAGGCGGCCGGGAACGCCGTCCTTCTTCACGCCGAAGGCCGGCATGGCCCAGGAATGGATCACGTCGGCGGCGGTGACCAGCATGCGCACATCGGTGTTCACCGGCACCACGACCACATTGTCCGTGGTCAGCAGGCGCGGCTGGCCTGGCTTCAGGTCGGCTTCCTGCACGATGTTGGAATCGAAGGTGAAATTGCCGTTGTCCGGATATTCGTAGGACCAGTACCATTGATGGCCGATCGCCTTGATGGTGAGCTGGGCGTCGGGCGACTTGTCGCCGTAATACAGCAGCTTGAAGGACGGCACCGCGATCACGATCAGGATCAGGATCGGCACCACGGTCCAGACCACCTCGACCAGCGTATGGTGCGAGGTCTTGGACGGGACGGGATTGGCCGAGGCGCGGAAGCGCAGCATCACGTAGATCAGCAGCACCAGCACGAAGGCGGTGATCAGGGTGATGATCCACAAAAGCAGGCCGTGGAAATGATGCATCTGATCCGCCACCGGAGTGACGGAGGGCTGCAGGCCGATATGCCAGGGGCTCGGTTGGCCCACGACCTCCTGGGCCAGCGCCGGAACAGCCTTAAAGAGAATGGCCACGACACCAAGCGCCGCAACCCGCAGCGCCAGCCGGCCAGCGCGCGTAAACCAGTTCCACCCCATCGTTTTATACCCTCACTTATGGTCGGACAGAGTCTGTATCTTCGAGGACCGGAACATACACTGTGGCCGCCCCGAGGCACAGTGCCCCACGATTATGCGACGATTTGTCGCTCTGCGTCGTGCCGGGCGGTTTGATCTTAATCATTGATTCGCCTCGCCCTTGCCTACCCGGAATGGTCCCCCTAATCTGCCTTCTCAGGGGGTGCGGGCATGCTTGATCCAGTCCAGCGGAAACTGACCCAGGACATCCTGGATTGGTTGGACCGGCCCGCATTCACGGTAGAATGCGATTCCGCTGACAACTACCATTACGTGTCATGCAACGCCGCCTACTCGGCCCTGACCGAGATGAGCGAAAACGAGCTGGCCGGCCAGGTCTTTTCGGTCGGTTTCGCCCTGGGCGAAGCGGAAAAGCTGCGCATCCTGCTGGAAGCGGCGCGCCGCGAGAACCGGCGCCAGATCGGCTCGACTCTGATTCGCTGGGCGAATGGCTGGCTGTGCCAGGGCCTGACGGTGGCCCCGGTCAGCGACGCCGGCGGCCAGGTTTCCGGCCTGGTGGTGATCGCCGAGGCCAGCACCCCGGAAAAGATGCATCAGGTGGCGCTGCAGGTCGCCGAATACAAGCTGCGCGACTTCGCCGAACTGGCCTCCGACTGGTTCTGGGAAACCGATGCCGAGCATCGCTTCACCTGGATCTCCGAATCCTCCTCGCAGCAGACGAACACCTTGCGCAGCCTCTATCTCGGCCGGCGCCGCTGGGATATCGCCACGCAGAACAACGCCGAGGCCGACCAGCAATTCTGGGACGAGCATCGCCGCCTGCTCGACCGGCATCAGCCCTTCCGCGGCTTCCGCTACTGCTCGATGATCAGCGGCCAGGAAATGTGGATCGAGATCAACGGCAAGCCCGTTTTCGATGCCGAAGGCCGCTTCATGGGCTATCGCGGTTCCGGCCGCGACATCACCGAGCAATACCGGCAGCAACGCCGGATCGAGGTGGCGCTGCGCCAGGCTGAGGAAGCCAGCCGGGCGAAGAGCCAGTTCCTCGCCAATATGAGCCATGAGCTGCGCACGCCGCTGAACGCGATCATCGGCTTCTCCGAAATCATCCGCGACCAGATGTTCGGCTCGGTCGGCGTGCCCCGCTATGTCGATTACGCGCGCGACATCAATGCCTCGGGCACCCATCTGCTGGCGCTGATCGGCGACATCCTCGACATGTCCCGCATCGAGGCGGGCTATTACGCGCTCGACGAAAAGGCTGTCGACCTGTCGGCGGTGATCGAATCCGCCCTCACCATGGTCCGCCCCCAGGCCGAGCGCGGCGGCATCACGCTGCGCAACCTGTCGCCCGACAACCTGCCGAAGCTGCGCGCCGACGAGCGCGTGGTCAAACAGGTGCTGATCAACCTGCTGGGCAACGCCGTGAAGTTCACGCCGGCAGGCGGCACCATCGATGCGATCTTCCGCCAGTTGCCCGACGGCAGCCCGTCGCTGATCGTGGTGGATACCGGCATCGGCATCGCGCCGGAACGGCTGGAACAGATTTTCGAGCCGTTCCAGCTCGCCAAGGCCGAAGTCGCGCGCCAGCATGGCGGCACCGGCCTCGGCCTGTCGATCAGCAAGCGCCTGATGGAGCTGCATGGCGGCACGCTGGCGATCTCCAGCACCCTCGGTCACGGCACGCAGGCGCAGATGACCTTCCCGAGCTGGCGCCTCCTGTCCGATGGCGGTCAGGACTGGCAGCCGCCGCCCGAGGCGGCCGCTGCCGCCCCGGCATCGCCGGCTGCGGCACCCGCCGCAGCGAAGCCCGCGGACAAGGCGGCGGCAGATAAAGCGGTCAAGCCAGCCAAGGCGGGCAAGGCGAACAGACAATCCGCCGAAGAAGATCCTGCCCTCGCGGACGCCGGCTCGACGCTGCGCAGCCTGCTCGAAACCATGGGCGAAGGCGTCATCAATATCGACAACCGCGGCACGATCGTCGCCATCAGCGATACCGGCGCCCATGTCTTCGGCTACAAGCCCAGCGAATTGATCGGCCAGAGCGTCAATATCCTGATGCCGGAGCCTTTCCGCTCGGGGCATGACAGCTACATCCAGAATTATCTCACCACCAAGCGCGCGAAGATTCTCGGCCTCGGGCGCGATACGCTCGGCCGCAAGAAGTCGGGCGAGATATTCCCGATCCATCTGAGCGTCGGCGAATTCCACAACGGCACGGAGGTCGGCTTCATCGGCATCTTCCGCGATATCTCCGACCGCCGCGACGTGGAATTGCGGGCCGAGTTCGCCAGCCGCAACGATCCGCTGACCGGCATTCTCAACCGCAGCAGCTTCATCGCCGAGACCGAACGCATGCTGAGCGCACAGCACCGGCTGGATGGCGGTCTATGGGTGCTGTTCAACCTCGACATGGACGGCTTTCGCGACATCAATGAGGGTTTCGGCTATCACATCGGCGACACGGTGCTGAAAAGCACGGCCGACCGGCTGGCCGATGTCCTGCCGCGCGAGGCCCTGGTCGGGCGCATCGCCGCCGATCAGTTCGCGGCGCTTGCCGCCGTCAACGATCTGAACAACGCGTTGAATCTGGCGCAGGCCCTGCACGGCCAGCTCACCAAGCCGCTCGCCATCGACGGCCGGATCGTGCCGCTGAAGGTGAGCATGGGCGCCGCGATCGTCGACGATCCGGGCGAAAAGATCGGCGATGCGCTGGCCAAGGCCGAACTGGCGATGAAGCTGGTACGCGCCGCCGGCGGCGATGCGACCCGATTCTACAGCCCGGAAATGACCCGGGCGGCCGAGCGGCGGCTGCGGCTGACCATGAATCTCGATGCCGCGGTGGAGAATGACGAGTTCCACCTCGTCTATCAGCCGGTGGTGGAAGCCGCCTCCGGCGCGATCTGCGCCATGGAAGCCCTGCTGCGCTGGCGCCATCCGGATCTCGGCGCCATTTCGCCCTCGGAGTTCATCCCGCTGGCGGAGGAGACCGGCAGCATCATCCAGATCACGCGCTGGGTGTTCAGCAACGTCTGCAAACAGCTTCGGCAATGGCTGAAGGATGGCGTCGAGCCGCGCCGGGTTTTCGTCAACGTCTCCGGCCAGCAATTCGTGCGCGACGACCTGCCCGGCTATTTCCGCAAGCTGCAGAACGAAGAACCGGGGCTGATCCCGTTCCTGGGCATCGAGATCACCGAGCAGGCGGCGATCCAGAATATGGAGGCGACTGTCGGGGCGATCCGGGAACTGGCGGAGATCGGCGTCGATGCGGCGCTGGACGATTTCGGCACCGGCTATTCCTCCCTGAGCTATATCCAGCGGCTGCCGATCCGCAAGATCAAGCTCGACCGCGCCTTCATCGCCGATCTGCCCGGCAACAACCGGGATATCGCCCTCGTCCGCGCCATGGTCGGCATGGCCAACGGTCTGGACCTGCCGGTCGTCGCTGAGGGCGTCGAAACCGCCGCCCAGCGGGATTTCCTGCGCGGGGTCGGCTGCAGCGAATTGCAGGGTTACCTGATCAGCAAGCCGGTGCCGGCGGAAGCCATGACGGCGCTGCTGCGCAAGAGCGAACGCCGCCGGCGCTGAGGCCGGTCATCCGTCGCTGTAGAAATCGTCATCGTCAGCCTGAAGGTCAGCCCTTTGCTTTGGCCAGATTCAAGGCCACGGCCGCGCGGATCAGCGCCTGCAGCGCCTTTTCGTCGATCCTGTCGCCCTGCCGGAGATCGATGGCCCGCCGCGTGCTGCCATCGAGGCTGGCGTTGAACAGCCCGGCGGGATCCTCCAGCGCAGCGCCCTTGGCGAAGGTCATCTTCACCACCGCCTTGTAGGTCTCGCCCGTGCAGACGATGCCGGCATGCGACCAGACCGGCACTCCGCGCCACTTCCATTCCTCGACGATTTCCGGATCGGCCTGTTTGATCAGGCGCCGTATCCGGGCCAGCGTCTCGCCCCGCCAGTCGCCCAGCTCCTTGATCCGCGCGTCGATCCGTTTCGCGGCGGGCATGCCGTCCGGCGCGCCGGTCTTGCTGCCCGTCTTGCTCCCGGTCTTGTTCATGGTGCTCACTCCCGTATCCCCGCCCCCGGATCGCCGCGCCGTCTCTCTCTATCTGGCGGAAGTCGACTTCCGCTACAACGGTCGCTCAATCGACGACAATGCCCGCGCCGTACCGCCCGGCAAGAGCTCGGAAGGCAAGCGCCTGACCTATCGGCGGACTTACAACGCCTAAGCCGATTGCCCCGGCTACGGTGCGTCGCCGATTTATTACGCTTTGGCCGTCCAGCTTTTGCAACGCTCGCGGGACTCTTAGCCGCGTTCCCCTTAGGCTTATGCGGGGTCGGCGGGGTCTGAACCATGCGCTTCAGAATCTCATCGTGCTTTGCATCATCGGGGGGGATTTGGCATGGCAAATGATCCGAATAGCGTTCGATTAATCTCGACTCTTCGAGAGCGCCGGCCTGTCTATTATCTTGTACCTGTTTCACTCTGTTCATTCAAATATATATTAGGAATATTTTGATTGACTCGCCCGGGTATGTTCCTACATTATTCCATCTCTTGCTCGAAACGTCGGTCCCGCCATGCCCCTTTTGCCGTTCCAGTCCCGACCGGAAGACACCGCGCCCCCACTGGCGCCACCCGGCCTGGCCAGCGGGAGGCAACCGGCCTTCCCTCGGCCTGCCATCGGCTTCGCCTGGCGCGGCATCGGCGTCCAATCGGCATCGCACCGGCTCGCAACGGGCCGCAATTGGCTCCGAATGGGCTGCAATTGGCTCGCAACTGATGCGAGGGCGGACGGAGAAATCGCGAAAATCCGCCTTCCGTTTACCGGACGAAGGCTTATCGGGCTGGGCGCCGTATTTCCGGGCGCTGTATTTTCCGAACGCCGCGCGCCATATACTCGCGCGGTGAGGCTTGCCGGCTGGCTGAACTGCCGGCGTTGGACTGGTGACGGAGTGTTGAGATGACGGTGACTTCCGCGGCGCAGGATTTGTTCTTCACCCGAGCCGGCCTCGATCGCCCCCGCCTGGAAACGCTGGTCAACGACGCGCTGCACGGCGCCGATGACGGCGAACTTTTCCTGGAATACAGCCAGTCGGAAAGCCTCGGCTACGACGACGGACGCCTCAAGGCGGCCAGTTTCGACATCAGCCAGGGCTTCGGCCTGCGCGCCGTCTCGGGCGAGCAGACCGGCTATGCCCATGCGTCCGAACTGAGCGAGGCGGCGATCAGGCGCGCCGCCGCCACGGTGCGGGCGGTCCGCGCCGGCCATGGCGGCGTGATGAGCGCATCGCCCCAGCCGACCAACCGTCACCTCTATGGCGAGGACAACCCGCTCAACGAAATCCCCTTCGAGAAGAAAGTCGAGCTGCTGCAGGCGATCGACGCCTATGCCCGCGCCAAGGATCCGCGGGTGCGCCAGGTTTCGGTCTCCCTCGCCGGCTCCTGGCAGGCGGTGGCCATCCTGCGCGCCGACGGCGTGCTGGTGGAGGATATCCGCCCGCTGGTGCGGCTCAACGTTTCGGTCGTCGCCGGCCAGGGCGACCGGATGGAAAGCGGCAGCCGCGGCGCCGGCGGCCGGCTCGGCTATGCCCAGTTCTTCGATCCCGCCCATTGGCAGGCCGAGGTGGACGATGCCCTGCGCCAGGCTTTGGTCAATCTGGAATCGGTTCCGGCCCCGGCGGGCGAAATGAATGTCGTGCTGGGTCCGGGCTGGCCCGGCGTGCTGCTGCACGAGGCCATCGGCCACGGGCTGGAGGGCGATTTCAACCGCAAGAAGACCTCCGTCTTCGCCGGCCTGATGGGCCAGCAGGTCGCGGCCAAGGGCGTGACCATCGTCGATGACGGAACCCTCGAGCGCCGCCGCGGCTCGCTGACCGTCGACGACGAAGGCACCCCGACCGAATGCACGACGCTGATCGAAGATGGCATTCTGAAAGGCTTCATGTATGACCGCATGAATGCGCGGCTGATGGGCAGGGCCTCGACCGGCAACGGCCGGCGGCAATCCTTCGCCCATAACCCGATGCCGCGCATGACCAACACCTACATGCTGGCCGGCGATCGCGATCCGGCGGAAATCCTCGCCGGCGTCAGGAACGGCATCTACGCCGTCAATTTCGGCGGCGGCCAGGTCGACATCACATCGGGCAAGTTCGTGTTCTCCTGTACCGAAGCCTACATGGTCGAAAACGGCAAGGTCGGCGCGCCGATCAAGGGCGCCACGCTGATCGGCGCCGGCGCCGAGGTGCTCAAGAAGGTTCAGGCGGTCGGCAACGACCTCAAGCTCGACACCGGCATCGGCACCTGCGGCAAGTCCGGCCAGGGCGTACCGGTCGGGGTCGGACAGCCGACGCTGCTGATCGGTGGATTGACGGTGGGCGGCACCGCCAAAGCCGCGTAATATCGACATCCGGTACGACGGAGGAGGACCCCATGCCCGTCAGCGCCAGCAAGGCGGCGAGCGCCGATCTCGCCAAACACGATCCAGTCTGGGCGGCCATCCGCGAGGAGGCGCAGCGCGCAGCCGCGCAGGAGCCGCTGCTGGCCAGCCTCGCGCATTCCACCGTGCTGCAGCACGAGCGGTTGGAAGATGCCCTCAGCTACATCCTGGCGCAGAAGCTGGGCAGCGACGCCCTGCCGGCGCTGGGCCTGCGCGAGATCATGGAGGAAGCCTTCGAGGCCGATCCCGATATCGGCCTGTCCGTGCGCGCCGACCTGGTGGCGGTGAACGACCGCGATCCGGCCTGCCGCGGCTTTCTCAAGCCGTTGCTGTTCTTCAAGGGCTTCCAGTCGATCCAGGTGCATCGCGTCGCCCATTGGCTGTGGCACCAGAACCGCGAAACCATGGCCTTCCTGCTGCAGAGCCGCGCCTCGGAGGCCTTCGCCGTCGACATCCACCCGGCGACCCGCTTCGGACGCGGCATCATGATCGACCATGGCACCGGCGTGGTGATCGGCGAGACCGCGGTGGTCGATGACGATGTGTCGATGCTGCAGAATGTCACGCTCGGCGGCACCGGCAAGGAAACCGGCGACCGACATCCGAAGATCCGCCGCGGCGTGCTGATCGGCGCCGGCGCCAAGGTGCTCGGCAATATCGAGATCGGCGAATACGCCAAGATCGGGGCCAGCAGCGTCGTCCTGATCCCGGTGCCGCCGCATTGCACCGCAGCGGGCGTGCCGGCGCGGCTGCTCGGCGATTGCGGCTGCGAACAGCCGGCGCGCGAGATGGATCACGCGCTGCCGAATGCGCCGGGTTGATCGCGCCCTCCTTGCCGTTCTCCTGATCGCAACACCCGATGTTGCCGCCGCGCAGTCCCTGCGCGGCGCGCTGGAATGGCTGCCGCCCGGCAGCCTCTCGGTCGCGGCGCTGAGTTCGAGACCGGGCGAGGCGCTCGACGGCGGCGAGCGCCAGAGCTTCTACGTCGAATTCGGCCGCCTGGCATTCCGTTCGCCCGATATCCTGGGCGGCCGGGCGCGCAAGGCGGGGTTGTCCTGCCAGGCCTGCCACAGCAACGGCTTCAGCACGGCGGAATTCTTCATTCCCGGCCTGTCGGATGCGCCGGGCCGGATCGATGTCAGCAACAGCTTCTGGAATCTCCGCGGCGAGAATCGCCGCGACGATCCGCTGACCATCCCCAGCCTGCGCGGCGTGAAGGCGAAGCCGCGCCTCGGCCATGACGGCCGCACGGCCTCGCTGCGCGAATTCACCCGCCGCGTCATCGTCACCGAATTCGGCGGCGACGAGCCGGCGCCGGTGCTGCTGGATGCGCTGGTCGCCTATGAAGAGGCGCTGCGGCCGGCCGATCCGGCGCGCGAGCCGATCACGCTCGAGGGCGATCTCGGCGATCTGCGCCGCTATCTCGATGCCCTGGCTGTGCCGCTGGCGGAGGAGAATATGCCCGTCGCCGGCATGATCGCGCAGATGATCCGCGGCCAGCTCGGCATCATCGACGAGCGCTTCCCGGAAGACGAAGCTGTGCATCGGGTACTGGCCGGCTGGTCGCGCCGGCTTGCGCAGATCGCCACCCTGGCCGAGGCCGGCGAATGGCCGCAGGCGCGAGCCGCCCGCGACGGATTGGCAGCGGACGTACTGCAGCCGCCGGCCGCCTTCGCCGCCGCGCCGCTATCGCTGTACGATCCGGTGCGGCTCGCGGCCTGGATCAGTAGGCAAGTTCGGTGAAGGCCGGATCGATCATGCGGTTCCAGCGGCCGTGATACAGCTTGAGCAGGGTTTCCGCCGGCGTCTCGCCGGATTCGACGATCTTGGCCAGCGGCTCGAGGAAATGCGTCTCGTCCTCGCCGGCCGGCGACAGGCGCGCGCGCGCCTTCAGGCCGGAGAGCGAAATCTTTAGCATCTGCTCGGCATAGTGTTTCAGCGGCCGGCCGCGCAGCTGCGTGTGCAGGCCGTATTTCGGCACATCCAGGCGCAGTTGCTCGCGCTCGGCCAGCGTCCAGTCGCGGCACAGATCCCAGGCCGCCTCCAGCGCCGCCCCGTCATAGAGCAGCCCGACCCAGAGCGCCGGCAAGGCGCACAGCCGCGACCACGGCCCGCCATCGGCGCCGCGCATCTCGAGATAGCGCTTGAGCCGCACCTCTGGGAACAGCGTGGTGATGTGATCGGCCCAGTCGCGCAGGGTGGGCATTTCGCCCGGCCGCGCCGGCAGCTTGCCGGCCATGAAATCGCGGAAGCTCTGGCCCGAGGCGTCGATATACTTGCCGTCGCGGTAGACGAAATACATCGGCACGTCGAGCGCATGATCGACGTAGCGCTCGAAGCCCATGCCGTCTTCGAAGACGAAACCCAGCATGCCGGTGCGGTCCGGATCGGTGTCGGTCCAGATCTGGCTGCGGTAGCTCAGGAAGCCGTTCGGCTGGCCTTCGGTGAACGGCGAATTGGCAAAGATCGCGGTCGCGATCGGCTGCAGCGCAAGGCCGACGCGGAACTTCTTCACCATGTCGGCTTCGGAGGCGAAATCGAGGTTCACCTGCACCGTACAGGTGCGCAACATCATGTCGAGGCCAAGCTTGCCCTTCTTCGGCATGTAGGCCCGCATGATGTCGTAACGGCCCTTCGGCATCACCGGGATGTCGTCGCGCCGCCATTTCGGATTGAAGCCCAGTCCCATCATGGCGATGCCGAGTTCGCCGCCGATCTCCCGGATCTGCTTCAGGTGCGAGCCGACCTCGATGCAGGTCTGATGGATGCTCTCCAGCGGCGCCCCGGACAGTTCGACCTGCCCGCCCGGCTCCAGCGTGATCGACTGATCGTCTTGCGCAAGCGCGATGACGTTGTTGCCTTCGTTCACCGGCTCCCAGCCGAAACGCTGCAGCTCGGTGAGCAGGCGGCGGATGCCGACCTCGCCATCGTAGGGCAGCGGGCGGAAGTCGGTCGTATTGTAGGCGAATTTCTCGTGTTCGGTCCCGATGCGCCACTCGGCCTCGGGCTTTGCTCCCTGGGCGATATATTCGACGAGCTGTGCCTTGGACGTGATCGGCGTCTCAGGGGCCTGGGCCGGTCCGGACATGACTACCTCAAAGTGATTATTGTTATCGTTAGATGACTTGCTGGTCGCGGCCGAACGGCTGCTTCCGGCATATGGGGCAGATGGACAAGCTTGTCCAGTATCCGCCGGGGCCGCCAACTGTACTTATGACCAAGATCAATTCTGCCGGACGGATTGTAAAATTGCGAGGGCGGCGATGGCAGCGGTTTCCGCGCGGAGAATCGTGCCGCCGAGCGATACCGGCACGGCTTGCGGCAGGGCGCGGACCCGGTCCTGCTCTGCCGGCGCAAAGCCTCCTTCGGGTCCGACCAGCAACCCACAGGGCGCCGCTTTGGGCCAGGCCTGCGCGGCGCCGAGCAACGCATCGGCTGCGCCGCGTTCGACGCAGAAGAACAGCCGCCGCTCCGCCGGCCAAGTGGCCAGAAGGTCATCCAGCGACGTCGCAGCGGCGATCTGCGGCACATCCAGCCGCTCGCACTGCTCGGCCGCTTCGCGCGCATGGGCGGACAGCCGATCCGTGTTGACCCTGCCGATCTGGCTACGCTGCGTCTGCACCGGCAGCAGGCGGCCGACGCCGAGCTCGGTCGCCTTCTCGACGATGAATTCGATACGGCCCTGGCGGATCGGCGCGAAACAGAGCCAGATATCGGCGGCCGGCGCAAATGGCCGAAGCTGCGTTGCGACCGCGGCAATCGCCTCCTTCTTGCCGAGCTTCTCGATCCGGGCGCTGTATTCGCCGTCGCGGCCGTTGAACAGCGTGACGGCATCGCCTTCGGCAAGCCGCAGGACGTTGCGCAGGTAATGATGCTGTTCGGCGCCAAGCGTCACCGCCGCGCCGGGCGCAAGCGCATCCGGAACGTAAAGGCGGGCTTTTTCGGCAGCTTTCATCGGCGCTTGTACTCTCGGAATGAAGGGACTACAGGAGCGTTATGACAAAGCCCGAACCCGAAGTCACCCCGCCCGGCGGGGGGCGGAGCGACGGAAGCCATGCCGGGCCGGCCCCTGCCGACGCACTGCCCGACCATTGGGTGGCGCGCTGGCTGCCGGCCGCCTGGCAGCCTTATGCCCGGCTGTCGCGCCTGGATCGGCCGATCGGAACGTGGCTGCTGCTGCTGCCGGGCTGGTGGGCCATCGCCCTGACCCGGGGCGAGGGACAGCCGCTCGATTTCTATCTGCTGATCCTGTTCGGCATTGGCGCGCTGGTCATGCGCGGCGCCGGCTGCACCTTCAACGATATCGTCGACCGCGATTTTGACGCCGCCGTCGAACGTACCCGCCTGCGGCCCATTCCAGCCGGGCGAGTCCGCGTCCGGCAGGCTTGGATCTGGCTGATCGCCCAGGCCCTGATCGGCTTTGCCGTGCTGATCCAGATGAACAGCCTCGCCATCCTGCTTGGCGTCGCCTCGCTTGCGCTGGCGGCGATCTATCCCTTCATGAAGCGCATCACCTGGTGGCCGCAATTCTTCCTCGGTCTCGCTTTCAACTGGGGAGCGGTGCTGGGCTATGCGGCGGCGCGCGGCACGCTCGACTGGACCACATTGGCGCTGTATGCCGCCGGCATCAGCTGGACCCTCGGTTACGATACGATTTACGCCCTGCAGGACAAGGAGGATGATGCCCTGATCGGGGTGAAATCCACCGCGCGGCTGTTCGGCGACCACGCGCGATTGTGGATTGCCGCCTTTTACGATCTGACCCTGATCGGCCTGGCGGTCGCCGGCGGCTTTGCCGGTCTGCGCTGGCCCTTCTGGATCGGGCTGGCCGCTGCGGCATGTCACTTCGCATGGCAAGTACTGACGTTGAAACCCGGCGATCCGCAGGATTGCCTGACCAAGTTCCGCGCCAATCGCGACGCCGGCATGGTTATTTTCGCGGCATTCCTGTTCGGCTAGCTTATCGCTTGGCGAATGCGGAAGCCGCGCGTATCTTCCGCCCCATGAAAAAGCCCCGAATCAGTCCGAAAGATTTCGCCGCGCTGTACCAGAAGTACAACGCCAATCTCGCCAAGGTCGATTGCGGCCGCAAATGCGCGCCGCTGAACAAAGGCCAGCCGGTCTGCTGCAGCACCGAGAATGCGATTCCCGTCGTCGACAAGGCCGAATTCGAGCTGTTGAAAAGCCGCACCGACCTCTGGTCGCGCTACAAGCCGGTGGATGCCGCCTCGCGCAAGATCGTCAACGAGCTGACCAGCCATGCCTGCGCCATCGAGTGCAAGGGCGCGGCCTTTTGCGAGCGCGACAACCGCACCATCGCCTGCCGCTCCTTCCCCTTCTATCCCTATATCGACAAGGCGGGGAATTTCATCGGCCTCACCTATTACTGGGATTTCGAGGACCGCTGCTGGGTGATTTCCAACATGCAGGTGGTCGAGCGCGAATTCGTCGACCAGATGGTCGCGGCATTCGAGACGATCTTCAGGCTCGATCCCGACGAATACGATACGATGAAGGACCACTCAGCCAATATGCGCCGGGTTTTCAGCCGCAAAAACAAGATCATCCCGGTCATTCACCGCGACGGCGGCTATTTCAAAATCAAGCCGGGCAGCGGCGGCGCGCTTACGCCCTGCGATCCATCGGACTTCAAAAAGTTCGGCCCGTATAAATCCGAGGCCGCCTACATCCGCGCCGTCAAGAAAGCCGGCGGCACGCTCGGCCCGGCGCCTCGGAAAGGCTACCTCGCGCCATAGACCCGCCTTGGATCGATAGGGAGAAGCGCACGGACATCCGTGACAGATGTCCACCCGCTTTTCCAGGTCGATTCTTTCCCCGGCACCGCGGCATAGTATAGTCGGGCGGCCGATTCGAGAGATGCGGGGGCGGGACATGGCGGCATCCATTTGCCTGGCGGGTGGCCAAGTACTGACACCCGAAGGGACCCTCGAGACCGCGGATGTGCATATCGCCGAAGGCCGGATCGTCGACCCGCCGGCAGCGTCCGCGTCCACGCGCATCGACTGCCGCGGCTACTACGTTCTGCCGGGCATCGTGGATGTCCATGGCGACGCTTTCGAGCATGAACTGCATCCGCGTCCGGGCGTGGATATCGCGTTTGCTGTCGCGATGCGCTCGGTCGACCGTCAATTGCTGGCCAATGGCATCACGACGGCCTTCCATGGCCTGACGATCTCGTGGGAGCCGGGCGCACGCAGTCTCGCCGCGGGACGCCGCTTCATGGATGCGCTGCAGACCCTGCGCCAGGATTTGATGGTCGACCACCGCGTCCAGTTGCGCTGGGAGACCTTCGCCCATGACGTGGTGAACGATCTAGCCCGCTGGCTTTCCCTGCAACCAGCGCCGGCGCTTGCTTTCAACGACCATACAACCTCGACCATGGAAAAGGTGAAAGCCGGCAGCCACAGGAAACTCGGCCAATGGGCGGAGCGCGCCGGCCTCACGCCGGAGCAATATCTGGCCGAAGTCGATGCGGTCAGCCACCGTGCGCCGGAGGTTCCGGCCAAGATCCAGGCCGTTGCAGGACAGGCCCGCCGGCAAGGCGTCGTCATGCTGTCGCATGACGAGCGCTCCCGCGACGAGCGGGTGGCCTATCGCGATCTGGGCGTGAGCGTCTGCGAATTCCCGCTTGCGTCGGAAGTGGCGGCGGATGCCGTAGCGAGCGGCGAACACGTCATCCTGGGCGGTCCGAACGTGATCCGTGGCGGCAGCCATACCGGCGCGATGTCGGCCGAGGCTGCCATACGCGACGGCCTCTGCACCGTGCTTGCCTCCGACTACTATTATCCGAGCCTGCTGCATGCCGCGGAGCACCTGGTCGGCCGCGGCGTGCTGTCTTTTGGCGAGGCGTGGAATCTGATTTCGCGAAACCCCGCCGCGGCGATGCGGCTGCAGGACCGAGGCCTGATCGCCGCCGGCTGCCGCGGCGATATCGTCGTGATCGACGCCTCAGGTCCCTGGCGTCTCGTCCACACCATCGCCGGCGGAACCGTGACGAGCTTCGGTTACTGACGACGCCGCCTACTTCGCCGGCTGATCCGCAAACAGGAATGTCCCCAGCAGCACCCAGCGCCGCGCCGCCTGCTCCCCTCCGGGCCTGGCGCGCAGGGGCGTCGTGTAATGCCAGAAGGGCAGCCGATAGGCGGTGATCAGGCCGCTTTTGGTCACTTCTTTCATCTCGGTGAAATGGCCGCTCCTGGCGTAAACCAGGAATTGATCCCGCACGGCCGGCGTGGCGAAACTGACATGCAGGTCCAGATAGCCGCGCAGCGCGGCGGCATCCTCCGGATGATGATCGGTATGCGGCCCGGCATAATCGCCGGCGCCATACGCGATCGCCTGCAGACCGCATTTGCGTTGCAGCACCCGTCCGGCCAGGACGGCGGCAAAGGCGCGATAGCTCTCCGAGCGCAGCATGGCGATCAGCCCGATCTCGCTTGCCGCGTGAAACGCCGCTGAACGGCTGTTGTCGAGATGCGCGGTTCTCTGGCGCATCGTCTTCGGCAGCAGTTCGGCATAATTCTCTCTGGCTTCCCAGATCGTCTCGGGCGGGATCGGCTGCGCCATCAGCCGCAGATGCGACAGCAGCGCCTTGTCCAGCAACATCGCCGCCGCCTGCGCCTGCCGCCGCTCGATCAGGCCGTCCAGGGCGAGGACGCGGCAGCGCGGATTGGCAAGCGCGCCGGCGGCGGCATGGCGGCCAGTCAGCAAGGCGCGGCCTCGGGCGGTCAGCAGGTCGGCGAATTCGGCAGGGAAACGGCGCATCTCTTCGGCTTAAACTCTGGCCAGCCCGGCAGGCAAGCCCTAATCTCCGGCTCGCAAGAAGAAAGTTCCCGATGACGGCCGCCTCCTCGTCCTCCGCCAGCCGCGATCAGCAGATCGCGCAGATTCTCATCTTCATCACGCCCGCCATGTTCGCCACCAACATGCTGCTGGCCCGCTATTCGGCCGACTTCATCCCGCCGATCGCCCTGGCGGTCTGGCGCTGGCTCGGCGTCTTCGTCCTGCTGCTGCCCTTCTGCGGTGGCGAGCTCTGGCGCAAGCGGCAGGCCATCCGCAGCGATTGGCTGCGGCTTCTGGTTCTCGGCGCGCTCGGGATGGGCATCTGCGGCGCCGTCGTCTATGCGGCGGGCCAGACCACGACTGCGACCAATATCGGCCTGATCTATGCCGTCTCGCCCATCCTGATCATCCTGCTGTCGCGGATCATGTTCGGCGAACGCCTTTCGGCGCGGCAGCGCACCGGCACACTGCTCGCGCTTGTCGGCATGCTGGCGATCGTTGCCAAGGGCGATCCGCGCATTCTGCTGCATCTGCGTTTCGTGCCGGGCGATCTGATGATCCTGGCTGCCGCCACCGCCTGGGCGCTCTATTCCGTGCTGCTCAAGCGCTGGCCGGGCAGCCTGACCATCAATGCCAGGCTTGCCGCCATCGCCATGGCCGGCGTGCTCGTGATGCTGCCCTTCCTTGCCTGGGAGACGATCACCATCGGGCCGGCCAGGCCGGACCCGCGCACCCTTGCCGTCATGGCCACGGTGGTTCTGGTGCCGGGCATCGGCGCCTATGCCCTGCATGGCTACATCACCAAGCATCTCAGCCCCTACAAGGCCGGATTGATCCTTTATCTATCGCCGGTCTACACGGCCCTGCTCGCCTGGCTGCTTCTCGGCGAGCGGCTGGCCGTCTATCATTGGGTCGGCGCGGCCCTGGTTCTGGCCGGGCTCTACATCGCCACCAGCCAAGCAAGGAAAGCCTGAATGCCCTATGCCTCGCTTCGCGATTTCATGGCGCAGCTCGAGGCGCGCGGCGAACTGGTGCGCGTGAGCGAGCCGGTCTCGACGGTACTGGAGATGACCGAAATCCAGACACGGCTGCTGGCCGAAGGCGGACCGGCCGTGCTATTCGAAAGGCCGATCCGTGCCGATGGCCGGCCCAGCGACGTTCCCGTTCTGGTGAACCTGTTCGGCACGGTAAAGCGCGTCGCGCTGGGCATGGACCGCACGCCGCCGGAATTGAAGGATGTCGGCGAGATGCTGGCCTTCCTGCGCCAGCCGGAGCCGCCCGGCGGCTTCAAGGAAGCGCTTGGCATGCTGCCGCTGCTCAAGACCGTGATGGCGATGCACCCGAAGACGGTCGGTCACGGCCCGGTGCACGAGGTCGTGCTGCAGGGCGACGATATCGACCTCAATGCGCTGCCGATTCAGACCTGCTGGCCGGGCGAGCCGGCGCCGCTGATCACCTGGCCGCTGGTGGTCACGCAAGGCCCCTCAAAGTCCGACAAGACCGACCGCTTCAACCTCGGCATCTATCGCATGCAGGTGCTGAACAGGAAGCAGACGCTGATGCGCTGGCTGAAGCATCGCGGCGGCGCGCAGCAGCATCAACGCTGGAAACAGGCCGGCAGGCGCGAACCGTTTCCCGCCGCCGTGGTGATCGGCGCCGATCCCGGCACGATCCTTGCGGCCGTTACTCCCGTGCCGGAGACGGTGTCGGAATATCAGTTCGCCGGCCTTCTGCGCGGCAGGAAGGTCGAGCTGGTCGAGTGCAAGACGGTGCCGCTGAAAGTGCCGGCGGAAGCCGAAATCGTGCTGGAAGGCCATGTCTCGCTCGAGGATTACCGCGACGAAGGACCCTATGGCGATCACACCGGCTATTACAACTCGGTCGAGCAATTCCCGGTCTTTACCGTCACCGCCATCACACGGCGCCGGCAACCGATCTATCTGAGCACCTTCACCGGCCGGCCGCCGGACGAGCCGAGCGTGCTGGGGGAGGCGCTGAACGACGTGTTCGTGCCGCTGATCCGCCAGCAGTTCCCCGAGATCGTCGATTTCTGGCTGCCGCCGGAAGGCTGCTCGTACCGCGTCGCCGTGGTCAGCATGAAGAAAGCTTATCCCGGCCATGCCAAGCGCGTGATGATGGGCGTGTGGTCGTATCTGCGGCAGTTCATGTACACCAAATGGGTGATCGTGGTGGACGACGACATCAACGCGCGCGACTGGAAGGATGTCGTCTGGGCGATCTCTACCCGCATGGACCCGGCGCGCGACATCACGCTGATCGAGAATACCCCGATCGATTACCTGGATTTCGCCTCGCCCGAATCCGGCCTGGGCAGCAAGATCGGCCTGGATGCCACCAATAAATGGCCGCCGGAGACCAAGCGCGAATGGGGCGAGAAGATCCGCATGGACGAGGACATCGTCCGCACCGTGACGGAGAAATGGCCGCGGCTGGGTCTGCCCGGTTCGGGCAGGCCGATCTGGTAGGATACATGCCGGACGGCATCGTGACTGCCGTTACGGAAAGTTGCCCCCGCCGTCCCTCGCGCAAGCGGCGATAATCGTCTAGCTTACGGGGAATGCGGCATTCCCCCTGCCGATCCGGGGTTGGCAATGACGATTTGGCACCGTCTTCACGATCTGGTCTGCGGCGAAGGCCGGCAATGCATGCCGGGCGAAGCCGACGCCCCTCTCTCCGCTGCGCTGCGCCAGGAAGAATACGAAGCGCTGCGCCTGAGCATCGGCCTGCGCCTGATTGCCTGCCTGGTCATCGCCGTGCTGTTGACCATCGAGCTGCATTGGCCGCTGGTGCTGAATTATTACGGCTATATCGCCGCGCTGGCCGCGTCCGGCTATGTGCAGCTCGTGGTGCGCAGGCCGGCGCTCAAGCAGCCCTGGATGGACTGGGCCTTCCCGCTGGTCGATATGGGCATCCTGGTCGCCGGCATCGTGCTGCCCAATCCGCTCGACCCCAATCCGCTGCCGCCGCCGATGCATCTCGGCTTCGACACCGTGCTCGATCTCGTGCTGTTCGTCGTGCTGGCCGGCCTCGGCCAGTCGGCGCGGGTGATGCTGTTTTCCACCCTGGCCGCCGTGCTGGCCTGGGCCGCCGGCACCCTCTACGTCGTCTCCCAGCCGGGCGTGACCTTCCACAGCTTCACCGACAATCTGATCGATATCACCACGCCGGAGCGCCTCGCCTATCTGCTCGATCCCTGGAATGTACGCGTCGGCGAGTTCATCCCGCGGCTGGTGCTGATCGGCCTAATCGGCATGATCCTCACCGTCGGCGTGCTGCGCTCGCGCCACCTGATCGCCCGCCAGCTCGAGGCCGAACGGGCGCGGCGCAATCTGTCGCGCCATTTCTCGCCGCATATCGCCGAGACGCTGGCGCAGATGGACGACCCGTTGGGTCAGGTCAAGCAGCTCGAGGCCGTCGTGCTGTTCGCCGACCTCGTCTCCTTCACCCAACTGGCTGACGATCTCTCGCCGCAGCAGACGGTGGCGCTGCTGCGCGACGTGCATCAGCGCCTGGCGCGTGCCGTGGCCGAGCATCGCGGCACGCTGGACAAGTATCTCGGCGACGGCATCATGGCCTCGTTCGGCACGCCGGAGCCGGGCCCGCGCGACGCCTCCGCCGCCCTGCTTTCTGCCCGCTGCATGCTGCGCGAGATCGAGGCGCTCAACCAGCAGCGCAAGCTGTTGCGGCAATCGCCGCTGACCCTGGCGATCGGCCTGCATTACGGACCGCTGACGCTCGGCAATATCGGCGATGAAAGCCGCGTCGAATATGCGCTGATCGGCGAAACCGTCAATGTCGCCCACCGCCTGGAGCAGATGACCCGCGCCCTCGGCACGCCGATCTGCGTCAGCCAGGCTTTCGTCGACAAGCTGGCGGAAGAGACCCGCGGCGACCTGACCTGCCTGCGCGATCTGGTGGCGCTGCAGCCGCAGGCGATCCGCGGCCTGCGCGATCACATGGTAATCTGGATTCAGCAACGCGCCGCGCCCTTTGCCAGCGACAGCGGCGCACCGGAAGCGGCGCCGACCATCCACTAGCCACGTCTGGGGGTGACATCATGCGGCTCGCCATCAAGCGCATCTACGAACCGCCGGCCGCCAGCGACGGCGCGCGGATTCTGGTGGACCGCGTCTGGCCACGCGGCGTCAGCAAGGAGAAAGCCGCGCTCACGCTTTGGCTGAAGGAGATCGCGCCGAGCACCGCGCTGCGGAAATGGTTCGGGCACGATCCGGCGCGCTGGAACGAATTCCGCCGCCGCTATCACGCCGAACTTGCCGCCAACAAGGAGGCGATCGCGCAGTTGCGCGCCGTCGCCGCCAAAGGCCCGGTGACGCTGCTTTACAGCGCCCACGACGAAAAGCACAACCAGGCCGTCGCCCTGGCGGAATATCTGCGTACGCATAAACAGCGCTGAAAACGCCCGGCAGGCTCGCCCCCCGGCCCCAGTGCGACGGCCGGCGATTGCTTGCCCCGGGGCTGATTTCGCTCTATGTCCTGAACGATGAGCAAACGCCACGCCTGACCAGGTTCCCCCGATGGCCGATCCCCGCACGCGCGCCGCCGACGCGCAAACCCTTATTGCCGACCTGATCGCCGCCGCGACCAAGGCAGGCGCGGAAGCCGCCGACGCGGTGTACCACGAAGCCCGCTCGCTGAGCGCCGGCGTCAGGATGGGAAAACCGGAGGATGTCGAATCCTCCGAAGCGCGCGATCTCGGCCTGCGCGTGCTGCTGGGCCGGCGCCAGGCCTGCGTTTCCACCACCGATTTCGCTCCGGCCGCCCTGCACGAGCTGGTCGAGCGTGCCATCAGCATGGCGCGGGTGGCGCCGGAGGATAAATTCTGCGGATTGCCGGATCCGGCGCAATTGGCGACCGAAGCGGCCGAACTCGACCTTTTCGACGGCGTCGAACTGGAAATGCCGCAACTGCTCGAGCGCGCCAGGGAAACCGAGGCCGCCGCGCTGGCCGTGGCGGGCGTCACCAATTCCGAAGGCGGCGGTGCCAGCCGCTCCTTCGGCCTCGTCGTCTATGCCAACAGCCTCGGTTTCAGCGGCGCGAGCTGGAGCGGATCGCATAGCCTGTCGGCCTCGGCCATCGCCGGCAAGGACACGGCGATGGAGCGCGATTGGGATTACGAGGCGAAGACGCATTTCGACGATCTGCCCAAGCCGGAAAGCGTCGGCCGCAAGGCCGGGGAGCGCGCCGTGCGCCGCCTCAATCCGCGCAAGCTGGAAAGCGCGGCGATGCCGGTCGTTTTCGACCCGCGCGTCGCCACCAGCCTGGTCGGGCATTTCGCCAGCGCCATCAATGGCAGTGCGGTCGCCCGCGGCACGTCTTTCCTGAAGGACAAGCTGGGGCAGGTCGTTTTCGCACCCGGCGTCAGCATCATCGACGATCCGCTGCGCAAGCGCGGCTTCCGCTCGCGCTGGTTCGACATGGAGGGCGTGGCGCGGCAGACGCGCTCGCTGATCGAAGATGGCCGCCTGACCACCTGGCTGATGGATTGCGCGACGGCGCGCCAGCTTGGCATGACCAGCACCGGCCACGCCGCCCGCGGCACCGCCTCGCCACCCTCGCCGGCCCCTACCAATGTCTATCTTGCGCCGGGACGGCAATCGCCCAAGGAATTGATGGCCGATGTCAGGCAAGGGCTCTATGTCACCGAACTGATCGGCATGGGCGTCAACGGGGTGACCGGCGATTACAGCCGCGGCGCCGCTGGCTTCCTGATCCGGGACGGGGAACTTGCCGAGCCGGTTTCGGAGATCACCATCGCCGGCAATCTCAAGGAGATGTTCCTGCACCTGACGCCGGCCAACGATCTGGAATTCCGCTTCGGCACCGATGCGCCGACCGTCCGCGTCGACGGCATGACCATAGCCGGCCGCTGAAGGCAATGCCATGGCCGTCTCGCTGCATCAGGATCAGGAATTGCTGCTATCCACCGTCCGGGAGGCCGGGGCGGTGGCGATGCGCTATTTCGGCAGCGGCCTGAAGACCTGGAACAAAAAGCCGAACGATCCGGTCTCGGAAGCCGATCTCGCGGTCGATACCATGCTGCGCGAGCGGCTGATTGAGGCGCGGCCGGATTACGGCTGGCTGAGCGAGGAGAGCGGCCAAAAGCCAGGCCATGCGGACGACCTCTGGGTGGTCGATCCGATCGACGGCACCCGCGCCTTCATCGACGCCAAGCCGGAATTCACCATCTGCGTCGCCCTGCTGCGCCAGCATCAGCCGGTACTGGCGGCGATCTTCAATCCAGCGACGGATGAATTCTACGACGCGGTCGCCGGCGGCGGCGCCCGGCTGAACGGCAAGTCGATCCATGCCTCGGGCCATGCCAGCCTGATGGAGGCCCGTTTCCTGGCCAGCCGGCGCACCTTCGAGCGGCATGGCTGGATGGCGCGCACCGCCAAGGCCGATTTCGCCTATCGCAACTCCATTGCCTATCGCATGGCTCTGGTCGCCGCCGGCAAATTCGACGCCGCCATCAGCCTGACCGAGAAGAGCGACTGGGACGTCGTTGCCGCCGACCTGCTGGTGCGCGAGGCCGGCGGCCGCGTCGCCACCGCCGAGGGCGAGCCGCTGACCTATGACACTGGCGGCAAACGCCATCCCTCGGTGATCGCCACCGGCGCCTATATCTTCGACGATGTCGTCGATCTGCTGAAGACGCGGAAGGGATAGGCCGCCGCCGGCGCTTCAGGCCGGCAGCAGCTTCAATCCGATCACACCACCGATCACGGCAAGCAATGCGATTGCCTTCGCTAGCGAGACCGTCTCGCCGAACAGGAGAAGCCCCGCGAGGACCGAGCCGACGGCGCCGATACCGGTCCAGACGGCGTAGGCCGTCCCCAGCGGCAGCACCTTCAGCGCCTGACTGAGCAAAGCAACGAATCCGGCCAGCGAAAGCAGCGACAGGAGCGCCCAGCCTGGCCGCGCATAGCCTTCCGACTGCTTGGTGGCAATCGCCCAAAGCACGTCCGTCGCGCCCGATAATACCAGCAGCAGCCAGGCCAAGCCGTTCGACATGTCAGGCTGCCTCCTCGCGCATCACCGGCACGGCCAGGCCGCGCTGGACGGCGGGACGCGCGGCAATCTCGCGATACCAGCGCACAAGCGCGGGATAATCCGCGATAGCGACGCCGATCTTCTCCTGCGCGGCATGAATCCAGGGCCAGGTCATGATGTCGGCCAGACCGTATTCCGCCACCAAAAAGGGCCGCTGCCGCAATTGGCCATCCAGCACCTTCAGCACGCGGCGGGTCTCGCGCTCGAAACGCTCGATCACCGGCGGCAGCTTCGGCTCGACGAATATCTTGTAGTTCCAGAGCTGGCCCAGAGTGGGGCCGACATGAGCCGCCTGGAACAGGATCCATTGCAGGGTGAGCGTCCGCAGAGCTTCGTCCTGCTGCACGAAGCGGCCGGCGCGATTGGCGAGATAGATCAGGATGGCACCGGATTCGAAAACCGTTCGATCGCGGTCAGGATCGACGATCACCGGAATCTTGTTGTTCGGATTGAGGCTGAGGAAATCGGGCTGATGCTGTGCGCCGGCTTCGATATCGACGAGATGGACCTCATAGGGCAAGCCGGTTTCCTCGAGCATGATCGAGGCCTTGTGGCCGTTGGGGGTCTGGTAGGTGTAGAGCCGGATCGGCGTTATCGGCTTGGCGGCATCGGCCATGGCGGCATCCTTTCTGCGCGGCTGACATTCGCCGCTCAGATAGGCTGTGCCACTTCGCAAATAAATGTTCTATATTGCAGATTATGACTGCAAAAACGCACAGGGGAGAACGGCAGCCCCAGGCCCGCGATCCACTCGGCCGCATCGCCTGGGACGATCTGCGCATCGTGCTGGCCGTCGCCACGGCCGGATCGCTGGCCGGCGGCGCCAGGCGGCTCGGCGTCAACCATACCACGGTGCTGCGCCGCATTGCCGCTGCGGAAGAGCGGCTCGGCCTGCGGCTGTTCGAACGCCAGCCGGGCGGCTATATGCTGACCGCCGGCGGCGAAGAATGGGTGAAGGCGGCGCGCGGCATCGACGAGACGGTGACAGCGCTGGAACGCCGCCTTGCCGGCCAGGATCTGCGCCTGTCCGGCAGCATCCGGCTGACCACCACCGATACGCTGATGGCGTCGGTTCTGCCGAAGATCCTGGCCGAGTTCCGCGCCGCCCATCCCGGCATCCAGATCGAGGCGGCGGTGTCGAATGCCATGTTCAGCCTCACGCGGCGCGAAGCCGATGTGGCGATCCGGCCGACCACCATCGCGCGCTGGCTGCGCCAGACCCTGCCCGACGTGACCGCAGCGGCCTTCGCCGATTCCTTCGTTACCCTGCGCGACCTGGCGGTGGCCGGCATCGGCCTGACCGCCCTGCCCTGCTATCTGGGGGATAGCACGCCGGGGCTGCTACGTTTCGGCGCGCCGCAGGCCGGCATGCAGACGGCACTCTGGCTGCTGACGCACGAGGATCTGCGGCGCAGTGCGCGCATCCGCGCCTTTACCGATTTCGTTGCCCGCGCCCTTGTCGGTCGCCGGCCGCTGCTCGAAGGCCGCGGCCGGCGCTGAGCCTATTCACGCCGCCATGGCCGGCGCGAAATCGATGAAGCCGGTCACGCTCCGCAGGCGTCCATCGACCACGGAGGCGAAATCCGTGCCGCCGGCCAGGGCCTCACCGTCCTCCGGCCCGAGCAGCCAGGAAAAACGCAGGCAGCCCTCCACCATCTCCGCCTGCCCCTTGCGGCTGAAGCGCAGACCGGGGAACTTCGCCTGCACGCCCCGCACCAGGGCATCGATGCCGTCGTGCCCCTCGCCCCGCATCATCGGATCGACATAGCGGGCATCCTCGCTCCAGGTTTCGGCGATCAGGCGGCGGCGCTGGGCGGCATCGGCCTCGTTCCAGATGGCAATGTAACGGTCCACCAGGGCATCGTAGTTGCTCATGTCGTCCTCCATATGTGGCTTGCGGGATCAGCTTGCGCATAGCCGGGATGGAAAGCGATTACGTCACGGATAATCAGCAGGGGCATCGCATGATGCCGAAACGCAACATCAGAAGGGATTTTCCGCGGATGCCTGGTTATGCCGCGCGGCCGGACCGCCGCGCCGCTTACGCGGCGCGGACCCAGATGGCATTGTCGTGGAATGCCGCGCCGCCATTGGGCTGGCCGGGATCGGCGCCAGTCAGCGCATTGATGCCAATGCCTTCCTCGAAAGCCTTATGCGGCCAGATGCTCTCGACGATGACCACGCCCCGCTGCACGCCATCGAACAGTTTCGCATGCAGTTTCACGGTGCCGCGCCGGTTGCCCAGCCGCACGGGAGCGCCATCGGCAAGGCCGAGTTCGGCGGCGTCGGCCGGATGGATGAAGGCTGTCGGCCGCGCCTCGCGTTGCAGTGAGGTCGGCGTTTCGGTGAAAGTGGTGTTGAGGAAATTGCGCGACGGCGCCGTCACCAGCCGGAACGGATGCTCGTCGGTGGCTTCCTCGATGCTGGTCCAGTGGTCCGGGAGGCGCGGCATGCCCTCGGGATTCGGACCCATCTGCGCCCAATCCGGCGCGAAGCGGAATTTGCCATCCGGCCAGGCGAAGCCGTCGAGATAATGACTGCTGCGGAAGTCCGGCTGGCAATCGTGCCAACGCCGTTCGCGCAGGGTCGCCACATCGGGCCAGCCGGAAGCCTTCAGGGTCGCCTCGACGATCTCGATGGCCGACATGTCGAAACCCGGATGCTCGGCGCCGAGCCGTTTTGCCAATTCACAGATGACGAAATGATTCTCGCGCGCCTCGCCCGGCGGCTCGACCAGCTTCGGCCCGAGCAGGATATGCTGCTGACCTCCGGCCTGATAGATGTCGTCATGCTCGGTGAACATGGTGGCCGGCAGAACGATATCGGCCACTTGCGCCGTCGGCGTCATGAACTGCTCCTGCACGCAGACGAAAAGGTCGTCGCGGGCGAAGCCGCGCGCCACCTTGTTCGAGTCCGGCGCGACCTCGATCGGGTTGGTGTTCTGGATCAGTAGGGCCGTCACCGGCGGACCATGGCGCAGGGCATCCGGTTCGCCGCAGAGGATCGGCCCGATCTGCGACTGGTCCAGCGTGCGGATTTTCGGATCGACGGCATCGAAACCCTCGATCAATGTCTTGTCCCAGCGGAAAATCGCGCCGTTGTTATGGAACGAGCCGCCGCCTTCGTATTGCCAGGCGCCGGTGACCGAGGCGATGCAGCTTGCCGCATGCATATTGACCGCGCCGTTGCGGCTGCGCGCAAAACCATAGCCCAGACGGATGTAATGCCGCTTGCGCTCGCCTAGCAGATGCGCGAAGGCAACGATCTCGTCTTCGCTCAGGCCGGTGATCGCCGCAGCCCAGGCCGGACCGCGGCTTTGCAGATGCCGTTCCAGCTCGTCCGGCACGTCGGTATAGCGCGCCATGTACTCACGGTCGGCGAAGCCGTCGCGGAACAGGACATGCATTACCGCGCAGGCCAAGGCGCCGTCGGTTCCCGGCCGCAGCATCAGATGCATGTCTGCCTGTTCGGCGGTCGCATTGCGGTAAGGATCGACCACCACGATCTTGGCGCCGCGTTCCTTGCGGGCGCGGATTGCATGGGTCATCACGTTGACCTGCGTATGCACGGCATTGGTGCCCCAGATCACGACGCAATCGCTTTTCGCCATCTCGCGCGGGTCGGGGCCACGCAGGCTGCCGGTGCCGGCGATGGCGCCGGCGCGGGCGAGCGTGACGCAGATCGTCGAATGCTGCCCGGAATAGCGCTTGACGTGCCGCAGCCGATTGATTCCGTCGCGCTGCACCAGCCCCATGGTACCGGCATAGAAATACGGCCAGACGGTTTCGCTGCCAAATCTGGCTTCCGCTTTCCGAAAGGCTTCGGCCACGCGATCCAGCGCCTCGTCCCAGGAGATGCGCTCGAACTGGCCCGAACCCTTCGGCCCGGTCCGCTTCAGCGGATACAGCAGGCGATCCTTGTGGTTCGCCCGCTCGGCATAGCGGGCGACCTTGGCGCAGATCACGCCGGCGGTATAGCTATTCTCCTCGGCGCCGCGCACCCGGCCGATCTGACCGGACGGCAGAAGCTCGATCTCCAGCGCACAGGTCGACGGGCAGTCATGCGGACATGCGCTATGGCCGATCCTGGGCTTGGTCGCGGCAAAAGGAGCGTTCATTGCGGCATCATGTTCGCAGGCGGGTGGGGCTGAGGTCCTGCTCGGTCACGCCGAGATCGGCAATATCGTTGGGCAAAGCGCGGCCCAGCGCAAGAGCGCCAGCGACCCGGCTCATGGCCGCCGAGGTCTGAATCCCATAGCCGCCCTGGGCCGCCAGCCAGAAGAAGCCCGGCGCCCCCGGATCGAAGCCGCAGACAATGGTGCGGTCGGCCACGAATGAGCGCAACCCGGCCCATTTCGCCGCCAGCCTTCGCACCTGCAGCGTGCTCACCGTCTCCAGACGATCCACAGCAATGGCGATGTCCATTTCATCCGGCTGGGCATCGCAGGGCTCGCTGTCGGTCTCGTCGCAGGGCGACAGCAGGATGCGGCCGGCATCGGGCTTGAAGTAGTAGGCCTCGTCGGCGTCGATCACCATTGGCCAGTCCTGCACCGACATGCCTTGCGGGGGATCGAAAGTCAGGGCCGTGCGCCGCTTCGGCATCAGGCCGATCTGCGCAACGCCCGCCAAGGCGGCAATCCTGTCCGCCCAGGCGCCGGCGGCGTTGACAACGACGGGCGCCGCGAAGCTGCCCTGGCTGGTCTCGACCTGCCAGACGGCACCGTTGCGCGCAAGTCCCGTCACCTCGGCCTCGGTGACGATCCGTCCGCCCGCTGCCGTCATGCCGCGCAGGAAACCGCGATGCAGTGCATGCACTTCGATATCCATGGCATCCGGCTCGGCGATGCCGCCGCCAGTGACAGCTTCCGCCCGCAGCACCGGCATACGCTCCAGCACCTCGGCCGGCGTAAGGCGGCGCAGCGAACCGACCAGCTTGCGCATATCGTCGTATGCGGTATCCAGCTTCCCGGCCTTCTCGGCAGCGCCGATATGCAATGCGCCGCGCGGCGTGAGGATCGGCACCTCGCTGAAACCGGCAGGCGGGTTCATCAAAAAGCTCCGGCTCGCCACGGTCAGAGCACGGATCGGCGCGTTGCCATAGGTTTCGGCAAATAGCGCCGCCGAGCGCCCGGTGGTGTGATAGCCGGGCTGGCTCTCGCGCTCGAGCAGGATGACGCGCTTGCCCTCGCGTGCCAGCGCATAACCGGCGCCGGCGCCGGCTATGCCGCCGCCGATGATGACGAAATCGCAATGCTCGACCATGGAAACCTCTCAAGGCTTGGGGAGGGCCGCCGCGTCTTGTGCGCCGCTGGCCTGGCTCCAACTATAGAGAGTGGCCGCACGGCCCTCCAATGCCTTGAAGGTATGGGCGCATACCCAGCCTTGGCCTACACGCCGCCGAGGCAGAGATATTTTATCTCGACAAAGCTGTCGATGCCGTATTTGGAGCCTTCGCGCCCCATGCCGGATTCCTTCATGCCGCCAAACGGCGCTTCCGCCGTGGAGATCAGGCCTTCGTTGATGCCGACAATGCCGTAATGCAGCTTCTCGGCCACGCGCCAGACCCGGCCGATATCGCGGCTGTAGAAGTAAGCGGCCAAGCCGTAGGGCGTGTCGTTGGCCAGCTTGATGGCTTCCGCTTCGTCCTTGAAGCGGAACAGCACGGCGACCGGGCCGAATATCTCCTCCTGCGCGCAGGCCATGTCCGGCGTCGCCTCGGTGATCACGCTGGGCTGATAGAAGGTGCCGCCCAGTTCGTGCCGCGCGCCGCCGAGCAGCACCTTGGCGCCCTTCGCCTTGGCATCGGCCACCAGCCGCTCGACCTTGTCCAGGGCGTCCTTGTTGATCAGCGGCCCCTGCGTAACGCCCTCGGTCAGGCCGGGGCCGGTCTTGAGCTTCTTCGTCGCGTCCACCAGCTTGGCAGCGAATGCGTCGTAGACCTTGTCATGCACCAGCAGGCGATTGGCGCAGACGCAGGTCTGGCCGGTATTGCGGTATTTCGAGATCATCGCGCCGGTGACGGCGGCGTCGAGATCGGCATCGTCGAAGACGATGAAGGGCGCGTTGCCGCCGAGTTCGAGCGACAGCTTCTTCAGCGTATCGGCGCTCTGGCGCATCAGAATCTTGCCCACCTCGGTCGAGCCGGTGAACGAGACCTTGCGAACCGTCGGGTTGGTGGTCAGTTCGAGGCCGACTGCCGGCGCCTGCATGCTGGTCACCACGTTGAACACGCCCTTCGACATACCGGCGTCTTCGGCGAGTTTGGCCAGTGCCAGCGCGCAGAGCGGCGTGTCCTCCGCCGGCTTGACCACCACCGGACAACCGGCAGCAAGGGCCGGCGCCACCTTGCGGGTGATCATGGCGACCGGAAAATTCCAGGGGGTGATTGCGGCAACCACGCCAACCGGCTGCTTCAGGACGATGATTCGTTTGTCCGACGCATGGCTGGGGATGACATCGCCATAGATGCGGCGGCCTTCCTCGGCGAACCATTCGACGAAGCTGGCGCCATAGATCACCTCGCCTTTCGCCTCGGCCAGCGGCTTGCCCTGTTCCAGCGTCATCAGCGCGCCGAGATCGTCCTGGTTCTGCAGGATCAACTCGTACCATTTGCGCAAGATGCCGGCCCGCTGCTTGGCTGTCAGCGCCGCCCAGGCAGGCCAGGCGGCTTCCGCGGCGGCGATAGCGCGGCGGGTTTCAGCCACGCCCATGTCCGGCACCTCGGCGATCAGGCTGCCATCGGCCGGATTGGTGACGGCAAAGGTCTTGCCGCTATCGGCGCTGATCCAGGCGCCATCGATATAGGCCTGGCGACGTATAAGATCGGCATGTTTCAACATCGTCATATGGTTCGTCCTCCCGCAGCGATGTGAGACACCGCCACTTTCAAAAAGGTTCCGGCCCTCCCCCGACGGGCATGCACACGGCTTCTCGATGTGCATCAATTCTGGAGACGGGCTTCCGTGCTTCGCTGCCTGCGACTGCGATGCCGGAATGGATTCCAGCCGCAGTCTAACAAGGCCGTTTACCGCATGGAAGGAGTCTCAAGATGACAAGATTCCCTCGTCTGATCGCTGCGCTGGCCGTTCCGGCTCTGCTGGTCGTTGCCGGCTGCACCCAGCAACTCAACCCCGACGACCGGGCTCTGCTCGAACAGGTCCGCCTGACGGCGAATGATGCCAAGGCCGAGGCCAGCAAAGCCGCCTCTTCGGCCCAAATGGCAGCTACCGCCGCCCAAGCCGCGGAGGCCAGGGCCTCTGCCGCCGCTGACGCGGCTGCAAAATCGGCGGCAGATGCCATGGCGGCGAATGAAAAGACCGAGCGCATGTTCGCCCGCGCACAGCGGAAGTAAAAAATAGCGCGTTCTGGCGTTCTGCAAATCACCATCCACGACATGGAGATCAGTGCGACAGACGCCGCAGGTGCTCACCTTAACAGCGACCTGTTGCGGGCCGGGTGGTAGATCCGGCATCGCTGTCATGACCAGAGGCTGCCCGGCTGCATGCAAAACCATTGCGCGCATTGCTCGCCCCCTTATGCCGGATTGACATTACGGTTCGGGTCGGCAGCGACATTGACCTATATCAAGTCACCCAGCCGCTTGTCGTGGCAATCTGCGAGCATGCTATCGACCGGCATAAACAGGAGAAATTCCCATGCCAACGCGGAAATTTCCCGTAACCTGGGTCGTCACAGCCGATGTTTGGCGCGCCCGTTTCCGGGAATGCCTGGACCGGCAGGGACCGTTGCAAGAGGTCGCCGACCTTGCGCTGGAAACCGAGGAAATGCACGGCAATGCCCGCGACCTCAAAAGCGACAAGCCTGGCCGCGCCTTTTCCAGCACCGAAGCCAGCCGTTCTATGATGGAACCGCATCACGATCCCGTTGAACTGGCCAAACTGCGTTTCGCCAAGGCCGTGGCCCGGCAGGTCAATGATGCCTTCCGCAGGAACCAATTCAAACGGCTGGTGATCTCCACCCCGCCCAAGATGCTGGGCGCGCTGCGGCAGGATATCTGCGCCTCGGCACAGCAAGTCATCGCCGGGGAACTCGACAAGGACATGATGAAGGCTACCCCTCAAGCCATCTTCGAAAGCGTCGAGCCTTTCCTACGCTGATCCGACATGCCGTACCGTTCCAACAGCGATCTGCCCGACGCGATCCGCAATCACCTGCCGCAGCACGCACAGGATATTTTCCGCGCCGCCTTCAATCATGCTTGGACGGACCATGCCGGCGATCCGCGTCAGGAGGAAGCCGCGCACCGCATTGCCTGGGCGGCAGTGAAACGGCGCTATGTCAAGCATGGAGACGTCTGGGTCGAGAAGGCTTAGCGCACCCTCCTGGCTTGCGCCGTCGCGGCCTTTCAGGATGATCAGGGCGGCAGCGGGATGAATTCGTCATCTCCCGGCACAGCCGCGAAGCGGCCTTCCCGCCAATCGCGCTTGGCCTGCTCGATCCGCTCAGGCGAGCTGGAAACGAAGTTCCACCAGATATGCCGCTCCACATCGAGCGGCGCGCCGCCCAGCAGCATCAGCCGCGCGGCGGAATGCGCCGCGACATCGGGCCGGACATCGGGTTTGAAGACAACGAGCGAACCACTCTCGTATAGCTCGCCATCGACGGCGATCGAACCATCGACAATATAGATGGCCCGCTCCCCGTATTCTTCGGGCAAAGGCAAAACGCCGCCCGGATCGAGCGCGGCATCCAGATAGAATGTCGGCGCGAAGCTACGCACCGGCGACGTCATCCCGAAAGCGGCGCCGGCGATCAGGCGCAGACGGGCGCCGTCCTTTTCGATCGCCGGCAGGACGCCACCGCCGACATGCTGAAAGGCGGGCTCAGTCTCTTCCCAGGCCTTCGGCAGTGCAATCCAAGCCTGAACGCCATGCAGCGGTCCACCTTGCGGACGCAAATGATCCGGCGTGCGCTCGGAATGGGCGATCCCTCTGCCGGCAACCATCCAGTTGACATCGCCTGGCCGGATCGGCTGCACGATGCCGAGACTGTCGCGATGCATGATCTCGCCTTCGAACAGATAAGTCACGGTAGCGAGGCCGATATGCGGATGCGGACGTACGTCGAGACCCCGGCCCGCCTCGAACCGCACCGGCCCCATATGATCGAGGAAAACGAAAGGTCCGACATGGCGTCGACGCGCATAAGGGAGGATGCGGCGCACCGTGAAGCCGTCACCCAGATCGCGCAGGCGCGGCTGGATGACGAGGTCGATCGTCTCGGGCAGAAGATTGTCGGACATGGGTCACCTTTCTGCGGCAGCCTAGCCCAACATCAATCCGAGCCCAAGCACTCGATTGCCGCCCCTCGATCGTCTAAACGCGCAGCAAATGCGGCAGCCAGAGGGAGAAACCCGGCACATAGGTAACGATGATCAGGGCGATGAGCAATGCCAGATAGAACGGCAACACGCTTTTCATCGACTCCTCGATCGTGATCTGCCCGATCGCACAGCCGACGAACATGACGGCGCCGACCGGAGGCGTCAGCAATCCAAGCCCGAGATTGATCATCAGCACCATGCCGAAATGCACCGGATCCATGCCCATGGCCTTGGCCACCGGCAGGAAAATCGGCGTGCAGATCAGGATCAGCGGCGCCATGTCCATCACGCATCCCAGTGCGAGCAGAATGACATTGATGATGAGCAGGACTGCCCAGGGTTCCTTGCTGAAATGTCCCAGCAGTTCGATGGCATGCATCGGCAACTGATGCAATGCGAGAAGCCAGCCGATCGAATTGCCGGTGCCGATCACCAGCATGACCATCGCCGTGGTGCGCACCGCATTCATCGTGGCACGCTTGAGGTCCTTCAGGCTGAGACTGCGATAGACGAAAGCGGTGATGATCAGGGCATATAAGGCGCCTATGGCCGCCGACTCGGTTACGGTGAATACGCCCATGCGGACGCCGACCAGAATGATGACGGCAAGCCCGAGACCAGGTATCGCCGCCAAGAAAGAAATGCCGACAGCTGCCCAACCTGGGAAAGCCTCGCGCGGGTAGTTGCGCCGGACCGCCAAGATCCCGGCCACCAGCATCAGCAGTCCCGACATCAATAGCCCGGGCAGGATGCCGGCCGTGAAGAGCGCGATGATCGAGATGCCGCCGCCAGCCGCCAGCGAATAGATGATCATGTTGTGGCTGGGCGGAATCATGATGCCGATCAGCGCCGCGCTGGTGCTGACGTTGACCGCATAATGCGTATCGTACCCGCGCTTGGACATCGACGGAATCAGGATCGAGCCCAAGGCAGATGCGTCCGCCACCGCCGAGCCCGAAATGCCACCGAACAGGGTCGATGACAGGATGTTCACTTGCGCCAAGCCGCCGCGGAAGCGGCCGACCAGCGTCATGGCGAAATTGACCAGCCGCTCGGCGATACCGCCATAAAGCATCAACTCGCCGGCATAGATGAAAAAAGGTATCGCCAGCAGAGAATAGATGTTCATGCCAGAGGACAGCCGCTGGAAAACCACCTCGGCCGGCAGGCCGTCGTAGATGATGGTCGCGAAGGCGGCCAGGCCCATGGAGAATGCGACAGGCACACCAAGTGCCAGCAGCGCGATCATCGTGCCGAAGAGAAGAAGAACCGACATCAGGAGGCGTGATCCCTATAGACGTCCTTGTCCACTGCAAGATTCATATGCAGGGCGAACAGGCGCTCGATGATGAACAGAAGGATGGCGGCGCCGGAGAATGGCAGGGCGAGGTAGAAAACCCCTTCCGACAGCTCGACTTGCGGCATGACATGTTCGGCCGTGGCCATGGCCAGCCGGCCGCCGTACCAGACCATGCCGAACGCAAAGCAGCCTACCGCCAGCAGGCTGAAAGTTTCGGCCCAGCGGCGACCGCGATCCGACAGAAGCTGCAGGACGACCTGCACTCCCATATGGAAACCCTCGCGTACGCCGACAGCGGCGCCGAACAGGCAGAGATAAAGCATGAAGATCAGCGACAGCGGCTCGGCCGCAATCGGCGTTTCGTTCAGCACATAGCGGCCCCAGACCTGCCAGCCGACCATCATGGTCATCGCCAGCAGCAACAAGGCACTCGTGGCGAGCAGGATGTCCCCGATGCGGCGACAGAGATAGGTATAGCGATTGAACATCGATGCCACCCGAACAATGGGCCGGCGGCTGTTCGCCGCCGGCCCTTACACATCAGGCGTCGGCCACGTCCTGGATCCGCTTGACCAGCGCCTTCGCCTTGTCGCTGGTGACGAAGCGGTCATAGACAGGCTTCATCGCTTCCTGGAACGGCTTTTTGTCGATCTTTTCGACGATTTCGCAGCCGGCGCCGCGAATGATGGCCTGCGACTTGGCCTCGCGCTCGTCCCATAGCTTGCGCATATACGGGACAGAATCCTTGGCGGAGGATTTGACGATTTCCTTCTCCTTGGAACTCAGCTTGTCCCAGGCGACCTTCGACATTACGAAGATCTCCGGCGACAGCGAATGCTGATCCAGCGAATAATGCTTCGCCACCTCGTAATGATGCGAGGATTCATAGGACGGCCAGTTATTCTCCGCACCGTCGAGCACGCCAGTTTTCAGGCCGGTATAGACCTCGCCATAAGGCATCGGCGTGGCGTTGGCGCCGAGCGCCTGCACGAGGGCGACGAAGATGTCCGACTGGATCACACGGATCTTCATGCCTTTCATGTCGGCGGGCGTGTGGATCGGCCGCAGCCGGTTGTAGAAGCTGCGGGCGCCGCTGTCGTAGAAACACAGACCGATGAAACCATGCGGCTCGAAAGCGGCGAGAATTTCGTCGCCGATCTTACCGTCCATCACGGCGCGCATATGCTGTGTCGAGCGGAAGACGAAGGGCAGAGCCGGTATGCCGGATTCAGGGACGATCCCGTTGAACGGCGCCATGTTGACGCGGTTGAACTGCAAAGCGCCGATCTTGGTCTGCTCGATGGTATCCTTCTCCTCGCCGAGCTGGGCGGAGTGGAAAACCTGCAGCGACATCTTGCCGCCGGAACGCTCCTTCATCAGGCGGCCCATCTCCTCGACCGCCTTCACCGTCGGATAATCCGGCGGATGCGTATCCGACGAGCGGAAGTCGGCAGCCAGCGCCGCGCGGCTGCTCAGCAGCGTCACGCCCATGGTGCCCGCCACTAGGCCGGCACCGCTGAGGCGAAGCACCTCACGTCTATTCATTGCGTTTCCTCCCGCCGGCCGTCTGCCGGCCTTTCGTATCTTTCCAGGGCAATCGGACCCTGATGGTTGACCCTGGCAGGTGTTGACCCTATGATCATGTCATACGATGACCTGATGAGCAGACGGTAATCTTGTCCGAAGTGAAAGACAAGCCCTTTTCAATGGCCCCTCTCCCGGCTCCCCGTAACCTCACGGCAGAGCTGGTCGAACGGCTATCCAACGACATCCTGAGCGGCAAATTAGAGCCCGGCTCGAAATTGCCAACGGAACAGGAAATGGTGGCCGCCACCGGCGTCAGCCGCACCGTGGTGCGGGAGGCCGTGGCGGCGTTGCGGGCCGAAGGCCTGGTCGTGACCCGCCAAGGCGTCGGCGCTTTCGTCGCCGCCGATATCGCGCGACGCCCCTTCAAGATCGACGAAGCCAGCCTTGATCTGGTCAAGGAGGTCATCAACGTCCTCGAATTGCGCACGGCCCTGGAGGCCGAGGCAGCGGCGCTGGCGGCGCGGCGGCGCCTTCCGAAGCATCTGGAGGTGATGCGCGACGCGCTCAGCCAAATGGCCAACGCCATCGAGGATGCGGAAGATGCCGTGGCGCCGGACCTGGAATTTCATCGCACCATCGCCGAGGCGGCGAACAATCCGCATTTCACGCATCTCTTCAATTATCTCGGCGCCCTGCTGATCCCGCGGGCGCGCCTGCAGACCTTCCGGGTCCTGCAGGAAGACCGGTCCGAATATCTGCGGCGGGTCAATCGCGAGCACGAAGACATCTATCAGGCCATCCTGTGCCAGGACGCCGACGCCGCGCGTTCGACCATGCGACTGCATCTGGAGAAAAGCCGTGAGCGCCTGCGCCGGGCTATGGAGCAATCCGAGCGCGGCGACACTCAAATCAGGTAACGCCTAAACGTACTCCGTATCGAGGCTACCCATGGAACCGAATGCCCTGAAGGCCGCAATTTCGGCCGGCTTGCTGTCCTTTCCCGTTACCGACTTCGATTCCGCCGGTAATTTCGAGCCGAAAGGCTATCGCCGCCGTCTGGAATGGCTGATGCCCTACGGTGCCAGCGCGCTGTTCGCGGCCGGGGGCACCGGCGAATTCTTTTCGCTGGCGCCAGACGAATACGGCGCCGTGATCAAGACCGCGGTCGAAACCTGCCGCGGCAAGGTGCCGATCATTGCCGGCACCGGCTATGGCACGCGGCAGGCGATCGCCTATGCGCAGGAGGCGGAGCGTCTGGGCGCCGCCGGATTGCTGTTACTGCCGCACTATCTGGTCGCAGCCGATCCGGAAGGCATCCGCCGTCATGTCGCGGCAGTCTGCAGGTCGGTCAGGATCGGCGTCATCGTCTATAATCGCGGCGCCTGCCGGCTCGGAGCGAATGCCTTGGCAAAACTGGCCGACGAGTGTCCGAATCTGATCGGCTTCAAGGACGGCGTCGGCGATCTGGAACTGATGGTCTCGATCCGCCGCAAGATGGGCGACCGCTTCGCTTATCTCGGCGGCCTGCCGACGGCGGAATTCTTTGCCGCCCCCTATAAGGCGATGGGCGTGCCGGTCTATTCCTCCGCCGTCTTCAATTTCATCCCAAAGACCGCGATGGAATTCTGCCGCGCCGTCGCCAGCGACGACACCGCAACCATGACCCGGATACTCGATACATTCTTCATGCCCTATGCGGCGATCCGCAACCGGCGAGCGGGTTATGCCGTCAGTATCATCAAGGCCGGCGTCCGCCTGGTCGGCCATGACGCCGGACCGGTTCGCGCGCCGTTGGTTGACTGCACGGATGAGGAGCACGACATGCTGAAGGCTTTAATCGACAAACTCGGTCCGCAATAACGCCGGGCCGCAAATCAAGGAGGCAGCGCATGAAACGGGTTCTGCTTACTGGAGCCAGCGGCGGCGTCGGAACGCGGTTACGCAGCCTGCTCAAGCCGATTTACCCCGATCTTATCCTCAGCGACATCAAGGCGCCCTCCGATCTGCACGACGACGAAACCTTCCTGCCGGCCGACCTGGCCGACATGGCCGCCGTCGAGAAGATCTGCGAGGGCATGGACGGCATCGTTCACCTGGGCGGCTTCTCGGTCGAGGGCCCCTGGGAAACCATTCTGCGCGCCAACATCATCGGTTGCTACAACCTGTTCGAGGCGGCGCACCGCAAAGGCGTCAAGCGTATCGTCTTCGCCTCCTCCAACCACGTCATGGGCTTCCACCCACGGCATCGTAAAATCGGCATTGAAGCCGTGCCAAAACCTGACACCCGTTACGGCGTCAGCAAGCTGTTCGGCGAGGGTCTTGGCGCCCTCTATGCCCATAAGCATGGCATAGGTGTACTCAGCATCCGCATCGGCAATTTCGGCGACAAGCCTGTCGACGAGCGCCGCCTGGCGATCTGGCTGAAGCCGGACGACCTGGTGCAGCTAATCCGGATCGGCCTCGAAAAACCCGATCTGGTCTACGAAACCGTCTACGGGATGTCGGACAATAAGCGGGCGTGGTGGGACAATGCCCGGGCGCTCGAGCTCGGTTATCGCCCGAGCGGCAAAGCGGAGGATTTCGCAGCCGAAGCCTTGGAGGCGCAGAAGAAACTGCCGAAAGACGAGATCGGAGATTATTTCCAGGGCGGCAGCCCGTTCTGCAGCCAGGAATTCGACGGCGATTTCGCCAAGCTGCGCAAGCAATGATGGACGCCATGCGCATCCAGAGCATTGAGGCGATTCCGCTGAAAATTCCGTTCAGCGATCTCTATTCCGGCCCGCGCCACAAGGAACGCGGCTGGACTCATTTCGATACGGTGCTGGTGCGCGTGACCACCAAGGATGGCCTGGTCGGCTGGGGCGAGGCCTTCGCCTATAGCTGCGCGCGTTCCGTTACCGCGGCCGTCAACGAGATGATCGCGCCGCTGGTGGTTGGGCGCAGCATCGATGATATCCCGGCATTGAACCTGCAATTGCAGAAGGATCTCCATATCTGGGGCCGCTATGGGATCACGATTTTCGCGTTGTCCGGTCTTGATATCGCGCTCTGGGATATCGCGGCGAAGGCGGCCGGAAAGAGTCTTGCCGATTACCTGGGCGGGCGGGTGCGAGAAGCCGTCCCCGCTTATGCCAGCCTGGTCCGCTACGGCGCACCGCCGCCGATTGCGGCCGTCGCCGCACAGGCCGTGGCGGAGGGCTACCAGGATGTGAAACTGCACGAGGTCACCTACGACAATATCGCCGCCGGCCGCAGCGCGGTGGGACAGACCATTCGTTTGACCACGGATGTCAACTGTCACTGGTCGGTGCCGGAAGCAGAAGCGGTCTTGCCGCGCCTGAAGGCGCTCGATCTGTTCTGGGTCGAAGAGCCGATTTTCCCGCCGGAGGATTACGACGCGCTGAAGCATCTGGGCGAATTCGGCGTATCGCTCTCGGCCGGCGAAAATGCCTGCACGGCGGTTGAGTTCAAGCGCCTGATCGAGGCCGTCGCCTATCCGCAACCGAGCGTGACCAAGGTCGGCGGCATCAGCGAATTCCTCAAGATCGCCGCCCTGGCCAGGATTGCCGGCAAGCCGGTCATGCCGCATTCGCCCTATTTTGGGCCTGGCTATTGGGGGACGCTGCAATTGGCGGCACATCTCGAACAGATCGGTTTGTTCGAGTTCCTCTATGTGAAACCGGATGCCTGGCTGGGGCAGGACATCCCCCTGCCGAAGGCTGGTCAGATCGCGCTGCCGGGCGCCCCTGGCATCGGCTTCGTACCGGTGGATGAAACGCTGCGGCGCTACCGCATCGATTGAGGGAGGATTTTCATGTATACGCGCACGCTCACCGGCCCGCCGCCCCGCCTGAAGGCTCCCGCCGGCACTTGCGATACGCATATCCATTTCTACGACAGCCGGTACGAAGCCGTTCCCGGCACACCGACGCCGCCGGATGCTTCCGTTTCCGATTATCGCAAGGTGATGGCTTGGCTCGGGATCGAGCGCGTCGTCGTCGTCCAGCCGAACGCCTATGGCGACGATAATCGCCTGACTTTGGATGCGACGGCGCAACTTGGCGCGAATGCGCGTGCGGTCGTGGTGGTGAAGCCCGGTGCAAGCGATACTGAGCTGGAGAGGCTGACCAAGGCCGGTGCCCGTGGCCTGCGCATCATGGCCTTGCTTGGCGGCACATTGGGCCTCGATGTTCTGGAGCAGATGGCGGCGCGAGTGCATCCCTTCGGCTGGCATGTCCTGGTGCAGCTCGATGGCCGCGAACTGCCCCGGCACGAAGAAACGCTCAGACGCCTGCCCTGCAATGTGGTGATCGACCATATCGGCAAATTCCTCGAACCGGTCCCAGTAGAGCACGCGTCCTTCCAGAGCCTGCTGCGGCTGGTGGAAACCGGTCGCGTCTGGGTCAAGCTCGCCGCCGTCTACGAGACCTCGAAAAGCGGCAAGCCGCATTACGAGGATGTCGGCGTTCTTGCCAAGGCGCTGGTGAAGGCAGCCCCGGAACGGATGATCTGGGCCAGCAACTGGCCTCATGCCCAGGCCGCGAAATTCGGCTATCCCGATGATGCCGCCCTGATGGACCTGCTGCTCGACTGGGCGCCATCGGAGGCTGACCGCAAGAAAATCCTGGTCGACAACCCTGCCGAACTCTACGGATTCTGAACATATCCAGATATTTCTCTTGACCCGGACCGGCCAAAGCCTCATATAGCGCATGCTGCTTCGGCGGCCTCTTGCGCTGCGGCCGCGTGAGCGAATGGCTCGAATCGCCATTTCGTCCTGCCCGGCGCCTTGAATTTCCTATCACGACCCAGGTCACGCGGGGCGTTTCATCAAACCCCGCGCCCGATCGCTGCGCTTCAGGCCCGCAGGCCTGCGCCATCGTGCGCCTTCGAAGGATTCCGTTTTGACGACATTTTCCGACCTTGGCCTATGCCAGCCGCTCCTCAATGCGCTGGCTGCAGGCCGCTATACCCAACCGACGCCGATCCAGGCCCAGGCCATCCCGCCGGTCATCGCCGGGCGCGACCTGCTTGGCATCGCCCAGACGGGCACCGGCAAGACCGCCGCCTTCGCCCTGCCGATCCTGCATCGCCTTGCGGCCGAAAAGCGCCGCCCGGCGCCCAAGACCTGCCGCGCCCTGGTACTGAGCCCGACGCGCGAACTGGCCAGCCAGATCGCCGAGAAATTCCGCGCCTATGGCCGCGAGACGAAGCCGTCTATCGCCACTGTATTCGGCGGCGTCGGCATGAATCCCCAGGTGCAGACCCTGGCACGCGGCGTCGACATTCTGGTGGCCACGCCCGGCCGTCTGATCGATCACCTGCAGCAGAATACGCTCAAGCTGGACCAGGTCAGCGTCGTCGTACTGGACGAAGCCGACCAGATGCTGGATCTCGGTTTCGTGCATGCGATCAAGCGTATCTCTCAGGCCCTGCCGAGACAGCGCCAGAGCCTGTTCTTCTCAGCCACCATGCCGCAGAATATCGCCCAACTGGCAGCCGGCTTCCTGCGCGACCCGATCAAGGTGGAGGTCACGCCCGTGGCAACCACCGCTGAGCGGATCGAGCAGACGGTGATTTTCGTCGAGGCCGAACGCAAGCGTGCCATGCTGGCCGAGATCATGGCCGATCCGGCCATCACACGGGCATTGGTTTTCACCCGCACCAAGCATGGCGCCGACCGTGTCGCCCGCCACCTGACCAATGGCGGAGTACCCGCGAACGCCATCCATGGCAACAAGTCGCAGAGTCAGCGCGAACGGGCCTTGAGCGAATTCAAATCCGGGCGCATCCGCGTGCTGGTCGCCACCGATATCGCCGCCCGCGGCATCGACGTTTCGGGCGTCAGCCATGTGATCAACTTCGAACTGCCGAATGTGCCGGAAAGCTATGTGCACCGGATCGGCCGCACGGCGCGCGCCGGCGCCGCCGGCCAGGCAATCTCGCTATGCGCCCAGGATGAGCGGGCGTATCTGCGCGATATCGAGAGACTGACGCGTCAACGCCTTCCGGCCACCGACCGGCGCGGCGATGCGGGTCTGGCTGCCGCCACGGCCGCCGAGCCGAAGGAGGCCCGTCCGCAGCAGCAGCGCAGCCATGGCCACGGTCACAATCACCGGCAGGGCAGCAACCCTCATCGGGAAGGCTATCGCGCTGAACAGGGGCAACCGCAACACAAGCCTGCCCGAAAGCCAAACAAGCACCGCTTCGGCCGCCCCGGCGGCCAGCGCCAAGGGCAAAGTCAGGCGAAAGCCGGATAAATCCGCAATCGGGAACGGCGCCATCTGGCGCCGTTTTCATGCCCGCCTAGGGTTTCTGCTCCATCTGGGCAAATACCTCCTCCGCCCAGTGGACGGCACTGTTCCCGGCGGGGACGCCACAATAAATCGCTGCCTGCATGGTGACTTCCTTGATGTCATCCTGCGTCAGGCCGTTATTGAAGGCGGCCCGCACGTGCAGCTTGAATTCGTCGGGGCGGTTCAGCGCGATCATCATCGACAGCGTCATGCAACTGCGTGTCTTGCGATCAAGCCCCGGTCGCGTCCAGATCTCGCCCCAGGCATATCGGGTGATCAGAGTCTGGAATTCCTCGTTGAAGCTGTTACGCCGGCTGATCGAGCGGTCGACATGGGCATCGCCCAGGACCGCCCGCCGCACCTGCATTCCGGCATCGTAGCGCTGCTTCTCGTCCATCTGCGTCCCTCCGTATCAGGCCGTCAGAAATTCGAGCAGGGCTTCGGTGAAGGCCTTCTCGCATTCGATATTTGATAGATGCGCGGACGGGAGTTCGACATAGCGGGCGCCGGAGATCTTTTCGGCTATGAAGCGCCCGTCGCTCGCCGGCGTCGAAAGATCATGGCTGCCGGCGATCACCAAGGTCGGGTTGCGGATGGCCGCGATTTCGTTGCGCTGATCCATGTCGCGGATGGCGCCGCAAGCGGCAATATAGCCTTCAGGCGGGCATTGCAGCAGCATGTCGGCGATCGGCTTGACGGCATCCGGATGCTGCGCCGCAAAGTCCGCCGTGAACCAGCGCTGAATCACGCCCGGCAGAATGGTCGCGATGCCGCCCTTTTCCACCGCAGCAATGCGGTCATTCCAGATTCCCGGCGTGCCGATCTTGGCGGCAGTGTTGCAAAGGGCGAGCCGGTCGATGCGATCGGGCGCATGCACGCCAAGCCACATGCCGGTCATGCCGCCCATCGACAAACCGCAGAAATGCGCCCGCGATACCCCCAACCCATCCAGGAGCGTCAGGACATCCTTGCCGAGCCGGTCCAACTGATAGGGGGACGGCGATATTCCGGAGCCGCCATGGCCACGCGCGTCATAGCGCAACACCCGAAAGCGGCGTACCAAGGCCAGCAGCTGCGGCACCCACATATCAAGCGTGGTGCCAAGCGAATTCGACATCACCAGAACAGGGGCGTCGTCCGGGCCTTCCAGGCGATATTGAAGCTGGACGCCATCATCACAGGCGATATAGGGCATGATTCCTCCGGTTGGTTATTTGCGGCGGGCCGCCAGCACACGATCGACCAAGGCGGGTGCAACGCCGATATAGCCGAGCGGATCGAACAGCCGGTCCAATTCTCCGCCAAGATGCTGCGTTACCACATCATCATCCTTCAGTACGTCACGCAGGTGGCGCCGTTCGGCGATGGCACGATGGGATGCCGCTTCGATCCGGTCATGCGCGGCCAGACGGCCGATCTTGGAGCCCAGAGCCATCATCACGGCCTCCGCCATGATCAGTCCGTTCGTCACATCGAGATTGGCGCGCATGTGGTCGGCATCGACCTCAAGACCGGTGATGGTATCGGCCATGTGAGTCAGCGCTCCAGATGCGACCTGAACGAGTTCGGGCAGAATCATCCACTCCGCATGCCAGCCGCCCAGACCGCGCTCATGCTCCTGCGTCATCGCGCTGAGCAAGCCCGCCACGAGCTGCGGTGCCCGGTTGCCTGCGGCGAGAACAACGGCTGCCGTGACCGGATTGCGTTTATGCGGCATGGTGGAAGACCCGCCGCGCCCCTCGCCGGACGGCTCGGAAGCCTCGCCGATATCGGTCTGCATCAACAGCGCTATATCGCGCGCGATCTTCGACAGACTGCCGACCAGAAGCCCCAGCACCGTGCCGAATTCGGCGACGCGGTCGCGCGCCGCATGCCAGGGCATGGCCGGCAGGCCAAGCTCGAGATCTTCAGCCAAAGCGGCAGAAACGATAAGGCCTCTGTCGCCCAAAGCGGCCAATGTACCTGCGGCACCGCCGAACTGCAAAACCAGAAGCCGCGGCTTCATGTCCTGCAGGCGTTGGCGGTGACGTTCCATGGCATCGAGCCAGCCTGCGACCTTCACGCCGAATGTGATCGGCAGTGCATGCTGCAACCATGTCCGGCCCACCATCGGTGTATCGCGATGGGTCTGCGCCAGATCAGCCAAAGCGGAAGACAGTCGGGCCAGTTCCGCCTCGATACCACCGATCGCCTGGCGCAACTGCAGCACCAAACCGGTGTCCATCACATCCTGGCTGGTTGCGCCCCAATGCACATAGCGGGCGGCGTCCGCATTCCGCTGCGCCACTCTGGCCGTCAACGCTTTCACCAGGGGAATTGCAGGGTTGCCGGCCTTTGCCGTCGCCTCGGCAAGAGCTCCAATGTCGTACCGCGTCGCCTCGCATTCGGCCACGATGGCGGCGATAGCCGCCTGCGGTATGACGCCAGCCTTGGCTTCAGCCCGCGCCAGCGCCGCCTCGAAATCCAACATACCCTGCAGGCGGGCCTGGTCGGAAAACCAACCCCGCGCAGGGCCGCCGATGAACAGCGAATCAAGCAAACCGCCGGAATCTGTCATAGCGATATGATCGCGTCAGCGGAGCCGATCAGCAATCAAAAAACACGGTTTCGTCCTGTCCTTGCATCACCACATCCCAGCGGTATTCCGCTTTTCCGGGCTGACGCTTGGCGATGAGGGTGTCACGACGCGGCGCGTCTTCGATCAGGCCAAGCACCGGGTCGTCGGCATTGGCTGCCTCGTCGGAAAAGTAGATGCGGGTGTAGAGGTGCTTGAGCATGCCACGCATGAACAGGCAGACCACGATATGCGGCGCCTGCAGCGTATTGCCGGGTCCTGGCACGGCACCCGGCTTGATGGTGGAGAAGCTGAAGCGTCCCTCCTTATCGGTCGGCATACGGCCGAAGCCGAGGAAATTGCCATCCAGCGGCTTGTCCTGCGTATCCTCCGGATGGGCGTATTTACCGTCCGCGTTGGCCTGCCAGAATTCGATCAGGGCATCCGGAATGGGCTGGCCCTCGCCATCGAGCACGCGGCCGGAGATGACGATCTTCTCGCCGCGCGTCGCGTCCTTGGCGATATCGGCAATCGTGATGGGAGTCAGGCCGAGATGCAGATAAGGGCCAACTGTCTGCGAGGCAGTGGGAATGAACGCCATGGCTTTATATCCTGAAATCCGCTTGCTTATTTCTCGAACGGCGTCGCATTACGGCCACGCAGGACGATATCCCAGCGATAGCCGAGCGCGAATTCGGGAATGGTGCTTTCCAGGTCGAAGGACGCGATCATGCTGTCGCGGGCCCGCTGGTCGGTCATGCAGTTGAAGATGGGATCGAACGGCAGCAGCGGATCGCCGGGAAAATACATCTGCGTCACGAGCCGCGTCATGAAGCTCGGGCCGAAGAGCGAAAAATGGATATGCTGCGGCCGCCAGGCATTGTGGTGGTTGCGCCAGGGATAAGCGCCCGGCTTCAGGGTAATGAAGCGATAGCGGCCTTCCTCGTCGGTGAGCGTACGGCCATAGCCGGTGAAATTCGGATCGATCGGCGCGTCATGCTGGTCGTTGGCATGGCAATACCGGCCGGTCGAATTCGCCTGCCAGATCTCGATCAGGGTATGCGGCACGGGCCGGCCATCTTCGTCGAGAACCCGGCCGGATACGATGATCCGCTCGCCGATCGGCTCGCCGGCATGCTGCTTGGTGAGATCGTTGTCGGTCGGGTTGATGCGGTCATGGCCGAAAACCGGTCCGGTCACTTCGGACAGCGTATGCGGCAATAGGACCAGCGGCTTGCTTGGGGCACGCTTGATCGAGGATTGATAAGGCGGGTGCAGATAATCCGGCTGCGTACCCGCCGCCGGCCGCTTATAGCCGATCACCGTCGTCATTGTGCCCTTCCTCCCGGCTGATGCAGGTCAGATCCCTGCACTCAACCATCTTGCCTCAAATCGTCGTGATGGACGACATTGGCTTGACTTTTTGTTCGTTTAACGCACGATAATATGTATATCCAACATTACAAGGCGGGGAGGCAGGCTTGTCAATCGGGATCAACGCGCGCGATTTCTCGACATCGCTGGCCCGCGGTTTACGCGTGATCACCGCCTTCGACCGCGACAATGACGAGATGACCTTGAGCGAGGTGGCCCGGCGTTCGGACATGACGCGGGCCGCCGCCCGACGCTATCTGCTGACCCTATGCGAACTGGGCTATGTCGCCGGAGACGGCAAGTATTTCCGCCTGACCCCGCGTGTGCTCGAACTCGGCTTTGCATTCCTTACCTCCCAGCATATCTGGGAAAGGGCCCAGCCCTTCATGGAGCAGCTTACCGAGCGCGTGAACGAATCCTGTTCAATCTCCGTCCTGGAGGATTGCGATATCGTCTATGTCGCTCGCGTACCGACCAAGCGCATCATGTCGGTCGCACTCGGTATCGGCTCGCGGCTGCCAGCCTATTGCACCTCGATGGGGCGCGTCCTGCTGGCCGATCTGCGTCCGGCCGAGCTTGACGCTTATTTTCAGCGCGCCATGTTCGAGTCACTGACGCCACATACCGCCACGGACCCTGCGGCATTGCGCAATATCCTCGCCGAGGTACGACATAACGGCTATGCCCTGGTGGATCAGGAGCTGGAAATCGGACTGCGCTCGATTGCCGTGCCGATCCGCAACCAGGCGGGCCGCGTTCTAGCCGCCATGAACATCAGCGGCCATGCTTCCCGCATCAGCGTCGAGGAAATGCGCCAGCGCTACCTGTCGCCGCTGCTTTATGCGGCGGAAGGCATTCGCATGGCGTTGGCATAAGCTCAGGAAAGCTTGGCACGAATCTCTTCAGGCACCGGCAGTGCTTTCAGACGACCGGGCTTTTCCGGATGCGCCGCGGCCCAGACGCGCTTCTCGTAGCCATCGACGCTCAGCGTTCCGGCATTGAAGATCCTGTGGCTGACGACGAAATACCGCTCGCTCCATTCACTCACGCCGCTCTGGATTTCGAGTTCGTCGCCGAATTTCGATGGTGCCAGGAATTTGGCATTCGCTTCGGCGATCGGCATGCCGATGACGCCATGCTGATCGTAGATATCGGGTATCTTGAAACCGGCGCTGACGAAAAGATGCCGCGTTGCCGCGTCGAACCAGGTGAAGTATTTCGGATAGAAGACAATCCGGGCAGGATCGGCATCTCCCCATTCGACCGTGATGCGGTAAATGTTTGTCTTCATATTAGTTTGCCCTCAAACTATCTTTCGATAGATACCGTCGCTGCCTTTACCGGTCAATATCAAGCCGGCCATACGATTTGATTATATTATACAACAATTAACATATACTATTTTCTCGAATCTGTCGCATCCATTGCCAAGGCCCTCCTTTTCTTCTAAACCGCCAGGAGTTTCCGCCTCACGGTCGGCAAGCGATTCGCCGCCCATGAGGCGGCCGTATTCATAGAGGGCAGGCCTTGAGGACGACCCGCAACGTCACCAAGCCGAAAACGGCATCCAGCGGTGCAGAAAGCGCTGCCGGCACCGAGCGTGAGTTCGCCACGAACGGCGGCAATGATATCTCTCTGGGCTGCCTCGAAGGCTTGCTCGGCTATTCCCTGCGGCGCGCGCAGCTAGCCGTTTTCCAGGACTTCCTCCATTGCATGAAGGATTTCGATCTGCGGCCGGCGCAATTCTCCGTTTTGGCGATCATCGGCGCCAACCCAGGTTTGAAACAGTCGCGTGTCAGCGAAGCACTTGGGATCAACCGCGCCAATTTCGTCGCCTTGTTGGACGAGCTGGAACAGCGGAAATTGGCGAGGCGGGCTGCTGCGCCGGGAGATCGGCGATCAAATGCCCTTTACCTCACCCCTAAAGGCGAGGTTTTCCTGAAGGAGGCCTACCAGCACCTGATCGCCCAGCATGAGCGGCGGCTGGAAGAGGCTCTGGGAAGCACAAACAAGCAGCTTCTTCTCGAGCAGCTCGGCAAGCTTGCCGCGTTATCCTGACAACCAAAAGCAGGGCGACGACCTGTTTGGTCGCCGCCCTTGACCCGGCCGGGAGAAAGCGCCGGATCAGTGAGCCAGCGTAACGGCGCCCGGGTTTTCCACCAACAGCGCGATACCTTGCCCGCCACCGATGCAGGCTGAGGCAATGCCGTAGCGCAGGCCGGAGCGCTGCAATTCGCGGGCAACGGTGACCGACAGCCGCACGCCCGTCGCCGCCAACGGATGCCCGATGGCAATGGCGCCACCATTGACATTGAGTTTCTTGTGATCGAGGTTCAGCGCCCGCATGCAGGCCATGACCTGAGCGCCGAAAGCCTCATTGATCTCGACGCGGTCGACATCATCGATCGTAATACCCGCCTTGGCGCAGACGGCCTGGATCGCCGGCACCGGCCCGATCCCCATGATCTCCGGGCGCACGCCGACACTGGCGCCGGCAACGATGCGCGCCAGCGGCACCTTGTTATTGTCTCTGACATAGCTGCCGGAAGCGACGATGGCTGCCGCGGCGCCATCCACCACGCCGGAGGAGTTGCCGCCGGTCTGCACCCCTCCGAAGGCTGGCCGGATTTTGGCCAAAGTCTCCAGCGGCGACGGGCGGATATGCGTATCCTCCTTCACCTCCGGCGTCTTGCGGTCAAGCTTGATGCCGCGCTTATTGTAGCCGTCAAATGCGAATTCCTCGCTGACCACCGGAGTGATCTCCCCGGCCAGGAATCCGCTTTCCCTCGCCTTCAGGGCCCGCTCGAAGCTTTCGGCGGCATACTCGTCGACTTGCTCGCGGGTGATCTGATATTCGCGCGCCAGATTCTCGGCGGTATCGCCCATCATGATGCCGGGCGCCGGGTCGATCAGCGCCTCCCAGAGGAAATCCTTGAACTCCACCTGGCCCATGCGAAAGCCGTTGCGGTGCCTGTAGGCGGCGATCGGATTGCGGCTCATCGATTCGGTGCCGACGACAAGCCCGACCTCCGTCTGCCCGAGCTTGATCTGCGATGAGGCCTGCAGGATCGCCTCGATCCCGGTACCGCAGACGCGCTGCACCAGATGCGCCGGCACGTCGATGGGAACTCCGGCATAGAGGCCAATATGACGCGGCAGCATGTAAGCGTCATAGGAAGCCTGCGCCATGCTGCCGGCAACTACGGTGCCGATGTCGTTCGCCGGGATGCCGCTTTTTTTCAAGACCTCGCGCGCCACCTTGATGCCGAGGTCGATAGGCGAGATATCGCTCAGCGGTCCCATGTAATCGGCAAACGGCGTTCGGACGCCGTCGACCAGCCAGATGTCTTCAAAAGCAATGGTCAATCCGGGCAGGTTAGGCGACATTGGCAATCCTCTGGTTGGCAACGATGGCTGAATTATGCCATTGCGTGATGAAAAGCCGATCAGGAGCAATCTGTGCCGCTTCAGCCTTTCCGATAAACGACAACGCCCGCCGCCCACCGGACGGCGGATTTCTTAACCCACTAGCGTACCTTGCTGGCCCGTTTCTCCAGGAAATCGCGAATACGCGTCTTTGCCTCGGTGTCGGCCTGAGCAATGGACGAGATCAACGCTTCCATCATATAGCCGGCTTCAGGGCCGCTCTCGGCAATGCGCGGCAAGGCATGCATGACCGCGAAATTGGTCATCGGCGCATTGCCAGCGATCTTTTTCGCCAGCTCCATGGCCTTGACCATCCCCTCGCCCTCATCGACCAGATATTGCGACAGACCAATGGCATGCCCCTCGGCAGCATCGTAGACGCGGCCGGTCAGCATCATGTCCATCATGCGGGCAACTCCGATCAGGCGCGGAATACGTACCGAGCCGCCACCGCCAACGAAGATGCCGCGCTGCCCTTCCGGCAAGGCATAGAACACCGACGGTTCGGCAATGCGGATATGCGTCGCCGCAGCCAATTCCAATCCGCCGCCGATTACCGCGCCATGCAGCACGGATATGACCGGCACCTTGCCGAACTGGATATGGCGGAAGGCTTCGTGCCACATCATCGAATGTCCGACCCCCTCGGTCGCCGACAATTCCTGGGTTGCGGACAGGTCGAGTCCAGCGGAAAAATGCGGACCGTCGCCATCGATGATGACGGCCTTCACCCCTTCCGGCGGTGCGGCAAAAAACCTATGCAGGCCGCGCACCGTCGCATTGTCGAGCGCATTGCGCTTTTCCGCACGCTTGAGGCGCAATATCGCTATCTCACCGTGCAATTCGACGGCCAGGCTTGGCGGCAGGCCAAGGTCGGGGAGGACAGGTCGTTCAACCGGATTCAGACGCATGACGGTATCTGCTTATAAGATAATTGTTATGCAGTATAACAAATGTCCTTCGGCTGGCAAGCCCATCGGTTCACCCACCCAAAAATCGCCATGATTGGAGATTTAGGGTTCCCCAGGGAGAGGGGCACGAGAGGCTGGTCGCGGGATGCGCACGATCAAGACGGATATTCCGCTGCGATTGGACCGGCTCCCCTGGGACCGTTTCCATGTCCTGGTCGTCGTCGCTCTTGGCGTAACCTGGATTCTCGACGGTCTCGAGGTCACGCTGGCCGGCGCAGTCTCCGGCGTGCTCAAGGAAAGCGCCTCCCTGCAATTCAGCAATGCCGAGGTCGGCCTGGCGAACAGCGCCTATCTGGCCGGCGCCGTATCGGGCGCAATCCTGTTCGGCTGGCTTACCGACCGGCTCGGCCGCCGCAAGCTGATCTTCATCACGCTGGCTACCTATGGCCTGGCAACGGCGGGAACCGCGTTTACCACCGATATCTGGAGCTTCGCGCTGCTGCGCTTCATCACCGGCGCCGGCATCGGCGGCGAATATACGGCGATCAACTCCGCGATTCAGGAATTGCTGCCCGCCCGGGTGCGCGGCTGGTCGGATCTGGCGATCAACGGCAGTTTCTGGATCGGCGCGGCATTAGGCGCGGCCGGATCGATCCTGCTGCTCGATCCGCATCTGCTCGGCCCCGACATCGGCTGGCGGGCCTGCTTTCTGATCGGCGCCGTACTTGCCATCCCGATCCTGTTCATGCGCCGCTGGATTCCGGAAAGTCCGCGCTGGCTGCTGACCCATGGCCGGGCGGACCATGCCGAGGAAATCGTCGCCAGCATTGAACGGACCATCGCGCAGCGGGGAAAGGAGCTGCCGAACGCCGGCCCACCGCGTTTCCAGCTGCGCGAGCGCCATCATGCCACACTGGCCGAAATCGCGACGGTTCTGTTTGGCGTGCATTGCCGGCGCGCTCTGGTCGGCCTCAGTCTCATGGTGGCGCAGGCTTTCTTCTACAACGCCATTTTCTTCACCTATGCGCTGGTGCTGACCGACTTCTACGGCGTGGCGGCGGAAAATGTCGGCTGGTATATCCTGCCTTTCGCTGCCGGGAATGTACTCGGCCCATTGCTGCTGGGCCGCCTGTTCGACACGGTCGGCCGCCGGCCGATGATCGCCGCCACCTACATCATCTCGGGGCTGCTGCTGACGATCAGTGGATTTCTGTTCCAGCAGGGCGTGCTCAACGGGACGACCCAGACGATAGCCTGGATGGTGGTCTTCTTCTTCGCTTCGGCAGCTGCCAGCTCCGCCTATCTGACGGTCAGCGAAACCTTCCCTTTGGAAATCCGCGCTCTGGCTATCGCCGCCTTCTATGCCGTGGGTACCGGATTGGGCGGAGTCGCAGCCCCTGCCCTGTTCGGCGTCCTGATCGAAAGCGGATCACGCGATCAAGTGCTGATCGGTTATCTTCTCGGCGCGCTGCTCATGGTGACCGCCGGAATCATCCAGGCGATCTTCGGCGTCGCCGCCGAACGCCGAACTCTGGAAGACGTTGCCCGGCCGATCAGCGCCATTGATTGAAGCGGCAGATGCGCATGGTATCACTCCCTAGAATAGGAGATCGATGGAAAAAAGCGTAATCGCCGGAAACAGGATCAATAGGGTAACGCGGATGAAATCCGAGATCAGGAACGGCACAACCCCGCGGAAGCTCTCTCCCATCGAAACGCCTTTCGCCATCCCGTTTATGACGAAGACGTTCATGCCGACTGGCGGTGTGATTAGCCCGACTTCCACTACGATCAGCGCCAGAATGCCGAACCAGATCGCGGTATGCTCAGGCGTCATGCCGAAATCCAATGCCATGATCACTGGAAAGAAGATCGGGATGGTCAACAGGATCATCGAAAGGCTATCCATCAAGCAGCCCAGCACCAGATACAGCAGCAGGATGGCGAGCAAGACGGCATAGGCCGGCAGACCGCTATTGCCAATCGCAGAAGCGGCCTCCATCGGCAGCCGGCTCAACCCCAAGAAGGCATTCAGCAAATCGGCGCCAAGCAGGATGAGGAAAATCATCGCGGTCGCCCGTGCCGCCTCGAGAAGGCATTCCAGAAACCCGGACCAGCGCATGCCGCCCTGAGTGAAGGCCATCACACCGGTGCCAAGCACACCGACAGCCGCCCCTTCGGTGGGCGTGAACCAGCCAAGATAGATGCCGCCGATGACCAGAGCGAAGATCATCAGCACTGGCCAGGTTTCGCGCAGGCTTTCAAGCCGCTCGGCCCAGCTTGTCCGCGGGCCGGCCGGTCCCGCTTCCGGATTGACGCGGACATAAACGGCGATTGCGATCATATAGCCGACCGCGGCGAGAACTCCCGGCACAAAGGCGGCAATGAACAGCTTGGCGATATTCTGCTCGGTCAGAATGGCGTAGATGACCAGAATCACCGAGGGCGGAATGAGGATACCCAGCGTGCCACCGGCAGCCAGCGTGCCGGTCGCCAGCGCCCCGGAATACTTGAAACGCCTAAGTTCCGGCAAGGCAACCTGCCCCATGGTCGCAGCCGTGGCCAAAGACGAGCCGCAGATCGCACCGAACCCGGCACAGGATCCGATGGCAGCCATAGCGACCCCGCCACGACAATGCCCGAGCCAGACATAGGCTGCCCGGAACAATGCCCGGCTCAGTCCGGCTCGGCTGGCAAGCTGGCCCATCAGCAGAAATAGCGGAATGACCGATAAGGAGTTGCTAGAAAAAAGCTGGAACGGCGCGGCCTTGAGATAGCTCAATAATGGCAGCCAGCCGTTCAGCACGGTGTAACCGGCCATTCCAACGGTCAGCATGGCAAGGCCGATGGGAACCCGCACGGCCAGCATCACGAACATGATGCCGAAACCCGCAATACCGACTGCGACGCCGCTCATTCCGGTATCCTCGCGCCTTCCGGATGAATCCCGGCTCGCACTTCCCGAATGCTGCGCCAGCTGGTGAAGGCGCAAACGATGGCAAGGAACGCGGTCCCCAACACGGCCGGGATATAGCCGAGCCAGACCGGTATCTGCAGGACCATGGTGGTTTCCTGATAGCCGCGCATTTCCAGTCCGCCACGCAGCAACTGCCAGGCGAGCAGGCCGGCGATCAGCGTGTAAAGAACATTGCTGACGAAGTCGAGGCTGGACTGCGCCCGCGGCGACAAGCCAGCCGTGAAAATGTCGACAAAGACATTGCCGCGCGTGAATTGGCAATATGGCAGGAAGCAGAAGATTGCGACGCCGGTACCAAGCTCGACCAATTCGAAGTCACCGGGAACCGGCGCTGAAAATGTGGCGCGACCTGCAATACTCACCACCGTCATCAGCGCAACACCCGCCAGAACCAGTCCGCCAAAAAGGGCAAGCGCGACACATCCCCGCCCGATGGCACGCTCTAAAACGCTCCCTGATCTCGTATCTCGATCGCTGGCCATCCTCATCCCCCCTCGAAATTGCTTGCAAGCGAAGGCGCTAGGCCCTTCCCGTTGCATCGCCCGCACGGGATAGGGCGTCGCAAGCATTCATCCGGCGTCTTTTTCCTCCTGCATTGCAGCGGAGCAGTATCTCCGCCGCGATCAGCTTTTTCCACCGATGGTTTGACATGCAATTATTGACATAGCTGACAACCGATCCTCAAGATCGCTGTATGGCGACGGCGAGAAGTAACGAGCAAATTACGCCATTGCTCTGCAATCGGGAAACCTAGGCAGGATAAGGGAGGAAAATGCCATGTCCGCTATTCGCACATTTGCGGGATTATGCAGTGCTGCCATTTTGGGGCTGATTCAGCCGCTATCTCCGGCGCAGGCCGCCGATCAGATCACGCTGCGGGTGGAACACTTCTTGCCGCCGCAGTCGACTGCACAAGTCGGGCTGCTCGAGCCCTGGGCGAAAAAGGTAATGGCGGCATCCCATGGCCGGCTCAAGATAGAGATCTATCCGGCGATGCAACTCGGCGGCAAACCGCCGCAGCTTTACGATCAGGTCAAGGACGGCGTCATCGATGCGGCTTGGACACTGCCCGGCTATACCCCCGGGCGCTTTCCGACCTCGGAAGTCTTCGAGCTGCCTTTCATGATCACGACCGCGGCTGCAACCAGCCGGGCCCTGTATGAATTCTATGAAAAGCACCTGCAGAAGGAATTCGCCGACGTACACCCGCTCGCCTTCCACGTCCATGCGCGCGGCCTGATTCACACGCGCGAGAAGGCCGTAACAAAGATCGAAGATCTGAAAGGCCTGAAGCTGCGCGCCCCCACCCGGCGGGTCGGACAGATGCTGGAAGAACTCGGCGCAACCCAGATCGGCATGCCGGTACCCCAGGTCCCGGAGGCGCTGTCGAAGAATGTCATCGATGGTGCCGTGGTGCCGTATGAAGTCATCGTTCCGCTGCGTGTTCATGAGTTGACCAAATATCACGCCCAACTCGATGGTAAGCACGGGCTTTATACTTCGGTCTTCATCTTCGCGATGAACAAGCGGAAATACGACAGCCTGCCCGCCGATCTGAAAAAGGCCATCGATGACAATTCCGGCGCCGCACTGTCGCAGGAAGCGGGAAGGATATGGGATCAGGCCGATGTTGACGGCTACGAGATCACGAAGAAAGCCGGCGGACAATTCACCTCAATCGGCGGCGCCGAGGCCGAACGCTTCCGCAAGGCGGCGGAACCCGTGATCGCGGAATGGATTGCGGATATGAACAAGAGAGGTTTCGACGGAAAGACGCTCTATAACGACGCTCTCAGCCTCATCGAAAAATATTCCAAGTAGACCAGCGGGAATTTCCTGATCCGCAGGAAGGCCGGCGCAATCGCCGGCCTTTCTTTTTTCGACTCTGGCGCGATGAAGCCTATCTTGTCCCGTCGCAAGCCAACGTCGACCCGATTCCTGCTAACGCCATGTCATACCATATTTTTCAGCCGATCAGTCACAGGTTGATCACTGGCAAACCACCCCTTCACTGGGGTTCTATGCTGACCACCCGCCTCATGCTCCCGAGGGTCCACTGTGACTGCGACAGCCGAAGCAGCCCGAACTGTCCCAATGACATCTGGCGTTCAGAAGCGTTTTGAGCGCGTTGCGGTCAGCAGCGTCTTCGGTGACCCGCTCGACCGCCGCACATGGTCTGCCGCGCCTTACAACCTGAGCCAGCAACTGAAGGCCCTCGGAATCGCGGTGGCCGGTGTGGGGACCGGCGCCATGCGCGGCGAGCAGGCATTGCTGGCAACCCATTTCAGCCTGATGGGGTATGGCACGCCGCGGAGCCGCGAGGCCGTCCTGCGAACACTGCCGGCGCGCCGCCGGGCTGCGGCGCGGCTGGCGGCGGCGATGGCCAGTTTGGGCATCCAGGATGCGCTGCATACCGGTAGCATGGATCTTTTGCCGACAGAGGCCGAGGACGGCACCAGACATTATCTGTACTGCGACCATACCTGGTCTTTATCGCTGCAACACCGCCCGGATCGGAACCGCTATAGCGCCCGCGCGGTCGAAGCCTTCGAATTGCTCGAACATAAGTCATTGTCCTGTGCCGCCCATATTTTCACGTTCGGCGCATATGTTCGGGACCATATCATCGATCATTACGGCATCCCGGCAGAGCAGGTCACCGCCGTAGGTTCCGGCATGGGCGAAATCGAGCCGTTCAACGGCGCCAAGGACTACAGCCGGCCGCATCTTCTGTTCGTGGCAAAACACCTATTCGTGGCCAAGGGCGGTGAGCTGCTGCTGGCGGCCTTCCGTATTGCGCGCAAGCATCGCCCCGACCTGCAGCTCACCATCGTCGGCGATCAGCGCAGCCGCCCCTTCGTGCCGGACGAGCCAGGCATCACGTTCCGCGCACATCTGCCTTGGGAAGAATTGCAGCGGCTCTACCGCGAGGCGAGCCTGCTGGTCCAGCCCATGCTGAACGACCCGTGGGGACAGGTCTACCTTGAGGCCCTGCTGTCATGCACGCCGGTGATCGGCTTGTGGCGCAATGGCCTGCCGGAAATCACCGACAACGGCCGGTATGGCTTCCTGGTCGACGAAGCAGATCCGCAGGCGCTTGCGGCAACCATTCTCGATGCCATCTCAGATCCTCAGCGCCTGGCTCGCATGGGCGAAGGCGGACGGGATCATGTGTTGCAAACCTACTCGTGGAAGACGGTCGCTCAGCGGATCGCATTCATTTGAGGAAACGCCCCTTGGATCGGCGGACCGGCGCAAAGACGCCTGACGCCACTCCCTAAGACCGGATCATAACAGAGGACGTTCTCATGGCCGACAAAGTTGCACTCATTACCGGCGCTACCGGGCAGGACGGTGCCTATTTGGCGGAATTCCTGCTCGATCAGGGCTATATCGTCCACGGAATCAAACGGCGGTCGTCATCAATCAATACCAAACGCGTCGATCACCTTTATCGGGATCCGCATGAATCGGGTGTTCGGTTCTTCCTGCATTACGGCGACATGACGGATTCAACCAATATCATCCGCCTGATCCAGGAAACGCAGCCGACGGAAATCTACAATCTGGCCGCGCAAAGCCACGTCCAGGTCAGCTTCGACACTCCGGAATATACGGCCAACACCGATGCGCTCGGCACCCTCCGCATCCTGGAGGCCATCCGTATCCTGAAGATGGAGGACAGGGTGCGTTTTTACCAGGCATCCACCTCAGAGCTGTTCGGCAAAGTGCAGGAGATTCCGCAGCGGGAAACGACGCCGTTCTATCCCCGCAGCCCCTACGCTGCCGCCAAGCTGTATGCCTACTGGATCACCGTCAATTACCGGGAGGCCTACAACATGCATGCCTCGAACGGTATTTTGTTCAATCACGAATCACCGATCCGCGGTGAAACATTCGTGACCCGCAAAATCACGCGCGCCGTTGCCGCCATCGAGCAGGGCCTGCAGAAATGCCTGTATCTCGGCAACATCGATTCCAAGCGTGATTGGGGCCATGCCCGGGATTACGTCGAAGGCATGTGGCGCATCCTCCAGCAGGACAAGCCGGACGACTACGTTCTGGCGACCGGCGAGGTGCACTCGGTGCGCGAATTCGTCGAGCTGGCTTTCCGCCATATCGACCGCGAGATCGTCTGGGAAGGCAAGGGAGTGGACGAAAAAGGTATCTGCAACCGCACCGGCGACATCCTTGTCGCCGTCGATCCGATCTATTACCGGCCGACCGAAGTCGATTTCCTACTTGGCGATCCGGAAAAGGCGCAGCGCAAGATCGGCTGGCGTCACAAGACCAGTTTCGAGCAGCTGGTCGCCGAAATGGTCGAGGCCGATCGCATCGGCCTGCAACACAGCGAGTATGCCAATGCCTGGTAAGGAAAATTACGCTCTGGCCGGCAAACGGGTCTGGGTAGCCGGCCATCGCGGCCTGGTAGGCTCCGCGCTGGTGCGACGGCTGGCGGCGGAGGATTGCGAAATCCTGACGGCGCCGCGCCAGCAGGTCGACCTCCGCTCCAGGGAGCAGGTCGATCGATGGATGCGGGAAACGCGTCCCCAGGCTGTTTTCGTTGCCGCAGCCAAGGTGGGAGGCATCTATGCCAACGACACCAAGCCGGCGGAATTCATCTACGACAACCTGATGATCGAGGCGAATATCATCGACGCGGCCCATCGCTGTGACGTCGAGAAGCTGACCTTCCTCGGATCGTCCTGCGTTTATCCACGCATGGCGCCTCAGCCGATCCCGGAATCGGCATTGCTCTCGGGCCCGCTCGAGCCGACCAATCAATGGTATGCCGTGGCAAAAATCGCCGGCATCAAGCTTGCTCAGGCCTATAGGTACCAATACGGCCGAAACTTCATCTCGGTCATGCCATCGAACCTCTACGGCCCCGGCGACAATTTCGACCTGATGGGCAGTCACGTCATCCCGGCTCTGATCGCGAAGTTCCATCGCGCCATCGAGGAGCGCGCGGACGCGGTGGAAATCTGGGGGACCGGCTCCCCTCTGCGCGAATTCCTCTTCGTCGACGATGCCGCCGATGGCATCGTCCATGCGATGAAGCATTACTCCGATGAGGATATCATCAATCTCGGCTCCGGCCGTGAAGTCACGATTCGGGAGCTGGCCGAGACGGTTGGCCGCGTCACCGGCTTTCATGGCGAGCTGGTGTTCGATCAAAGCAAGCCGGACGGCACACCGCGCAAGGTGGTGGATGTCAGCCGCCTGCGCGGCCTGGGCTGGCAGGCGCAGACATCACTCGAAGATGGTCTGCGGCAAACCTATCAATGGTATATTGAAAATATCGCCTCTCATCGCGAGCCATCCGTCGCGCATGCCTGATGGGCTGCGGCCTCTCGCCAAGCAACGGATCCGGCGAATCCTCGGCTAGAGCGTAGTTCGATGTCTCTGAATCGTGTCTTGGGACCTGTTTGAGACGGTGGTGAGTCCTTTGTGAGTCGGCGCCGGTTTTGGGTTTCGGGTTTTCGACGAATCAGATTCACCATCCCTGCTGGTAGGAGGTCA
>NZ_DASVCJ010000066.1:0-27440 GCF_036381655.1 Ferrovibrio sp.
ACCGCATCGAGCGCTTCTTCTGCCGCCTCAAGCAGTTCCGAGCCATCGCCACCCGCTACGACAAACGAGCCGACCATTTCGCAGCAGCCACAAAGCTCGCCGCCGCCATCCTCTCATACAATTGACGACACACCCTAGCGCAGCTTTGCCAGTATCTCGCGGGCGGCATCGGCCGAGGCGATGCTGCGGCCCATGAGGCTTGCGGCTGCCGCCGTCTGCCGCACCAGCGCGGCATTGTCGGGCGCGGTGCTGCCATCGGCGAGGGAGAGGTTGTTCTCGAAGCCGATGCGGGCATGACCGTTCAGCGCCAGCGCCGTCAGCGCGCAGGCCGATTCCTTCGGCCCGAACGCGCAGACCGAAAAGATGCCGTCCGCGCTGCTCCAGTCATTCAGGAAAGGCAGCAGATCGGCCGGCTCGGAACGCTGGCCGGCGGTATAGCGCCCCAGCACGAACAATACCGAATGCCGGTCGCCGGGAACGATGCCGCGTGTCTTGAGTTCGTGGAAACGGTGCAGATCCTCATCGGAATAGAGGATGTACTGCATCATCACCCCGGCCCTGTAGAGTTCGGCGAGGAAGGCGGCGGCAGCGGGCTCGGCTTCGGTATCCGGCACGATCTCGCGGATCGCCAGCGAACAGGCTTCGGGCAGCAATGCGCGTATCGCCGCCATCTGCTCATGGCGGTTATAGATGCCGGCGGCCTCCGAGGTCGCCTGGATGATCAGCCGCTCGCCCGCTTCGCGCCGCACGGCGGCGATCGCGTCACGATACAGATCGGGATCGAGCGAATGGCGGCCATCGGCCCGGCGCACATGCAGGTGGATCATGGCCACGCCGGCGGCAGCGCAGTCGGCGGCGCAGCGGGCAAGTTCAGCCGCGGTCAGCGGCACCGCCGGGTGATCGGTCTTCTGCTTGCGGGCGCCGTTCGGGGCCACCGCGAGGATGGCGGGGATGGTGTTTCCGGACTGCATCAGGCAACCGCCTTGATCGCGGCATCGACCGCATCGCCCAGGCGTTCGACGATGGCGTCGATATCCTCCTTCCGGCAGATGAAGGGCGGCGCCAGCAGCACGTGGTCGCCATTCTTGCCGTCGATGGTGCCGCCCATCGGATAAACCATCAGGCCGCGCGCCATCGCCTCCGCCTTGATCCTGACATTCAATTTCCTGGCCGGGTCGAAAACGGACTTGTCGGCGCGGTCCTTTACCAGCTCGATCGCCTGGAACAGGCCGCGGCCGCGGATATCGCCGACATGGCGGTGGTTGCCGAAACGCTCGGTCAGGCGGTCGTGGAGATGCAAGCCCATGGCTTTCACGTTGTCGAGCAACTTGTCGCGCTCGATCACCTGCTGCACGGCCAGGGCTGCGGCGCAGGCCATCGGATGGCCCAGATAGGTATGGCCATGCTGGAAGAAACCGCTGCCGGTCTTGAAGGCGTCGAAGATATTCTGCTGCAGCAGCACGGCGCCGATCGGCTGATAGCCGCCGCCGAGGCCCTTGGCGATCGCCATGATATCGGGAGCGATGCCTTCCTGTTCGCAGGCATGCAGCGTGCCGGTGCGGCCCATGCCGCACATCACCTCGTCGAGGATCAGCAGCACGCCGTATTTGTCGCAGATTTCGCGGATGCGCTTGAAATAGCCGGGAGCGGCGGTGACCGCGCCGGCGGTGGCGCCAACCACGGTCTCTGCCACGAAGGCGATCACGCTGTCCTGGCCGAGTTCGAGGATCTTGGCTTCCAGTTCGTTCGCGGCGCGCCGGGCGTAAGCGTCCTGGGTCTCCTCCGGGCGGCGCTCGCGGTATTCGAAGCAGGGCGCGATGTGATGCGCGCCGATCAGCAGCGGCGCGAATTGCTGGCGCCGCCATTCATTGCCGCCGACACTGAGCGCGCCCAGCGTGTTGCCGTGATAACTCTGGCGGCGCGCGATGAAATGTCGCCGCTGCGGCTCGCCGCGTTCGACATGATATTGCCGCGCCATCTTCAGCGCCGCCTCGATGGCTTCCGAGCCGCCGGAGACGTAATAGACATGGCTGATGCCGGCGGGCGCCGTCGCCACCAGCCGGTCGGCCAGCTTCTCGGCCGGTTCGGTGGTGAAGAAACTGGTATGGGCATAGGCCAGCTTGTCGGCCTGCTCATGCATGGCGCGGATGATATCCGGATGGCCATGGCCCAGGCAGCTCACCGCGGCGCCGCCGGAAGCATCGAGATAGCGCTTGCCCTGGGCATCCTCGATATAGACGCCCTTGCCGCCGACGGCGACGGGGTAGGTGTGGTTGATCTGGCGGTGCAGGATATGCGTGCTCATGATGTCGACCTTTTGCGACGGGGCTGGGGAGTCCAATACGTGGCGAGGGCGCCGAGTTGCATCTCGGCATTGCGGATGGCGGCGAGCGCCTTGTCGCCGCCGCGGGCGGCGATCAGCGCCACCAGGGTTTCGGCGACGGCGAAGGCTGGCGTGCCGGCGCGGAAGAAGGACGGCGTCTCGGTCGGCACCAGCAGGCATTGCCTGGCCGCCTTGGCAACCGGCGCGACCCGGCTATCGGTGATTGCCACGATGGAAACGCCGCGGGCGATAGCATAATTGACCGCCTCCACCGTAGCGGTGGCATAAGGCGGCAGGCTGACGACCAGCAGGACATCCTCCCGGCTGGCCTGGCGCAGGCCGTCGACGCCGGTATCGCCGGCGCCGTCCAGCAGGTGGCCGTTATCGCGGAACAGGCTGTAGATGTACTGGGCATGGAAGGCGGCGGCATGGCTGGAGCGCAGGCCCAGGAAATAGACCCGGCGCGCCTTCTCGATCAGCTTGGCGGCGGCGATCATGCCGGCGATGCCGGCATCGTCATGGGCATCGGCGATCTGCTCGGCCATGGTCCAGCCGATCTGGGCGGCCAGCCCGGCATCGCCGCTTTGCTGCTGGCGGTGCTGCAGCCGGTCGGCGCGGGTGCTGTATTCGGCGGCGGCCTGCGTTGCCGGCTTGCGCAGGGCGCGGGCATGCAGGTCGCGGAAGGCCTGGAAATCGCTGAAGCCGAGCTGGCGCGCCAGCCGGGTCATGGTGACCGGCGGCACTCCGGCCCGGCGGGCCTGTTCGCGCATCGACAGCAGCGCGACATCATCGGGATGATCCAGCGCGAAACGGGCGGCGGCCTGCAGTTGCGGCGGCAGGTCGTCGAAGGCGTCGGCAATGCGGTCGGCAAGCGCGTCCCGGTTCATGGCGGCCGATCCTATGCCCGATCACACGGCCTTGCAACAAGTGATTCGGTTTCTGCTGACAATGAAACAAACGTTCCAAATCTTTCTCTTTGCCGGCCGCGGCGATAAGAAGAGTTTATCGTTAACTCGCCGCCTGCTATTAGGGATGACTGTGGCCGATCTGCGCAATCTCGAGACTTTCGTCTGGGTCGCCCATCTCGGCGGCTTCCGCGCCGCCGCCGACAAGCTCAACACCACCCAGCCGGCCGTTTCGCAGCGCATCGCGCAATTGGAAAACGAGCTGGGGGTGAAGCTGTTCGAACGCGAACCGCGTGGCATCAGCCTCACCCCCAAGGGCCGCGAACTGCTCGGTTACGCCGAACGCATGGTGCAGTTGCGCGCCGATATGATGCAGGCGGCCGGTGAGAAGAAGGCGATGCGCGGCGTGGTGCGCCTCGGCGTGGCCGAGACCATCGTGCATACCTGGCTCGCCAGGCTGATCGAGCGCATGCACGCGGTCTACCCGGCCCTGACCCTGGAGATCGAAGTCGATATCACCCCGGTGCTGCGCGAGCGGCTGCTGGCGCATCAGCTCGATATTGGTTTCGTGCTCGGGCCGATCAGCGAGCCGCGCATGAAGAATGTGGCGCTTTCCAGCTATCCCCTGGCCTGGGTGGCGAGCCCCGATCTCGATCTGGGCGCCGATCCGGTGCCGCTGACCACGCTGGCGCGCTGGCCGATCATCACCTATCCGCGCAACACCAGACCCTATTCCACGGTCCGCGAGATGATGACGCATGCCGATTTTCCGCCGCTGCGCATGTATGGCAATGCTTCGCTCAGTACCATCGTCCGCATGACCCTGGACGGCATCGGGATCAGTGCGATTCCGCCGGTGGTGATCGGCCGCGAACTGGCGGAAAAGCGCCTGCGCGTGGTTCAGGCCGAGCAGAGCCTGCCGGACTTGAACTTCCATGCCTGCTATCCGATGAAGCCGGACAGCTATCTTGCGGAGGCGGTGACCGCGATCGCCCGCGAGCTGGCGGAGGCCGAAAGCAAACGGCGCGCCCGCCCCCGGCGTTGAAGCCGGGGCCGGCGGCGGGTCAGGACAGCGTCGCCTTGTCGGGCAGCGGCACCGCCGTGGTGTACTTGATCTGCTCCATGGCGAAGCTGGCCGAGACATCGGTCAGGCTGATCTCCTTGATCAGCCGCTTGTAGACCCGGTCGTAATGGGCGATGTCGGCGACCAGGATCTTCAGCAGGTAATCGAGATCGCCGCTCATGCGATAGAACTCGACCACCTCCGGAATCCTGCGCACCGCCTTGGCGAAGGCGTCCAGCCAGTCATGGGTATGCTGACTGGTGCGCACGGCGACGAAGACGGTCACACCGCAGCCGACCGCCTGCGGATCGAGCAGCGCGACCCGCTTGCGGATGACGCCGGCTTCCTCCAGCCGCTTCACCCGTCGCCAGCAGGCATTGGTCGAAAGATTGACGCTCCCGGCCAGGTCATTGAGCGAGAGGCTGGCATCCTCCTGCAGTGCCGCCAGGATGCGCAGATCGGTGCGGTCGAATTCGGGCATGAGGCCTTGGCATGAGAAAATTTCCTCATCTTTAGCATATAATCGTCAATAATTTGGGAAAAATGCTTTAAGGGGTCGCAATACTCTGCGGAAAACCCGATTGGACGGAGTTTTCCATGCTGGCACGCCTGTTTACCGATCATCCGCGTAGCGTCGGCGAGAGCTACGGGCAGCATGCCGCAATGGCGCTCAGCTTTTCCGGGCGGATGCTGCTCGCAAGCCTGGCCTGCCTGGTCCATGCGGCCATCCCGGGACTGTTCACACGCACCGGCAGCACCATCATCAGCCGTCTGCATGACGACATGGTCCTGCACCGGCAGGCCCAGTCCGGCCCATCCAAACGACCGCTGGCCGAGCCGGCGGAATGAGGCGTTGCCTCTGCCGAAGCGTATTGCTCGGATAGCGTACCGATAAGAAATCCTTATCGCCATCCATCCGAACTCACGATTGGACAGACCCGCGCCGATCATGTTGCGATGACCCGGTCGTCACGATACGGGGAGTGGGCGTTCATGAATGCTGTTGCCACGCAGCAGGGCAACCGGATCTATGCCACCGGCCGCGAGGCGCGCCTTGCCGTGCGCCGCGGCGAGCATCGCGGTCCGACCGCGGGTATCGCGCCCGGATATGTGCAAGGCAATCTCGCCATCCTCCCGAAGGCGCTGGCCGACGATTTCTTTCGTTTCTGCCATTACAATCCGAAGCCCTGTCCGCTGCTGGCGGCCAGCGAGCCGGGCGATCCGCGCTTGCCGGCCTTGGGCGAGGGTATCGATATCCGCACCGACATTCCGCTCTATCGCGTCTGGAGGAACGGCGAGTTGGTCGCCGAGGTGCCCGACCTGAAGGCGCTGTGGCGCGACGATCTGGTTGCCTTCGTGATCGGCTGCTCGTTTTCGTTCGAGGAGGCGCTGATCGAGGACGGCATCGAGCTGCGGCATATTTCCTGTGGCACCAATGTGCCGATGTATCGCACCAACATCCCGACCACGCCGGCCGGTCCGTTTCATGGGCCCGTCGTGGTCTCGATGCGCCCGCTGAAGCCGGCCGATGCCATCCGCGCGGTGCAGATTACTTCGCGCTTTCCGTCCGTGCATGGCGCGCCGCTGCATCTGGCCAAGCCGGAAGTGATCGGAATCAAGGACGTCATGAAACCCGATTACGGCGATGCGGTCGAGGTGAAGGCGGATGAAATCCCGGTCTTCTGGGCGTGCGGCGTGACGCCGCAATCGGTGATCGCGGCGGTGAGGCCGGAATTCTCGATCACCCATGCCCCGGGTTACATGCTGGTCACCGACCTTAAGAACAGTCGTCTGGCAATACTTTAAAATCTCATCAACGAAGAGGGGAAGAGATGATGAAAACGTTCAAGCTGCTCGCATTGGCGGGAGCGCTCGCGGTCGGCATCGCCGGCAGCAGCTTCGCGCAGGACATGCCGAAGACCAAGCTGAAGGTGGTCGGCGCCTGGGGCAACCTGACCCAGTACAAAAATTTCGAGCAGCCGTTCTGGACCAAGGAAATCGAGGAGAAGTCGAAAGGCGCGATCTCGGCCGAGATCACGCCGTTCAACGAAATGGGCCTGAAGGGCGCCGAGATTTTCCGTCTGATGCGCCTGGGCGTGATCGATTTCGGCTCCACGGTGCTCGGCTATGTCGCCGCCGACGACGCCCGCAACGAAGCGGTCGATCTCGCCGGCCTGTCGCCCGACGTCGCCACCGCCCGCAAGGTCTCTGATGCCTACAAGCCGGTGCTGGACAAGTTCTACGGCGAGCGTTTCGGCATCAAGGTGCTGGGTATCTGGCCGTATTCGGCCCAGGTGCTGTTCTGCAACGGCGAGATCAAGGGCCTGGCTGACCTGAAGGGCAAGAAGGTGCGTACCGGCAACCGCACGCTGGCCGAATTCGTCGAGGCCTTCGGCGGCACCGGCGTGACGCTGGCGTTCAACGAAGTCGTTCCGGCGCTGCAGAACAAGGTGGTCGACTGCGCCATCACCGGCACGCTCTCGGGCAACTCGGCCAAGTGGTATGAAGTGGCGACGCATATCTATGCGCTGCCGCTCGGTTGGAGCCACGTCATGCATGCCGTCAACCTGAAGACCTGGGAGCGGCTGGACCCGAAGGTGCGCGACTTCCTGCAGAAGGAGATCGCCGGCCTGGAGGACCGCATCTGGAAGGCGGCCGCCGAGGAGACCCAGCAGGGCTATGAGTGCAATGCCGGCAAGGCCGACTGCACCATGGGCACCAAGGCGCATATGACCATCGTGCCGGTTTCGGACGCGGACAAGGCGCTGCTGAAGAAGGCGCTGACCGACACCGTGCTGCCGAAATGGGCAGCGCGCTGCCAGGGCGACTGCGTCGCAAGCTTCAACAACAGCATCGGCAAGGTGGTCGGCCTGACCGCCGCCGCCAAGTAATCCTCCCTGTGACTGGGCGGGGCTCCGGTTTTGTGCCGGGCCCCGCCGCTTTCTGCTAGACTGAATTCCATGATCCTGCTGCTCGACCGCTGGCTCGGCCTTGCCGACCGACTCTCCCGCTATGCCATCTGGTTCGGCGGCGCGCTTGTGCTGGCCTCGGCCTTTCTGGTCTCGGTCGACGTGCTTATGCGCAAGATTTTCCTCGTCACCATGGGCGGCTCGGACGAGCTGTCCGGCTACGCTTTCGCCATCGGCACCGCCTGGGCGCTCGGCTTCACGCTGCTGCGCCGCGCCAATGTGCGCGTCGATGCGCTTTACGCCCGGCTGCCGGCCGCACTCTGCGCCGTGCTCGACATCGTGGCGCTGCTGTCGCTGGCGCTCTTCCTCGGGATCCTGACCTGGCAGGCCTGGTCGGTGCTGAACACCTCGCTGGCCTTCGATGCCCATGCCACCACGCCGCTGCAGACGCCGCTGTGGATTCCGCAAAGCCTGTGGCTGATCGGCTTCGGCCTGTTCATCTTTACCCTGGTACCACTGCTGCTGCGCGCCCTGCTGGCGCTTCTGAGCGGCGACCTTCCCACCGTGCGCAGCCTCGCCGGCGCCCGCACCATCGAGGAGGACGCCGCCGACGAAGCCTCCCATACCGCCAGCCTCAAGCCTCTGGACCAGTAAGATGCTCGCAACCTCGCTCATTCTCCTGATTGCCCTGCTGGCGGCGGCGCTGCCGGTGGCCGGCGCCCTGGGCACGCTCGGCCTGCTGCTGGACAAGATCTATTCCAAGATGCCGCTGACGCTCGCCATGGGCGAGGTGGCCTGGTCGTCGTCGAAGGATTTCCTGCTCGTCTCGATCCCGATGTTCATTCTGCTCGGCGAGATTCTGTTGCGCGCCGGCGTGGCCGAGCGGATGTATGACGCCATGGTCAAATGGCTGTCCTGGATTCCCGGCGGCCTGATGCATTCCAATATCGGCGCCTGCGCGATCTTCGCCGCCACCTCGGGCTCCTCGGTCGCCACTGCGGCCACCGTCGGCACGGTCGCTTTGCCGCTGGTCAAGAAGCACGGCTACAACGAGCGGCTGTTCCTCGGCACGCTCTCGGCCGGCGGCACCCTCGGGATCCTGATTCCACCGTCGATCAACATGATCATCTATGCGGTGCTGACCGATACCTCGATTCCGAAGCTGTATCTCGCCGGCATCATTCCCGGTCTCGGCCTGGCACTGCTGTTCATGGCGATCGTCGCCGTCTTCTGCATCGTCCGGCCCGGCTGGGGCGGCAGGCCGCTGTCGGCCAATTGGGGCGAGCGGCTGCGCAGCCTGGTCGATCTGGTCCCGCCGCTCGGCATTTTCCTTGTTGTCGTCGGCTCGATCTATGCCGGCTTGGCGACGCCCACCGAAGCCGCCTCGCTCGGCGTGGTGGCGGCCCTGGGACTGGCCGTCGCCTATCGCCGGCTATCGCTCGCCATGCTGAAGGAAGTCCTGGAAAATACCATGCGCACCACGGCCATGGTGATGCTGATTATCATCGCCGCCTATTTCCTGAACTTCGTCATCTCGGCGATCGGGCTCACCACCATGATCACCGACTACATCGCCGGCCTCGGGCTGTCGAAATTCGAGATGCTGATCGCCATCGTGGTCTTCTACCTGATCCTCGGCTGCTTCATGGAGACGCTGTCGATGATGATCACGACGATTCCGATCGTCGCTCCGGTGATGTTCGGGCTCGGTTTCGATCCGATCTGGTTCGGCATCATCCTGATCATCCTGATCGAGATGGCGCTGATCACGCCGCCGGTCGGCCTCAACCTTTTCGTCGTGCAGTCGCTGCGCACCACCGGCACGCTCAACGACGTGATCGCCGGCTCGGTGCCCTTCGTGCTGGCGATGATCGCACTCATTGCCTTGCTGGCGATCTTTCCCGGTATCGTACTCTGGCTGCCGACGGCATTCGGCTGATTAGTAAGGATAGATCCGTGCTTACCTTCGAACGCATCTGGCAAGACCGCCGCGATCGCATCGCGGTCGAGATCGACACCCTGATCGTCGCCGGCTGGGCAGGCCGCGACATGCAGGCCATCGAGCATCATATCGAGGAACTGGCCGCCATCGGCGTGAAACGGCCGAGCAGCGTGCCGCTGTTCTATCGGATCGGCACTGGCCAGCTCAGCCAGACGACGAGGCTGCAGGTGCTGGGTCCCGACACCTCGGGCGAGATCGAGCCGGTCATCGTCTCGCTGGCCGATGGCCTCTGGGTGACGCTGGGCTCGGACCATACCGACCGCAAGGCGGAAGCCGCCGGGGTGGCCTTGTCGAAGCAGCTTTGCGCCAAGGTGGTCGGCACCGGGCTGTGGCGGTACGACGAGGTGGCGCCGCATTGGGACAGCCTGATCCTGCGCTCCTGGGCAGTGATCGACGGCAGGCGCAGCCTGTATCAGGAAGGTGCGGTTTCGGGTCTGCGCAGTCCGGACGATCTGATGACCCGCTACAGCAACCAGCCCTCGCTGCCGCCCGGCAGCCTGATGTTCGGCGGAACGCTCGGCGCCATCGGCGGCATCCGGCCGGCGGCGCGTTTCGAGATGGAGCTGGAAGACCCCGTTCTGGGCCGCAAGCTCGGTCACGCTTACGATATCGAGGCTTTGCCGGTTGTGGCATAGGCGGCGCTGTTTTATGCAGACAGCATGACGGCCTATCCGCAAATCCGCTCGTTCGGCGACACCGGATTCAGCATCGAATTCGGCGACGGCATCGACCGTGCCGTGAACGCCAAGGTCATGGCGCTGCACGCCGCCCTTAAGGAGGCGGATCTGCCGGGGGTAATCGAAACCATCCCCTCCTTTCGGGCGCTGCTGGTCCAATACGATCCGCTACGGGCGACGCGTGCCGAGCTGGAAAGCCAGGTGCGCGCCATGCTGCCGGACCTGCAGGCCGCGGAGCGGGCCGGGCGGCTGTGGCGCCTGCCGGTCTGCTACGATCCCGATCTGGCGCCCGATCTGGCCGAGGTCGCCGAACGCTGCAATCTCTCGACCGACGAAGTGATCGCGCGGCATACGGCCGGACGCTTTTTCGTTTATATGCTCGGCTTCATGCCGGGCCTGGCCTATATGGGAGGCCTTGACCAGGCCCTGCATCTGCCGCGCCGCTCGGCGCCGCGCCTGAAGGTGCCGCCGGGCTCGGTTGCCATCGCGGAATCGATGACGACGATCTACCCTTGGGAAAGCCCCGGCGGCTGGCATCTGATCGGCCGCACGCCGCTGAAGCTGTTCGAGACGGCGCGGCCCGAGCCGATCCTGCTCGCGGCCGGCGATGAGGTCACCTTCGCACCGATCTCGGCGGAAGACTACGCCGCCATGGTCGCCGAAGTGGAAGCCGGGCGCTTCGACTATCCGGCCCTAAAGGTGAGATCATGAGCGGCGGCTGCTTCGAGGTGATCGCGCCGGGCCTGACGACCTCGGTGCAGGATCGCGGCCGCTATGGCTATCAGGAGCAGGGTATGCCGGTGGCCGGCGCCATGGACGGCATCGCGCTCCGGCTGGCCAATGCCCTGGCCGGCAATGCCGAGGGTACGGCGGCTTTGGAAATCGGCTATCTCGGCCCGACCTTGAGCGTCGCCGCGGAGAGCGTGCGCGTCGCTTTTTGCGGCAGCGCCAAGCTGGTTCTGCAGCCGGCCGGCGGCGGGGAGCCGCGCGGCTTGAAGCCCTGGCGTTCAATCACATTGAAGCGCGGCGACCGGCTGCAGGTCGGCAGCATCGAGGAGGGCAGCATCGGCTATCTCGCGATCGCCGGCGGCCTGGCGATCGCCCCCTTCCTCGACAGCCTGTCGACCTATACGCGTGCCGGCCTGGGCGGTTTCGAAGGCCGGGCGCTCAAGGCCGGCGACAGGCTGCCGCTGGCGCTTTCACAGGCGCCAAATGGCGACGAGCTGGAACTGGCGGACGATGCGAAGGCCGTTTACGGCTCGGGTCCGGTGCGTGTCGTGCTCGGGCCGCAGGAGGACCGCTTCACGGCACGGGGCATCGAGACCTTCCTCGCGGGCAGTTACATGGTGACCAAGGAAGCCGACCGCATGGGTTTGCGTCTGGACGGCCCGGTGATCGAACATACGAACGGCGCCGATATCGCCTCGGAAGGCCTGGTCACCGGCTCGATCCAGGTGCCCGGCAACGGCAAGCCGATCATCCTGATGGCGGACCGGCAGACCACCGGCGGCTACACCAAGATCGCCACCGTGATCTCCGCCGACCTGCCGCGGGTCGGGCAGCTCAGGCCCGGCGATGCGATTACGTTCCAGGCGGTCGGCGTGGCCGAGGCGGAAGCCGTCCGCCGCGCGCAGGAAAAGGCGATCGCCGCCCTGATTGCCGGCATCCGGCCGGCGCAGCCGGAATTCGCTCTGGACCACAGTGCGCTATATACGGAGAATCTGATCAGCGGCATGGTCGATGCCAAGACGGGAGCCTGGCGATGAAAGTGAACCTGAACAGCGACCTGGGCGAAAGCTACGGCGCCTGGACGATGGGCGATGACGCGGCGATGCTGGCTGTCGTCGCTTCCGCCAATATCGCCTGCGGCTTCCATGGCGGCGACTGGGTGGTGATGCAGAATACCGTGGCGGAAGCCATCAAGAACGGCGTGTCGATCGGCGCGCATCCTTCCTATCCCGACCTGCAGGGTTTCGGCCGGCGGCCGATGACCATGAGCAACAAGGAGGTCGAGGCGCTGATGGCCTATCAGATCGGCGCACTGATCGGCGTGGCGGCGACCAAAGGCGGCACGGTCACCCATGTGAAGCCGCATGGCGCCATCAACAACAAGGCGGCGACCGACAAGGACCTGGCGGCGGCGCTGGCGCGCGGCATTGCCGGCGTTTCCAAGGACTTGATCTTCCTGGCACCGGCCGGCTCGGCCATGGTCGAAGCCGCCGCCAAGGCCAACCTGCCGGTCGCGCAGGAGGTCTTCGCCGACCGTAATTACGACGATGAAGGCAATCTGGTGCCGCGCGGCCAGCCGAACGCCATGGTGCATGACAACGACCAGGCCCTCGCCAATGTGCTGCGCATGGTGCAGGAACGCGCCATCGTCTCGGTGAACGGCAAGAAAATTCCCTGCGCGGTCGATTCGATCTGCGTGCATGGCGACAGCGCCGGTGCCGTCTCGATGGCGCGCCATATCCGCGCCGGGCTGGAAAAGGCGGGGGTGAAGGTCGTCACCCTGCCGGAGATGCTTGCCTAGAGCCTCGCATTCGTCCGACGCTTGCGATACGCCCCGCAAGGCCCGATAACAGGGGCCTTCCTGGCGAGACCGAGAGTTCCGTGGCGAAACGAAAGACCCCGACCGGCTGGCAGCGCGATCCCGAAGGCATGCGCCAGCGCATCCTTGCGGCCGCGACGGCGGAATTCGCCCGCCATGGCCTCAGCGGCGCCCGCATCGACCGCATCGCCAAGCAGGCCGGCGCCAACAAGCGGATGATCTACTACCATGTCGGCAACAAGGAGGACCTCTATCTCGAGGTCCTGGAAGGGGCCTACGCGCATATCCGCGCCGCCGAACGCGAACTCAATCTGGAAGAGCAGCGGCCAGCCGACGCGATCGCCACGCTGATCCGATTCACCTGGCAATATTTCCTGGATCACCCGGAATTTTTGGCCCTGCTGAATACCGAGAACCTGCACAATGCCCAGTATCTGAAGCGGTCGGGCAGGGTGAAGGAAATGCATTCGCCTTTCGTGGCGCTGATCGGGCATGTGCTGCGCCGCGGTGAAAAAAGCGGCGATTTCCGGCCCGGCATCGATCCGGTGCAGCTCTATATATCGATTGCCAGCCTGGCTTACTTCTACATCTCGAATCACGCCACGCTGAGCGTGATTTTCGGCCGCGATCTGCTTGACGAGAGGGCAAAGGCCGTGCGGCTGGCCCATATGACGGATCTTGTGCTGACCGCCTTGCATGCGGGGCCGGATCATGTTGCCGCGGCGCCGAAGGGGCGGATCGGCAAGCTGAAATCGCGCTGACAAATTACGCCGAATTTCGTTTAGGGCCTTGACCCGGTTGCAGGCTCGTCCCTAGAATTTAACCAACGGGTTAAAAAGTCGGGTGGCCGGATCGGGTTGAGATCGGGATTTGGGCTGCCGGAGGAACGGGATGCGAGAAGAGGCGAAGTCTGGCGGGATAAAGGCTTTATTGCAGGCGCGCTGGTTGCGGCCGCTGATCTTCCTCGTGCTGCTGGTTGTGCTGTGGGATCTGTCGATCCGCGTTTTCGGCATTCCAGCCTATCAGATTCCCGCACCGAAGGATGTCATCATCACCCTTTGGCAGGACGCGCCGCGCCTGCTGGCCGAATCCTGGCCGACCACCATGGCGACGGTCTGGGGCTTCCTGCTCTCGATCGCCTTCGGCATTCCGGTATCGATGCTGATCGCCGGCTCGCGCACGGTGGAGTCCTATGTCTATCCGCTGCTCGTCTTCTCGCAATCGGTGCCCAAGATCGCGATCGCGCCGCTCTTCGTGGTCTGGTTCGGCTTCGACATGCTGCCCAAGGTGCTCTCGGCCTTCATGCTGGGTTTCTTCCCGGTGGTCGTCTCGGCGGTGCAGGGCTTCAAGTCGGTCGAGCCGGACATGATGGACATGGCGCGCGCCATGGAGGCGAACCGGCTGCAGATCTTCCGCTGGGTCAGCCTGCCGCATGCCACGCCGGCGATTTTTGCCGGCCTGAAGGTTTCGATCACGCTCGCCGTGGTCGGGGCGGTGGTCGGTGAATTCGTCGGCTCCAATTCCGGCCTCGGTTTCGTGCTGCAGCGTTCGATCGGCAATTTCGAGTTGCCGACGATGTTTGCGGCGCTCGTCGTGCTCGCCTTCATCGGCGTGGTGCTGTTCTGGATCATCGATGTGATCGAGCGGCTGATCATCCCCTGGCATGCCAGCCAGCGCCAGAACCTCGTGATCGGAAGTTAACGCAAGCGGAAGAAAACCAACGGAGGAAATCCATGAAGCGTTCACTCGTTGCCGGCCTTGGCGCCGTGCTAATCGCCGGTGCCGCCGCCGCGCCGGCCTCTGCCGCCGACAAGGCGACGCTGATGCTCAACTGGTATGTCTATGGCGAGCATGCGCCGTTCTACTACGGCAAGGAGAAGGGCTTCTATGCCGAGCAGGGCATCGACCTCGAAATCCAGGAAGGCCGCGGCTCGGCGGTGACCACGCAGGCCGTGGCCGCCAAGACCGCCACCTTCGGCTATGTCGACGTGCCGACCATGATGCGCGCCACCGTCAAGGGTGCGCCGGTAGTCGCGATCGGCGTCGCTTTGCAGACCAGCCCGATGTCGGCGATGGGCTTTGCCGAAAAGAACATCCGCAAGCCGGCCGACATCAAGGGCAAGACGGTTGCCACCACGCCGGGCGATTCGATGTCGCAGATCTGGCCGCTCTTCCTGAAGAAGACCGGCTTGAAGGAAAGCGATTTCAAGACCGTGTCGGGTGACGCGACCACCAAGCTGAATGCCGTCATCAACGGCCAGGCCGATCTGCTGCTGGGCTATGTGATGGACCAGAGCATGAAGATCAAGGATGCCACCGGCAAATACGTCTATCCGATCAAGTTCTCCGATTACGGCGTCAACCTGGTCAGCTCCGGCATCATCGTCAATACCGCGACCCTGAAGGGCAATCCGGACATGGTGCGCCGCTTCATGGCCGCCAGCACCAAGGCGATCGAGGAAGCAGTGAAGGATCCGTCCGCGGCCGCCGATGCGATCCTCAAGGCCAATCCGAAGGGCGGCAAGAAGGAGACGCTGACCGAAGGCTTCGAGCTGACGATCCCGCTCTATCGCGATCCGAGCGGCAAGCCGAACCGGCCGTTCCGCGTCTCCGATCAGAATATGACGGAAACGGTGAATCTGATGGTCGAATATGGCGGGCTCGACGCCAAGGCCAAGCAGAATCCGAAGGCCTTCTACACCAACGACTATCTGCCGAAGTAAGAAAGCGTCGCCGTCATGGTAAAGCCAGCCCTGCGCCCGGATCTGCGTATCGTGTCTGAAGCCAGTGCCGGAAGCCGGCCGATCATCGAGATCGACCATGTCTCGAAGACCTACCGGACCCAGGACGGCGACGTTCCCTCGTTGCGGCCGCTCGATTTCGGGATCAACGAAGGCGAATTCCTCGTCGTCGTCGGTCCCTCGGGCTGCGGCAAGTCGACCCTGCTGAAAATGATTGCCGGCCTGATGCCGCCGACGGAGGGCGAAATCCGCGTCGACGGCAAGGCCATTTCCAAGCCGCATAGCGGCGTGGGAATCGTGTTCCAGAGCGCGCTGCTGCTGCCGTGGAAGCGCGTATTCGAGAACGTGATGATGCCGGTGCGCATCAAGGGCCTGCCCAAGGACGAATATGAGCAGCGGGCGTGCGATCTGCTCAAGATGGTCGGCCTCGAAGGTTTCGAGCGCAAATATCCCTGGCAGCTTTCCGGCGGCATGCAGCAGCGCGCCTCGATCTGCCGCGCCCTGGTGCATGATCCCAAGATCGTCCTGATGGACGAGCCGTTCGGCGCGCTGGACGCCATGACGCGCGAGAAGATGAATGTCGAGTTGCAGCGCATCCAGCGCGAGACGCGCAAGACGGTGCTGCTGATCACCCATTCGATCCCGGAAGCCGTTTTCCTGGCCGACCGCGTGCTGGTGATGACCGAGCGGCCCGGCGCGATTGCCGCCATCTACGACGTGCCGCTGCCGCGCCCGCGTTCGCTCGACGTGATGGGCGATCCGCTTTTTGTCGAATTGACCCAGAAGATCCGGAGCCATTTCCATTCCGGCCCCGGTCTCGACTGATTCAGCCATGGCTCCGCGGCTCAAGGTTTGCGATCTGAATCTGCATGAGCGCTTCATCCGCTTCCGCAAGCCATTCCGCTTCGGCGCCGTAACCGTCGAGGAGGCCAGCCAGGTCTTCGTCGAAGCCGTCATCGAAGTCGACGGCCTTGGCCGCAGCACCGGCATGAGCGCCGAACTGATGGTGCCGAAATGGTTCGACAAGAATCCGGCGCTGTCGCCGGCACAGACGGTGGGCGAATTGCGCCGCGCCCTCGAGATCGCAGCGGAGCTCTATCGCGCTGGACGGCGCCCGGATACCGCTTTCGGCCTGCATGCCGACCGCATCGGTGAGCAGATGGCGCGCGGACGAACCGAGGGCATGCCGGCCCTGGCTGCAGCCTTCGGCCCCGCGGAGATCGACAAGGCCATCCTTGATGCGCTGCTGCGGCTGACGCGTCTGGACGTCTATGCCGGCTTCGCGCAGAACCTCATGGGGCTCGACGCGCGGCTGACGCCGGATTTGAACGATGCAACGATTGAGCGGTTCCTGGCCAGCCGCCAGCCGCTGGACCGCCTGGCCATCCGGCACACGATCGGCATGGCCGATCCGCTGCGGGGCAAGGGCGGCTTGGCCGAGATTCATGCCGCCACCGGCTGCCGCTTCTTCAAGATCAAGCTCAGCGGCGCGGTCGATGCCGATCTCGCGCGCCTTGGCGTTATCGCCATGGCGCTGGCCGAGCTGGGCGTCGATTATCGCGCTACGCTCGACGCCAACGAGCAATATGCCGATCCGGCGGCACTGGCGGCTCTATGCAATGGGCTGGAAAACAATGCTGCCCTGGCGGCATTTCCGGCGCGGTTGCTGTATATCGAGCAGCCGCTGCCGCGTGAAATGACGCACCGCCAGTCGCTCGGCGTGCTCGGCACGCGCTGGGCCTTCATCATCGACGAAGCCGACGGCGGCTACGACGCCTTCCCGGCCGCGCGCGAACTCGGCTATAGCGGCGTATCGTCGAAATCCTGCAAGGGCTTCTACAAGTCGCTGCTGAACGGCGCCCGGGCCGCGCAGGCCGGCCGCGACGTCTTCATCGCGGCCGAGGACCTGACCTGCCAGGCCGGCCTGGCGCTGCAGCAGGACAGTGCCTTGGTGGCTTTTCTCGGCATCGCCCATGTCGAGCGCAACGGACATCATTACGTCGACGGCTTTGCCGGGGCGCCGGAGGACGAATCCGCCGCCTTTCTGGCCGCGCATGCCGATCTCTATGAACGACGGGATGGCCAGATCCGCCTCAAGATACGCGACGGCGCCATCGACATCGCCTCGCTCAAGGCGCCGGGTTTCGCCTCGGCCATTCTTCCCAAGCTCGGCTCGGCCGCGCAGTTTCCCCAGAAGGAGTATGTATCGTCATGAAGCGCCTCGGCATCATCATGAATGGCGTGACCGGCCGCATGGGCATGAACCAGCATCTGATCCGCTCGATCTGCGCCATCCGCAAGGATGGCGGCGTCCTGCTCAAGGATGGCAGCCGCGTGATGCCCGATCCGATCCTGGTCGGCCGCAATCGGGACAAGCTCGCCCGTCTGGCCCAGCAGCATGGCGTCGAGCGTTTCACCGATGATCTCGATGCGGCGCTGAAGAACAGGGACGACACGGTTTTCTTCGATGCCACGACCACGCAGATGCGGGCCGAGCTGCTCAAGAAGGCGATGGCAGCCGGCAAGCATATCTATTGCGAGAAGCCGATCTCGGAAACGCTGGATGTCGCCATGGAGCTCGTCCAGGCGGCCAAGCAATATGGCGTGAAGAACGGCGTCGTGCAGGACAAGCTGTTCCTGCCGGGCCTGCGCAAAATGAAGATGCTGATCGACAGCGGCTTCTTCGGCAAGATGCTCTCCGTGCGCGGCGAGTTCGGCTATTGGGTGTTCGAGGGCGATTGGCAGCCGGCGCAGCGCCCGAGCTGGAATTATCGCCTGAAGGACGGCGGCGGCATCATCCTTGACATGCTCTGCCACTGGCGCTACGTGCTGGACAACCTGTTCGGCGAGGTGAAAAGCGTTTCCTGCCTGGGCGCGACGCACATCCCGCAGCGCTGGGACGAGCAGGACAAGCCGTATAAGGCCGATGCCGACGACGCCGCCTACGCCACGTTCGAACTGGCCAATGGCGTAATCGCGCAGATCAATTCCTCCTGGGTCACCCGCGTGCGTCGCGACGATCTCGTCACCTTCCATGTCGACGGTACGCTGGGCTCGGCCGTGGCCGGCTTGCACAAATGCTTCATCCAGCCGCGCGCCGCGACGCCCAAGCCGGTCTGGAATCCCGACCTGCCGCAGAGCATCAACTTCTTCGATACCTGGCAGGAGGTGCCGGACAACACCGCCTATCCGAACGGTTTCCGTGCCCAGTGGGAGATGTTCATCCGCCATGTGGTCGATGACGAGCCGTTCAAATGGACTTTGCTGGAAGGCGCCAAGGGCGTGCAGCTCGCCGAAGCCGGGCTGAAGAGCTGGCAGGAGCGCCGCTGGATCGACCTGCCGGAATTGAAGGCATGACATGACCACATTGCAGTTGCCGTCGGCGCCCGGCAAACTGGCGCCCCATACCCTCAAGGTTCCCAAGGCTTTCCCGGCGGCGAAGCCGCCTTTCAATCGCATCGCCTTCGCGGCGGCGCATGTGGTGGCCGATCCGCTGGCCGATAATGATCCCTGGCTGGCGCCGGCGATCGACTGGGAGCGCACGATCGCGTTCCGCCAGCATCTCTGGTCGCTCGGCTTCGGCGTGGCGGAGGCGATGGATACCGCCCAGCGCGGCATGGGATTGGACTGGAAGGATGCGCTCGAGCTGATCCGCCGCTCGATCGCTGCGGCCAGGGAGACGCCCGGCGCCGTGGTCTTCTCGGGCGCCGGCACCGATCATCTGCCGCCAGGTCCGGATGTAACCATCGACAAGGTGATCGCGGCTTATGAGGAGCAATGCGGCGCGATCGAGAAACTTGGCGGCCGCATCATCCTGATGGCCAGCCGGGCGCTGACGGCCTGCGCCAGGTCGCCCGAGGATTACGCCAAGGTCTATGGCCGCATCCTGTCCCAGGTGAAGCAGCCGGTGATCCTGCATTGGCTGGGCGAGATGTTCGATCCCGCGCTGGCCGGCTATTGGGGCAAGGGCGAGCACATGCAGGCGATGGAAGTCTGCCTCGACGTGATCGCCGCCAATGCCGACAAGGTCGACGGCATCAAGATCTCGCTGCTGGATAAGGATAAGGAGATCGTCATGCGCCGCCGGTTGCCCAAGAACGGGGCCGGGGGCGTGCGCATGTATACCGGGGACGACTTCAACTATGCCGAACTGATCGCCGGCGACGAGCAAGGCTATTCTCATGCCTTGCTCGGGATTTTCGACGCCATCGCCCCGGCTGCTTCGGCGGCGCTGGGCGCGCTGACCGGCGGCGATGCGAAGACGTTTCACGAAATTCTGGCGCCGACCGTGCCGCTGTCGCGCCATATCTTCAAGGCGCCGACCCGCTTCTACAAGACCGGCGTCGTCTTCATGGCCTATCTGAACGGCCACCAGGATCACTTCACCATGGTCGGCGGCCAGGAAAGCGCGCGCTCGGCGTTGCATCTGGCCGAGCTGTTCCGGCTGGCCGATGCAGCGGGACTCCTCAGCGATCCCGACCGTGCCGCCGCACGCATGAAAGCCGTCATGGCCGTGCATGGAGTGGCGGTGTGAGCAGGCCTGGCACGACACCAGGGCCGCTGTCCCTGAACACAGCGACCGTGCGCGAGCAATGGTCGCTGGCGCAATGCATCGAAGGTTGCGCCCGTCATGGCATTCGGGGCATCTCGCCCTGGCGCGACAAGCTGGCGGAATACGGCACCGCCAATGCGGCCAGGCATATCCGCGAGGCCAGGCTGACGGTGACCGGGCTGTGCCGCGGCGGCATGTTCCCGGCCGCGGATGCCGCCGGACGCCGGGCCGCCATCGAGGATAACAAGCGCGCCATAGACGACGCGGCCGCCTTAAATGCGCAATGCCTGGTGCTGGTGGTCGGCGGCATGCCGCAGGGCTCGAAGGATCTCGCCGGCGCCCGGCAACAGGTGCAGGACGGCATCGCCGCCGTGCTGGAACATGCCCGGGCCGCCAAGGTGCCGCTTGCCATCGAGCCGCTGCATCCGATATATGCGGCCGACCGCGCCTGCGTGAACACGTTGGCCCAGGCGCTCGATATCTGCGACGCGCTCGGCAGCAAGGCGGGGGACGGCCATCTCGGCGTCGCCGTCGATGTCTATCATGTCTGGTGGGACCCGGATCTGGCGCGCCAGATCGCCCGCGCCGGCAGTCGCGTGCTGGCCTTCCATATCTGCGACTGGCTGGTGCCGACCTCGGACCTGCTGCTGGATCGCGGCATGATGGGAGATGGCGTGATCGATATTCCGGCGATCCGAGGGATGGTGGAGGACGCCGGCTATCGCGGCTTCTGCGAAGTCGAGATCATGTCGGCCAATAACTGGTGGCGGCGCGATCCGGACGAAGTTCTGCGCACCTGTATCGAGCGGCATAGGAGCGTCGTTTAGCGGCATCCGCTCCAGGCCGCCGGTCCAGCAGCCCGACCAGTTGCTTGACCGGGACGGCGGCCCCTCCGATGATGGGCCGTCAACTTCCGGTCCGCCATGCTGCTGCAATCCGAGCCCCTTGCCGTCCCAGGCCTGCTTCATCTGCGCCCCATCGTCTTCATGGATCAGCGCGGATGGTATCTGACGGTTGCCGATGAGGCGGAACTGGGCGCGGCGGGCATCCACGACCGGTTCGTCCGCGACAGCATCGTCTATGCCGACAAGACCGGCACGGTCTTCGGCCTGCATTATCAACTGCCGCCGCGCAGCCAGGCTCGCATACTTCGGGTCCTGCGTGGGAGCATATTCGCCGCGGCGGTCGACGTGCGCCGCAATTCGTCCACCTTCGGGCGGGCCGGCAGCATAGAGTTGTCGTACATGAACAGCAGCCAGCTCTATGCCATGGCCGGCTTCGCGCTTGGCTGGTGCAGCCTTGAGCCGGCGACGGAGGTGCTGATCAAGGCATCCGCGCCGGACGATCCCGCGCTGGCTCGCGGCATCAACTGGCGCGATCCGGCGCTCAAGATCGCCTGGCCGATCAGGGCAGCGGATGCCATCATATCGGTGGAAGACATCGATCAGCCGATGCTGGCCGATCAGACCGATCTGCTCGACTGAAAAGGGCCGCGCCCGTGACGGAGAAACTGCAGCGGGCGGATGGCGCGCTGAGCCTGCGTTTCGCGGCCGATGCGGCCGGCGTGACGCGTCTCGCCGATCTCTACCAGCACGACCCTTGCCGCGCCCTGCTGCCGCGGCCCGATCCGGACGAGTCGCCGACCGCCGTGCTGATCACCACGGCCGGCGGCCTGACCGGCGGCGACCGCCTGCGGCTCAGCCTGGCGGCAGAGGCCGGCGCGGCGGCCTTATGCACGCCGCAAGCGGCAGAGAAGATCTACCGAGCCGCCGACGACGGGGACGCGGCGATCGAGATCGACCTGGCACTCGCCTCCGCGGCGCGGCTCGAATGGCTGCCACAGGAGACGATCCTGTTCGATGGCGCCCGGCTGCGCCGCAAGGTGCGGATCGGCCTCGTGGAAAATTCCGCCCTGCTTGCCGGCGACATCACGGTCTTCGGCCGCATCGCCAGCGGCGAGCGCTTCAGTGAAGGATTTCTGTTCGACCGCTGGCAGCTCCGCTGCGGCAGCCGGCTGATCTGGCAGGATGCGGCCCGGCTCGAGGGCGATGTCGCCGGCCTGCTGGATCATCCGGCCGGCTATGGCGGCGCGGCGGCGCAGGCGCTCATTCTATATTACGGTCCGGATGCCGCGGCCGCCCGCGATGGGCTTCGCGAGCAGCTCGGGGCGCAGCGGATCGGCGGCGGCGTCACCCTGCTGGACGGCCTGCTGATTGCGCGGCTGGTCGATGGCGATGCGGCTCGGTTGCGGCGGCATTTCGCGACGCTCTGGTCGATTCTGCGGCCGAGGCTCGGCCGGCCGGCCCGGATGCCGCGGCTTTGGCGATTCTAGCCGGCCGATTGAGTCTTCTCGCGTCACATTGCGAGCGCCTTTTGCCTGAATTTTGCGCTTTGCATCTTTTTCAGACGGCTTTGCCTGTGTTTTGAGCAAGATTTGCGCTTCGTCCCTGTTGGCCGGGCGGGAAGGCGAGGCGTCCGACTATGCCGCCATGGCGTGATATCGGATTTCGCAGTCTGGAATCAGGCAATTAGAGCCAAATCCTGCGCTGTCCCGGGGCTCGCGGCCGGCTTGGCACGGTCCTTGCCACTTCTGTGTCATCTGGTCGTGCCCATGGGGGGGCCGCCAAGAAGCGCAGGAGAGGATTTGATGCAAAAATTCATACGGACGATGACCGTGCTGGGCGCGGTCGCCGCCGGGATTGCGGCCACGGCCGCGCGCGCGGAAGACACCATCAAGATCGGCGTGCTGCATTCGCTGTCGGGCACCATGGCGATCTCGGAGACCACGCTGAAGGACACCGTCCTGATGATGGTCGACGACCTGAACAAGCAGGGCGGCCTGCTCGGCAAGAAGGTCGAAGCCGTCGTCGTCGATCCCGCCTCCAACTGGCCGCTCTTCGCCGAGAAGGCACGCGAACTGATCTCGAAGGACAAGGTCGCGGTGGTGTTCGGCTGCTGGACCTCGGTGTCGCGCAAATCCGTGCTGCCGGTTTTCGAGGAGCTGAACGGCCTGCTGTTCTACCCGGTGCAGTATGAGGGCGAGGAAAGCTCGAAGAACGTCTTCTATACCGGCGCGGCGCCGAACCAGCAGGCGATTCCGGCCGTCGAATACCTGATGAGCAAGGAAGGCGGCGAGGCGAAGCGCTGGGTGCTGGAAGGCACCGACTACGTCTATCCGCGCACCACCAACAAGATCCTCGAGGCCTTCCTGAAGTCCAAGGGCGTCAAGGCCGAGGACATCATGGTCAACTACACGCCGTTCGGCTTCTCCGACTGGCAGACCGAGGTTTCGAAGATCAAGCAGTTCGCCTCGGCCGGCAAGAAGACCGCCGTGGTCTCCACCATCAACGGCGACGCCAACGTGCCCTTCTACAAGGAGCTGGCCAACCAGGGCATCAAGGCCTCCGACATTCCCGTCGTCGCCTTCTCGGTCGGCGAAGAGGAACTGGCCGGCATCGATGCCAAGAACCTGGTTGGCCATCTGGCGGCCTGGAACTACTTCCAGTCGGTCAAGAACCCGGTCAACGACGCCTTCATCAAGCAGTGGCACGCCTACATCAAGAATCCGAAGCGCGTGACCAACGATCCGATGGAAGCCACCTATATCGGCTTCAAGATGTGGACCCAGGCGGTGCAGCAGGCCGGCACCACCAATGTCGATGCCGTCCGCCAGGCCATGTATGGCCAGAAGGTCAAGGCGCCGTCGGGCTTCACCGCGGTGATGAACACCAACCATCATCTCTCGAAGCCGGTCTATATCGGCGAAATCCGTCCGGACGGCCAGTTCAACATCGTCTGGAAGACCAAAGGGCCCATCAAAGCGGATGCCTGGTCGAAATATATCCCGGAAAGCGCCAAGCTGACGGCCGACTGGACCTATCCCTGGGTCTGCGGCAATTGCGAGAAGCCGAAATACGGCGCGCTGACCAACTGAGTGGGTTGTCCGTCTAGTCTCCATGGCCACCGGCCCTTTCTTCCGTCGCGTCGCAGCGTCCGGCGGAAGGAAGGGCACGAGCCGGGAGCATCCCGGAATAAAGCGCCACCCATGAAGCGCAACCGGAGTTTTGCCGTGTCTCTCGCCACAACCATGTCCGTCACGATGAAAACCAGATCTCTCCTGCTGGCCTGTCTGCTGGCCTTGACGATGGCCGCCGGTCCCGCCGGCATGGCCCGGGCCGCGGACGAGCCGCTGGAAGAATTGCTCGCCGGCCTTGCCTACGATCCCAAGCCGGCGGTCCAGGCGCTGGAACAGCGCGCGGACGCGCGCGCGAAAGCCGTGATCGCCGCCTTGGCGAAGGGGAGCCTCTTCATCCGTCTGGACGACAATGCCGTCGTCATCGGCGAGAAGGACGGCGAGCAATATGTGATTACCAATGCGCTGACCGGCGATATCGAGGCGATGGCCGGCCCGGAGGACTTGAAGCCGGTCGAAGTCGATGCCGAAACCAGGGCCCGGCTCGGCGGTGCTGCGCCGCAGGCCACGCAGGGGTTGCGCCCGTTCGACTTTGCCGCCGGCGTGAAGGCGCTGAATGCGGAGGATTTCGCCGCCAAGCGCGCGGCGATCGACCGGTTGACCGATCTGGGCGATCCGCGCGCCATTCCCGTCTTCCGCGCCCTGGCCGATGGCCGGCTGTTCGCGCGCAAGTCGGATGGCGCCATCGTGATCGGCTCGGCGAGCGGCAACGATATCCAGCTTGCCGACGCCACCACGCTGGCCCGCGGCGACATCGTCAGCGAAAGCGATCTGGATGTCGTCTTCGTCAACAACAATCTGCGCAACGTGCTCAACGAGGCGATCGGCCGCCTCGGACTGCTGAGTGCCGATGCCGAGCAGCGCCGCCGCGCCGCCGATGCGCTGCTGGATGGAGTGACGCCGGAAACCGCCGTGCTGCTGCGCGAAGCCTACGCCAGGGAAGGCGTTGCCTCGGTGAAGCGCGCGATGGAACGGGCCCTGGCGGCCGTCGATCTTGCCGATCCCGACAAGGCACGCCGCATTGCCGCCGTCGGCATTCTGGCCGGCACGGCCGATCTGCGCGTGCGTTCGCTGTTGCAGGCGCGCCTCGGTCAGGAGGCCGATCCGGATGTGAAGGCGGCGATCGCTGCCGCCTTCAACCGGATTCAGACCAAGGTCACCCTGCTGGGCTATGCCGAAAACCTGGTGCAGGGCATCAGCCTGGGCTCCGTTCTGCTGCTTGCCGCAGTAGGCCTGGCGATCACCTTCGGCGTCATGGGCGTCATCAACATGGCGCATGGCGAGATGATCATGCTGGGCGCCTATTCGGCCTATGTAACGCAGGAGGTGTTCCGTGCCTTTCTGCCGCCCGGCTGGATCAATGCCTATCTGATCGCCGCTCTGCCGGTGGCCTTCCTGGTGGCGGCGGCCTTCGGCGTCGCCATCGAGCGCTGCGTGATCCGCTTTCTCTATGGCCGTCCGCTCGAAACCATGCTGGCCACCTGGGGCATCAGCCTGGGGCTGCAGCAGCTTGTGCGCATGACCTTCGGCGCGCCGAACAAGGAGGTGGCCAATCCGGACTGGATGACCGGGGCGATAGAACTTACCGGCGGCTTCGCGGTGACCTGGAACCGGCTGTACATCATCGTCTTCTGCTTTGCGGTGCTCGGGTTGATCGCGCTGATCCTGCGCAAGACCAGCTTCGGTCTGCACATGCGGGCGGTGACGCAGAACCGTCCGATGGCCGCGGTGATGGGGATTCCCACGGCGCGCGTCGACGCGCTCACCTTCGCGCTCGGCTCCGGCATCGCCGGGATGGCGGGCGTGGCGCTCAGCCAGATCGGCAATGTCTCGCCCAATCTCGGCCAGATTTACATCGTCGACAGCTTCCTGGTGGTCGTCTTCGGCGGCGTCGGCAACCTGATGGGTACGCTGATCGGCGCGCTGACGCTCGGCATCGTCAACAAGCTGCTCGAGCCGGTGGCCGGCGCCGTGCTCGGCAAGGTGGTCGTGCTGGTCTTCATCATCCTGTTCATCCAGAAACGCCCGCGCGGGCTATTTGCGGCGAAAGGCCGCGCTGCAGATGCGTAAGGAGCAGTCGATGCGTGAAGCACTGAACACGCTGGCCCGACCCGCGCCGCTTCTGAGCCCGCGCGGCTGGGCCGCTTTCCTCGGGGTCGGTTTCGTGCTGATCGTGCTGGTGCCGCTGGCCAACCTGCTGCCCCCGGCGGGCGCGGCCGTCCATCTGCCCGACTACCTGGTGCCGCTGCTCGGCAAATATGCCTGCTATGCCATCCTGGCGCTCAGCCTTGATCTGGTCTGGGGCTATGCAGGCATCCTGAGCCTCGGGCATGGCGCCTTCTTCGCCCTGGGCGGCTATGCCATGGGCATGTACCTGATGCGGCAGATCGGCGCGCGCGGCGTCTATGGCAATCCCGAATTGCCGGATTTCATGGTCTTCCTGAACTGGAAGGAACTGCCCTGGTACTGGTACGGCTTCGGCCATTTTCCCTTTGCGCTGCTGATGGTGCTGCTGGTGCCGGCCGTGCTGGCGCTGGTGCTGGGCTGGTTCGCCTTCCGCAGCCGCGTCACCGGCGTCTACATCTCGATCGTCACGCAGGCGATGACCTTCGCGCTGATGCTCGCCTTCTTTCGCAACGATATGGGCTTCGGCGGCAATAACGGCCTGACCGATTTCAAGGACATTCTCGGCTTTTCGGTGCAGGCGCCGGCGACCCGCATCGGGCTCTATGTCGTATCGGTGCTCGTGCTGGGACTCTGCCTCCTGCTCTGCCGTTACGTGGCGCAATCCAAGCTTGGCCGCGTGCTGCTGGCGGTGCGCGATGCGGAAAGCCGGGTCCGCTTTCTCGGCTACTCGCCCACCGCCGCCAAGCTGTTTGCTTTCACGCTTTCGGCCGTACTGGCGGGCATTGCCGGCGCGCTTTACGTGCCGCAGGTCGGCATCATCAATCCGTCGGAATTCTCGCCGGCCAGTTCCATCGAGATCGCCATCTGGGTGGCGGTCGGCGGCCGCGGCACGCTTTACGGCGCCATCTTGGGCGGCGTGCTGGTCAACCTGATCAAGACCTGGCTTACGGGCGCCGCGCCCGAACTCTGGCTTTTCGTACTCGGTGCGCTCTTCGTCGCCGTGACGCTCGCCTTCCCGAAGGGCGTGGTCGGCCTGGCCGGTCAGTGGAAGTCATGGCGCGCCGAGCGGCGCAGCTTCGCAAAGGTGGAGGCGGCGGAATGATGCAGGCGACGGGCTCCATTTCCGCGCCGGCGGCCCAACCAGGCCGGCCTGATGAGATTTCAGCCGGCATGGCGCCGGAAATCATCGAGCGTCCGCGGGTTTCCGATACCCAGCTCTATCTCGATGGCGTCTCGGTCAGCTTCGACGGCTTCAAGGCGATCAACAATCTCGCGTTGATGGTTGCTCCTGGAGAGCTCCGCATGATCATTGGACCAAACGGCGCCGGCAAGACCACGATGATGGACATAATCACCGGCAAGACGCGGCCGGATGAAGGCGAGGTTTTGTTCGCCGGGCGTGTCGACCTGACCAGGCTGGACGAAACCGAGATCGCCAATCTCGGCATCGGGCGCAAATTCCAGAAGCCGACCGTGTTCGAGAATCTCACGGTGTTCGAGAATTTCGAACTGGCCATGAAAGCTCCGCGCGGCGCCTGGAAGACGCTCGCCGCGCGCCTGGACAGCGCCGCGCTCGACCGCATCGCCTGGGCGCTGCAGACCGTCGGCTTGGCCGGCCGC
>NZ_DASVCJ010000067.1:0-4584 GCF_036381655.1 Ferrovibrio sp.
GGCCCTCCCGAACAGCGGTGTTGTGCGGTAGGAAAAGCCCGGATCGAGTTCGGCCTTCTTCCAGGCCCAGCCCGCGGCGGCGTCGGCCTCGTGGTCGTTGCGGACGCGCCACCCGAGCATGTGGCATTGACGGATCACCGCCCGCTTCGCTTCCGTGCGGCTGCCCCAACGGCCGCGCCCGGTGAAATGCTTGCGGATGGTTGACGGCTCGGCCTTGAAGAATATGAGCCCGGCTTCGTCCGCGACCTGATTCGCAATCCCGGCCAGGCTAATGAGCATGTACATCACGTCCGGCGCCGTGAAGCGGCTGGGCTTGCGATTGCCGGATGGAATCCACGGCGCCTCGACGCCGATGTGCGTCGGCTTGTGCAAGACGATGAGGTCGATCATCCAGCGGCGGAAGCCGGTGAACAGCGGCCCGAACTCGCCCGGGACAAGGACTCGGCCGACATAGGTGGCGAGCACGGGCCGCTGCCCATCCGGCGCGTCGAAGGCCGCGCCGCTCGTCGATGACAGATCGAAGAAACCGACGCGCGCCATCGGACGCTACGTGGTGGCCGGTTGCGCCTTGTGCCCCACCGGGCGCCGCTCGGACGGATCGGGCGGCGGCGCCGATCCGTTCGGCCCCATGTCTTCGGCGAGCTCGGCCTGCCCTTCCTTCCAGCCGGACAGCCACGCGCTGTGGAGTTCCGAGCCGGCGGGATGCGGGTTCACGATCGCCGCGTGTCCGGACCGTCCGGCTTCCCGGCCGGCGGCGCGGGCGGTCTTCGCTTCGATGGATTCGGCTTCCCGATCGGCGGCGTTGCCGTTGCCGTCGTTGGTATGGCGAGGCCACCCGGCCGCGTCGCCGAAGTCGGGCGTGCGGCCCACGGGCACCGTGGCGTAAAGCTCGCGGATCGCGTCCATGGTAATCTCGTCGGACGCTTCCTCGGCCGCCCGCTCCATGCGATAGCCCGTATAGCGGGCCATCACGATCGCGTTCGGCATGTTGAAGTCTTCGCGAAGCCGTTTCTTGATGTCCGACTTCTCGGCGCGGAGATCCCTGATGCCGCTCGATTCGATCAGCTCGTGAATTTCGCGGTCGATCTGGTACATCCGTTCGAAGGACTGCTTGATGACTTCGCCCCGCGCCTTCGCGTTGTGCGCGCGATTGGCGCTCTCGGTCGCGCCGCCGGCACCGATCGCCGCCTCCGCGGCTTCGATGTTCGGGGCGCTCTGCTTCCGCTTCCGTGGCATCCGTCGCTCCTAAAGATGCGCCCCGACCGGCCGGCCCGGCCGGGGCAGGTTCAGGGAGGAAACGGCCGGATTCGGCCCGGTCGGCTAGGCCCCGCTCCGGCGGGCGGTGGCTCGCTATCTCTTTCGCTTCATCCGCGCGAACTTGCGGACCGGCTTCGGATCCTTGTCGGCAAGGCCGGGGTATCCGGCCCGCGCCCACTGGTTGCGCTGCCAGCCGGTCAGCTTGTTGACGGCTGCGGCGAACTTCGGCTCGGGCACCGCCTTCGGCACCGCGACGGCCTTCGCCTTGCGACGGCGGCTGCGCCCTGGCGGCGGGCCGGGGCGCACGGGCGCCGCGCGGGCGGCGGCGAGCGCCAGGCTCAACCCAATCTGCTGACCGAGCAGGATCGGCAGGACCTTCGGTCGCACCATCACCGCCTCGCCAACTCGTCGTTGTGATCCCGAAGCATCCGCTTGATGCGGATCTCGGAGATGACGCAGCTCACCGCCGCTCCGACGGCCACGAGGGCGCAGGCCCCGCCGACAACGAGAAAGAGGCCGGCTCCGATCCACTCCAACACGGTCATGCCCGCTGACTCCTTTCCGCGCGAATGCGCGCCAGTTCGGTTTCCATCCGGACCAAGAGCCGCTCGGTTTCGTCGTCGGGATGCCGGGGGGCCGGTCCACAGACCTCTTCGGCGAAACCGATGCCGAACAGGCCGATCGCCGCCGCCAGATGCTCGCCGCGGCAGCCGTTGCCGCTGAGCCACATCCAGATCGTCCGTTCGGACAACCGGAAGAGCCCGGCCAGCCGTTGAACCGTCAGGGTGGTGTTGGGGTGAAGGCGCCGGCGCAGCGCGTCGGCGAACCGTTCGCCGAAGCTGCGGGCGCCTTTACCATGCAACTGCAAGTTCCTTCGCGATTCGCTAAAGGACATGGGTGGCGTCTCCGCATAGCTCGTGGCAGCGGGGGCGCGACATGAATTGGATGACGATGACGAAGGAACTCGTTCTTGCCCGGGTCCAGCCGATGCCACGGCTGATCGGGCGCAAACCGAGACGGGGCCGGCCGGCAGGAGTGGCATCGTGGCCGGCCCCGTCAGCCCCCGGCTCGCCGCGTGGCGCGAGCCAGCCCCGGTGTATGTGGCGCCGGGGGATCGCATCACGCCGCCTCGGGCGCCGGCGATGCGGCGGGGCGGGGGGCCCTGTCGCCGGGCGGCGGATTGTCCGCAATGAAGCGCTGCACCCGTTCGACCACGGCCAGCGACGGCGACCGGCCCCGCCGGATGTCGAAGACGAATGTTGGATCGCCAACGGCCTTGCGGCCGAACGTGGCCGGCTTCATGCCGGATCGCTCGAGATAGGCCTCGACGATCCCGAGGAAGTGCGCGTGCGTGAACATGCCGATAAAGTAGGTAGGCAACATCCTACCTGTCAAGCGGACAATTCCTACTCGCCCGATCGGGCGGGCGCCTGTAGGTAATCGCCATGGACCCAGTGCGCGATTTGATCGTCCGGCGGCTGCGTCAAATCGGCCTCACGATGCGAGAGGCTTCCCTCCGCATCGGGCGGAATCACGCCTACCTTCAGCAGTTCATCCGGCGCGGCGTGCCGGCGGAATTGGACGAGCGAGCCCGCGTGGCGCTCGCCGCGCTAATCGGAGTTTCGCCCGACGATCTGCGAGCCAGGCCGGCGCCCGAAGCCGAAACGGCCGGGGAGTTCACATATCAGGCGGGGGAAGGTTTGCCTCCGGGCGTTGGCGAAAGAGCTATTTTGCGTCAAATTCCGATCTATCCCGGCCTTCGAGACCTGCCGGTCTATGGGGCCATAAAGGGGGGAATATATGACGCAATGGTGGATCTAACGCATGTAGTAGCCATGACCTTCCGCCCTCCCGAATTGGTGGGCGTCAAGGGTGCCTTCGGGCTATTCAACGTCGGCGACGCCATGTCGCCGCGCTATGAGCACGGCGACCTTTGCTGGGTGAACCCGGCTCTTCCGGTCCGCGAGGGCCACTACGTCGCCGTGGAGTTCAAGGATGGGACCGCCGTCGTTCGGCGGTTCGTGCGCCGCAAAAATTCCCAAATCCAGATCGAGCAGCTCAACCCGCACGAGGTGGTGACCCTCCCGGCGGACAAGGTCGCGAACCTCTATCGCGTCATAGGGGCTATAGAGGCCCGATAATACTTCGGCAAAAGGGAAAGGCCGCTCGATAGGAGCGGGCGGCCTTTTCCGTCAGCAATGTAGGAAGATGCCTATTGACATAGGATAGGCGCGTTCCTACACTTTCGGCTGTCCATCGGACGCTCGCCCCTGTTGACCACCGATGGACCGCCCGCCGGCCTTCGGCTCCTTCCGCCGGCGGGCGCCCGGGGCGGGGAGTCGAACATGCCGCTTGCCGAACGCACGCAACCGGAAAGAGGGACTCGGCCGATGACAGACGATCGGGAGTCCTTCGTCTCGCCCTACCTGACCGAGACGCCGGTGCTATCGCTCGGCGCGCGTATCCGGCGCCTCGAAGAGGAAGCCAACGCCCTCATGGAGCAACGGCTCCGCTACGACCCGGCCGGGCACGCATACGACCGGGCCAAATACCTCTATTGCCTGAAGCGGGCGGTGGACCTCTACGAGGCCGCGATGCGGCTTCGCGAAGGGCTCTAAGCCATGGAGGACGCGATGAAGGTTCGGACAGGGCACCTTCCATTCGCCGCGCCGCGCCGCCGCTCCGATCGGTGGCCCCGGCCGGTTGCCTTCGCCGTGATGGCCGGCCTTTCGATCGCCGGCTGGGCCGGGATCGTCTGGATCGTTTCGCGGTTCTCGGCCTTTTGGGCTTGGGTGCTGGTCGCCGGCTTTCCGGCGGCCTGCGTGATGGCGGGCGGCGCCTGATGCGGTCGGAACGCATCGTCGCCGCGATGTTGGTCGCCCTGGGCGTCTCGGATGTTGGCGCCTGGCTGTTCCTTGGCGACGGATGGTGGAAGGGATGCTTGGGCGCCTTCCTTCTGGTCGGCGGCCTCATTGCCTTCCGGGACGCCGGGCTCGCCCAACGAGCGAGGGCGCGCCGATGATCCGGTTCTTGATCGCGCTTTTGCATCGCCGCCAGAGATCCATGCCGAACATCGCCGGCCTTTCGAAGCGTCAGCGCGCCTTCGTCTGCGCCGTGGCGCAGGCCGAACCGCGGAGTGCGCTGCAATGAGCAAGACGAACGCCGCGGCGGTCAAGCGCGCCATCGCCGCCCTTGAGCGGGCCGACGCCGCCTTGGGGCCGGTCTTCGACATGAGCGTGGACGCCGGCATGGCGGACGACCCGCGCAACGGCATCGTGCGCCTGCGGAAAGACCTGCGCGAATTCGCCGAGTATCTCGAAAAAGCGA
>NZ_DASVCJ010000068.1:0-122911 GCF_036381655.1 Ferrovibrio sp.
CGACACGCGGCTCAACCTGACCGATACGCCGATGACGACGGCACAGCTCGTCGCCGCGGTGAAGCAGGCGGACGTGCTCGTCCCGACGGTCACCGACCGGATCGATGCCGGCGTGCTCGCGCAGGCCGGGCCGAACCTGAAGCTGATCGCCTCGTTCGGTACCGGTGTCGACCACATCGATCTCGCGACCGCGCGCCAGCGCGGGATCACGGTGACCAATACCCCCGGCGTCCTCACCGAGGACACTGCAGACATGACGATGGCGCTGATCCTCGCCGTCGCGCGGCGGCTGGCCGAGGGCGAGCGCCTGATCCGGGCAGGCAAATGGCAAGGCTGGGGGCCGACCTTCATGCTCGGCCACCGCATCTGGGGAAAGCGGCTCGGGATCATCGGCATGGGGCGGATCGGCCAGGCGTTGGCGCGGCGTGCCCGCGGCTTCGGCCTGTCGATCCACTATCACAACCGCCGGCGCGTTCCGGACGAAATCGAGCACGCGCTCGAGGCGACGTACTGGGAAAGCCTCGACCAGATGCTTGCGCATATGGACATCGTGTCGGTGAATTGTCCGCACACTCCGGCCACCTACCACCTTCTGTCGGCCCGGAGGCTCAAGCTCCTGCGCGAGCATGCGATCATCGTCAACACGGCGCGCGGCGAGGTGATCGACGAGAACGCGCTCGCGCGCATGCTCGCCAACAAGGAGATTGCCGGCGCCGGGCTCGACGTCTTCGAGCACGAGCCCGCGGTGAACCCGAAGCTTCTGCGCCTCGACAACGTCGTCCTTCTGCCGCACATGGGCTCGGCAACGCTCGAGGGCCGGGTCGACATGGGCGAGAAGGTCATCATCAACATCAAGACCTTCGCCGACGGGCATGCGCCGCCTGACCGGGTCATTGCCGGATTGCTGTGAAACCGCCACGGCGCCGGGCCTTCCGGCGCCGTTTTCGTATCGGCATGCCGTGATCGTATTTTTCAACAATCCTATTCTCTTTATACGAGTACGGCGCCATACTGGCGCAACAACGCCACCTCCCGCATGACCGCGTCGCCGCCATACGCTCCCTGCCCCTCCGATCTGGGCGACCTTTTGGAGTCGCATGGCCGTTTCGTCATGTCGATCGGCAGTTCGGTGCGCATCGGCCGGCGGCTGCAACTCGAACGGGTCGACCTCGACGCCGTCAAGCTGCACAAGCGCGATCTGCGCCACGCCGCCCTGCGCTTTTGCCGCCTGGCCTGCGCCGATCTGCGCGAGAGCAAATTCGTCGAGGCCGAATTGCCGGCCTGCGATTTCACCGCCGCCGATCTGAGCGACGCCGATTTTTCCAAGGCGGATATGCGCGGCACCGATCTGAGCCGCGCCGTGCTGACCGGCACCAGGTTCAACGAAGCCCAGTTCGGCCCGTATCGTGCCGCCGGCGCCGAGCCTGGCACCGCCACCAGGCTGCATGCCGCGAGCCTGCGCGGCGCATCCTTCGCCCGCGCCATACTGATCGATGCCAGCTTCGACAGGGCGAATTTGCAGGATTGCAGTTTCGCCTATGCGCGGCTGGAGAATATCAGCTTCCAGGGGGCCGATCTGCGCGGCGCCGATTTCGCGCTGGCCGATATCGCCGAAGATACCCTGGCCGGGATCGCGGCGGCCGGCGGCACGCTGCCGCTGCGCCCCGAACAGGAGCAGATCCGCGACATCGTGCGCGAGCACGAGGCCTGGGTCATCAGCAACGGCGGCTGCGGCCGGCGCGCAAACCTCAATCGCCATTGCCTGATCGGTGCCGATTTGAGCCGGGCCAATCTCAGCGGCGCCGATCTGAGCGAGGCCAACCTCACGGCGGCGAATTTATCGGGCGCCAAGCTGATCTGCGCCGATCTGCGCGGCGCCAATCTGTCGCGCGCCAATACCCTGGACGCCGATTTCCGCGGGGCCCAGTTGGACGGCAGCTTCGGCTTCAATCAGGCCGAAATGCTGTAGCGCCCCGCCGCCCGCCTACGCCGTCGCGCGCAGGGCCTCCGCCCCGGCCAGGTCGACCGAGACCAGCGTCGAGACGCCGCGCTCGGCCATGGTGACGCCGAACAGGCGGTCCATGCGGGCCATGGTGATCGGATGGTGGGTGACCACCACGAAACGCGTGCCCTCGCCGATATCCGAGGTCTGCCGCGCCATCGCCTCCATCAGGTTGCACAGGCGCTCCACATTGGCGTCGTCCAGCGGTGCGTCCACCTCGTCCAGCACGCAGATCGGCGCCGGGTTGGTGAGGAAGACCGCGAAGAGCAGCGACAGGGCCGTCAAAGCCTGCTCGCCGCCCGAGAGCAGCGACATGACCTGCAGGCGCTTGCCCGGCGGCGAGGCGTAGATCTCCAGGCCGGCCTGCAGCGGATCGTCGCTTTCGACGAGCTGCAGATGGGCGCGGCCGCCGCCGAACACCTCGACGAACAGCTTCTGGAAATGCTCGTCCACCTTCTTGAAGGCGTCCAGGAGGCGCTCGCGGCCTTCCTTGTTGAGCGACGAGATGCCCTGGCGCAGCTTGTCGATGGCGGCGACGAGATCGTTCTGCTCGGTCTGCAGGGTGGTGAGCTTTTCCTCCACCTCCTGCGCCTCGATATCGGCGCGCAGATTGACCGGCCCCATGTTGTCGCGCTCCTTGCGCAGGCGCTCGAGCCGGTTTTCGACCTGCGGCAGTTCGGGGAAATCCTCGCCCTCGTCCACCTCGCCGGCCTTGAGCACCTCGTCCAAGGTGCAATCCAGCGCCTCGCGCACGCGGATCGCCAGTTCGTCCATGCTGGTCTTCTGATGCTCGAGATCGGCTTCGGCGCGCACGCGCTCTTCGCGGGCGGCGCCGAGGATCTGCTCCAGCTCGCGCGCCGTCTTGGCGGCGAGCTGCTGCGCGGCTTCCGCATTGGCGAGGGTGTCGGCGGCTTCGTTGCGCTCGGCCTCGGCGATGGCGATCTGATCGAGCAGGGCCGCACGGCGGCTGTCGATCTCGAGCGGAATCTGCTCCAGGCGCTGCAGCTCGGCCTCGGCTTCCTCGCGCCGCTGGGCCAATGCCGTGATCTGCTGGCTGGCGCTTTCGAAGCGGGCGGCGGCGGTGCGGCGCTCGACGACGATGGCTTCCAGACGGCGGGCGCGGGCCTCGGCGTCGCGGCGCAGCTGCTCCAGCGCGGCGCGGCGTTCGGCAAGCGCCTGGCGCAGCGCATTGACCTCGTCGCGCACCATGGCGATGAGCTGACGCACATCGTCTTCCGGCGGCATCGCCTCGAGGGCGGCGATCTCCGCCTGCCGCGCCTGCTCGGCTTCGGCGATCTCGGCTTCGGTCTGCTGCTTCTGATCGGCCAAAGCGGCCAGGCGCGACTGGCGCTCGGCTTCCTTGCGAACCACCTCAGCCTGCCTGTCGCGCGCCAGGCCAAGCTCGCGGTCGGCGCGGGCGATATCCTGATTGGCGCGTTCGCGGGCAGCCTGACGCTCGCGCTCGGCGGCGGCGACAGCCTGGCCGGCGCGCTCGCGGGCGGCCTGACGGTCGCGTTCGGCCTGACTGACGCCCTGGTTGGCGCGGTCGCGCGCGCCCTGGCGTTCGCGTTCGGCGGCGGCAACCGCCTGGCTGGCGCGCTCGCGCGCTTCCAGGGCGGCGCGTTCCGCCATCTGTACGATGCTGGCGGCCTGCTCGCGGGCGGCGGCGCGCGCCTGTTCGGCGGCCTGCACGATGCTGGCGGCCTGCTCGCGCGCCGCAGCGCGCTCGTTGTCGGCGGCGGTCACCGCCTGACGGGCGGCGCGCTCGGCGGCGGCGGCGGCTTCGGTCGCCTGCTTGGCCTGCTCATAGCGCTGCTGGGCATCGGCCAGCCTGCCTTCCAGCTCGCGCAATTCCTCGCGCAGATCGGCAAGGCGGTTGCGCTGCTCCAGCTTCAGCGAAGCGGCCGTCGGCGCGCCGGCCTTGACGGTGAAGCCGTCCCAGCGCCACAGCGCGCCGGATTTCGACACCACGCGCTGGCCCAGCCGCAATTCCGCGCGGATGCGGGCGCCGTCGGCGTCGTCGCCGACGATGCCGATCTGGCTGAGGCGGCGCTGCAGCGCGGCCGGCCCGGTCACGTATTTCGACAGCGGCTCGACCCCGGCAGGCAGCGGCGGCGCATCGGCCAGCGGCGGCAGCGCATCCCAGTGCATCGGCGCGTTCGGATCGGTCGCGGCATTCAACTCGTCGGCCAGCGCCGCACCGAGCGCCTTCTCGCAACCGGGCGCCACCGTGACCTGATCGATCAGCGGCGGAAAGAGATTGCTCTCGTCGATCTTGAGCAGCTTGGCGAGGCCCGCCTCTTCGGCCTTGAGCCTGGTCAACTCGCCCTGCACGCCCTGCCAGGCTTCGCGCGCCGCCTGTTCGGCCTGGGCGACATTGGCGCGTTCGGCCTCGGCCGCCTCCTGCTCGCGGCGCGCCGCCGCGATCTTCTCGGCATGCTCGGCTTCCACCGCATTCAGTCCGGCCCGCGCGGTTTCGATCTTCTGCGCATGCTCGCCCTCGACGGCGGCGAGGCCGGCGCGCGCCTGCTCGATCTTGCGCTCATGCTCGGCGTCGAGCTCGGCCATCGCGGCGCGGGCGGCTTCGATCTTCTGCGCATGCTCGGATTCGACCGCTTCCAGAGCGGCGCGGGCGGCTTCGATCAGCCGCGCCTGTTCGGCCTCGACGGTCTCGTAGGCGGCGCGCGCCGCCTCGAGCTTCTGCGCATGCTCGGCCTCGACGGCATCGAGCGCCAGCCGCGCCGCCTCGACCGCCTGCTGCTTGGCCTCGACCTCGGCATTGGCGGTTTCGGCCTCGGCCAGGGCTTCCGTCTGCTCCTGCAGGCGCTGCTCTTCCGCGGCGATCTCGTCGATCCGGCCGCGCAGACGGGCCAGCCGCCGCTCGGCATCCTCGATGGCCTGACGCAGACGGGCGCGCTGCGCCTGCTCCTGGGCGGCGCGTTCGGTCAAGCGGTCGAGTTCGCCCTGCCGCTCGTCGACCCGGCCCTGCGCCTCGGCCACGCCGCTTTCGGCGCCGGCCTGGGCTTCCGCCTCGCCGGCACGCCGGGCTTCCAGTTCCTGCTGCTCGACATCCAGCCGCTGCACGGTGGCCTCGGCCTCCTGGGCCAGACCGCTTTCGCGACCGGCATCGGCGCCGATCTGGGCGAGCCGCGCGCGCACCTGCTCGGCGGCTTCGCGGGCGCGGCCTTCCTCGGCATCCAATCCGTCGCGGGCAACCGCCAGGCGATGCAGCTTGGCACCGGCCTCGGCCTCATGCTGGCGCAGGGCCGGCAAGGCTTCGCCGGCGATGCGCTCGGCCTCATGCGCTTCGCTGACCTGCAAGGTGCGGTCGGCGACGTCGCGCTCGGCGGCATGCAGCGCCTGCTCGGCCTCGGCCATGGCCTTGCGCAGAGCTTCGTGCTTGAGGTGGAACAGGATGGCTTCGGTCTTGCGTATCTGGCCGGCGATGTTGCGGTAGCGGCTGGCCTGGCGGGCCTGGCGCTTGAGCGACTGCAACTGGTTGTCAAGCTGGCCGATCACATCGACCACGCGCTCCAGATTCTGCTCGGCCGCCTTCAGCCGCAATTCGGCTTCGTGGCGGCGCGAATGCAGGCCGGAAATGCCGGCCGCCTCTTCCAGCAGCATGCGGCGGTCGGTCGGCTTGGCGTTGATGATGGCGCCGACGCGGCCCTGGCTGACCATGGCCGGCGAATTGGCGCCGGAGGCCAGATCGGCGAACAGCAACTGCACGTCGCGCATGCGGACGTCGTTGCCGTTGATACTGTAGTCGGAACCCTTCTCGCGCTCGATGCGCCGGGTGATCTCGAGCATCTCCTGCTCGTTGAAGGCAGGCGGCGCCGTGCGTGACTTGTTGTCGAGGAACAGCGTCACCTCGGCGATATTGCGCGCGGGCCGCGTGGCGGTTCCGGCAAAGATCATGTCGTCCATGCCGGAACCGCGCATGCGTTTTGCGGAATTCTCGCCCATGACCCAGCGCAGGGCTTCCACCAGATTGGATTTGCCGCAGCCATTCGGGCCGACGATCCCGGTCAGGCCGGGATGAATGATGAAATCCGTCGGCTCGACGAAGGACTTGAAACCGGACAGACGCAACTTGGTGAACTGCACAGGGACTCCCTTTCAGTGACGCTGTCGGCGAAGCCCTACTTGGACTTCGCCTTCACCAGCGCGTTGAGCTTGGTGCGCAAATCATCCAGCGACGGCACGCCGGGCTCGGCCTTGCCGTCGATGATGAGCGTCGGCGTCGAGTTGACGCCGAGTTTCTGATTGGCATCGAGGCGCGACTGCAGGATGTAGTCGCCGAGCGCCTTGTCCTTCAGACAGGCATCGAACTGCTCGGACGTCATACCGCCGAGCCGGCCGATCTGCTTGAGCGCCGCCACCGGGTCCTTCGCGGTGGCCCATTCGACCTGCTGGGCGAAGAGCACGTCGACATAGGTGAAATATTTCTCCGGGCCGGCACAGCGCGCCATGATGCTGCCGACGAAGGCGAGCTGGTCGAGCGGGAAATCGCGGAAGATCAGCTTGACCTTGCCGGTATCGATGAATTCGGTCTTGATCGCCGGCAGGACTTCCTGATCGAAATGGGCGCAATGCGGGCAGGTCATCGAGGCGTACTCGATGATGGTGACCGGGGCATCGGCCTTGCCGAGCACCATGTCCTGCAGGCGGGGATCCGCTCCCGGCTTGCCATCCTGGGCCCAAACGGGGCCGCCAGCGGCCAGAACAAGCGCGAAAATGGCCGCGATCAGGGCATGGGCGGAAACGAAACGCTGTATATATTTCATAAGGATGCTCCCACCCCCTACATCTAGGGGGCATATTATGTTTCGGCGGGACCGGCCTCAACCGGACTCTGCCGTTATCCACAAGAATCTGGCGCGGACAAGGCGCCGCGCCGGTCGATCAGCGGCGCGCACCAAGAATTGATCGTCCAAGATTTTCAAGGGCTTGGCGTAAGCCGCGATCCTCGATCCCCGCCAGCATCGCGGCGAGCCGGGCCGCCGCCTCCGAACTGAGCGGCCGGCTGGCGCGGGGCGGCGGAGCCGGCGACTCGGCACGGTGGATCGGCTTCTGCTTGAGCCGCAGCCCGGCGATGGCGCGATAGCCGAAATAGCCATTCACCTTTTCCACCACGAACGGCGCAAGATGCTGCAATTCCAGAGCAAAGGCCGGGCTGACCGCGATCTCCAGCGTGGCGGCATGACCGGCGCCGGCGGCATAGATCAGCCGCTCGGGCTGGGTCTCCTGGTAGAGCATCGGCCCGGCAATCGCCTCCCAATGGGAGAGGATATCCGCCAAAGCGGCGCCGCGCTGTTTCACGACGGGGCCGGTCAGCCGGTGCAGCGCCGCGCCCAGCGCCTTGGGCGCATTGAAGCGCTGGGCCGGATCGCGCCGTTTCGGGGGATTGCTCATGCCGGCATTCTAAGCCCTGCACCGGCGGCGCGCGACACTTGCCCCGCCATTTCGCTATGCCTAGGGTCGCGCCATGGCCGCAAAGACGCCGGATATCGCAAAGCCGCTGCTGGCCTGGTACGACCGGCATCACCGCACCTTGCCCTGGCGCACGCCGCCGGGCGCCCCGCCGATGGATCCATACCGCGTCTGGCTCAGCGAGGTGATGCTGCAGCAGACCACCGTGCCGGCGGTGATTCCGTATTTCCACAAATTCCTCGCGCGCTGGCCGCGCGTGCAGGATCTTGCCGCCGCGCCCGTCGAGGCGGTGATGGAGGCCTGGGCAGGCCTGGGCTACTACGCCCGCGCCCGCAACCTGCATAAATGCGCGCAGGCCGTCGCCGCCAAACTCGGCGGCAGGTTTCCCGATACCGAAGAAGGCCTGCTGGAACTGCCCGGCATCGGCGCCTATACGGCCGCCGCGATCGCGGCGATCGCCTTCAACCGCCGCGCCGCGGTGATGGACGGCAATGTCGAGCGCGTGCTGGCGCGGCTGTTCGCCGTCGAAACGCCGCTGCCGCAGGCCAAGCCGGAATTGCGCCATCTGGCCGAACGGGTCACGCCGCAGGAACGGCCCGGCGATTTCGCGCAAGCCATGATGGATCTCGGCGCCACGATCTGTATGCCGAAGAATCCCGACTGCCTGCTCTGTCCGTTGCGCGCGGCCTGCCGGGCGCGCCAGCAGGGCTGCGCCGAAAGCCTGCCGCGCAAGGCCGCGAAGGCGGCGCGTCCGGTGCGGCATACCACGGCCTTCCTGCTGCAGCGCGAGGATGGCGCGGTGCTGCTGCGGCGCCGGCCGCCGAAGGGCCTGCTCGGCGGCATGCTGGAAGTGCCGAGCACGCCCTGGCGCGAAACGCCCTGGCAGGACGGCGAAGCGCTGGCCCATGCGCCGCATGCCTGCGACTGGCAGGCGATGAGCGGCACGGCCAAGCATGTATTCACCCATTTCGCGCTGAAGATCGCGGCTGTGCATGGCCGCGTTAACGCCAAGGCGGCCGCCGACCTGGACGGATTCTGGCAGCAGCCCCAGGAGGCGGCGCTGCCGACCGTGATGAAGAAGATGCTCCGGCTGCTGCCGGCCGAAAGCGCTACCGTCAGATCGACGAGAAATCCCCGCCGCGGCCGAGCCCGCTCTTGAAGCGCGCGGCGCCGGCGATCGCCTCCTTCTCGACGATCGGCAGGCCGCCTTCGGCCTCGTCATGCAGGGCGGCATCGAGCGACAGATCCCATTGCCGATAGCTGGAAGCGCGGTCCGCCTTCATGCAGGCCTGCGGAAAACGCGCGATTTCAGCCGCCAATGCCTCGGCGGCGGCGCGGGCCTCGCCTTTCGGCACGACGCGGTTGGCAAGTCCGATCTGCAGGGCCTCGTCGGCCTGCACCGGCCGGCCGGTGAGGATCATGTCGAGGGCGCGGCTATGGCCGATCAGGCGCGGCAGCCGCACCGTGCCGCCATCGATCAGCGGCACGCCCCAGCGGCGGCAGAAGACGCCGAACACCGCATCGGCTTCGGCGACCCGCAGATCGCACCACAGGGCCAGCTCCAGTCCGCCGGCGACGGCATGTCCGGCCACGGCGGCGATGACGGGTTTGGACAGCATCAGCCGCGTCGGCCCCATCGGCCCCTCGCCCTCCGGCGAGACATCGTTGCGCTTGTCGCCATCGGCGATGGCTTTGAGATCGGCGCCGGCGCAGAAGGTGCCACCGGCGCCCCAGAGCACGGCAACGCGCGCAGACTCGTCGAGATCGAAATCCTTGAAGGCCTGCCGCAATGCGTCGGCGGTCGGGCGGTCGACGGCATTGCGGGCCTGCGGCCGGTTGAGGATCACAGTGGTCACCGGGCCGTTCTTCTCGATCTGCACGCTCATGCTGGTCCCTCCCTCGTGAACGGGCAGGCTGACAGCCCGGGGCAGGGCCGGCAAGCCTTAATCCGTCCCTTCGCAACGGCAATATTCGCAGCGATCCGCCGCCTGGAATCTAGCGAGCGGCAAACGGAGCTTGCTATACACCCTCATGGCTTCCGATTGGCGACGCTCGATCTGGCGCGGCGCCGGGCATCTGCTCGGCCCGGTCCTGCATCTGTGGCTGCATCGCCGGGCGCGGCGCGGCAAGGAGGATCCGGAGCGGCTGCAGGAGCGGCTGGGCAGGGCTTCGCTGCCGCGGCCCGACGGCATCCTGATCTGGTGCCACGCGGCCAGCGTCGGCGAGGCACAATCGGTGCTGCCGCTGTTGCAGCATCTGCACAAGCAGCGGCCCGATCTGATCCTGCTGCTCACCACCGGCACGGTGACATCGGCCGCATTGGTGAAGCAGCGCGGCGGGCCCGGCATCCTGCATCAATATGCGCCGCTGGACCTGCCGGGCGCGGTCGACAGCTTCCTTGCGCATTGGCGGCCGTCGCTGGCGCTGTGGACGGAATCGGAATTCTGGCCGGGCCTGCTGAACGCGTTGAAACAGCGCGGCCTGCCGGTGCTGCTGGTCAATGCGCGCATGTCGGAGCGCTCCTGCCGGCGCTGGGCGCTGGCACCCGATACGGCGCGATGGCTGCTCGGCTGCTTCACCGCGATCTTCGCCCAGACCATGCAGGATGCCGAGCGCCTGCGGCGGCTGGGCGCCGGGGATGTGCAGCAGGCCGGCAACCTGAAACAGGCGGCGCCGCCCTTGCCGGCCGACGATGACGATGTGGTGGCATGGCAGATGATGCTGGCGCAGCGGCCGCGCTGGCTCGCCGCCAGCACGCATCCCGGCGAGGAAGACGTCGTCGCCGGCGTGCATCGCACCTTGAAGCTGCGCTTTCCGCAATTGCTGACGCTGATCGTCCCGCGCCATCCGAAACGCGGCCCCGAGATCGCCGCCAGCCTGGCGGCGCAGGGCTTGTGCATCGCGCTGCGCTCGCGCGGCGATACGGTGGATGAGGCCACCGATATCTATATCGCCGATACGATGGGCGAGCTTGGCCTGTGGTATCGCGTCAGTTCCCTGGCCTTCATGGGCGGTTCGCTGATCCCGCATGGCGGACAGAATCCGCTGGAGCCGGCGCGGCTTGGCTGCGCCGTGCTGTTCGGGCCGTCGATGTTCAATTTCAGCGAGGCGGTCGACGGCCTGATCGCGGCCGGCGGCGCGCAGCAGATCGCCGATGAGGCCGAACTGACCGCCGCCGCCGGCATCCTGCTGGCCGAACCGCAGCGCTGCGAAGCGATCGGCGAGAATGCCCGCGCCTATGCCGCCGAACAGGGCCGCATCATCGAAGCGCTGACCGCGGCGGTACTGGAGCGGCTCGCTCCCGTCTGAGCGTCCAAGCCTCAGTCGCCGATGAAGGGCTTGGCGATATGGCCGACTTCCTCCATCGACGAGGCGAAATGCTGCGGCTTGGACATGTCGGTGATCTTCGCGTAATTGGCGGCGAAATCCTCGATCGTGACCTTGGCGTCGACGCCGAAGAACATGCCCTGCGATTCCATGATCTGCATCTTGGCGTAGAAGCCCGCGCCGGCCGAGATGATGTCGCCCGTGGCGGTGCAGGCTTCCGAGCAGAGATAAGCGACCGCCTGGCTGACATATTCGGGCTTCAGATGCGGCAGCAGCTTGGCGGGCAGCAGGGATTCGGTCATGCGCGTGGCGGCGACCGGCGCGATGGTGTTGACCAGGATGCCGTATTTCGCGCCTTCCTGCTTGAGCGCATTCATCAGACCGACCACGCCCATCTTGGCGCCGGCGTAATTCGACTGGCCGAAATTGCCGTACAAGCCGGAATTCGACGAGGTCATCACCACGCGGCCGTAATTCTGCTGCTGCATGATCGGCCAGGCCGCCTTGGTCACGTAAGCCGAGCCGAGGAAATGCACCTTCACGACGGTATCGAAATCGGCCAGGTCCATCTTGGCGAAGGTCTTGTCGCGCAAAATCCCGGCATTGTTGACGACGATATCGACGCGGCCGAACGCATCCATCGCGGTCTTGACGATATTCGCTGCCGCCTGCGGCTCCGACACGCTGTCGTAATTGGCGACCGCCTCGCCGCCATTCGCCTTGATCTCGGCCACCACCGCATCGGCCGCCTTGGCCGAGCCGCCGGTGCCGTCCACCGCGCCGCCCAGGTCGTTGACCACCACCCTGGCGCCGCGCGAGGCGAGCAGCAGAGCGTGGCTGCGGCCGAGGCCCGCACCGGCGCCGGTGACGATGGCGACGCGATTATTGAAATCGATGGCCATGATTACTTTCTCCTTCAATCTTCGATGTCAGATTTTATGAGCGAGCAGCAGATCGCAGACCTCGCGCACCGCGCCATGCCCGCCGGCAGCCTCCGTGACATAGGCGGCCGCCGCCTTGACCTGCGGACGGGCATTGGCGACGGCAACCGGCAGGCCGACCGCCTGCATCAGCTCGAGATCGTTGAGATCGTCGGCGACGTGGCAGACCTCGTCGAGGCCGATGCCGGTCGCGGCGCAGATTTCCTTCAGCTTGGGCAGCTTGTCGTGGATGTTCATGTAGCCGTGGCGGATGTTCAGCTTCTCGATCCGGCGCCCGATGGACGGCGTATCGCTCTGGGTGATCAGCGCCACCTCGATGCCGGCCCGCATGACGGCGACGATGCCGAAGCCGTCCTGGACGAAATACTTGCGCAGCTCCGAGCCATCCTCGGCGTAATACAGGCCGCCATCGGTCAGCGTGCCGTCGAGATCGAGCGACAGGAGCTTGATGTGGCCGAATCGGGCGATCAGGTCGGCGTCGAGCATGGAATGCGATTCCCCAAGCTTATGTCAGCGGGGGAGATTAGCGGGAATGGCGGGCTCGGCGCCAGTATTGACGCCGCGGAAAGCGTTATCGCTCAGCGCCGGTTCTGCTGTTGCAGCTGCTCTTGCTGGGTGCGCTGGCGCTGGAGTTCTTCCTGCAATTGCCGCTGGCGCTGCCGGTCGATCTGACGGCGGCTTTCCTCGTCGCGCAGGCGCTGCGATTCGTAGTTGCGCTGCTCGCGTTCCTGCTGCTGACGGTAATCCTCCTGCTTGAGCCGGTTCCATTCATCCGGCGTCGACGACGGTTGCGCAACGGCTGAAACGCTCAGCAGCAGGACGGCGACAGCGAATAACGACGGATGGCGCATGACCGCCTCCCATGGCTGGCTTATCCAAGCGGCCCGTTATCGAGGTTTGCCCGGGCCGGCGGCATCAAGCCAATACACGATGTGATCCTCGAGTTCGCCGGCCGTCTTCTCGGAAATGCAGCGGCCGGCCACCGACATGCCGGCCTGATGCACCGTCTCGCGGCTGCCGCTCTTCAAATGATGCCACCAGGGCAGATCCTTGCCGGCCAGGACGAGACGATAGGCGCAGGTCTTCGGCAGCCAATTCATGCTCTTGATCTTGGCCGGCGTCAGCTGGATGCAGTCGGGCACCAGCTTCTTGCGCTTGGCGTAGTTGCTGCACTGGCCGGTGGCGCAATTCAGCAACTTGCAGGCGACATTGGTCTGCTCGAGCTTGCCGGTATCGACATCCTCGAGGCGATAGAGGCAGCATTTGCCGCAGCCGTCGCACAGCGCCTCCCATTCGGAAGGCGTCATCTGATCGAGGCGCTTGCGCCGCCAGTACGGAAGGCTGCGAGACATAGACAGGATGTAAGGCAGTCGCCGCGAGGATGAAAGCCCCGCGGCGATCGAATCGCCTAACCGCGGTCGTGCTTGCGGATGAAGGCGCTCACCGTCGGCGCGATCTGTTCGCGCCAGCGGCGGCCGTTGAAGACGCCGTAATGGCCGACGCCGGCCTGCAGATGATGGCCGCGCTTGGAAGCCGGGATATTCGGGCAGATATCATGCGCCGCCTTCGTCTGGCCGACGCCGGAGATATCGTCCTTCTCGCCCTCCACCGTCAGCAAGGCCGTCTTGGTGATCGCCTTGGTATCGACCTTCTCGCCGCGGCAGGTCATCAGGCCGCGCGGCAATTCGTGATCCTGGAACACCCGCTTGACCGTCTGCAGGTAATATTCCGCCGGCAAATCCATGACCGCGAGATATTCGTTGTAGAAGGTATTATGCGCCTCCACGCTGTCGCCATCGCCCTTGACCAGATGATGGAACAGCCGGACATGGGCGCCGACATGGCGGTCCAGGTTCATGGTCATGAAGCCGGTAAGCTGGATGAAGCCGGGATAGACCGGCCGCATGAAACCGGCATGCGGAAACGGCACGCGGCTGATCACGCTGTGCTCGAACCATTCGATCGAGCGTTCCTGTGCCAGATCGTTCGGCACCGTCGGGCTGATGCGGGTATCGATCGGGCCGCCCATCAGCGTCATCGAGCGCGGCAGGTTCGGATCGTTGGCGGCCGACATCAGCGCCACGGCGGCCAAAACCGGCACCGAGGGCTGGCAGACCGCCATCACATGGCAGCCGGGGCCAAGCACATCGAGGAATTCGCGGACCAGATCGATGTAATCGTCCAGTTCGAAGGGGCCTTCGCGCAGCGGAATATCGCGCGCATCCTGCCAATCGGTGATGTAAACCTCGTGGCCCGGCAGCATCGCCTCCACCGTGCCGCGCAGCAGCGTGGCATAGTGGCCCGACAGCGGCGCCACGATCAGCAGCTTGGGATCGTTGCGTTCGGCGCAGCCCTCGCGCTCGAAATACTTCAGGTGGCAGAACGGCGAGCGGACCACGATCCGCTCGGTGACCTTGCGCGGCGCGCCGTCCACCAGGGTGGTGGCGAGGCCGAATTCCGGCTTGGAATAGCGCTTGGTGATATTGGTGAAAACCTCGAGGCCGGCGGCCAGCGTGCGGGCGGCCGGGGTGTAGTTCAGCGGCAGATAGGGCAGCTTCAGTGCCTGGGTCTGGGCTTCCGCAAGCGCCCGGACCGGCTGGAGCGCGGCTCGTTGAAGTTCGTACAACGAATAGAGCATCAGGTCCCACCCCTCTGCTGTGGCACCATCCTGGCGCCGTGATCCTAAACCCGAAACGGTTAACGTATCGGATCGCTACTACTGTTCTATATAGTCATTCCGGGAGCGATTCGTTCGTTTGTCATACAATGATTCGCCGCATAGGCGCAGAGTTATTTCGCAGTGCAGTGGCCCCAGCCTGCACCGTCCGGGCAGAAAGCGCGCAATTAAAAGATGTTAACCTGCCCAATCAGAGCTTGCTGCGGATGCGTTCTGCGATCTCATCCGGGGTGGCGTCGTGACGTAAATGCGCCAAATACCGGCCTTTCCGGTCCATCAGATAGATGAATCCGGAATGATCGACGGCATAGCCGAGGCTGGAATTTTTAAGCTCCGCCTTCTGATAGTAAACACGATACTCTTTTGCGACTTTCGCTATTTGCTCCGGCGTACCGGTCAGCCCGATCAGCCGCGGATGGAAGGCCTGGACATATTCCTTCAGCACGGCCGGCGTATCCCGCTCCGGGTCGACGGTGATCATGATCGGCTGCACCTGGTCGCCGGCGGCACCCAGTTCATCCATCGCCAGGGCGATATTCTGCAACCCGGTCGGGCAGATATCCGGGCAGTTTGTATAGCCGAAATAGACCAGCATCAGCTTGCCGGCGAAATCCTTGTCGCTGACCGTCTTGCCGTCCTGGTCGGTCAGGGCGAAGGGGCCGCCGATCGTCACCTGGCCGATGCCGGCGCCGTTGTCGTCCGACCGGCCGCCCGGGCCGAACCAGCGATAGGCCGTCAGACCGGCAAGAGCGGCGAGCAGGATGGCCGCGACAATGATCAGGCCGCGGGTCAAACCGCGCTGTGCGGGAGACATGGTTTTCAGCTTGCCTTTCCGCCAAGGGCCGAGGCGGCCCCTTCAATGAAGGTCGCCAGCGTGACATCGCGCTGGCTGAGCCCGCCGGCGTCATGGGTGGTCAGCGTGATCGTCACGCGGTTATAGACATTGGACCATTCCGGGTGGTGGTCCATTTTCTCGGCCATCAGCGCCACGCGGGTCATGAAGCCGAAAGCGGCGTTGAAATCGGCGAAGACGAAGCTCTTTGCAATGGCGTCCCGGCCCTCGACGGGCTGCCAGCCGGTCAGCGATTGCAAAGCCGTTGCCCGCGCCGCGCCTTCCAGTCTCTGGATTGCCATGCCATCCTCCTTGCCGACAGCCCGGTTTTCCGGACATGCCGCAGATGAAGTGCGAGGGAAGCTAACGCGCAGGGCAGCCCGCTTCAACCGGTGCCGGCGCCGAATGGGACAATCCGCCACATGGCAACAAGGTCCAATCCGAACCTGACCGGCTTGACCGCCCCCGGCCTCGACGACATCGCCGCCATCGCGGAGATGGAACTGAACCGGCTGAAGCCGGCGCTGGGGCGCTATATCGACAGCGTGCCGGTGCAGGTCGCCGAATTCGCCGACGAGGAGACGCTGGACGAGATGGGCTGCGAAACGCCCTTCGATCTGCTCGGCCTCTATCGCGGCGGCAGCATCCTGGCCGAGCAGCGCGCCCTGACCGGCACCCTGCCGGTGATGATCTTCCTCTATCGGCGGCCGTTACTGGATTACTGGTGCGAAACCGGCGAGACGCTGCGCCGGGTAATCCGCCATGTGCTGATCCACGAAATCGGCCATCATATCGGCCTGTCGGACGACGACATCGACCGCATCGAGTCCGAGTCCGAGAACGATTAGCTGGCGTCTCAGCCGGCCGCGCGCAGCAGCCTCTCGACGAAGGACGGCACCACCTTCGTGGCCGGGCCGTAGATGCCCTCGTCGAACAGCGAATAGCCATCGGAGCGGTCGAGGTTGAGTTCGAGCGTATGGGCGCGGCCGATACGGCGCACTTCCGCAACAAAGCCCGCCGCCGGATAGACCTGACCCGACGTACCGATCGAGACGAACATATCGCAGCGCTCCAGCGCCGCATAGATCTCGTCCATGTGCAGCGGCATTTCGCCGAACCAGACGACATGCGGGCGCATCGCACCGGCATCGCCGCAAGCGGGACAGGCGGTCGCCAGGTCGAGATCGCCGTTCCACGGCCGCACGCTCTGGCACAGGTCGCAGCGCACTTTCGTCAGCTCGCCATGCATATGCAGCAGGTTGCGCGAACCGGCCCGCTCATGCAGGTCGTCGACATTCTGCGTCACCACCAGCACCTCGCCGGGCCATCGGCGTTCGAGCTCGGCCAGGGCGTAATGCGCCTTGTTGGGTTCGGCTTCGATCAGATTCCTGCGCCGGGCATTGTAGAAGTCATGCACCAGCACCGGGTTGCGGGCGAAACCCTCCGGCGTGGCGACATCCTGCAGATCGTATTTGGTCCACAGGCCGTCCTTGTCGCGGAAAGTGCCGAGACCGGATTCCGCTGAAATGCCGGCCCCGGTCAGGATGACGATGCTGGCCGGCCTAGCGGCCATGGCCATAGGCAGCCGCTTCCAGCGCGTCCCAGTGATCGGCCTCGGCCGACATCCAGTCCTCGTCGTGATCTTCGTTCAGGCCGTCGAGCCGGTAGACGCGTTCCGGCGTATAGATCGCCCCCGAGCTGGACAGGAAGCTGGAATACAGCACGAAGCGCTCGCATATGAAGCCCGGCGCCTCGTAGAGCGCATGATGGCTCAGGAAAGCGCCGAGGCGATCCACCGGGGCGTTGTTGAGCCGCGCCAGCGTGACATGCGGCGCGAATTTGCGCCGGTCGGGCGCCAGACCGGCCCGCAACACCGCGTTGTCGACCTTTTCCTGCAGCCGGTTCAGTGCCGGATTGGGCCGCACGCCGGCCCACAGCGAATGGCTCTTGCGCTTGTCGCCGAAGGTGCCGACCCCGAACAGCTTCAGCTCGAAACTCGGCATGGTGATGCCGGAGAGTTCATCGGCGACGGCATGGGCAGCGCGGCCATCGACTTCGCCGATGAAACGCAAGGTGAGATGGAATTGATCGGGTTTCGCCCAGCGGGCGCCGGGCACGCCGGCGCAAAGAGTGGCAAGAGACTGGCGGATCTCTTCCGGGAAACTGATGGCGACGAACAAGCGGATCATGGCTCGGCCCTCCGCTGCAACGGGCGCTCGCACGCCCAGACATGAGTCGCTGACCGCGCCTCCGGGGAAGCGGAAAATCAGGCGCTCGGGTTCGGTTGATCGCGATGGATCGCTTCGATGCCGTCCAGAACCTCCTGTGAAAGTTTCACCTCGATGCTGTCGATATCGCTCTTGAGCTGTTGCATCGTCGTGGCGCCGATGATGTTGGCGGTCACGAAAGGCCGGCTGTTCACATAGGCCAGCGCCATCTGCGCCGGATCGAGTCCGTGCTGGCGCGCCAGCGCCACGTAGCGCTCGGTGGCCCGCTCGGTCTGCGGATTGCTGTAGCGGGTGAAGCGGGTGAACAGCGACAGCCGGGCGCGTTCGGGACGGGCCCCGCCCAGGTATTTGCCGCTGAGCACGCCCATCGCCAGCGGCGAATAGGCCAGCAGCCCCACGTCTTCGCGATGCGCCATTTCCGCCAAACCGACCTCATACCAGCGGTTCACCAGGTTGTACGGATTCTGAATCGAGGCGATCCGCGGCAATCCCTTGGCCTCCGCCGCCTGCACATGCCGCATCACCCCCCAGGGGGTTTCGTTCGAGACGCCGAAGGCCCGGACCTTGCCCGCCTTTTTCAACGCGGCAAAGGCATCGAGGGTTTCCTCGATGGCGACGGTTTCCTCCTCGCGGTGCTTGTATTCCGCGGCGCCGAAATTGTTGGTGGACCGGTCCGGCCAATGGGTCTGGTAGAGGTCGATATATTCGGTCTGCAGCCGCTGCAGGCTGCTGTCGATCGCCTCGAAAATCTGCGCCCGGCTCAAATTCGGCGCCTGCTTGTCGCGGCGCAGCCAGTCGAAACTGCCGCGCGGCCCGCCGCCGCGGCCGGCCACCTTGGTGGCCAGGATCACTTTGTCGCGATTCTTGCGCGCCTTCAGCCAGGTGCCGATATAGCGCTCGGTGCGGCCCTGGGTTTCGGCCCGCGGCGGCACCGGATACATCTCGGCGGTATCGATGAAATTGATGCCGCGCTCCAGCGCGTAATCGAGCTGGGCATGGGCCTCTGCCTCGGAATTCTGTTCGCCCCAGGTCATCGTACCCAGGCAGATCAGGCTGACCGTGATATCGGTGCGGCCCAGGCGACGGAACTCCATGACCAAACTCCCAACGCGAAACACCCCCGCCCCAACCAGCGGCAGGCCCATATTGTCGGTCTGCCCATGAATTTACAACTATGATTTGCGATCAGCTCTGCAGGAACCGCAAAATCTGGGGAAGAATGCGCTCCACCATCACCGCGACGCCCTGCCGATTGGGATGCATGCCGTCGTCGAGATTCAGCTTCGGATCCGCCGCCACGCCGTCGAGAAAGAAGGGATACAGCGGCACGTCGCGCTTTTTCGCCACGGCGGGAAAGATCGCCTCGAAGCGGCGGCCGTAATCGGCGCCGAGATTGGGCGCCGCCCGCATGCCGATCAGCATGACCTTCACGCCGGCCTGCTGCAGCTTCGCGACGATCGCATCGAGATTGGCTTCGGCCTGTTCGGGCGGGAGCCCGCGCAGCATGTCGTTCGAGCCGAGTTCGACCAAGGCATGGCTCGGCTGATCGGCCAGCGCCCAATCGACCCGCGCCAGACCGGCCGAGGTGGTATCGCCCGACACGCCGGCATTGATGACCGGAATATCGACGCCATGCGCCTTCAGCGCCTGCTGCAATTGCACCGGAAAGGCCGCGTCCGGCGGCAGGTTATAGCCGGCCGAGAGGCTGTCGCCGAATACCAGCAGCTTGCGCGGCGCAGCCCCGGCGGGCAATGCCGGCAACAGGACCAGCAGCGTGACCAGGATCACCAGCGCCGCCGAACATGCATTGCGGCGCCGCAGGAAAGCCCCATATCTTGCGTGTTTCATTGTCGCATTTTCCATCCTGTAGCGCAGGCTCAGAAGCACATGGCCCCATCCAAGGCGAAACCCTCGGCCGGCGAACAGCGCGCCATCGTGGCCCTGAGCGATGTCCATCTCACTCTCACGAGCACGGCCGGGCCGGTCAACATCCTGCGCGGCATCGACCTGAACGTGATGCCGGGCGAGCATGTCGGCATCGTCGGGCCGTCGGGATCGGGCAAGTCCACGCTGCTCGCCGTCATCGCCGGGCTGGAACGGGTCAGCAGCGGCAAGGTCGATGTCGCCGGCGCCGACCTTAATGGCTTGAGCGAAGACCGCCTGGCGCTGTGGCGGCGCAATCATGTCGGCATCGTCTTCCAGAGCTTCCATCTGATTCCGACCATGACGGCGCTGGAGAATGTCGCCGTGCCGCTGGAACTCGCCGGCGCAGCCGATGCCGCCGGGCGCGCCCAGGCCGCGTTGGCCGAAGTCGGGTTGGGGCATCGTCAGGCGCATTATCCGGCGCAGCTTTCCGGCGGCGAACAGCAGCGCGTCGCCCTGGCCCGCGCCGTGGCCGCGCGCCCGGCGCTGCTGCTGGTGGACGAGCCGACCGGCAATCTCGACGGCGGCACCGGCCAGGCCATCATCGACCTGATCTTCAACGAGGCGGGCAAGCTCGGCTCGACCCTGATCCTGATCACCCATGACGACAAGCTGGCCGCGCGCTGCGATCGCGTGCTGCGCATCGAGGACGGCCGCATCATCGGCGATACCGGCGACCGCGCCGCCGCCGGGCTGCAGCGCCGGACGGCCGACTGAGCATGGCGGCCCAGTTCCTCTCCCCGCCCCTCTCCCTGCGTTTCTCGCTGCGCGAATTGCGCGGCGGCCTGCGCGGCTTCCGGCTTTTCGTCGCCTGCCTGGCCCTGGGCGTCGCCGTGATCGCCGGGATCGGCACATTGTCGGCCGCCATCGTCGCCAGCCTGGAGCAGAATGGCCGCAGCCTGCTGGGCGGCGATATCGAGTTCCGCCTGGTGCAGCGCCCGGCCGATGCCGCACAGCAGGCCTTCCTGCGGCGCCGGGGCAGGCTCTCCGAGACCGTGACCATGCGCGCTATGGCGCATGCCCCGAACAGCGATCAGCGCACGCTGGTCGAATTGAAGGCCATCGATGGCGCCTACCCGCTTTATGGCGAACTGGCGCTGGAACAGCCGATCGCGCTGGCCGACGCGCTGGCGCCCCGCGATGGCGTGCCCGGCGCGGTGGTCGATCCGCAGACCCTGCTGCGCCTCGCTGCCAAACCGGGCGATCCGATCGAACTCGGCGACGCCATGTTCGAGATCCGCGGCGTGATCGCCCGGGAGCCCGACAAGGCGACCCAGGGCCTGACGCTCGGCCCGCGGGTGATGATCGGCCTCGATGCGCTGCCCGCGACCGGACTGATCAAGCCCGGCAGCCTCGCCTATTGGCATTACCGCATCGGCTTGCCGCCCGGCATCGCGGCCGCCGAGGTCGAGGCGGCGGCCAAGGCCGATTTCGCCGCCGTCGGCTGGCGCATCCGCACCTGGCGCGACGGCAGTCCCGGCATCCGCCGCTTTCTCGGCCGCGCCTCGCTGTTCCTGGTGCTGGTCGGCCTGACCGCGCTGCTGATCGGCGGCGTCGGCGTGGCCAATGCCGTCCATGCGCATCTCGACGGCAAGACGACCACCATCGCCACGCTGAAATCGCTCGGCGCCACCACCGGCTTCATTTTCCGCGTCTATCTGTGGCAGACGCTCTTGCTGGCCGCGATCGGGATCGTCCTGGGGCTCGTCCTCGGCGCGGCATTGCCGAACCTGGCCGCCGGCCTGCTTGCCGCGATCCTGCCGCTGCCGCTGGTGCCGGGCATCTACGCCGCGCCTCTCTGGCTGGCCGCCATATACGGCCTGCTGGTGGCGCTCGCCTTTGCCATCTGGCCGCTGGCGCGCGCCGCCGACATCCGCCCGGCGGCGCTCTACCGCGATCTGGTGGCGCGCGGCCGGCGCTGGCCGCGCCCGCCTTATGTCGCGGCGACCTTCCTGCTGTTCCTCGCCCTGGCGGGCCTGGCCGTCCTCGGCGCCGAGGAGCGCCCCTTCGCGCTGTTCTTCGTGATCGGCGCCGTCGCCGCCTTCCTGCTGTTCCGCGCCGTCGCCATCGGCATCGCCCTCGCCGCGCGCCATGTCAGACCCTCGCGCGGCGGCGCCAGGCTGAAGCTTGCCTTGGCCAGCCTGCACCGGCCGGGCGCGGCGACCTCGGCCCTGCTGCTTTCGCTGGGCGTGTCGCTGACCCTGCTCGTCGCCGTGGCGCTCGTCGAAGGCAATCTGCAGGCGCAGGTGCAGGACCGCCTGCCCGGGGACGTGCCGGCGTTCTTCTTCCTCGACATCCAGCCGGATCAGCGCCAGGCGCTGACCGACATGGTCAAGGCCACACCCGGCACGCATGATCTGGAAATCGTGCCCAATCTGCGCGGCCGCATCACCAGCATCAAGGGCGTGCCCGCCGACCGGATCGATGCCGCGCCGGATCAGCGCTGGGTGCTGCAGGGCGATCGCGGCATCACCTTCGCCCGCGACCTGCCGAAAGGCTCCAGCCTCATCGCCGGGCAATGGTGGCCGGCCGATTACAACGGCCCGCCGCTGGTCTCGATAGAGGCGCGCGCCGCCCGCGGCCTCGGGCTTGAGGTCGGCGATACCTTGAGCGTGAACGTGCTCGGCCGCGAAATCGAGGCGACAGTCGCCAATATCCGGCAACTCGACTGGTCCTCCTTCGGCATCAATTACGTACTGGTCTTCTCGCCCGGCCTGATGGAGCGCGCGCCGCATACCTTGCTGGCCACCGTCAAGGCGGACGATGCGGCGGCGGAGGCCGCCCTGTTCCGTTCCGCAACGCAGAGGTTCCGCAACGTCTCGGTGGTGCGCATCAAGGATGTGCTGAGCGAGCTGAATGCGATCATCGCCAAGCTCGGCCTCGCCATCCGCAGCGCCGCGGGCGTGACGCTGATCGCCGGCCTGCTGGTGCTGGCCGGGGCGCTGGCGGCCGAGCATCGCCGGCGGCTGCGGGAGGGCGCGGTGCTGAAGGCGCTGGGCGCGACCCGGCGCGACATCCTGACGGCGCATCTGATCGAATACGGTCTGATCGGCCTGTGCGGCGCGGTGCTCGCCTTCCTGCTCGGCTGGGCGGTCGCCTGGGCGATGACGACGCACATGATGGGCAGCAGCTTCTTCTTCGCGCCGGGCCGCGCGGCGCTGACCGCTCTGGGCGGCGGCGCGGCGACGCTTCTGCTCGGCCTTGCCGGCGCCTGGCAGGCGCTGGCGGCAAAGCCTGCACCCCTGCTGCGCGCGACCTAGAGACCGGTGCCGTCGGACATAAATGACCGCCGGAACAGGGATATTGCGGTTTTCCGCCGCGGCGGTGCCCGCCGGCCACGACGATGACCGCCGCAATCCGCGGCGGGCCGGCCCGGCGGCTTCATAAAAATTAAAAGGATTTAATGAGTTATCCGCCCGCCCTGCCGCCGGTTGTCCTTGAAATCGACGGCACGGCAGACAATATATCGAACAGCAAAGAATCGTGAGGAGGGATCCACCATGCCGACGCCGTTCAACCAGCCGCGCTATGGCTACGGCGCCACGACGATTGAGCGCGCCACGATCGACCAGGCGCTGCGCTCCTACATGCTGCGGGTCTACAACTACATGGCCTCCGGCCTGGCGCTCAGCGCCATCGTCGCCGTGGCAGTGGCGCAGTCTCCGACGCTCATGCAGGCCCTGTTCGGCAGCGGCCTGGCTTTCGTGGTGATGTTCGCTCCGCTGGTGCTGCTGCTCATCATGAGCTTCGGCGCCAACCGGATGTCGGCCACCGCGACCCAGGCCCTCTACTGGGCCTTCACCGCGACCATGGGCCTGTCGCTGTCGACCATCTTCTTGGTCTATACCGGCACCTCGATCCTGCGGGTCTTCTTCATCACCGCCGGCATGTTCGGCGCCATGAGCCTGTGGGGCTACACCACGAAACGCGATCTGACCGGGATGGGCTCGTTCCTGTTCATGGGCGTGATCGGCCTGATCATCGCCAGCGTGGTGAACATGTTCCTGCACTCGACCGGCCTGCAGTTCGCCATCTCGATCATCACGGTGCTGGTCTTTACCGGCCTGACCGCCTTCCACACGCAGCGGATCAAGTCGGATTTCTACGCCGGCGATCCGGCCGAGATTCAAACCAAGCAGGCGGTGTTCGGGGCCGTGTCGCTCTACGTGAACTTCCTGAACATCTTCCTGGCCCTGCTGAATCTGATGGGCCAGCGCAACAACTGACGGCTTAATACCCGGGAAGACCAAGCCGGCCCCGGCGGGAAACCGCCGGGGCTTTTCATTTGTCCGTGACAGGACGATTGCGGCCGTCCTAAGCTTTCATTCGTCCACACTCGAATCGAAGGCAGCCACTCCATGAAACTCGTCCTGGCGATGATGAAGCATGAGACCAATACCTTCTCGCCCATCGTCACCGACTGGGCGCGGTTCGAAGCCTGGGGCCTCTATACCGGCCAGGCCGCCATCGACGCCTATGCCAAAACCAACATGCCGCTCGGCGTCTATCTGCAGCTCGCCAGGGAATACGGCGCCGAGGTGGTGCTGCCGATGGCGGCCGAAGCCATGCCCGGCGGCAAGGTCACGGCCGAGGCCTATCAGCGCCTGACCGACCCGATCCTGGCGGCGGTCGCCGCCGGCTGCGACGGCTGTCTGCTGGATCTGCACGGCGCCATGGTGGCGGAGGGCACCGACGACGGCGAAGGCACGCTGCTGGAAAAGATCCGCGCCATCGCGCCCGACCTGCCGATCGCGGTGACGCTCGACCTGCATTGCAACCTGACGCCCAGAATGGTGCGAAACTGCACCGCGCTGATCGGCTACAAGACCTATCCGCATGTCGACATGGATGTGGTGGCCCGCCAGGTCGGCCGCATCGTCATGGAGGTGATCGCCGGCAAACGGCAGGCGCCGGCCATGGCCTTGCGGCAATTGCCGCTGCTGTCGCAGACCATCTGCCAGGGCACCGACGACGAGCCGATGAAGTCGGCCATCGCCGCCTGCCGCGAGGAAGAGGCCAGGGGCCTGCCGGCCGCCACCGTATTCGGCGGCTTTGCCATGGCCGATATCGAGCATGCCGGCGCCAGCATCATCACCGTCGGCAAGGATCAGGCGGAAGCCGACGCGGCCGCCGATCGCATTGCCGCCCGCGTCTGGGACACGCGCGACATCCATATCTACCGCCATCGCGACCTGCAGGAGACGGTGGCCAAGGCCAAACAGGTCAAGGACGGCCCGGTGATCCTGCTGGACCATGCCGACAATTGCGGCTCGGGCGGCACCCAGGACGTGATGACGGTGATCGAGGAAGTGTTGCGCCAGGGCCTGGAGGATGTCGCCGTCGGGGCGGTCTGGGATCCCGCGGCGGTGCAGCAGATGCAGAAGGCGGGCGTCGGCGCCACCGTGACGCTGGAGCTTGGCGGCAAGAGCGACATGCCCTCGCTGGGCCTGAAGGGCAAGCCGCTGAAGCTGACCGGGCGCGTGCGGACCATCACCGATGGCGAGTGGATCGTGCGCGGGCCGATGTATACCGGCTACAAGGTGATGATGGGGCCGACGGCGGTACTCGAAGTGGAGGGCCGCATGCAGATCGTGGTCGTCTCGCGCCACCACGAGCCCTGGGATACCGGCGTGTTCACCTCGGTCGGGATCGATCCGCAGCACAAGCGCTATCTGCTGCTGAAATCGCGCATCCATTACCGCGCCGGCTTCGCCCCGCTCGCCAAGGCCACTTTCACCTTGGACGGCGAAGGCGTGACGACGTCCGACAACAGCATCCTGAAATATGAAAAGCTGCGCCGGCCGATCTATCCGCTCGATCGCATCAACGATTGGCATCAATGACGCTGACCGACCGCTGGGGCCTTGCGGTTTCCACCGATGATCCGGCGGTGATCGCCGGGCTGGATACTTTCGACACCAGCTTCATCACCTATGGCACGACGGCCGCAGCCATCTGGGAGGCGGCGAAGGCCGATCCGGCCTGCGTGATGGCGCAGGCGAAAGCGGCCTGCCTGGAGATGTTCCTGCAGACCGGCGCCTCCGCCTTAAAGGCGCGTCCCTGGCTGACGGCGGCCGAGCCGCATCTGGCCAAGGCGACAGACCGCGAGAGGCTGTGGCATGCCCAGGCGGCGGCCTGGGTGGATGGCGATGCCGAAACCGCGATCCGGCTCGGCCGCGAGCTGGTCGCCGATTGGCCGGAAGACCTCTGCGCCGTAAAGATGGCGCAGTTCCATATGTTCCATGTCGGCGACCTCGCCGGCATGCTCGAGATCGCCGAAGCCGCCCTGCCGGCGCATCGCGGCACTGCCGAGATGCATGGCATGCGGGCCTTCGCGCTGGAGGAGATGAACCGGCTCGCCGAGGCCGAGGAGGCCGCCCGCCTCGCCATCGAGATCAAGCGCGCCGAGCCCTGGGCGCATCATGCGCTGGCGCATGTCATGGAGACGCAGGGCCGCTGCGACGAGGGCTTGTCCGTCATGCTGGACCTGGCCGATTGCTGGACCGACCGCAATTCCTTCATGCTGAGCCATAACTGGTGGCATGCCGCGCTGTTCGCCATCGATGCCGACCAGCCGCAGAAGGCGCTCTCGTTCTATGACGATCGCGTCTGGGGCGTCTGGAAGGAATACAGCCAGGATCAGGTCAACGCCGTCTCCCTGCTGGCGCGGCTGGAAATCGCCGGGCTCGAGATCGGCGAGCGCTGGCAGGATGTCGCCGATTACATCGAGCGCCGCGGGCCGGAGCATGTCGAGCCCTTTCTGGACGCGCATTACCTGCTTGGCCTTGCCCGCGCGGGCCGCGACGGCGCCGCGCAGAGGCTGCTGGCCAGCCTGCGCGAGCATGTAGCGTGCCAGCCCGATCGCCTGGTCGGAGACATCTGGCGGCGGGTCGGCCTGCCCCTGGCGGAAGGCGCCGCCGCCTATGGCCGCGGCGATTGGCGGACGGCGTTCGAAAAATTACCTGCCGCGCTGGGCGGCCTGCAGCGGATCGGCGGCAGCCATGCGCAGCGCGACCTGTTCTGGCAGCTTTGGCTGCAGACCGGCGTGAAGGCGGGCGAATTTGCCGCCATACGGCCCTATTTCGAACGGCGCGCGGGCGAGCGGCCAACCGTGGCGAAGCATCGGCGGGATTTGGCTGCGCTCGGCTGAGTTAATTTTTCCTGACGGACAGAATGTCGCAGCCAAAAATATCGCGATTGCCGAAATTCCGGGGCAGGCAGAGAATTGCAACGATGCACAAGCGCCCGATTCGGCCGCTCGATGCAGCACTGTACACACAGGATGGACCCTGATGTTGACCCGCGTGAAGACGATCGCAGCCGCCTTCGTCATGGCCGGCTTTCTCGCTGGCGCCGTAGCTCCCACCTTCGCCCCGGCTGCCCAGGCGCAGACCGAACAGCCGGCGAAGAAGCAGACGGCGAAGAAGCAGACGGCGAAGAAGCATACCGCCAAGAAGCAGATGGCGAAGAAGAAGCCCGCCGCCTAAGCCTGAGTTACCCGACAAATCATAAAAAACCTCGAAACGGGCCCCTGCCGCCAGGCAGGGGCTTCTTTCGTCCGCAGCCGGATCAGAGCGCGGCTTCCCGCTTCGGCTCGAAGAAGCGCAGCATGATCGCCAGGTCGCGGCCGCGGCGCAGGATGCGGCCGCCAGGAGCGATGATGGCGAAGGCGCCCTGCTTGCGCGCCAGCTTCGGCGTCTTGACGATGCGGTAGAGCGCGCCGTCGGCGCTGCGCTTGAAGACGGCGAAGGAACAGCTTTCGCGGTCGTAGCCGATCGCATAGTCGCGCCATTCGCCCTGGCCGACCATGCGGGCATAGAGATTGAGGATCAGGTTGAATTCGTGGCGGTTGAAGAAAACAGCCGGTTCGGCCGGTCTGACGACTGGCTTCTCGGCGCCCGCAGTCCGCGGGGCCTCTTCCCGCGCCGCCGGACGCCGATACTGGTGCAAGGCGATCACCTCGCTCATGCCGAAACGGCCAACCTCCTCCCGCTCCGTCTTGGAGCTGCCCGAATCTTGGGCTTTGGCCGGTGCTGCGTCAAGCCGGCCAAACTTCGGATTGCAAATTAGAGTTCCTTGAGCAGCTCTTCGATGGCGGTATCGGGCATCTGCTGGTCACCCTTGTCGATCATGTCGCGCCGGCGCTCCTCGCCGGTGTAGTTGGAGACCTTGTGCCGGCGCCGGTCGGGACCGAAGAAGTCGTCGGTGCGGACGAATTGCCGGGGCGCTTCGATCACCACCGTGATGCGGCGCGCCATGGTACGCGCCGAAAACGGCTTGACCAGGAATTCGGTCACGCCCGCATCCCGCGCCCGCATCACCTTCCACTCTTCCGACTGCGCGGTGACCATGATGATCGGAACGAAGACGTTCTTCGAGGCGGGATTCTTGCGCACCCACTCGACGAAGCCGATGCCGTCCATCTCGCCGTCCATATGCCATTCGGTGAAAATGATATCGACGACGTTGTTTTCCAGAAATGCGATCGCATCCTTCGCATTCGTGCATTCGGCGATGCGCGCGACACCGAGCGGTCGTAAAACTTCCTTGATAAGCTGCATGTGGTTGTGGTTGCTGTCGACCACAAGCACCGAGACGTTATTAAGCTTGTATGCCATGACCGAAAGCTGCCCTGTGCTGCCTCAGTCGAACAGCTCGATGCTGCCGGCCGGCGTCTGAACAGCCGTGATCTTTTTCGCGCTCTCGCGCTGGAAGACGGCCTTGCCGCTGGCATCCTCGATCTGTTTGACGCGCGCCACGCCGGTGGACGGAAAATACTGCACCTTGCGCGGCAAGGTGCCGCGCAGGTCGGCGGCCATCACCTTGAAGCCCTCCGCCTTCAGATAGCGCTCGATGAAATCGGCATTCTGATGGCCGATGCCGCGCAGGCCGGCCAGCACATTGGCGCCGCCGAAGATCTTCACCTCCAGGCGCTCGCGCCGGCCGCCGGCGGTCAGGATGCCGTTGATCAACTGTTCCATCGAATAGCTACCGTAGCGCAACGCGGCAGAAAACGGCAAATCCGGATTGGTGTCCCCGCCCTTGTCGGGCAGCAGGAAGTGGTTCATGCCGCCGACGCCCGCCACCGGGTCGCGGATGCAGGCGGCAACGCAGGAGCCGAGCACGGTCGCCAGCATCTCGCCCTCGCGGGTCGAAACGAAAAAGTCGCCCTGGAAAACTTGGACGACCTGCACCTTCAGCACCGGGTCGAAATACCGGCGCCGGTCGCTCGAAGCCACGCCGCCGGTTTCGGCAGCGGCGGGGCGACGCAGGATACCCGGTTGCATGCTCATACGGACCGCATCATGGACTGCCGACCTGTTGCGGTTCAAGGCCGCTGGCGCCCTCGGTCACGGCATCGGCCCAGTCGACGCCGTCGCAAGCCGCACCGGCAAGTCTGGCTTTCGACAGATCGGTCGGGATCATCCGGCCGGTGCGTTCGCCCTTGGAACTGAGCAGTTCGGCGCTGGCGAAGCGGCTTTTGCTCAGCCTTGCGCCGCGCAGATCGGCGCCGGTCAGGTTGCAGCCAGCAAAATCGGCGCCGACGATGCTGGCGCCGCGCAGATCGGCGCCGGACAGATCGGCGAATTTCAGCACCACGCCATCGAGCTTGGCGTCGCGCAACGCCGCGCCGCGCAATCGGATGCCGGAAAGGTCCTGCCGGCTGAGATCGAAGCCGCAAAGGTCCTGGCCGCGCAGATTGGCCGGCCGGCCCTGCCCGCCTTCGACCCAGCGCCTGTGCTCGGCCAGGGCGGCGCGGATCTCCGCCTCGCCCATCGGCTTCGGCGGCTGCGCCGGCTCGGCCGCCATATTGGCCATGACGATATTGGCGCCGAAGGTCTCGACCTCGCTGAGATCGACGCCATGCAGATGGGCATCGGTCAGGTTGGCCCCCTGCAGGGTCGCGCCGGCCAGATTGGCGCCGCTCAGTTCGGCACCGACCAGGTTGGCGCCGGCCAGGGTGGCGCCGCCCAGATCGGCCCCGGTCAGGTCGGCGCTGACCAGCTGGCAGTCGGTGAGGGCGGCATCCTGCAGATTGGCGCCGGCAAGATTGCTGCCGCTGAAATCGGCGCCCAGCGCATCGACGCCGATCAGCGTGGCGCCCTCGAAATTGCTGCCGGTCACGTTCTGCCGCAGCACCGCGATGGCGGCGGCCGGATTCTGCCCGATCTCCAGCCCTCTGCGGAAATTGGCGCCGGTCAGGTTGGCGCCCGCCATGTTGACCTGCTCCATCTCGGCGCCGCGCAGATCGGCCCGGGTCAGGTCGGCCTCGCTGAGATCGGCGCCGGTCAGATCGGCCTTGAAGAAGTCGGCCTGCGCCAGCTGGGCCTTGCCCAGGCGCGCGCCGCGCAGCTTGGCCATGCGGAAGATGGCGTGGCGCAGATCGGCGCCGGCGAGATCGGCATTGGACAGATCACGGCCGGAGAAATCCGCCGGCTTGCCGGTCGGCATTCCTTTCAGCCAGAGATGATGGTGGTGCAACATCTCCTTGATATCGATCGGATCCATACCCGGCACCGCTGTCTTTCCCGTGCTTGTTACCATGTTTCCGGAACGCGCCATACTCCCCAAAGCCTTCATAGATAAATGGATATCTATTTGACGATGCATGGTCTGACCCCGCAGTATGGACCGGCGAGCAACCATAGGTCGCATTGCTTCAAGCAGATGCCAGCAACTTCAGGGATTCGTCGGCGCCGAAGGATAAAAACGCCGACTGGTGCAAATCGCCCTGTCTTGTGGAACAATCGCGGCGGGTAAGGGGAAGGCGCTGGTGACTCAACACAATCATCGATCGGGCGGGAAACACGCCGAATCGCCTGGCGTTCCGGCCGCATCCGGCCGTGAGCTCATCGATTTCGTGGCCCTGGTGCTTCTGGCCGTGAAGGAGGAAATCGAAGACCTGCAGCAGTCGCAGAGCGCGACCTCGCAGGCTTTCGCCAGCAAGCTGGTCGAGCTGGGCAAGCAACTGCCAAATTCGCCGCTGATGAGCGAGATCGTTGGCCTGATGCAGAACGACGACCTGCGCGCCCAGCGCCAGCAGCATGTGATCAACGCGCTGCGCTATGTGGAAGACATCATCCGGGAGCATTCCGGCCGCGATTGGGCGCCGCAGCTGACCGAGCGCGCCGCCGGCTGGGGCGAGGGCCTGATCGCCAGCCAGACGCTGGAGCAGGTCCGGGCCCATTTTCACCATTATCTGCTCGGCGCGCCGACCGACCCGTCCGTCAGTATACGTCACTCCCGCGACGGCGCGGCGTCGGACGTGGAGTTGTTCTAGAGGCGGCCATATTCCATTGCGGCGACGTCAACGGAAGTTTAGCTTGTGAACGATAGTGTAATGCCGACTGCATTCATTACCTTTGTCAGGGAGCGGCGATAGCGAGCATGGCTGACGACGACAACGCCAAGGTGACGGGAGCCGATGTCAGGCAGCCTGGCGATGCGCAATTCGTCACGCCGCCGAATTACCTGAAGATGAAGGTCGGCAGCGGCGGCATCGACAAGGAGGCGCTCAAGGAGGCGGAAATCGCCATCCAGGTGCTGGGGCATAAGATGTATGCCAAATGGGCCGATGACGATCTCGACCGCATGCGCGCCGCCTTCGACGAGATGAAGCAGACCGATCTCAACGACCCCGAAGGGGTCAAGAAGATGCTGCGGATCTGCTGGGACATGAAGGGGCTGGGCGGCACCTTCGGCTATCCGCTGGTTACCACCATCACGCATTACCTCAGCAATTACCTGGAGCATTGCCTCGAGCATGCCGAGGCCAGGGTCAGCGCCGCCGTCGTCTCGCCGCATATCGACGCGCTCTATGTCGTGCTCAGCCAGAAGGTCAGCGGCGATGGCGGCGCGATCGGCCGCGAGCTGGTGGCCGGGCTGGAAAAGGTCGTGCTGAAAACCGGCGCCCGCATCGGCGGGCGCGGCTGATCCGCCAGCAAACCCAATACGTTGTGGCCGCTCACGGTGACAACCCCGTGATCTAGCGGTTCAAACTTGACCCTGCGAATCGGCATGGGCTAAGGTCAGCAAGCTGATTCGCCTCGGCGTTTCCATCTGTAGTGACGGGAAAGCCTGTGAACTTCGATCAAGGGTTGCTGCCGACCGATCCTGATGGCGCTGCTCACGCCGAGAGCGCGGCCATTCCCGCCGACGCCGTGATCGATGTCGAGATCGAACCGATCGGCGAGGCCGGCCGCAGAATCGATGACGACCCCGCCGCGGCCAAGGCCAAGGCGCTGCTGGGCACCATCGGCGACCGCTTCAATACCGAAACCCGCTTCCACGACCTTTCGCTGTCGCAGCTTGCCGTCCGTTCCCTCTGGATCGTGGATTACCTGCGCCAGCTTGGCGAAACCGAGATGGCCGATGGCGACCTGGACAGCATCGGCCGCTGCGCCGACGATCTGGAAAATGCCATCATACTGATGTTCCAGCTTGCCGGCGGCACCAGCCAGGAACTGCGCCAGCGCTACCACGACATCATCCGTGCGATGCGCGCCGCCCAGCACGGAACCATCGACCAGACCCGCCCGCAATAGATTCACACTCCGTTAGTGAAGTTCAGCGAAGCCTCGGGCGCCGTTGTGGTTTTTTGGTAATGACCGCGTCATCCCCCTTCCGTCCCGGCGGACCCTCGGCTAGGTTAAGTTGGATTTTACCTGATACCGCTTTCCGTGTGGTATCGGGGGGCTCGAAGGCATGGGGCCCAGGGGGAAAGGTGGATGGAACCGTTCACGATCAGCAAGTCCGACGACACGGCCCGGCTCGGGCTTGTTGCCAGCATGGACCTGCGGGCGGCGGAGCCGCTGCTGCATAGCTTCCACGAGGTCATGGCGCATCCCGGCAAGGTGGAGATCGACGCCTCCGCCGTCGACCGGCTGTCGACCCCTTGCGTGCAGATCCTGCTCTCGGCCGCCCAGCATATGGAGCAGCAAGGAATCCCCTTCGTCATCAAGGCGCCGAGCGACGCCTTCGTTTCCGCATTCGACGATTTGGGCCTGTTCTCGTTTCTCATGAAATGGCCGGTACAGACATGACTAAGACGGTTCTTACCGTAGACGATTCGAAGACGATGCTGCAGATGCTTCAGTTCGCTCTGAAGCAGGGCGGCTACGAGGTCATTCAAGGAGAGAACGGCCAGGAAGGCCTCGAACTGCTCGACCGCAATACGGTCGACGTGATCATCACCGACATCAACATGCCGGTTATGGACGGCATCACCTTCATCAAGGAATTGCGCAAGAAGGCCGCGAACAAGGCAACGCCGGTGCTGATCCTGACCACCGAAAGCAGCCAGGCGAAGAAGCAGGAAGGCCGGGCCGCCGGCGCCACCGGATGGATCGTCAAGCCATTCGACCCGGGCAAGCTGCTGGAGGTGATTCGGAAGGTCAGCCCGTAAGCTGGCCGGCAGAGACGCGGAGCAGAAGCGGGACGCGCCACATGGATGATCTAGCCCAGTTCAGACAGACCTTCTTCGCAGAATGCGAGGAGTTGCTTGGCGACCTGGAAGGCCATTTGATGGCGCTCCAGTCTGGCGAGGGCGACAACAACACGCTCAACGCGGTCTTTCGCGCCATCCATTCGATCAAGGGCGGCGCCGGCGCCTTCGGCTTCGACCGTCTGGTCAATTTCGCCCATATCTTCGAAACCGTCCTGGATCTGATGCGGGACGGCCGGCTCGAGCCGGCGCCGGACTCCGTCCTGCTGGTGCTGCGCTGCGCCGATATCCTGTCCGACCTGGTCCGCGCCGCGCAGAGCGGCACCGAATTGCCGGAAGAGCATGAAAACGAGGGCCGCAAGGCGCTGATCGACCTTGCCGCCACCGTCGGCGTCAATGCCGACCCCAACGCGGCGGACGCCGAACTGGCCGCGCTGGACGCGCAACTGGCCGCCGGCGGGCCCGATACCCTCAATGCCGAAGCGCCTGCGGCCGAAGCGGCGCCGGCCAAGCCCGCGCCGCCGGCCAAGGCGCCGATGCTGAAATACCTGGTCAAGTTCGCGCCGCGCGACGCGCTGTATCAGCGCGCCAACGAGCCGCTGATCCTGATCCGCGAGCTGAAGGAGCTTGGCGGCTTCCTCGCCCGCGCCGATGCCTCGGGCATTCCGGCCTTCGATCAGATCCAGCCCGAAGGCGCCTATATCAAGTGGGAATTCGAGATCGACACCGATCGCGGCGAGCAGGCCATCCGCGACGTGTTCGAATTCGTCCTCGACGATTGCGACCTCGACGTCACCTGCCTCAACCCGCCATCCGAGGCGGCGCCCGCCGCGCCGGTGGTCGAGGCCAAGCCGGTCAGCTTCACGGCTGCCCCTGCCGAGACCGCCGCCAAGCCGGCTGCCGCGGCCGCTCCCCGCAAGCCCGAGCAGGGTGGCGCCGCACCGGCGGCGGCCAAGCCGGCCGCCGCGAAGGCCGAGGCCGGCGGCGGCGCGGAAACCAAGACCGTGCGCTCGATCCGCGTCGATCTCGACCGCGTCGACAAGCTGGTCAACATGGTGGGCGAGCTGGTCATCACCCATGCGATGATCGCGCAGCAGACGGAACATCTGCATGCCGATCAGCATCCCGAACTCGCCAACGGCCTGGCCGAGCTGTCGCATCACATCCGCGATCTGCAGGAAAGCGTGATGGCGATGCGCGCCCAGCCGGTCAAGAGCGTCTTCGCCCGTCTGCCCCGCCTGGTGCGCGAACTGGCGATGATGACGAACAAGAAGATCCGCCTCGACATGAGCGGCGAGAATACCGAAATCGACAAGACGGTGATCGAGCAGCTCGGCGATCCGCTCACCCACATGATCCGCAATTCCTGCGACCACGGCATCGAAAGCCCCGACGAGCGCGTCGCCGTCGGCAAGCCGCCGGAGGGCGTGATCCATGTCTCGGCCGACCAGCGCGGCGGCCGCATCGTCATCGAGATCACCGATGACGGCCGCGGCATCAACCGCGAGAAGGTGATGAAGAAGGCGATCGAGAAGAAGCTGATCGCGCCCGATGCCGTGCTCAGCAACGAAGAGATCGATAACCTGATCTTCCTGCCGGGCTTCTCGACGGCGGATACGGTGTCGAACATTTCCGGCCGCGGCGTCGGCATGGACGTCGTGCGCCAGAACATCCAGTCGCTCGGCGGCCGCGTCCATATCCAGTCGCGCCCCGGCCAGGGCTCCAGCTTCATCCTGACGCTGCCGCTGACCCTAGCCGTGCTGGACGGCATGGTGCTGCGCGTCGGCGAACAATCCTACATCCTGCCGCTGGCCAATATCGTCGAGAGCCTGCGGCCCGAGCCCGACCAGATCAACATCGTCGCCAATCAGAGCGAGTTGCTGCGCATCCGCGGCGAGTACGTGCCGCTGGTCTATCTGCACCGCATCTTCAAGGTGCCCAACGGCATCGACGATCCGACCAAGGCACTGGTCATCATCGTCGAACTGGAAGACGGCGCGAAAATGGGGCTGGTGGTGGACGAAATCGTCGGCCAGCAGCAGGTCGTCATCAAGAGCCTGGAAGAGAATTTCGATCCGATCCGCGGTGTCGGCGCCGCCACCATCCTGGGCAACGGCCGCGTGTCGCTGATCCTTGACGTCGCCGGCATCAAATACATCGCCGAGCACGAGGCCAATCGCCCGTCACCGCGGGCGATGCAGCAACTCGCTGCTCCCGCGCTCGAAGTCAGCGCCTGAGGTGGAAGGTGGTGAGTATGGCATCTGCTGAACCGCGCAACAGCAACGGACAAAGTGGCGAACGGGATGGCGAACAGGCCAGCCGTTCGAGCCGCACCGTGCAGCTCATATCGTTCACGGTCGGCAACGAGGAATATGGCGTCGACATCATGGCCGTGCGCGAAATCCGCGCCTGGTCGGAAACCACGCCGCTGCCCAACACGCCGGAAGTGGTGCGCGGCGTGATCAACATGCGCGGCGCCATCGTGCCGATCTTCGATCTGCGCGCCCGCTTCGGCATGCCGCGCACCGAACCGACGAAATACAATGTCGTCATCATCGTGTCCGTCGCCTCGCGCATCGTCGGCATCCTGGTCGACGCGGTTTCCGACATCATCACCATCAACGAAGATGAAATCCGCGCCATGCCCAGCATGGAGCAGGTCAACGGCATCGGCTTCATGGAGGGACTGATCACCGTCGGCGAGCGCATGGTCGGCCTCATCGGTCTCGACCGGATGTTCTCCGGCCGCATGCTGGAAGCCGCCGACGGCGTCGACAAGCCGATGCTGAGCGGTCCCGCGGAGGCGGCGAGCGCCGCCTGACCTTTTGCCGATGGCCGGACAATGACCGTCGAGACGCAAGCGCGAAACGCCAAGCTGGCCGCCATCGTGCCGGTCCCGGAAGATCGCGAGTTCAGCTTCTCGGCCGACGACTATGCCTTCCTGCGCGCCATGCTCAAGCAGCGGACCGGCATCGAGCTCGGCCCCACCAAGCAGAACATGGTCTATGCCCGGCTGGCCAAAAGGCTGCGCAAACTGGGCTTCAAAAGCTTCCGGCAATATATCGAGTTCATCGGCTCCGAAGAGGGCCGCGACGAACTCGGCACGACGCTGAACGCGCTGACCACCAACCTCACCAAGTTCTTCCGCGAGAACCATCATTTCGAGCATCTCGGCAGCACGGCGCTGCAGGAGATCCGGGCGCGGGCGACGACCCAGGGCCGGCGGCTGCGCATCTGGTCGGCCGGCTGCTCGTCCGGCGAGGAGCCCTATTCGATCGCCATCACGCTGCTGCGCGCGATGCCCGACATCAAGCAGTGGGACGCCAAAATCCTCGCCACCGACATCGATACCGAGATGGTGCGGCGCGGCGCCGAGGGCGTCTATTCGGCAGCCGCCCTGGACGGCATACCGCCGGATATCGCGAAGAAATATTTCGAACTCTACGGAGCCGACAAGATCCGCCTCTGCGACGAGGCGCGCGGCCTGATCAGCTTCAAATACCTCAATCTGATCGGCGACTGGCCGATGAAGGGGCCGTTCGACGCCATCTTCTGCCGCAATGTCGTGATCTATTTCGACAAGGATACGCAGCGGACCTTGTTCGACCGCTACGCCAACCTGCTGGTGCCGGGCGGTTTCCTGTATATCGGCCATTCGGAAAACTTGTTCGGTATCACCGAGCGGTTCAAATTGTTGGGGCGGAACATTCACCGCAAGATCGCTTGACCCCGGCTCTGGCGGGGTATGGGGAGTAGCGCCGTGACGGGCAAGAAAATCAGAGTCCTCATCGTCGACGACAGCGCCCTGATCCGGCAGTTGCTGACCAGCGCCCTGTCGAGCGATCCGGAAATCGAAGTCGTCGGCGCGGCGCCGGATCCGCTGATCGCCCGCAGCATGATCAAGGAGCTCAATCCCGACGTTCTGACGCTGGATATCGAGATGCCGAACATGGACGGCATCTCCTTCCTCGAGAAGATCATGCGGCTGCGCCCCATGCCGGTCGTGATGGTTTCGACGCTGACCCAGAAGGGCGCGACCATCACCATGCAGGCGCTGGAAATGGGGGCGGTCGATTTCGTGCCCAAGCCGACGCTGGACATCAAGCATGCCCTGGAAGAGATCAAGCAGGAGCTGATCGCCAAGGTGAAGATGGCGTCCACGGCCCGCGTCGTAGCGCGCAACCGCCCGGTGGAAGGCCAGACGCCGAAGCGGCTCACTCCCGGCCCGGGCTTCAATTCGACCGATATCATCGTGGCGATCGGCTCGTCCACCGGCGGGGTAGAGGCTCTCAAGGAAGTGATCACGGTGCTGCCGCCCGACAGCCCGCCGATCCTGATCACCCAGCACATGCCGCCGCGCTTCACCGGCAGCTTCGCCGCCCGCCTCGATTCACTCTCCGCCGTGGCGGTCTCCGAGGCGAAGGACAACGTTCGCGTCTTTCCGGGCCATGTTTACATCGCACCCGGCGACTTTCATCTGACGCTGTATCGCTCCGGCGGCCATTATTACACCAGGCTTAACCATGATCCGCCGGTTTCTGGCCATCGTCCCTCCGTGGACGTGCTGTTCAACTCGGTGGCCGAGCATGCCGGCCATAACGCCATCGGCGTGATCCTGACCGGCATGGGCAAGGACGGCGCTGCCGGGTTGAAGAAAATGCTGGAAGCCGGTGCCCAGACCATCGGTCAGGACGAATCGACCAGCCTGGTTTACGGCATGCCCAAGGCCGCGAAACTGATGGGCGCGGTACAGGCGGAGGTAGCGATCGGGCATGTCGCGGAGGAAATCCTGAACCGCTGCAAGCAGCGTTGAGATAAGTGAACTTTTAGGTTAAACAGCGGGATGGAAGTCCAAGTAGGGATGCGGGTTCGCCAGGATGGCAGGACCGGCCAGTGTGGAGATCAACGAGGGGCGGATATATGCCTTCGGCCAGCACTCTTCGGGTATTGATTGTCGACGATCAGATGAGCATGCGCGGTATCGCCCGCTATTGCCTTCAGGAGATCGGCATCAAGAATGTCGTCGAGGCCAAGAACGGGGCCGAGGCGCTCGTGTGCATGAACTCGAACAAGTTCGATCTGATCATCTCCGACTGGAACATGGACGGGATGGATGGTCTGACCCTGCTCAAGACGATCCGCAGCAACCCGCTGACCAAGCGCATGCCCTTCATCATGGCGACGGGGCAGCGCGATACCGAGATGGTCAAGACGGCGATCCAGGCCGGCGTCAACAACTACATCGTGAAGCCGTTCAACGCCGCAACGATGAAGCAGAAGATCGAAGCGGTGCTCGGCAAGCTGGGGGCCTGACCGGCCCCGGCGCTCGCAAGGCCGCACCGTGACCGCCGCCAAGCCACCCACCTCCCATCCCGACGCTCTCCATCTCGACCGGTATCTTCCCTATCTGATCAACCGTGCCGGCGTATCCATGGCGATGCGCTTCGGCGCCGTGCTGCGCCGCGAAGGCATTTCGCTGCAGGATTGGCGCGTGCTGGCCGCCCTGCGCGAACGCGGCGGACAGCGGCTGACCGAACTGGCCCAGCGCACCAGCATCGAAATCTCCACGCTGTCGCGCGTCGTCGGCGCCATGGAAGCGGCCGGCCTTGTCAGCCGCGGACGCGACGAGGCCGACGCCCGCGCCATCGCCATCCGCCTGACCGCGGCGGGCGAGGCCCTCGCCGGGCGGCTGACCCCGGCGGCGGAACGGCTGGAGCGGCATGCGCTGGCCGGCCTGAGCGATGCCGAAGCCGATCAGCTCAAGGCCCTGCTGCACCGGATCTACGACAATCTGGCGACGGTGCCGGGACTGGACGGATCGCCTGCCGGCAGCAGCGTCAGCGGCGGCAATGGCAGGGGCGGCAACGGACACAGGCGCCGATAGCCGCCTCAGCCGCGCAGCGCGCTCAGGCAGCTTTCGAAGAAGGCGATGATATCGGCGGTGACTTCGTCGCGGTTGATCTCGTTCAGCAATTCATGCCGCGCTTCGGGATAGAACTTGCTTTCCACCCTGGTCAGGCCGGCCGCGCGATAGGCCGCCAATAATTGCTGCAGGCCCCTGCCGCCGACGGATACCGGATCATGCCGGCCGGCGATGACGAAGACCGGCAGGGTTTTCGGAATCCGCGCCTGGTTCTTTGGCCGCGCCATCGCCTCCAGGGCGTCGAGCAGATCGATCCAGGACTGCACCGTCATCGGAAAGCCGCAGAAGGGATCGGCGATGTATTTGTCCACTTCGGCCGGATCGCGCGACAGCCAGTCGAATTCCGTCCGCGCCGGCGCGAAGCGCTTGTTGAAGGCGCCGAACGACATCGCGTGGATCAGCATGCTGATGCCGCGCCGCCCGACGCGCAGCCGTTCCAGCCGGGCGATCAGCCGGCCGAGCGCGGCGATCTTCGGCGGCTTGCCGTTCGAGGCGCAGAGCACGCAGCCGGCCAGCATGGCGCCGTGCTGGTAGAGGAATTGCTGCGCCATGAACGAACCCATGGAATGGCCGAACAACAGTAGCGGGACGCGCGGATGGCGCTGCCGCGCCATCTCGCAGATGCCGGCCAGATCGGCGACTGCCCGGTTCCAGCCGTCACGGTCCGCCATATGGCCGAGTTCGGACACGCTCGGCGCCGTATGGCCGTGGCCGCGGTGATCGAAGGCATAGACGGCCTGGCCCGCCGCCGCCAGCGCCGCGGCGAAACGGTGATAGCGCGCGGCATGCTCGGCCATGCCGTGGGCGATCACCACGACGGCGCGCGGCTGCTGCGCCGGCTGCCATTCATAGCCCCGCAGCAGGATGCCGTCGGCCGGCGAAACCAGCGTGATGGTCGGATGCATCGTCATCGCAAAAGCTTAGCCAGCGGGCGGCGATCGGAACAGGGCGGAGTTTCACATATTTTGACAGCGGACGGTTTTCGCCGTCTACTGACGGCCTTCCCAGGAGGCCCGCCCCATGACCGCTTTGCCCAACTCGCTCGCTGCCCGCGACATCGCCCATGTGCTGCATCCCTATACCAACCTGGTGAAGCACGAGACCGCCAGCCCACTGGTGATCGAGCGCGGCAAGGGCATCTATGTCTACGACGACCAGGGCAAGGAATATATCGAGGGCATGGCCGGCCTGTGGTGCGCCGGGCTCGGCTTCAGCGAGCCGGCGCTGATTGATGCCGCCATCGAGCAGATGCGCAAGCTGCCCTTCTATCACGGCTTCGGGCACAAGACGACGCCGCCGGTCGTGGCGCTGGCCGAGAAGCTGAAGGCGATCAGCCCGGTGCCGGTCGGCAAGGTCTTCTTCGCCGAAGGCGGCTCGGCGGCGAATGATACGCTGATCAAGCTGATCTGGTACTACAACAACGCGCGCGGCCGCACCAAGAAGAAGACCATCCTGTCGCGGCAGAAGGGCTATCACGGCGTGACCGTCGCCACCGCCAGCCTGACCGGCCTGCCGGCAAACCAGCGCGATTTCGACCTGCCGATCGCCGGCATCAAGCATGTCGACTGCCCGCATTACTACCGCTTCGCCGAGCCGGGCGAGAGCGAAGCGGACTTCACCGCGCGGCTGGCGCGCAATCTCGACGCCTTCATCGCCGCCGAAGGCGCCGACAGCATCGCCGCCTTCTTCGCCGAGCCGGTGATGGGCGCCGGCGGCGTGATCGTGCCACCGAAAGGCTACTTTCCCGCCATCCAGGCCGTGCTGAAAAAGCATGACGTACTCAGCATCTCCGACGAGGTGATCTGCGGTTTCGGCCGCACCGGCAAGCCCTGGGGCGCCGAGGCCCTGGACTACAAGCCGGATTTCGTCACCTGCGCCAAGCAGCTTTCCGGCGCCTATCTGCCGATCTCGGCGGTGCTGGTGCCCGAACAGGTCTACGACGCGATCCGCGACAATTCCGGCAGGATCGGCACCTTCGGCCACGGCTTCACCTATGGCGGCCATCCGGTCGCCGCCGCCGTCGCGGTGCGCGCGCTCGAACTTTACGAGGAGCGCGACATGCTCGGCCATGTCAACGCCGTCGCCCCGCGCTTCCAGGCGCGGCTGCGCCGGCTAGCCGATCATCCGCTGGTCGGCGAGGCGCGCGGCATGGGCCTGATCGGCGCCGTCGAACTGGTCGCCGACAAGGCGAGCAAGCGCTCCTTCCCCGCCGCCGCGGGCATCGGCGCCGCCTGCATGGGCTTCGCCCAGGAGGAAGGCCTGATCCAGCGCGCCATGGGCAGCGATACCCTCGCCTTCTGCCCGCCGATGATCATCACCGAAAGCGAGATCGACGAGATGTTCGACCGCTTCGAACGGGCGCTGGAGCGGACCGCCGCCCTGGCCGCCAGGGAAGGGTTAACGCGTTAACATTGCAGAACCTTTTTCGTATCGATCCGCCAATAATGTTAAGGTTAATGTAACGGTGTTCCGACCATCATCCGCCCGATGACGACAGTAGATAATCACGCTCATAACCAGGAAGCGAACGAACTGGTTTCGCGCATCGAACAGCGCGCCATCCAGATCTTCAAGTTCACCGAGGATTCGGACGAGAAGCGCGCCAGCGTTGCCAGCTTCCGCAAGTTTTCCGATCTGGTCGACGATTTCCACCAGGCCGCCGAGATGGCCGAGGGCCGCCTGTCGGTGCTCAAGACCGGCCGGCGCGACGAGCTGCGCGGCTATGTCGTGCAGATGCGGGCCAAGATCCTGAAGGTCGAGATCGACGTCACCCAGACCTATCTGGAGAACCTGATCGAATCGCGCGCCGCCCTGCCCTTCGGCGCGCGCGAATTCTTCGCCACCCGGCTCAAGCGGCTGGAGGAGCTGAGCCACGTGCTCAAGGACGGGCCCGAGGCCAGCGGCTCGAGCGGCAGCCTGCTCGATCACATGCGCAAGATGCTTGAGCATCTGATCGCGCAGGCGCCGCAGCTCGAAGTGTTCGAGCGCGACCCGGAGTGGCGGCCGCCGCACCGGCAGGCGGCGGCGCGCCCGGCGGTGAAGGCGGTGGCGCCGAAGCCCAAGCCGACGCAGGCGGTTCCCGAGATCAAGCCGATCAAGCTCACCGGCCGCGACAATTGGGGCCGCGTCTTCCTCGACAAGGGCTCGTTCGACGAGGTCCATATGGCCTGCCGGGCGCGCAACATCACCATCGACCAGGTCGCCGCGCGCCTTGGCATGACGCGCGTCTCGCTGACCCTGATCCTGAACGGGCAGGACCCGATCCAGCGCAACACGCTGGACGTGCTGCACCGGATCATCAACAACTATAACGCCAAGACCGGCGAGATGGGCTGAGCCCTACTTCGCCGGCTCGAGCCGCAGGATGCGGCCGTCGTTGCGGGTCGCGACGTAGAGATAGCCGTCCGGCCCGTTGCGCACGTCGCGGATATCGGCGCCGAGATTGATCCGCTCCTCGCGCACCACCTTGGTGCCGTCGAGCACCAGCCGGTGCAGCGTGCCGAATTTCAATGAGCCGATGAAGAGGTTGTTCTTCCAGGCCGGCAGCTTGCTGCCGGTATAGAAGGCCATGCCCGAGGGCGCGATCGACGGCACCCAGTAATAGAGCGGCTGCTCCATGCCCGGCGCCTCGGTGCCGATGCCGATCTTCTCGCCGGAATAATGCACGCCATAGGCAATGACCGGCCAGCCGTAATTGCGGCCCTTTTCGGGGATGTTGATCTCGTCGCCGCCCTTGGCGCCGTGCTCGCTTTCCCACACCACGCCGGTCATCGGATTGACCGCCAGGCCCTGGATGTTGCGATGGCCGTAGGACCAGATTTCCGGCCTGGCGCCCTCCTGGTCGACGAAGGGATTATCGGGCGGAATGCTGCCGTCCTTGTTCAGCCGCACGATCTTGCCCAGATCGTTCGACAGATCCTGCGCCGGATCGAAGCGGAAGCGCTCGCCCATGCCGAGCCAGAGCTTGCCGTCGGAGCCGACCACGACGCGGCTGCCGAAATGATTGCCGCCGGTCAGCTTCGGCTGCTGGCGGAACAGCACTTCGACATCCTGCAACTCCGTCTCGGCGAAGCGGGCGCGGGCCAGGGCCGTGCCGGCGCCGTCCCTGGCGCCCGTATCCGGGCCGGACTCGCGCTCCGTTTCCGGACCCGGTTCGGCATAGGTGAAATAGATCGTGCGGTTGGTGGCGAAATCGGGATCGAGGATGACATCCAGCAGGCCGCCCTGGCCGGAATGGAAGACCTCGGGGACATTCTTGAGCGGCGCCGACAGCTTGCCGTCCTTGCCGATCACCCGCATGCGGCCGGGCCGCTCGGTGACTAGCAGACGATCGTTCGGCAGGAAGGCGATCGCCCAGGGATTGTCCAGACCCTTGGCGATGGTGACCACCCGCAGCTTCGCCGCCTCGGTGCGCAGAACCGTATCGGACTGCGCCCAGGCCGGCGCGGCGTACCACAGGCCGAGCGCGGCGAGCAGCCATGTCATCGAACGGGCCATCTTTCCTCACAGGAATGCCTCAGCCAGGCCTACAAGATGGAGCCGCGCGGCGCGGCGCCAAGATGCCGGCGAAGATGGCTGGCCAGATACGGCACAGCACCGTTCCGGCCCGGTCCGGCCCGGTCCGGACCGTTTGCGCCCGCCCCGTCCCGCTGCGAACCATTCCGAACCGTTTTGAACCATTCCGTCTTATTCCGGCTTAACGCGCCTTATTCCGGCTTATTCCGGCCTGGCCGCGCCGGCCATTGCAGCCAGCGCCTGCCGCCGCGCGGCCGCCTGGCGGATCAGGCCGCGAACCGTTCGGATTGTCCGAAATGCCGCCAGAACCGCTCCTCCGGGATGCCCACAATCGCGGCGATGTCCTGCAGCGCCCGCCCCTCCGCGACTAGGCCGGCGGCCCGCGCCCAGTCGATGCGCCGCCGCCGGCGCGGCGTGGAAAAGCGGGATTCGGCAAAGGGCACGGCCGGCAGGGCTGCCGATGCCGCCCCGGCTTGGTTCGGATCGCATCGGTCTTCGCGCATGGCAATCTCCTCCTGACAGAGTTACGGAACAATATAGATATTCAAGGAATAAAGTCAATATAGCCGTAATCTCTTCGCATCTCGTTCCAGGCTTCGCCCCGGAGCAGGAAAGCCGCCGGCTCGCCGGCGGGCCGCGCCAGACTAGGTTTTTGCCGGGGCGAGACTGGAGGCGGACATGGCCGGCAGCTTTGCGATCTATCCCAGCCTGCGCGGCAAGGTGGTGCTGATCACCGGCGGCGGCAGCGGCATCGGCGCCGCGATGGTCGAGCATTTCGTCCGGCAGGGCGCGCGCGTCGCCTTCCTCGACATCGACGTCGAGGCCTCCAGGGCGCTGGTGGCCCGGCTGGTCGATGACGGCGAGGAAGGCCAGGTCCGGCCGCTTTTCCTGCGCTGCGATCTGCGCGACATCGACGCCCTGCGCGACGTGATCGCCGGGGTCAGCGAGACGCTGGGCCGCATCGATGTCCTGGTCAACAACGCCGCCAACGACGACCGGCACGAGATCGAGGCGATCGAGCCGGCCTATTTCGACGACCGCATGGCGATCAACCTGCGCCATCAGGTCTTCGCCGCGCAGGCCGTGCTGGCGGACATGAAGCAGGCCGGCGGCGGCAGCATCATCAACATGGGCTCGATCAGCTGGGTGATCGGCGAGCCCGACCTGCCGCTTTACACGGCGGCCAAGGCGGCGGTGAACGGCCTGACCCGCAGCCTGGCGCGCAAGCTCGGTCCGCATGGCATCCGGGTCAATTGCGTCATGCCGGGCTGGATCATGACCGAGCGCCAGCGCAGGCTATGGCTGACCCCGGCCGGCGAGGCCGAAATCATGGACCGCCAGGCGCTGAAGGAAAAACTCTATCCGCCGGATGTCGCGCGCATGGTGCTGTGGCTCGCCGCCGAGGATAGCCGGCTCTGCACCGGACAGAATTTCGTGGTGGATGGCGGCTGGACCTGAGGGGATTCACGCCTGTCATCCGGGGCGCCGCACTCTCCTCGTCCGTCAGCTATACATGAACAGCCAGGCGAGGAAGAAGGCGACGATGACGCCGATGAGGCCAAAGCCCAGCACGTAGCGCATATGGCCGGTCTTGGCAGCGGCGCGGGCCTTCTCGGTGGGAACCACGCGCTCCTTTGTGTCCCAATCGTCTTGCTGCATCGCTATCTCCTCTACTCTGGCCCGGCCCCCACCTTGGCCCGGCTCTACCTGGGGCCGAATTCGGCTGCGGCCACCGGCGCGGCCGGCGCCGGCGCCCTGCCAAGCGACAGATATCTGCCGGCCCGCGCCGTCTCTGTGCTACAACCCGTTATCTAAACCCCTCAGCCGCAATGATGATCCTGCGACGTCCGGCCCGTTTCCCGTTCCCCGCCTTCGCGCTGCCCGCGCAGCAACTGATGAGCGGCGTGACGGCCGCAATCGGCGTGCTGATCGTGGCCCTGCTCGCCGGCCTGGCCGCCGGCCAGATCGCCGCCGCCGCCGCCATGGTCGGGGCGATGTGCGTCAGCATCGTCGACATCCCCGACCCTCCCGAGCATAAGCCGCCCGGCTTCATCACCGCCTCGCTGGGCGGCGGGCTGATCACTGTCGCCGTGGGCCTGAGCGGCAGCAATCCCTGGCTGCTGGTCCCGATCATCGCCGCAACCAGCTTCGGCGCGGCCATGGTCACGGTCTATGGCCGCACCACCCTGCCGCTCTGCATGGCGATGATCCTGGCCCTGGTGCTGGCGCTCGGCGCCCAGGTACACGCGGCGTCCACGATGCCGGCGCTGAAGCCTGCGGATGCCGCTTTGCGGCAGGCCATGCTGTTCACCTTCGGCGGCATCGGCTACGCCGTCTACGGCATCCTCACGGCGCGCATCCTGGAAATGCGCTACAAGCGCCTGGCGCTGATCGACGCCCTGCAGGCCTTCGCCGCCTATATCCGCTGCAAGGCCGGACTGTACGATCCCGCGGCGGAGATCGACCTGACCTATGGTGCCCTGATCGAACGTCAAGTCACGCTGATGGAGCGCGTGCAGACGGCAAGGAACCTGCTGTTCCGGCAATTGCGCGACGCCCAGCACGAGAAGATGGCGGCGGCGCTGGTGCTGCTGATCGACGCCTTCGAGAGCGTGCTGTCCAGCCAGGGCGACTTCGTCCTGCTGCGCCGGCATTACGGCGATACGGCCTTCCTTGGCGATATCCGCGACAACATCCTTGCCGCCGCCGACCGGCTGGATGCGCTGGCACAGGAGGTGCGCGGCGGCAGCATGAGCGCGGCGGTGGAGCCGCTGCGGCGGAATCTCGGCCGGATCGCCGGGCAGGTCCTGCAATCGCGCCCGGTAGGCGGCCGTCACGATGCCGGCCATGAAAGCGAACGCGCGCGCGCCGAGCTGAACGCGGTGCTGGTCCGAGTTACGCACAGCCTGGACATCCTCGTCGGATTGCAGAAGGCCCTGCGCGATCCGGCGGTGGCGCGCAGCGTGCTTGGCCGCATCGATCTGGCGGCCTTCCTGCCGCCGCAGCCCTACCGCCTGCGTACGCTGCTGCGCCAGATCCGCTTCCGCTCGCCGATCTTCCGCTACGCGCTGCGGCTGACCGGCGCGATGCTATGCGCCTTCGCGGTCGCCGAAACCATGACCCGCTATTTCCACCATGGCAGCTGGATCCTGCTCACCGTCGCGGTGATCATGCGGGCCAGCTACAGCGCCACGCGGCAGCGCCAGAAGGACCGCCTGATCGGCAACCTGATCGGCTGCGTGCTGGCGGCGGTGGCGCTGCGCGTGCTTCCCGAATACGCGCTGCTCGGCATCATCTTCCTCGGCATCGGCGCGGCCCATGCCTATGCGGCGGTGCGCTATCGCATCACCTCGATCGCCGGCGCGGTGATGGCGCTGCTGCTGCTGCATTTCCTCGATTCCGGCCAGGAGGTGCTGCTGATCGAGCGCCTGCTAGACACGGCGGTCGGCGCCGCCATCGCCTTCCTGTTCAGCTTCGTGCTGCCGTCCTGGGAGCGGCAGACGCTGCAGGACCGCGTCGCGGCATTGCTGCGCGCCAACCGGCGCTATGCGCATCAGAGCCTGCGTCTGGCCCTGCAGGAACAGGCCTACCGGCTGGCCCGCAAGCAGGCCTTCGATGCGATCGGCGATTTCGCCGGCATGATCCGCCGCATTCCGCAGGAGCCGGGCGGCCGGCGCTACGATATTGGCGTGCTGCAGTCGCTGCTGGTGTCGAATTACCGCCTCTCCGGCCTGCTGGCGGCCCTGCAATTGCTGCTGCGCCGGCGGCGCGGCGAATTGCCGCCGGTCGATACCGAACGCCGGCTGGCGCAGTCGCATGTCCGGCTGCGCCGGCTGCTCGGCGGCTCGGTGGCGGAGCTGCCCGCGACGCCGATGCCGACGGCGGCGCCGTTCGCCGAGAAAGGCCGCGCCGCCGCCGCCCTCGATCACCGGCTGCACCAGGCCGAAGAGATCGCGACGCAGATCCATGCGCTGGCCGGCAAGCTGGCTGCCGCAGCGCCGCTGCCCGGCAAAGCGGCCGCGGACAAGGGCGGATAAGCGCGAGCAAGAGCGGATAAGGAAAGGGCGCCTGGTTGCCCAGACGCCCCCGAAAGCCGGCCTCTTGCGGGCCGTTCCTCCCTGTAAGCTCCGTCAGCCCCGGTTCATCCGGTTGTTGACCAGATCGTCGACCACGCTCGGATCGGCCAGCGTCGTGGTGTCGCCGAGATTGCCGAATTCGTTCTCGGCGATCTTGCGCAGGATGCGGCGCATGATCTTGCCCGAGCGGGTCTTCGGCAGGCTCGGCGCCCATTGGATCAGGTCGGGCGAGGCGATCGGGCCGATCTGCTGGCGCACATGCGCGACCAGCTCCTTGCGCAGCTCCTCGGACGGCTGGATGCCGGCCTTGAGCGTGACATAGGCATAGATACCCTGGCCCTTGATCTCGTGCGGATAGCCGACCACGGCGGCCTCGGCCACCTTGGAATGGGCCACCAGCGCGCTTTCGACTTCCGCCGTACCCATGCGGTGGCCGGAGACGTTGATGACGTCGTCGACGCGGCCGGTGATCCAGTAATAGCCATCGGCATCGCGGCGGCAGCCATCGCCGGTGAAATACTTGCCCGGGAAGGTGCTGAAATACGTGTCGATGAAGCGCTGATGATCGCCATAGACGGTGCGCATCTGGCCCGGCCAGCTATCGGCAAGGCACAGATTGCCCTCGGTGGCGCCGGTCAGCTCATTGCCGTCGCCATCGACGATCACCGGCTTGACGCCGAAGAACGGCAGCGTCGCCGAGCCGGGCTTCTGCGCGATCGCGCCGGGCAGCGGCGAGATCAGGATGCCGCCGGTCTCGGTCTGCCACCAGGTATCGACGATCGGGCAGCGGCGGTCGCCGACCACGCGGTGATACCAGAGCCAGGCTTCCGGATTGATCGGCTCGCCCACCGAGCCGAGCAGGCGCAGGGAGGCGCGGCTGGTCTTCTTCACCGGCGCCTCGCCCTCGCGCATCAGGGCGCGGATCGCGGTCGGCGCGGTGTAGAAGATGTTGACCTTGTGCTTGTCGATCACCTGCCAGAAGCGCGAGGCGTCCGGGTAGTTCGGCACGCCCTCGAACATCAGCGTGGTAGCGCCGTTGGCCAGCGGGCCGTAGACGATATAGCTGTGGCCGGTGACCCAGCCGACATCGGCGGTGCACCAGTAGATGTCGCCGTCGTGATAGTCGAAGACGTATTGATGCGTCATCGCGACGAAGACGAGATAGCCGCCGGAGGTATGCAGCACGCCCTTCGGCTTTCCGGTCGAGCCGGAGGTATAGAGGATGAACAGCGGATCTTCCGCATTCATCGGCTCGGGCGCGCAGGTCGCCGGCACCTTGGCGGCTTCCTCATGCAGCCAGATGTCGCGGCCGGCCGTCCAGTCGATCTTGCCGCCGGTATGCCTGACGACGAGGACCTTCTTCACGCCCGGACAGGTCTTGAGCGCGGCGTCGGTATTGGCCTTGAGCGGCACCGGACGGCCGCCGCGCAGGCCCTCGTCGGCGGTGATGACGAACTGGCTGTCGCAATCCTGGATGCGGTTGGCGAGGCTGTCCGGCGAGAAGCCGCCGAAGACCACCGAATGCACCGCGCCGATGCGCGCGCAGGCCAGCATCGCATAGGCGGCGGCCGGGATCATCGGCAGATAGATGGTCACGCGGTCGCCCTTCTTGACGCCATGCGCCTTCAGCACGTTGGCGAAGCGGCAGACCTCGTCGTGCAGTTTCTGGTAGGTGATATGCTCGGATTTGGCCGGATCGTCGCCTTCCCAGATGATCGCGGTCTGGTTGGCGCGCTTGGGCAGATGGCGGTCGATGCAGTTGGCGGAAACGTTCAGCTCGCCGTCATGGAACCAGCGGATATGCAGATCCTTCTTGTCGTAGGAGACGTCCTTCACCTTGGTGAACGGCTTGATCCAGTCGAGGCGCTTGCCATGCTCGGCCCAGAAGCCTTCCGGATCCTGGATCGATTTCTCGTACATGGCCTTGTATTGGGTGGCATCCACCCAGGCCCGCTTGGCCCAGTCCGCCGCTACCGGAAACAACTCATTGTCGGCCATGGTCAACTCTCCCTTCCTCAACACTTTTCGTTTTTAGCTTTCGGTTCTCTGCCGGGGCGCTTTGGCGCTTCCTCGCGATGTGCCGAATGATGCCTCCAAAAGGCTGCAATCGACAAGCATCGCACGGCGCCCTTCGACCAAAGCATGGGCCGGAAAGGCGGATTTGGCGGTGATTTCTTGTGCAATTACGCCGGATTATTCGGCGGACGGACTGTCGATGGCCGGACTGTCGACGGCCGGCCCCGGCGTGGCGGCGATCGCGGCGGCCAGGCCGCGCGCCAGCGCCGGATAGCTTTCCGCCAGGCCGGCGATCATCTCGTCCTGCGCCCGGCGCCACAGCGCCACGCCGGCGCGATAGACCATGCGGCCCTCCCGCGTCGCGCGCACCGCCTTGGCGCGGCCGCCCCGGCCGAAGCCCCGGCGCGCCGATCCGACCGCGATATAGCCGGCGGCGATCATCGGCCTGATGTTGCGGGTCAGGGTCGTGCGGTCGAGATCGAGCGCCGCGGCCAGTTCGCTCAGCGTCGCCGGGCGGCCATTCTGCTTCTCGAAGGCCGCCGCCATGCCGATCAGGGCATGCTGCGCCAGGCCGAGCCCGAGCGGCGCCAGATGCCGGCCGTACAGCGCGCTGGCCCGCCGCGCCGCCGCGCGCAGCAAGAAGCAGAGGCAGTCCTCGCGGCCGTCCGGCGCCGGCCGAGGCATCGCCGGCGGCGGACCGGCGGCGGAAAGGGATTGCGGCAAGGCCATATCGTGTATATACACAATATGAAATGATCCGACAAGCCAGGAGAGCCGAATGTCCGCCGCCCCGACGGCGCCCGCCGCGCCAGCCCATGCCGGCCGCAGCGCCGATGCCCAGCCGCCCAAGATCCGCGAATACCGCTCGCTCTCGCTGGACGAATTGCGCCAGATGTCCGGCTTCGAACTGTTCCAGCGCATGCTGGCCGGCGAACTGCCCGGCGCGCCGATCGCCGAGCTGATGAATATGTGGGTGCATGAGGCCGAGCCGGGCCGCGTCGTCTTCGCCGGCCGGCCGGAGCGCAAGCATTACAACCCGATCGGCAGCGTGCATGGCGGCTATGCCGGCACGTTGCTGGACAGCTGCATGTCCTGCGCGGTGCAGTCGATGCTGCCCAAGGGCATGGGCTATACCACGCTGGAATACAAGGTGAGCCTCGTGCGCGCCATCACGGATGGCGTCGGCGCCGTCTATGCCGAGGGCAAGGCGATCCAGGTCGGCAGCCGGATCGGCACGGCGGAAGGCCGCATCGTCGATGCCAACGGCAAGCTCTACGCCACCGGCACGACGACCTGCCTGATCTTTCCGATCTGACGCTAGCGCCGCCAGCGCGGCTTGCGCAGTTCGGCCAGGATGTCGCGGCGGCTCAGCCCGACATCCTTCAGGATCTTGTCGCCCAATACATCGACTATCGGGGCTTCGTTTACCGGGGCATCGTTTACCGGGGCCTCCTCGATCAGGGCGGCAAGCCGGGCGCGTTCGCGGGCATTGGCCTGCCATTGCACCAGCCGCGTGGCAAGCGCCAGGCCGGGCCGCGCCAGCCGGAACAGCGCATGGTCGATCAGCCGGCCCAGCCGACCGCCGAATTGTTCGATGGCTCCCGCTTGCTGCATGGCGCTCTCCGTCACGTCGCTGCCGCCTGAATAAGCCGCCCGGATGCGCCTGTCGCGCGCCGTCGCTTCGGTCGCGGCCGAAGCATGCCGCATTGCCTCGCCGCGGCCGCCTGCCTAGATTGGGCGCATGAGCAACGCCGCCAGCACTACCGGCACCGAGCCGCAATTCGCGCTCGTCGCCGCCCTCGTCGGCGATCCGGCGCGCGCCAACATCCTGCGCATGCTGATGGATGGCCGCGCCCGCACAGCCAAGGAACTCGCCTTCGCCGCCGGCGTCACGCCGCAGACCACCAGCGGCCATCTGGCCAAGCTGGTCGACGGCAAGCTGCTGACCGTCGCCAGCCAGGGCCGGCACCGCTATTACCGGCTGGCGAACGGCCTGGTCGCCTGCGCCATCGAGGGCCTGATGGCCCTGGCCGGCGAGCGCGCGATGCCGCGGCACCGGCATAATCATGCGCTGACCGAGGATCTGCGCCAGGCGCGGACCTGCTACGACCACCTGGCCGGCCGGATCGGCGTGCAGATCTTCAATCGCCTGCTGGCCGCCGACTGCCTGCGCGAGAGCGGCAGCGAGCAGGGCGATTTCGGCGTCACCGCGGAGGGCTATCGGCTGTTCGCCGGGATCGGCATCGATGTCGACAGCGTGGCGCGCCAGCGGCGCGGCTTCGCCCGGCCCTGCCTGGACTGGAGCGAACGGGTGCCGCATCTGGCCGGCGGCCTGGGCGCGGCGATCGCCAGCCGCTGCTTCGAGCTGGGCTGGATCGAGCGCCGGCCGCATAGCCGCGCCGTCGCGGTCACCGCCGCCGGCTGGGACGGCCTGGCCCGCGTCTTCGCGCTGGCGCCTGAGACGCTGCGCGGCGGCCTGTCCTGATCCGCCCGGGCTATGAAAGCCAGGTATTGAATGCCGGCCGTTGCAAGCCGGGCGTTGAAAGCCTGGGACCGCTTCGCTATCTTCGCCCGGCGAAGCGGGTGTAGCTCAATGGTAGAGCAGAAGCTTCCCAAGCTTACGACGGGGGTTCGATTCCCCTCACCCGCTCCAAAGCATCCCGGCCGTTCATAATTCCCCTCGATAAACCGTGTTGCGTTTGGCATATCTGCGTATGCCGCGTTTGCACCGCGCCGGGCACCGATGCTGCGCTGCGACATGACGCCTCATGCTTTGCGTTCCTAATTGCGGTATATACAATACATGTTAAAGCACGCCGGGCGGCTTGGCGCCGGCGTCGCGGCAGGTATCGCGCCAAGCGCGCTGGGAAACCTCTAAAAGAACAGATCGCAGCATGATATCGACGTTGACTACCCGCGAGCGCCAGATCGCGCTCCTCATCTCGATCCTGGTCGCTTTGTGCGGTCTGGTTCTGGCCTGGGCGGGACAGCGCGACGCGCTCGCCACCCACGGCTTCGTGATCCTGTTTTTCGGGCTCGCCTGCGCCTTCGCGGTGATCCACGGCTATTACAAGCCCGAACCCTCCGAAACGCGCCTGACGAGCTATTACGACGAGCCGATCAAGGCCGGCATCCTCATCGCCATGGTCTGGGCGATGGTCGGCATGCTCGTCGGCGACTGGGTGGCCTGGCTTCTGGCCTATCCGGAAATGACCTTCGACACCGCCTGGGCCAGTTTCGGCCGGGTGCGGCCGATCCATACGACCGGCGTGATCTTCGGCTTCGGCGGCAACGCCCTGATCGCCACCTCGTTCCATGTCATGCAGCGGACGTCGCGCACCCGCCTGCCGGATCAGCTCAGCGCCTGGTTCGTGCTGGTCGGCTACAACCTGTTCTGCGTGCTCGCCGCCAGCGGCTATCTGATCGGCATCACCCAGTCGAAGGAATATGCCGAGCCGGAATGGTATGCCGATATCTGGCTGGTGATCGTATGGGTCACGTATTTCGTGCTGTACCTGCGCACCCTGGCGCGCCGCAGGGAGCCGCATATCTATGTCGCCAACTGGTATTTCCTGGCCTTCATCCTGGTGGTGGCGATGCTTCACATCGTCAACAATCTGGCCCTGCCGATTTCCCTGGGCAGCGCCAAGAGCTATTCCCTGTTTTCCGGCGTCCAGGATGCCATGGTGCAATGGTGGTACGGCCATAACGCCGTCGCCTTCTTCCTGACCGCGGGCTTTCTCGGCATGCTGTATTACTACCTGCCGAAACGCGCCGGCCGGCCGATCTATTCCTACCGGATGTCGATCATCGGCTTCTGGGGCATCACCTTCTTCTATATCTGGGTCGGCTCCCACCACCTGCATTACACGGCATTGCCGCACTGGGTGCAGACGCTGGGCATGACCTTTTCCGTCATGCTGCTGGTGCCGTCGTGGATCGCCGCCGCCAACGCGCTACTGACGCTGAACGGCGCCTGGCACAAGGTGCGCGACGACGCCACCTTGCGGTTCATGATGGTCGCCGCCGTGTTCTACGGGCTGTCCACCTTCGAGGGCTCGTTCCTCGCCATCCGGCCGGTCAACTCGCTGTCCCACTACACCGACTGGACCGTCGCCCATGTCCATGCCGGCACGCTGGGCTGGAACTCGATGATCATCTTCGGCGCGTTCTACTATCTCGTGCCGCAATTATGGAAACGCGCGCGGATGTATTCGCCGGTGCTGGTGGAGGTGCATTTCTGGCTCGCGGTGGCCGGCGCCTTCGTCTACGTCTTCGCCATGTGGAATTCGGGCATCATCCAGGGCCTGATGTGGCGCTCCTACAATGAAAGCGGCACCCTGGCCTATTCCTTCCTCGATTCCCTCGTCGCGATGCATCCCTATTACATCGCGCGCGCGACCGGCGGCCTGATGTTCCTCGTCGGGGCGGCCATCGGCTTCTACAACATCTGGATGACGACCCGGGCGGCGCCCGCCGCCGCCGAGGAGCCCGCGGCGGAGCAATCCGCCGCCGCGCTGGCGTCGCAGGCCGCATTGCAAGCTGGGAAATGAGCCGTCATGTTCCGGACCCACTATAAACTCGAACGCTATTCCATCGGGCTCGCCCTGGCGATCATCGTCGTCGCCAGCATCGGCGGCCTGGTCGAGATCGCGCCGCTCTTCACGATCCACCAGACGGTCGAAAGCGCCCCCGGCATGCGGGTCTACACGCCGCTCGAACTGGCGGGCCGCAACATCTACATCCGCGAAGGCTGCTATGCCTGCCATTCGCAGATGATCCGCACCCTGCGCGACGAGGTCGAGCGCTATGGGCCCTATTCGCTGGCCGTGGAATCGCAATACGACCATCCCATGCTGTGGGGCTCGAAGCGCACCGGTCCGGACCTGGCGCGGGTGGGCGGGAAATACACCGATCAATGGCAGGCGGCGCATCTCAACAATCCGCGCGATGTCGTTCCGGTGTCGATCATGCCGGCCTACCCCTTCCTGAAGAGCACGCCGTTGCGCACCGACGACCTGCCCGAGCATCTGGCAACCCTGAAGAAGCTGGGCGTGCCCTACACGGACGAGATGATCAAGAACGCCGTCAGCGATGCCTACGATCAGGCGAATCCCGACAGCGGAGATGCCGATGGCGTGAAGTCGCGCTATGGCGAGGCGACGAATATCCGCGCCTTCGACGGCAATCCCCAATCGCTGACCGAAATGGACGCCCTGGTGGCCTACCTGCAGATCCTCGGCCACCTCACCGATGCCGCCTACCAGCAAGAGGAAGCGGCTGGAGAGAAGAAATGATCGGCTTCGAACATGAGACACTGGTCGGCCTCGCCAAGTCCTGGGGCCTCTTCTACCTGATCGCCCTTTCGGCTTGCGTCCTGGCCTATGTCTTCTGGCCGGGAAACCGCAAGCGCTTCAATCGTGCGAAGAACAGCATCATGAACGACGAGAACGGGCCATGGGCGTGATCGAACGCGACCCCCATACGGGTCATGCCACAACCGGACATGAGTGGAACGGGATCAAGGAACTCAATACCGCGGTTCCCTGGCCGATCATCGCCTTCCTGATCGCCACGGTGCTGTTCTCCGTCGCGTGGTGGATTCTCATGCCGGCCTGGCCCCTGGGGCGGACCTATACCAAGGGCCTGCTCGGCGTCGATGTCCGCCAGGAAGTGGCGGCCGGGCTGCGCGCCGCCGCCGAGAAGCGCGCGGTCTGGACGCAGCGCATCGACAAGGAGGATTTCGCCGCCATTCTGGCCGATGCGGCCCTGATGAAGGATGTGCGCGAAACCGGACATGCCCTGTTCGGCGACAATTGCGCCGCCTGCCATGGCATCGGCGCGAAGGGCGGCCCCGGCTTTCCCAGCCTGGTCGACGGTGCATGGCTGTGGGGCGGAACGCCCGAGGCCGTCTTCGAGACGATCCGGGTCGGCGTGAACGCGCAGCATCCCGAAAGCCGCTCCTCCCAGATGCCGGCCTGGGGCCGCGACCAGATGCTGGACCGCGCGGCAATCACCGACGTGGTCAGCTATGTCTATGCCCTGTCGCATCCGGGCCAGGCGAAAAAGGCGGATGCCGGCCATATCTCCGCCGGAGAGAAGATTTTCGCGGACAATTGCGCCGCCTGCCATGGCGCGGATGCGAAAGGCAATGCGGAGACCGGCGCCCCCGACCTGACGGATTCATTCTGGCTTTACGGCGGCGACGAAGCTTCGATCTACGAATCCGTCTACAACGGCAGGCAGGGTCATATGCCGAGCTGGGAAGGCCGGCTGAGCGAAACCGACCGCAAGATTCTGGCGCTTTACCTGATCGATCTCGGCAAGGGGTCGCAATGAAAGCGCGGATCAGGATACGGCTCGCGGTCGGCCTGGCGATCCTGACCGTGCTCGGCATCTTCACCGCCGCCAATGCGCATCTGATTTGGACATCGGTGCGCTCGCAGCCCGATTGCGTGCCGCATCTCAAGATGCCCGGGCGGGACGGACAGTTCCGCGCCGCGCAGTCGTCCTGCTGAGCGCAAGGAGGATCACTATGGCCTTGACCCGCGACACCGACGAACTTCCCCCCGTCGTTCCTCCCATCGCCCCCGCCAAGCCCAACTGGGACCGGGCGGTGCCGCCGGCCGTCGCCTTCGCCTGGCTTGCGGCGGGATGGCGGGATTTCGCCCGGCGGCCCTGGCTCAGCCTGTCCTACGGCCTGGTGGTTTTCCTGATCTCGCTGGCCATCGTCGCCGGACTTTTCAATCTCGGCTACGACTACATCCTGTTTCCGGCAGTCTCCGGCTTTCTGGTGGTCGCGCCGCTGGGCGCGACCGGCCTTTATGAAAAGAGCCGGCGGCTGGCGCTCGGTCAGCCGGTCACGCTGGCCGACATGCTCTGCGTCAAGATCCGCTCCGGCGGCCAGATCGTGTTCGTCGGACTGCTTCTTTGCCTGCTGATGATGCTCTGGAACCGGGCGGCCGTCCTGCTCTATGCCCTCTTCTTCGGGTTCCGCCCGTTCCCCGGCATCAACGAGGTTCTCGTGATACTGCTCACGACGCCGCTGGGCTGGGCGCTGCTCGTCGTCGGCAGCCTGGTCGGCGGCCTGTTCGCGGCCTTTTCGTTCGCCATCAGCGTGTTTGCCGTCCCGCGGCTTCTGGCCGAGCGGACCGATGCCCTGACCGCGATGGGACAGAGCATGGCCCTGGTGTGGAACAACCTGCCCGTCATGCTGACCTGGGGGGCGATCGTCGTCGGGCTTTTCGCCCTGAGCCTGGCAACCGGCCTGATCGCGCTGATCGTCGTTTTCCCGGTTCTCGGCCATGCGACATGGCATGCCTTCTCGACGATGCGGGGCGCGCTGGATGCGGCTGAACAGCCAACCGCCGAGAGGGGAGCGGCCGGAGCCGCCTCATGAACCAGCACCCGCCGGAGGCCGCAGCCTATGCCGGCCCGCCAGCCGCGCAGGATGGCTATCCTTCACGCGAGGAGGTCATGCTGGCCTCGCGTTTGGCCGGGAAGGATCTGCGCGAGGTCAGGTTTTCGGTTCCGTCCATCCATTGCGGCGGCTGCCTTCGCAGCATCGAGCGTGCGCTGGGCCGCCTCGACAACGTGGCGGAGGTGCGCGCCAATCTGACCACGAAGAGCGTCACCGTCCGCTGGCCGGACGGCGCGCCGCCGCCGCCGATAGCCGAGACGCTGGCCGCCATCGGCCATACGGCACATCTGGGCAGTGGCGATGCCGCGGCGACGGACCGCACGCAGGCCGAACTGATCCGCGCGCTGGCGGTGGCGGGATTCGCCGCCGGGAACATCATGCTGTTCTCGGTTTCGGTCTGGTCCGGCGCGGAGGCCGAACTGCGCAACCTGTTCCATGTCCTGTCGGCCGTCATCGCGTTTCCAACCCTCGTCTATTCGGGGCGGATCTTCTATCGCTCCGCCTGGGCCGCCATCCGTCACGGACGCACCAACATGGACGTGCCGATTTCGATCGGCGTGGCGCTCGCCTTCGCGATGAGCCTTTACGATACGGTTCAAGGCGGCCCGCATGCCTATTTCGACGCCGCCGTCATGCTGCTGTTTTTCCTGCTCATCGGGCGCACTCTCGATCATTTCATGCGCGCCAGGGCGCGGTCGGCGGTCGGCGATCTCGCCAAGCTGACGGCGCGCGGCGCGAGCGTGGAGCATGAGGACGGCAGCCGCTCCTATCTGCCGGTGGACGAGATCAGGCCTGGCATGACGATCCTTCTGGCCGCCGGCGAGAGGGTGCCGGTCGATGCGCGCGTACGCTCCGGCGCCTCGACGATCGACCGTTCGCTGGTGACCGGCGAAAGCGCGCCGCGGCCGGTTTCCGCCGATGCGGTCATCGAGGCCGGCACGCTCAACCTCACCGGGCCGTTGCGGCTCGAAGCGATCAGCACGGCGCGCGATTCCTTCCTGGCGGAAATGGTTCAGCTGATGAGCGCGGCCGAGGCCGGCCGCTCCGCCTATCGGCGGCTCGCCGACAAGGCGGCCGGCCTGTATGCGCCGCTGGTGCATAGCGCCGCGTTTCTGGCCTTTCTGGGCTGGGCCGTCGCGACGGGCGACTACCACCGGGCGGCGACGATCGCGATCGCGGTGCTGATCATCACCTGCCCCTGCGCGCTCGGCCTTGCCGTTCCCATCGTCCAGGTGGTCGCGGCGCGCCGCCTGTACGAGCGCGGCGTCATGGTGAAGGACGGCGCCGGACTCGAACGCCTGGCCGAAGCCGATACGGTGGTTTTCGACAAGACCGGCACTTTGACGGCGGACTGCCCGGAGCTTGCACATATCTACTCCGCCGATGACCGGGCCCTGGAGCTAGCCGCCGCTCTGGCGGCGCATTCCCGGCATCCCCAGTCGCTGGCGATCGTGGCGGCACAGGCCGCGCAACCCAAGCACGGCGAGACCAGGCATCTCGATGACCTGCGCGAAGTTCCCGGACAGGGGCTCGAGGCGCGCGCCGGCTCGGCGCTGCTTCGGCTCGGCCGCGCGGAATGGGCGCTCGACGATCCGGCCGCGATTGCGGCCCTGCGGCAGCAATCGCGCACAATCCTGTCCCGCAACGGGCAGCTGGTTGCCGCCTTCGCGTTCCGCGAGCGCCTGCGCCCCGGCGCGCAGGGGGCGATCGCAACTCTGAAGGACCATGGCATCGCCGTCGAGATACTGTCCGGCGATCATGCGGGCGCGGTCGAAAGCCTGGCCGGAAATCTTGGCGTGACCCGCTTCGCCGCCGGCCTGCGGCCCGGCGACAAGCTGACGCGGCTGGAAGCGCTGGCCCAGGCCGGCCGCAAGGTGCTGATGGTCGGCGACGGCCTCAACGATGCGCCCGCTCTCGCCGCGGCGCATGTTTCCATGGCCCCGTCCAGCGCCGTCGATGTCGGACGCAATGCGGCGGATTTCGTCTTCATGCGCGGCAACCTGGAAGCCGTGCCCTTCGCGCTGGCCATCGCCAGGCGCGCCGGCCGGCTGATCCGGGAAAACTTCGCCCTCGCCATCCTCTACAACGCGGTCGCCTTGCCATTCGCGGTCGCCGGCTACGTCACGCCGCTGGCCGCCGCGCTCGCGATGTCGGCATCGTCGCTGCTGGTGGTCGGCAATGCGTTGCGTCTCAATAGGGAACGCCCGCGAAAGACCGGGCGAAAGGGTGCGCCAAGCCTTGCGGACAGGGCGGCGCAGTCCTTGCCTGTTGCAGCCGGAGGTGCCGAATGAGCGTGCTCGTCTATCTGATCCCGGTGTCGATCGCGCTCGGCGCCGCCGGCCTTCTCGCTTTCCTCTGGTCGCTGCGAAGCGGACAATATCAGGACCTGGACGGCGCGGCCGAACGCGTCCTCTTCGACGACGAAGAGGGACCGGAGATCGGCAAACCGTAACAGCGGCGGGACCGGTTCGCGCCCTGGCGGGCCGCCGGCGCGATTTTCAGGAAAACGAGTATTGCCGGGCATACTGCCTGAGGCTGTCCAATGCGACGCCGATCGTCTCCTTGTCGGCCTCTGCATGCGAAACCAGATAGGCCGGCAGCGAGAATTCCAGCGCGCCCCGGATATGATGCAGCCGGCCATTGGCGACATGCGGCGCGACCAGCCGTGCCGGGAAATATCCGGATCCGCCATTGCTGAGGATATGCTGCAGGCCCAGCCAGCCGATATTCGCCGTCAGCGCCGCGCCGGTATAATCGGGATAACTGGCGCTGTGCCGGGCGTAAAACTCCGGCCCCCAATCGTTGTAGACATAGTCGCCGGAGGGAATGGCGGAGCTTTCCGGGTTGGTCGATACCAGCACCAGCCTGTCCTCCAGCAACGGTTCGACGAGCAGGCCCGGCCGGCTTTGCGGCGCATACATGACGCCGATATCGATCCGCCCCTCCATCAGTCCCTGCATCAGATCGGCCTCGAAGCCGATCTCCGCGCGCAGGGAAATGTCGGGCGCTGCGGCGCGCATCGCCGGCAGCCATTTGATGAGCAGTTGTTCCCACAGGCCGAACCGGCCGCCGATGCTGATCGCGGCGCGGAAGCCGCGCGGCACGCCGACATCGTTCCTCGCAAGCTCGACGGTGCGCACAAGCATGGCGGCATGCTTCTGGAACTGCCGCCCGGACGGCGTCAGGCTGACGCCGGCCTTGTTGCGCACGAACAGCGCGCAGCCAAGCTGCTGCTCGAGATTCTGGATCCGGGCGCTGACCGTGGACTGGGTGACGTTGAGCAATTCGGCGGCGTCGATGAAGCTGCCCGCCGAAATGACCGCCAGAAAGGTCCGTGCCAGTTCCGTATCCAAGGGTTTCGGCCGTTAATATCGGAATTATCGATTTTATAGGTCATTAATATTCGCTTTTCAAATTTTTATAGCCCGATATCGTGGATTGTCTGCTGTAGCCAAGCACGAGGCGCCGACGGCCATGCCCCTTCGCACACCGATCTGCGACATTCTGCAATGCCACTATCCGATCCTGCAGGCCGGCATGGGCGGCGTGGCGCGCGCCGAGCTGGTCGCCGCCGTTTCGACGGCCGGCGCCTACGGCTTCCTCGGCATGGTGCGCGAAGCGCCGGACTTCATCGCCGCGCAGATCGATGCCGTGCGCGCCGAGACCGACCGGCCGTTCGGCGTCAACCTGATCCCGGCCGCCACCGAGCCCAGCCTCTTCAGGGCCGAACTCGATGTCTGCCTCGCCCGGCGGGTGCATTCGATCTGCTTCTTCTGGAGCGTCGATGCCGAAGCCGTCGCGCGGGCCAAGGCCGGCGGCTGCATCGTGCTCTACCAGGTCGGCTCGGTCAAAGACGCCATCGCCGCCGAGGCGGCAGGCGCCGACATCATCATCGCCCAGGGCTTCGAAGCCGGCGGGCATGTGCGTGGCGCGGTATCCTCCCTGGTGCTGCTGCCGCAGGTCGCGGCGGCGGTCGGCTGCCCCGTCGTCGCCTCCGGCGGCTTCGCCACCGGCCGCAGCCTGGTGGCGGCCCTCTCGCTCGGCGGCCAGGGCATTCATTGCGGCACGGCTTTCCTGGCGACGACCGAATCCTTCGCCCACGATTGCCATAAGAACGCCCTGCTTGCCGCCGGCTCGGAAGACACCGTCTATACCGACGCCTTCTCGATCAATTGGCCGCCGCATTCTCCCGTGCGCGTGATCCGCAATGCCGCCACCGACCAGCTCGGCGGTCAGCTGGTCGGCCATGATCCGGACGATCTGTGGTGGGAGCAGGTGGCGACCGATTCCGGCCGCCCGATCTACCGCTACAGCACGGACTCTCCGCTGCGCACCACCTGCGGCAATGTCGACGAACTGGCCCTGTTCGGCGGCCAATGCTGCGGCATGGTCACGACGATCGTGCCGGCAGCCCGGCGCATCAATGATATTATCCGAGAGGCGGAAGCGACCCTGCACCAGTTCGAGAACAACCTGTATCCCGCGCTGCCGGCCGAGCAGCTGGTGGGCAGCCTCTGACGTCCGGAAAGGAAACGGCGAGCGATATGCACAAGCGGCTTTCCCACCGGGCGGATATCGGCAGCGAATTACAGGACCAGTTCCGCAGCGGTTATCGGCCGAGCAGCATCGCCGGGCCGGACGAGGACCCCAATGTCGGCCATGCCTGCTACGCCTCTCCCCCCTGCTACATGCATGAACTCGATCCGACCTGCTTCGAGACCACGGCGGATACCGAGCTGGCCGCGCTGCTTCGGGAGCTGCTTGCCGAATGGACAGGCGCCATCCCGCCGATCGACGCCATGTGCGCCGCCATCACGGAAGGCGTGATCGCCGCAGACCTCAGGAAGATCCGCGATCAGACCGTCGCGCATTGCCAGAAACTCGAACACATGCTCGGCCCGTCCGCCGCCCTGCCGGCGCGCCTTACCGATCTCACGCTGCATGACTTCATGGAGCGCAGCCATATCCGCCATCGCCTGATAGATCGGGCCAAGAGCCTATTGCCGCAGCTCTCCGACCGCGCGGCGCGGGATACGCTCGCCAGGATGGTCAACGCCTTTCCGGATACCGAACTGACCATCCTGGTTGCGGCTACGCTGCTTCACCTCAACAGCTGAATGCGGCAAAGCCGTCATTCGGCAGGGTGCGGATTATCCTGCGCGGCGGACTCCGGCATGAGACGGCGCTCGCGCGCCAGCAGAGTATAGGCGGTCGGCACCACGAAGAGGGTCAGCAACGTGCCGAGCAGCAGGCCGCCGACGATGACGAGGCCGATCTGGTTGCGGCTTTCGGCGCCGGCTCCCATCGCCGCGGCAAGCGGCACCGCGCCCAGCACCATCGCCGCCGTGGTCATCAAGATCGGGCGCAGGCGCATGCCCGCCGCCTCCACCACCGCCTCCAGCCGGCCACGGCCCTGGTCCTGCAGCTGGTTGGCGAATTCCACGATCAGGATGCCGTTCTTGGTGATCAGCCCGACCAGGGTCACCAGTCCGACCTGGCTGTAGATGTTCATCGTGCCGCCGCCCAGTTTCAGCGCCAGCAGCGCGCCGGTCATCGACAGCGGCACGGTCAGCATGATGATCAGCGGATCGATGAAGCTTTCGAACTGCGCCGCCAGAACCAGGTAGATGAAGATCAGCGCCAGGATGAAGGTGAAATAGATGTCGCCGGACGCCTGCATAAATTCGCGCGACTGGCCGTAATAATCGATCTGCACGCTGGCCGGCACCACCTTGCGGGCCGCCTCCACCATCTGCGCCAGCGCCTCGCCCTCGGAATAGCCGGGCGCGACATTGGCGGTGATATCGGCGGCGCGGAGCTGGCTCATCCGGGTCAGTTCGCGCGCGGTAAGCGATTCCCGCACGTCGACCAGATTGGACAGCTGGATCATCTGGCCGCCGCTGCCGCGCACATAGATCTTCGACAGATCCTCCGGATTGGTTCGCGCCACATCGGCAATCTGCACGATTACGTCATACTGCTTGCCGTTCTGCTTGAACCGGGTGACCTGCCGGCCGCCCAGCATGGTTTCCAGCGTACGGCCGATCGCCTCAACCTCGACGCCGAGGTCGGCCGCCTTCTCGCGATTGACCGAGACCTTGATCTCCGGCTTGTTGAGCTGCAGCCGCGTGTCGATGTTGGTCAGGGCCGGATACTTCGCCGCCTCCTGCATCACGGCGTGCACCATCCGGTTCAGATCGTCGTAATCGGCGCTGGTCTGCAGCACGATCCAGATCGGCGCGGACCGGAGATTCTGCCCGAGCGATGGCGGATTGGTGACGAAGCCGCGAACGCCGGCGAGTTCACGGAACTTGGGCGTCAGCTCGTTGACGATCTCCTGCTGCTTGCGTTTGCGCTCGTCCCAGTGCTTCAGACGGGTGAACGATACGCCCTGCGAGACGATCGGGTTGCCGGCCACCACGAAGCGTGCTTCGGCCTCGGGCACGGCTTCGACGATCGACTCTACCTGGCGCGCGTATTTCTCCATGTAAGTGATGGTGGCGCCTTCGGGGCCGTTGAAGCTGCCGATCACGGTGCCGCGATCCTCCACCGGCGACAGCTCCGACTTCAATCCGGTGAACAGGAAATAGCTGGCGCCGGCGAAGACGACGCCGACGAGAATCACCAGCGGCCGCATCCGGAGCGAGGTGCGCAGCAGCCTGCGGTAGCCGTCGGTGAGCCCCTCAAGCCCGCGCTCGACGAGGTTGTAGATCATGCCATGCCGGGCCTCGTGCCGCAGCAGGCGGCCGCACATCATCGGGCTGAGCGTGAGCGCGACGAAACCCGATACCAGAACCGCGCCGGCCAGAGCCCAGGCGAATTCGGTAAACAGCCGCCCCGTGGTGCCGCTCATGAAGCCGATCGGCGCATATACCGCCGCGAGCGTCAGCGTCATGGCAACGACGGCGAAGCCGATCTCCTTCGCGCCGGTAAAGGCCGCGCGCAGCGGCGGCATGCCATCCTCGATATGGCGGTAGATGTTCTCCAGCACGACGATGGCATCGTCGACCACCAGACCGATCGCCAGCACCATCGCCAGCAGGGTCAGGGTGTTCACGGTGAAGCCGAGCGCGTACATGATGGCGAAGGCCCCCAGCAACGACGCCGGAATGGTCACCACGGGAATCAGCGTGGCCCGGAAGTTGCGCAGGAACAGGAAAACCACCGCCACCACCAGAAGGACCGCCTCGCCGATGGTGTGATAGACGGAATTGATCGAGGCGCGGATGAAGACCGACGTATCGTAGGCGACCTCGACATGCATGCCCTCCGGCAGAAGGTCGATGATGCCCGGCAGGGCCTCGCGCACGCTTTCGGAGATTTCGAGCGGATTGGCCACCGCCTGCTTGACGATGCCGATCGCCACCGCCGGCTTGCCGTTGAAGCGCACGCTGACCCGCTCGTCGAGCGGCCCGACCTCGACACGCCCGACATCGCGCAGCCGTACCGGATAGCCGTTGACCTCGCGCACGATGATCGCGCCGAACTGATCCGGCGTGCGCAGGTCGGTCTCGGACAGCACGGTGAATTCCATGTTGCGGCTTTCGATGCGGCCGGCCGGCACCTCGATATTCTGCCGCCGCAGCGCGCCCTCGACATCCTGCGGCGTGAGGTCGTAAGCGGCAAGCCGCGCGGCATCCAGCCAGATCCGCATGGCGTAGCGCCGCTCGCCGAAGATGCGCGCCTCCGCCACGCCGGGGATCGACTGCAGGCGGTCCTTGACGAAGCGGTCGGCGAAGTCGGTCAACTCCATGGCCGAATGGCGGCTGGAGGAAAACGCCAGATACAGGACCGGCTGCGCATCTGCCTCGATCTTCGAGATCACCGGCTCTTCGATCTCGTCGGGCAGCTTGCCGCGCACGCGGCTTACGCGGTCCCGTACGTCGTTGGCGGTTTCCTCTGCGTTGCGCGACAGCTTGAAACGCACGACGACCAGGCTGCGCTCCGGCCGCGTGATCGAGCGCAGAATGTCGATTCCCTCGATGCCGGCGATCGATTCCTCCAGCACACGGGTCACCTGGCTCTCGATCACCTCGGCACTGGCGCCGCGGTATATCGTCTCGACCAGCACGACGGGAGGATCGATGTTCGGATATTCGCGGACCGTCAGGCGGGTGAACGACACCAGGCCGACCACGACAACCACCAGACTGAGGACGGTCGCGAAAACCGGCCTGCGGATGCACAGCTCGGAGATTTTCATCGCCTATGAGCCCCGGATCTGCGAAAGGCGGACGAACTGGCCGTCGCGCAGCTTCATCGCACCCTCGGCCACGATCCGATCGCCGGGGCTGAGGCCGGAGAGGATTTCGACGCGGGCATCCCGGCGCAGGCCGATCTTCACTTTCGTCTGCACCGCCTTGTCGTCGACGACGCGAAAGACGTAGATATCCGTACCCGACGGCAGCAAGGCCGTTTCCGGCACCAGCAGGGCGTCGCGTTCGTCGACGATCAACGTCACGCGGGCGAACATGCCGGGGCGGAGCTGGCGGTCCGGGTTGGGCAGCCGGGCGCGCAGGATGGCGGCGCGGCCATTGGCGTCGAAAGCCGGGTCGATGGCGTAGACGCGCCCTTCGAATTCGCGCCCCGGCAAGGCGTCGAGGCGAACCCGGATCGCCTGATCCGGCGCCAGCAGGCGGGCATATATCTCAGGGACGCGAAAATCGACCTTGAGCCTGTCGAGACTCTCGATGTTCACCATCGCCTGCCCAGGATTGACGTAGTCGCCGACGCTCACCTGACGCAGGCCGGCCACGCCGTCGAACGGCGCCGCGATGGTGCTCTTGTCCAGCACCGCCTGCGCCAGCGCCAGGCTCGCCTCGTCGCTGGACAGCTTTGCGGTTGCCTCATCGAGCGCCCGCTGGGTTCCCGCGCCGCGCTGAAACAGCTCGCGGGCCCGTTCGAAATTCGCCCGGCTGAGGACGATGCTCGCCCGCGCCTGGCTGACCTGGGCACGGGCGATGGCCGCATCCAGCCGCACCAGCGGCTCGCCCCGTTTCACCGCGCGGCCTTCGTCGAACAGGATTTCCGCTATGCGGCCGGCGATCTCCGGCCGCAAGATCACCGATTCCTCCGATCGCAGACTGCCGACCGCCTCGATCTGCTGCTGCACCTTGCCGCGGCTGACGGTCTGGATGTCGACGGGGATCGGCGCGCTGCTGCTGCCCGGCTCGGTGCCCGGTTTGGGCGTGGCCGACGCGACGGCAGCGGGATCGAAGATGGCCCTGATCTGAGGAGCAAACTGCCACACGCCGACGCCGACGACAGCCAGCCCCGCGACGGCCGCAACAAAAGCCTTACGCATTCCTATCCCCGCCTCTCCCTGCCGGCACCATCATTGATGGCAAAGTCCTGTCTACGCTGCAGGGTTTGCCTTGTCGCCAAGGGCCGTCAATAACTATACTATAGGGTACAGAAAATATGCCGCGCAACAGACAAGATATCTCCCGCAGGCGGGAGCCGAAGGTCGCCGCATCCGACGACGCCGGGTTCGGTGCGGAGCATGCGCGGCGGCGCGGTCGGCCGGTGGATCTGCGCAAACGGACCGGAATTCTCGCCGTGGCCAAGCGTGTCTTCCTCGAACGCGGCTTTCATGCCGCCAGCATGGATCTGATCGCTGCGCGAGCCGGGGTATCGAAGATCACAGTCTATGCGCATTACTCCGACAAGGCGACGCTGTTCGGCGCCATCATAGAGGATATTGCCGGGCAGCTGACCCGGGAAATCGACCAGCTGGCGATCGCCGGCCTGCCGCCCGAGCAGGCCTTGCGGCGGGTCGGCGCAACCTATCTCCGGTTGACACTGGCGCCGCAATCGCTGGCCCTGTACCGACTCCTGGTTGCCGAAGCGGCCCATTATCCGAAGCTGGGACGCCTGATCCACCAAAGCGGTCCGCGCCCGATCGTGGCAACGCTCGCCCGCTACCTGGAATCGCGCCGCGAGTTGCGCATCGGCGACACATTGCTGGCGGCCGAGCAGTTCCTGGGCATGGTGCTCGGGCATCGCCAGCTTGGCCTTTTGCTGGATGCCCTGCCCAAGGCGGCGACCCGCGCCGACATCGACAAGGTGGTCGACCATGCCGTCAACCTGTTCCTATACGGCTGCGGCGCATAAGCACGTAATGCGGCAAGCCAGGGCTGGCTCTGCACGAGACCTGGCTCGTCACAAGACTTCGAGCACCAGTTCCATAGTCATCAGCACCGGATTGTCTCCCCGTACCAGCCGGCCTTCCGCAACATCGCCCTGATAGTCGACCAATCCGACATCCAGTTCGGCCTGCAGGCCTCCAGCCGGCCCCGCGGCAATCTCCGCCGGCCGGACGGCCAGCTCGGTGGCAAAGGGCTCGACGCGACGGCCATCGGCAAACCGCGCCCCGATCGTGCTGCCGACCCCGCCGTGAAGCCGGGCCCGCGTGATGCCGCGTGCCGCGCAGAAACCTTCCAGGGCATGGGCGAAATCCTGGTTTGGCCGCAGGCGCAAGGCAAAAGCCCGGGCGGCGGCCTTGCTGCCCGCCGGCTTCAGCGGGACCGGCCCGAACAGCTTGAAATTCGTCTCGGCATCCGGCTCGACGTCGAAGACGCCGCCATCGAAGCCGAATGCCTGTACCAGGAAAGGTTCGGCGACGATAGTCTGGTCGGCCAAAACATGGCCCCCCATGATCCTCCCGTCGGCCTCGTTCCATACGGCGTGGCAATGGATGAACGGATTTCCCTCGTTGCGGCCGAGCGTCATGGACGCCATCTTCAGACGCGTGATGCCGGCGGGACGGAAGGTCTCGCTGTAAAAGGCGGCATTCCTCCCGTCCTTGGAAAGGGCCGGAATGACATAGGCGAAGGGAGCGAACGCACCCTCGGCAGCATTGACGACGCCGCCGACGAAGCCCGCATCCGCAAAGCCGCGGCGCACCGCCTCCAGCAGCGACAGGCCGGCCGGCAGCGTGAAGGAGAAGGCGCGGCCGCGCCCCTCCACCCATTGGATGCGCTCGGGTGTTTTCGGCCCCGGCTGGGCGGTACGCCGCATCGTCATGATCCCACCTGCTGGTCAATGGCATCGAGCAGACCGCGTGCCTCGAGTTCGTCCCGCACCAGGCGCTTGGGTATTTTACCATAGCCCGATTTCGGCAACGCATCCCAGAAGAACCAGCGTTTCGGCATCTTGTAGCGCGGCACTTTCGCGGCCAGGAAATCGGCCAGCTCGGCTTCGCCGATCGGCGCGGCATCCTCGCGCAGAACGCAGACCGCCACACCCACCTCGCCCCAGACCGGATCGGGTACGCCAAGGACGGCGACTTCGCTCACTGTCGGATGGGCGAGGATTTTTTCCTCGATCTCGCGCGGATAGATGTTCGATCCGCCCGAGATATACATGTCGGACGCGCGACCCGTGATGTACACGAAACCCTGCTCGTCCATATGTCCAAGATCGCCGGTGCGGAACCAGCCGTTGCGGAAGGACTTGGCATTGGCCTCGGGGTTGTCGTAATAGCCGGCGAAAACCGCCGGGCCGATCACGCATATTTCGCCGGTTTCGAACGGCGCAAGTTCGCGTCCGTCGTCGTCCTGTATCGAAACCTGCATGCCGGTGCGCTCGAATCCGCAGGTGCCGATCCGCGCATGCGGCCCGTCCTCGGCGTCATGCAGGGCCGGCGGCAGAACGGTGATGTTGCCCGTCACCTCGCCGAGGCCGAAATACTGCACCAGCACCTTGCCCAGCTTCTTCAGCGCCGCCTTCTGGTCTTCGCGATACATCGGCGCGCCGGCATAGATCACATAGCGCAACGAGGAATGATCGTAACGGTCGATCGACGGATGCTCGACCATCATTTTCAGGATTGTCGGCACCGTGAAGATGTTGGTCACGCGATGCGCCTCGATCAGCCGGAATGCCTCGTCGATGTCGAACCGTTCGCTCGACAGCAGAATGGTCGGAACCGCCCGCGCGGTCTGCACCAGCTGATGCACGCCGGCCCCGTGCGACAACGGCGCGACGACGAGGGAGGCGTCCTGCTCCGTAGTGCCCGGCATCAGGTCGCAAAGGTGGTTGGTGACGACGAAGGCCATCTGGCCGTGCGTCAGGACCGCAGCCTTCGAACGGCCGGTCGTGCCCGAGGTGAAGAAGAACCAGCATGGATCGTCGTATTCGACCTCGGCATCCGCCACCGGCGTGCCGCCATGGGCGGCGATCTTCTGTTGCACCGACGCTTCGCCCAGAGTCCCCTCGCCGATCCGCCAGGTGAAGACAAGCGTCCGGCTCGCCTCGGCGACGGCCGCCGCATGGTCGGGAAAATCGCCGTGGCAAAGAAACGCCCTGGCGCCCGAGGCGGTGGCAAGATAGGCGACTTCATCCGGCATCAGCCGGAAATTGGTCGGCACCCAGACGGCCCCGAGCCGGAAGGCGGCGAACATCGACCAGAACATCTCGTCGCAATTCTTGGAATGCACCAGAATCCGGTCGCCCTTGCCGATGCCGCGCGCCGCCAGCGCCGCCGCCAGGGCAGTGACGAGGCCGTCGATCTCGCGCCAGGTCCAGGACCTGTCGCCCCAGACGAAGCCGACGCGGTCGCCATGACGACGGGCATTCTGGGTCAGAAAATGCGCCAGGTTCATCACGCGGCGCGATACACGTGCGATGCCGCCGACCGGCACCGGCTGGGCCGCCGGAGTCGTCACTTGGTACGCTCCAGGATCGAAACGTAGTTGGCGACGGCCGCGCCACCCATATTGAAGACGCCGGCGAGAGCCGCGTCGGGAAGCTGCATTTCACCGGCTTCGCCGACCAGCTGCATGGCGGCCATGACATGCTGCGACACGCCCGTGGCGCCCAGCGGATGTCCGCGCGACTTGAGGCCGCCGGACAGGTTGACCGGCAGGCGCCCGCCGCGCGAGGACTGGCCTTCGCGGGCCACGCGCCAGCCCTGGCCCGGCTCGGCGAGGCCCATCGCCTCGTACTCGATCATCTCGGCGATGGTGAAGCAGTCATGCGTCTCGACCAGATCCAGATCGTCGATCGCGATTCCCGCATCTGCCTTCGCCCTGCTCCAGGCGCGCCTGGCGCCCTCGAAGGCGACGGGATCGCGCCGCGACAGAGGCAGCATATCGTTGACGTGCTGCCGGGCGCGGAAGGAGATCGCCCGCCGCAGCGTTTGTGCGGTTTCCTCGTCGGCGACGACCAGCGCGGCTGCGCCGTCGGAAACCAGCGAACAATCGGTCCGGCGCAGCGGTCCGGCCACGAGGGGATTCCGGTCCGACACCGTATTGCAGAAATCGAAACCGAAATCCTTACACATATGGGCCAGCGGATTGGCGAGGCCGTGCTTATGGTTTTTCGCGGCGATCATGGCGAGTTCCTGGCTGCGATCGCCGTAGCGCTGGAAATAGGTCTGCGCGATGCGGCCGAAGATTCCGGCAAAGCCGGACTCGCCCATTTCCTCCTTTCGATAACAGGCTGTCAGCAGGATGTCGCCAAGCTCGCTGCCCGCAGTCGCGGTCATCTTTTCCGCACCGACCACGAGCGCGATGCGGCCGCGGCCGCTTTCGATGAAATCGAGCGCCGAATACAAGGCCGCCGATCCGGTGGCGCAGGCATTTTCGACATGCATGGATGGCGCATAGGCAAGATCGGGAAGGTTCGTCGCAACCAGCGCGCCTTCGAATCCCTGCCGGGAAAAGCCGTTATTGTAGACCCCGACGGTGATGGCATCGACATCGGCGGGCGCGACGCCGGCATGATCGAGCGCGGCGGCCGCGACCCGTCCAATCAGGCTCTCGACATCGGGTTCGTCCAGCTTGCCGAAGGGGGTATGCGCCCAACCCACGATCGCTGCGCCACGCGTCATTTTTCATTTCCTCTCGCTGATGCGGCGTGGCGGCATCTGGGTTGCCGGCGCCATTGTCGTTCTCGTTTCGCTGCCTGCCGCCAGATCCCTCATCCGCGCCTGCAGACGATCGACCTCGCTTTGCAGCAGCGCGACCAGATGCGGTACGCGATCCGGCGTCATCCGCGCCTCGATCGCGGCGAGCGACAGGCAGAAATCCGCCCGGCCCTGGGCGTCGCGCACCGCCATGCCGATGCCCCAGGAACCGGGGAACAGGATGCCGCGATTGAAGCCATAGCCCTGCTGCCGCGCTTCGGCGACGAGGTCTTCCAGCAGGGCCCGCGTCAATTTGGGATAGCGCTCGGCCAGCAGTTGCTGATTGGCCAGTATGGCCCTTTCGCCATCCTCATCCGAAAGAGCCGCAAGCAGGGCAATTCCCCCGGCGCCGGCACCCAGGGGATGCCGGTCGCCGGCCGCCAGCACGTGCGAGCGGATCGGAAACGGACCATCCTCGCGATGCAGGCAGACAACGGACCAGTCGCGGCGAACCTGAACGAAGGCGGCGTCGCCGGTGCCTTGCGCAAGCCGGGTTACGCTCTCCATGGCAAAGCGGTGGATTCCGTAGCGCTCGGTGGCGAGCGTACCGAGGACATAAGCCTCGGGCCCGAGGAAATAACGGCGCGTCTGCGGGTCCTGCTCGATGAGACCGGCATCGATCAGCGCCAAAAGAATACGCCGGCAGGTCGGCTTGGCCAGGCCCGAGGCCTCGACCAGGCTGGACAGCCCCGCCCCTTTCATCCCCTGGGCCGCGACCAGGCGCAGCAAAGCCACGGCACGGCCGATGCTCTGCGTGCCGGTCGGCTCGATATCCGGGACAATCGCGACTAGATCTTCTCGATCCATATTGTGGACCATTGGTGATTGCGATCTGCGTTGACAAATCCGGTAGTTCTGATCTTCTGTCAATTACAAAAAATCTGATCGAAAAATCAGTCCAATATATGGACCCATTTTCCGATTGGGATAATCGACTCTCGATAATCCCGTCATCGAGGGTTGGGCGGCATTGCCCGTTCGGGCCAATGACCGTCGCATCGGGAGAAACGAACCGTGGAGAAGCGACCTATGATGAAGATTTCACGCCGCAGCTTTGCCGCTGGCGCAGGCGCCGTTGCCGTCTCGACTTTCGCCATCGGCAGGGCGCGGGCGGCGGAGTTCACCTACAAATACGCCAATAACCTGCCGCTGTCGCATCCGCTGAACATCCGGGCGCAGGAAGCGGCGAACAAGATCAAGGAAGAGACCGGCGGTCGCTTCGAACTGCAGATCTTTCCCTCCAGCCAGCTCGGCTCCGATACCGACACCCTTGGCCAGATCCGGTCCGGCGCCGTCGACTTCTTCACCCTGTCGGGCCTGATCCTGTCGACCTATGTGCCGGCCGCTTCGATCAACGGCATCGGCTTCGCCTTCAAGGATTACGCTACGGTCTGGAAGACGATGGACGGCAAGCTCGGCGAATATGTCCGCGCCGAAATCGCCAAGTCGCGCTCCATCATCGCGTTCGAAAAGATTTGGGATAACGGCTTCCGCCAGACCACCTCGTCCAGCAAGCCCATTGCGACGCCGGCGGACCTGGTCAATTTCAAGATCCGCGTTCCCCCTTCGCCGCTCTGGACCTCAATGTACCGCGCTTTCGAGGCGGCGCCGACGACGATCAATTTCAACGAAGTCTACAGCGCATTGCAGTCGAAGGTCGTCGACGGCCAGGAGAACCCGCTCGCCATCGTCGAGACAGCCAAGCTCTACGAAGTCCAGCAGTATTGCTCGCTGACCAACCATATGTGGGATGGCTTCTGGTTCCTGGCCAACCGCCGCAATTGGGAGGCGTTGCCGGAAAACATTCGTACCATCGTCACCAAGCATATCAATGCCGCCGCTGTCGCCGAACGCGCCGATGTCGCCAAGCTGACCGAAGGGCTGCAGAAGAAGCTCGCCGACCGCGGCATGAAGTTCAATGCCGTCGATCCGGCCCCGTTCCGCGACAAGCTGAAATCGGCAGGCTTCTACAAGGAATGGAAAGGCAAGTTCGGCGATGCCGCCTGGGCGATGCTGGAAAGCTCGGTCGGTGCGCTCGGCTGATGGATACGCAGGCCAATTCTGAGTTCGCGGCGCCCTCAGGGATGGGGGCGCCGGCAACCCGACCGGCGCTGGCGGCGGCCGATAGAATATTGGGGCTGATTGTCGAGATTCCCGCGGCAATCCTCGTCGTGGCCGAAGTCGTCGTGCTGTTTTCCGGGATTGTCGCCCGCTATGTCCTGAACGAACCGCTGATCTGGTCCGACGAACTGGCCTCCACCCTGTTCCTGTGGCTTGCCATGCTGGGCGCCGTCATCGCCTTGCGGCGCGGCGAGCATATGCGCATGACCGCCATGATCGGCGGACTGCCTGCCCATAGGCGGGCTTTCTTCGACGCCCTGGCGGTGGCTGCCGGGCTCGGCTTCCTGGTTCTGATCATTGCGCCGGCTTATGAATGGGCTCTGGAAGAGGGCTTCATCGTAACTTCGGCCATGGAAATCTCCGCCGCCTGGCGCGCCGCAGCCTTCCCCACCGGCGTCGGCCTGATGATCGCCTTTTCGCTGCTGCGGCTCGCCACGCGTAGCAGCCTGTTGCATGCCGTCTGTTCCCTCGCCCTTGTGACGGCCTTCGCCGCCCTGTTCTGGATGATCGGGCCGAGCCTGAAAACGCTGGGCAACATCAACCTCATCATCTTTTTCGTCGGCGTCGTGGGCGTCTGCGTCTTCGGCGGGGTCCCGATCGCCTTCTCCTTCGCGCTTGCCACGCTCGGGTATCTGGCGCTGACCACGCGCGTTCCGTCCATGACCCTGGTAGGCCGCATGGACGAGGGCATGAGCCACATCATCCTGCTGGCGGTGCCGCTGTTCGTCTTTCTTGGCATGCTGATCGAGATGGCCGGCATGGCGCAGGCCATGGTGCGCTTCCTGGCCAGCCTGCTTGGCCATGTCCGCGGCGGCCTCTCCTATGTCCTGATCGGCGCGATGTATCTGGTGTCGGGCATTTCCGGCTCGAAGGCGGCCGACATGGCCGCAGTGGCGCCCGCTTTGTTTCCCGAGATGAAGGCGCGCGGCGCCAGACCGGGGGATCTCGTCGCCCTGCTCTCCGCCACGGGCGCGCAGACCGAAACGATCCCGCCCTCCATCGTGCTGATCACCATCGGCTCGGTGACCGGCGTTTCGATTGCGGCGCTCTTCACCGGCGGCCTGGTGCCGGGGCTGGTGCTGGCCGCCATGCTGTGTTTCGTCGTCGCCCGCCGCTACCGCCGCGATGACCTCAGCCATGTCCGCCGGGCGCCGGCCGGCGAGATCATGCGCAGCTTCGTCGTCGCGTTGCCGGCGCTGGCGCTGCCTTTCCTGATCCGCGCCGCCGTGGTGGAAGGCGTTTCCACGGCGACCGAGGTCTCGACCATCGGCATCGTCTACTCGCTGATCGTCGGCATACTCGTCTACCGGCAGTTCGACTGGAAGCGGCTCGGCCCCATTCTGGTCGATACCGCGTCGCTGTCCGGCGCCATCCTCATCATCATCGGCGCCGCCTCGGCCATGGCATGGGGCCTGACGCAATCGGGATTTTCGCATACGCTGGTCAAGATCATGACGCATCTGCCCGGCGGCGCCGTCGGGTTCATGACAGTCTCCATCATTGCGTTCGTGATCCTTGGCAGCGTACTGGAGGGCATCCCCGCCATCGTGCTGTTCGGACCGCTGCTCTTTCCCATCGCCAAGCTGGTCGGAATCCACGAAGTCCACTATGCGATGGTCGTCGTGCTTGCCATGGGCCTCGGCCTTTTCGCGCCGCCATTCGGCGTCGGCTATTACGCGGCCTGCGCCATCGGCAAGGTCAATCCGGACGAGGGCATCCGTCCGATCCTGGCCTATCTTGCGGCATTGCTGATCGGACTGATCCTGGTGGCCGCCGTTCCGTGGTTCTCGGTCGGCTTCCTCTGAGGAGACGACAATGCGCCTGAAGGACCGCATCGCTATCGTTTTCGGGGCCGGCTCTTCGGGGCCGGGCTGGGGCAACGGCAAGGCCGCCGCCGTCGCCTATGCCCGCGAAGGAGCGAAGGTGGCCTGCGTCGATCTGTCGGCTGAGGCCGCGGAAGAAACCGCCGCAATCATCGACGGCGAAGGTGGCAGCGCCATCGCCATCGTTGCCGATACCACCGACCTTGCGGCCATCGAGGCCGCGGTCGCCACGACGGTCGGGACCTACAGCCGGATCGACATATTGCACAACAATGTCGGCGTGGTGCTGCATGGCGGGCCGGTCGACCTCGATGAGGAAGCCTTCCGCCGCAATATCGACATCAATCTTGGTTCGGTCTACCGCACCGCCAAGGCAGTGCTGCCGCATTTCATCGCCCAGAAAAGCGGCGCCATCATCAACATTTCGTCTCTGTCGGCGATCCGCTGGACCGGCTATCCATATTTCGCCTATTACGCAGCCAAGGCCGCGGTGAACCAGGCGACCGTGGCGCTCGCCTTGCAATACGCGCGGCACAACGTGCGCGCCAACTGCGTGATGCCGGGCATGATCGACACGCCGCTGATTTACCAGCAGATATCGAACCAGTATGCCTCGGTCGAGGATATGGTGGCCGCGCGCAACCGCGCCGTGCCGCTTGGCCGCATGGGAACGGCCTGGGACGTTGCCAATGCCTGCGTCTTTCTCTGCTCCGACGAGGCGCAGTTCATCACCGGAGTCTGCCTGCCGGTCGATGGCGGCCAGTCCTGTGCGGTACCACTGCCGAATTAGCGGGTCGCGGACCAGCACGATGCGCCTGCCGCTCGGCCGAGGGAGCCCATCTGCGGGCCCCTTCGGCGGGCCTCCTCGGCACCGGCCTTACTTGCCCGGCAAGGCCCCCTCGGCTTTCAGCACTTCGTGGGCTGCCTTGAACGCTTCCAGCCCCGCCGGGATGCCGCAATAGACGGTGGCATGTAGCAGAATTTCCTTGATCTCCTCCACCGTAAGGCCATTCGTCAGGGCGCCCTTCACATGGAGCTTCAGCTCAGCGGGTTTGCTCAGCGCCGTCAGCATCGCCAGATTCAGCATGCTGCGGGTTTTGCGATCGAGCCCCGGCCGCGTCCAGGCATACCCCCAGCACCACTCGGTCGTGATGTCCTGAAAAGCCATCATGAAATCATCGGCCTTGGCGATGCTGCCATCGACATAGTCGGCCCCCAGCACCTCGCGGCGCACCTTGAGGCCGTCCTTGAAATATTCACTATCGGACATGATCGAATCTCCCTGGCTGGTAAACACTGTGCTGCGAGTATCGGTTTGATACGCTCTCAGCGATTGAACAGGTTCCGGATCGCAGTGCCGAAACCGGACCAGAAGCCCGGTTCCTCTGCGGCTGGCTGCCCGCCGGCTTGCAGCTGCTCGGCGACCTGACTGAGCGGATTATACTGATAAAGCTGATCCCCGGCAGGCAGTCCGAAATCGTGAAAGTCGCCGCCCAGCGCCTGGATCAGGGAAACGCTGGCCAGCATGCGATCCCGCCAGATCGTCAACGCCGTCTGGCGGTTGTTCAGCGCCGTCGTCTGCGCCGTGACCACGGTCGTATAGCTGGTCACCCCGCCGAGATACTGATTCAGCGCCAGGCGCTCGGCCTCGGTGGCGGCGCGGACCGCATTGTCCTGCACTGCCGCCTGCTCGGCCAGGACGCGCAGAGCCGCCAGTTGATCCTCCACCTGCTGAAAGCCGGTAAGCACTGTCTGCCGATAGGTGGCGACTGCTTGATCATAGGCCGCCCGGGCCTGCTCGACGCTGGCGCTGGTGGCACCGCCATTGAAGATGGGGGCGGAACCGGCAGCACCGAGCGACCAGGCCTGGCTGCCGGCCCGAAGCAGATTCTCCAACGCCGTCGAGGTGAAGCCGAAGGAGGCCGACAGCGACAGTGTCGGAAAATATGCCGCCTCGGCGACGCCGATCTGCGCATTGGCGAAGGCCATCCGGCGCTCGGCCGCGGCGATGTCCGGCCGCCGCTCCAGCAGGGCCGACGGCAGTTCTACCGGCACCTCGGGAATGTGGGGGTTGTACGGGATGGGCGCGATGCTGAATTCCGACGGCGGCTTGCCGATGAGGACGGCGATGGCGTGTTCGAATTGCGCGCGTTGCGATTCGACGGCGATGAGGCTGGCGCGCGTCGTCTCGAGCTGGGTTTCCGCCTGCGCGACATCGGCGCGCGATGCCACTCCGGAGTTATACTGGTTGCGCGTGATCTGCAGCGCGCGCGTGTAGGCTTCGACCGCGTCGCTGAGCAGCCGCTTCTGTTCGTCGGCAGTGCGAAGCTGGATATAATCGGAAATCAACTCCGCCTGGGTGGACAGCAATGCCGAGGCAAGGTCGGCGGCGCTGGCCTGCGCGTTGGCGATATCGCCTTCGACCGTGCGCCGGATGCGGCCCCATACATCCAGCTCCCAGCCGGCATCCGCCGGCAGGTCATAGATGGTGCGGAGGATGCGCGTGCCACCCGGGCGCCCGATGGAGGATGAACTCACACCGGAACTCGACCGCGTCACGGAGGGATCGACATTCAAGGTCGGATAGTAGCCGGCGCGGGCGGCCCGCACCGCCGCCCGGGCTTCGCGGAAGGCGGCTTCCTGCGCCTTCAGATTCTCGTTCGAGATCGCAACCTGCCTGACCAGACCGTCCAGCACCGGGTCATTGTAGATCGCCCACCAGTCGCCCCGCCGGATGGCATCTTTCGGCGTCGCCACTTTCCAGCCATCCAGCTCCTTGTAGGTCGCGGCGATCGGCGCAGCGGGACGCTTGTAGTCCGGGCCGGCGGTACAAGCCGCCAGGCCAAACGACAGCATCGCCAATGCGAGAACGCAGGATCTCATAATCGCTCCTATCCTTGTGACGGAAGACCGGCGGGGCCTGCGCGCCTCTCAGAACGAGGGCGGCGGCGGAAGCGGTCGAGATAAAGGTAGATGACCGGCGTCATGTAAAGCGTCAGCATCTGGCTGACGATCAGCCCGCCGATGATGGAGACCCCGAGCGGCTGACGCAATTCGGCGCCATCTCCCTGGCTGAGCGCCAGGGGCACGGCGCCGAAAATCGCCGCCAGGGTCGTCATCATGATCGGGCGGAAACGCATGACGGCCGCCTCGCGGATCGCGGCATGCGAATCCAAGCCTCGGTTGCGGCTGGCATCGAGGGCGAAATCCACCATCATGATCGCATTCTTCTTCACGATGCCGATCAGCAGGATGACGCCGATAAGCGCAATGATACTGAACTCCATGTTGCAGAACATCAGCGCCAGCACCGCGCCGACGCCGGCCGGCGGCAAGGTGGAGAGAATCGTGATCGGATGGACGTAGCTCTCGTAGAGAACCCCAAGCACGATATAGACGGCCAGCAGGGCCGTCAGGATGAGGATGGGCTGGTTGCCGACCGACTGCTGGAACACCCTGGCCGTGCCCTGGAAACTGCCGTGGATCGTCGATGGTACGCCGAGCCTGTTCATCGTCGCATTGATCGCCTGTACGGCAGTGCCGAGTGAAACGCCGGGCGGCAGATTGAAGGACAAGGTGGTGGCGACGAATGGTCCATGGTGATTGACGGAAAGCGGCGTGTTGCTGAGCCCCCAACGGGCGAAAGCCGCCAGCGGCACCATGTCTTCCGCGCGCATGCTGACCGCCGCGCCCGTCGACGTGCCGCGGCGCCCCTTGTTGGCCAATTGGTTGGCGCGCTGATTGACGACGGCGTTGCCGGCAAGATCGCCGGCAGCGCCTGTGTTGGATGCGCTCAAGGTGCTGGCGGCGGCATTGCTGGACCGGCTGCCGGAAATCGCCCCGGTATTGGCGACATAGATCTGATTCAGCGTCTCCGGATTCTGCCAGTATTGCGGCGCCACTTCCATGACGACGTGATATTGGTTCAGAGGATTATAGATGGTCGAAACCTGGCGCTGCCCGAAGGCATCGTAGAGCGTGTTGTTCACCTGGCTCATGGTCAGGCCGTAGCGCGCCAGGGCGGCACGATCGATTTGCAGGCCGATCTCCAGGCCGCCTTCCTGCTGGTCGGAATTGACATCCGCCAGTTCCGGCACATCCTGCAATGCCTCCGCTATTTTCGGGGCCCAGCTCAATAATTGGGCGAGATCGTCGCCCTGCAGCGTGTATTGGAATTGCGCATTGCTTTGCCGCCCGCCGGCGCGGATATCCTGCACCGGCTGCATGAATATCCGGGCACCGGAAACCTGCGCCACTTTGGGCCGCAGCCGCGCGATCACCTCATCGGCCGACACCTTGCGCTGATTACGGTCTTTCAGCGCGATGAACAGGAAGCCCGAATTGGTCTGGAACCCGCCGGTGAATCCGACCGCGGTTTCGACTGCCGGATCGGAGCGGACGATGCTCATGAACTGCCGAAGCTTCTCCTGCATTGCCTGAAACGAGATGCTTTGATCGGCCCGGATGCCGGCGACCATCCGTCCCGTATCCTGCTGCGGGAAGAATCCCTTCGGCACGGCAATGTAGAGGTAGACATTCAGCCCGATGGTGGCGAAGAACAGCAGCAGCACGAGGCGCGGATACCGCAGCGAGTGATCCAGCAGCCAGCGATGCAGGTTCAGCATATCGTCGAGAAAACGGCCCCAGCGACGGGCAGGCCGGCCGGGTTGCCTGCGCTCTTCCTCGCCGCGCAGCAGGTAGGCGCAGAGCATCGGGGTGGTGGTCAGCGAAACCACCATGGATACCAGGATGGCCAGAGACAGGGTCATGGCGAATTCGCGGAACAGCCGCCCGACAATGCCGCCCATCAGCAGGATCGGAATGAAGACGGCGATCAGCGACAGGCTTATCGAGACGACGGTGAAGCCGACCTCGCGCACGCCCTGTATGGCCGCCTTGCGCCGGGGCATGCCGGCTTCCACATGGCGGGTGATGTTCTCCAGCACCACGACGGCGTCGTCGACGACAAACCCGGTCGCGATGGTCAGCGCCATCAGCGACAGATTGTCGAGACTGTAGCCCATCAGATACATCAGGCTCAGCGTGCCGGACAGGGATACCGGGATGGCGATGGCCGGAATGAGCGTCGTTCTCGGCCGGCGCAGGAACAGGAAAATGATCGCGATGACCAGGATTGTCGCGATCAGCAGGGTCCGCTCGACCTCGTGCAGCGAGGCGCGGATCGTCGGCGTGCGGTCCACCGCAATGTCGAGATCGATCGCTGCCGGAATCGAGGCGCGCAATTCCGGCAGCACCGCCTTCACACGGTCGACCGTTTCGATGATGTTGGAGCCAGGCTGGCGGTAGAGGATGACCAGAATCGCCGGCTTGTCGCCGGAATAGCCCTGATTGCGCAGGCTTTCCACGGAATCGACCACGTCGGCGATGTCGCCCAGATGCACGGCGGCGCCGTTACGATAAGCGATCACGATCGGGCGGTATTCATCGGCCCGGCCGGCGCGGTCGTTGGTATAAATCTGAAAGCGCAGATCCCCCTGCTCGATCACGCCTTTCGGGCTGTTGGCATTGGTGGCCGCCAGGGCTGCGCGGACATCCTCCAGGCCGATGCCGTATTTGAACAAGGCGTTGGGATTGAGCTCGACGCGGACGGCCGGCAATGAGCTGCCGCCCAACGTGACCTGCCCAATGCCTTCGATCTGCGACAGCTTCTGTTCGAGAACGGTAGTCGCGGCGTCGTAGATGCGGCCCTGACTCAACGTGTCGGAGGTCAGCGCCAGCACCATGATCGGCGCATCCGCCGGATTGACCTTGCGGTAGGTCGGATTGCTGCGCAGGTCGCTCGGCAGATCGGCACGCGCCGCGTTGATGGCGGCCTGCACATCACGGGCGGCGCCATTGATGTCCCGGTTGAGACCGAATTGCAGGACGACGCGGGTAGAGCCGACGGAACTGCTCGAGGTCATCTCGGTGACATCGGCGATCTGGCCCAAATGGCGCTCCAGAGGCGTGGCGACGCTGGTCGCCATGACCTCCGGGCTGGCGCCGGGCATCTGCGCCTGCACGACGATGGTCGGAAAATCGACCTGCGGCAACGGTGAAACCGGCAATTTCGCAAAAGCCAGCAGACCGGCCAATGCCACGCCGATCGTCAGCAGGGTGGTGGCGACAGGCCTTCGGATGAACACTTCCGAGACATGCATATCGCGCTATCCCCGCGGCCCGGCCGGCAGCCGGTCGCCATCGGTGCGGCCGCGGCGGAGGCGGCGCGCGAGGCGTTCGAAGGCCAGATAGATCACCGGCGTGGTGAACAGGGTGAGTATCTGGCTAACGATCAGGCCGCCGACGATGGTGATGCCCAGGGGCTGCCGCAATTCGGAGCCGGTGCCGCTGCCGAGCATCAAGGGCAAGGCGCCGAACAGGGCCGCAACAGTCGTCATCAGGATCGGCCGGAAGCGCAGCAGGCAGGCCTGGAAGATGGCATCACGCGGCGCCTGGCCGCCGTCGCGTTCGGCCTCGAGCGCGAAATCGATCATCATGATCGCGTTCTTCTTGACGATGCCGATCAGCAGGACGATGCCGATGATGGCGATGATGTCGAGATTGGACCGGGTCAGAATGAGGGCAAGCAACGCGCCGATGCCGGCCGAGGGCAGGGTCGATAAGATCGTGATCGGGTGAATATAGCTCTCGTAGAGAACGCCCAGCACGATATACATCGTCACCACTGCGGCGAGGATGAGGTAGAGCTCATTGGCGAGGGAGGCCTGGAACGCCAAAGCCGCGCCTTGGAAGTGGGTGCGCATACTGGGCGGCAACCCGAGTTCGCGTTCGGCCTGCTTGATGGCGTCGATCGCCTCTCCCAGCGAATAGCCGGCGGCGACGTTGAAGGACACCGTCGTTGCCGGATACTGGCTCATGTGATCGATCTGCAGCGGCGCCTTCTGCTGGTGGATCGCGGCAATCGCCGTCAAAGGCACCTGGCCGTTGGCGGCGACCGAGGACGGCAGATGGATCTGCGACAGGGACTGAAGCGTCGCGGTTATGGTCGGATCGGCCTCCATGATCACGCGATACTGGTTCGATTGCGTGAAAATGGTGGAGACGATCCGCTGCCCGAAGGCGCCATAGAGCGCATTGTCGACAGTCGCCGGCGTGATCCCGAAACGGGCCGCCATGCCGCGGTCGATTTCGATATAGGCGGTCAGGCCTTCCGCCTGCAGGTTGCTGGCAACGTCCTCTAGCTGCGACAGATCGTGCAGCCGCTCGACAAGGCGAGGCACCCAGAGCGCCAGTTCGTCGTAATCGACATCTTCGATGATGAACTGGTACTGCGCCCGGCCGACATTGGAGTCGACGGTCAGATCCTGCACCGGCTGCATATGGAGGACGATGCCTGGAACCGTCGCCGTATTGCGGGAAATCCGCCGGATGATCTCGCTCGCCGAGGCCGTGCGCTCGGCTTTCGGTTTCAGGTTGATCAGAAAGCGGCCGGAATTCAGCGTCATATTGGTGCCATCGACGCCGATGAACGAAGACAGGCTTTCGACATCAGGATCGCGCAGGATCGCCTCGGCCATGGCCGACTGGCGCCGCGCCATGGCGTCGAAGGAGATCGACTGCTGCGCCTGCGTGATGCCCTGGATCAGGCCGGTATCCTGTACCGGAAAGAATCCTTTGGGCACCATGACATAGAGAATCGCGGTCAGCGCCAGGGTGGCGACGGCCACGATCAGCGTCGGCACCTGGTGATCCAGCACCCAGTTCAGCAGGCGGCCATAGCCAGCGATCAAGACGTCGAACCATTCGCGGCTGCGCCGCGCGACCGGCCCCTCGACCTCTGCCGTTGGACGCAACAGGCGCGCGCACATCATCGGCACCAGGGTGAGCGAAACCACCGCCGAGATCAGGATGGTCACGGCGAGCGTTATGGCGAATTCGCGGAATAACCGCCCGACCACATCGCCCATGAACAACAGCGGAATGAGCACGGCGATTAACGACACCGTCAGCGACATGATGGTGAAGCCGATCTGCTTGGAGCCCTTGAGGGCCGCCTGCAGCGGCGGTTCCCCATCCTCGATATGCCGCGCGATATTTTCGATCATTACGATGGCATCGTCGACGACGAAGCCGGTGGCGATCGTCAGGGCCATCAGCGAGAGATTGTTCAGGCTGAAGCCGGCGAAATACATGATGCCGAAAGTGCCAACCAGCGACAGCGGCACCGAAAGGCTCGGGATGATCGTGGCCGGGACGTTGCGCAGGAACAGAAACATCACCAAGACCACCAGGGCGATGGCGAAAGCCAGCTCGAACTGCACGTCGCGCACCGAGGCGCGGATCGTGTTGGTCCGGTCGGTGAGCACCGTCAGATCGACCGCCGCCGGCAAGGATGCCTGCAGGCTCGGCAGCTGCGCCTTGATCGTGTCGACGACGTCGATGACATTGGCGCCAGGCTGGCGCTGGACATTGACGATGACCGATGGCGTCTCGTTCATCCAGGCGGCAAGCTTGTTGTTTTCCGCCCCCTGGACAATCGTGGCGACATCCGACAGCCGGACCGGGCGATCGTCGCGATAAGCAATCACCAGATCGCGGTATTCGTCGATACTGCCGAGCTGATCATTCGAATTTATGCTGTAGGAACGGGCCGGTCCGTCGAAGCTGCCTTTTGCCGTATTCACGTTGGCGTTGGCTATGGTGGTCCGCAGGTCGTCGATATTGAGACCGTAGGCGGCCAGGATCGTCGGGTTGAACTGGATGCGCACCGCCGGGCGCTGCCCGCCGGCGAAGCTGACCAGGCCGACGCCGGGCAATTGCGAAATCTTCTGCGCCAAGCGGGTATCGGCGAGATTCTGAACCTCGGTCAGCGGAATGGTCTTCGACGTGAGCGCCAGGGTCAGGACCGGAGCGTCGGCGGGATTGACCTTGGCATAGATCGGCGGCGCCGGCAGATCGCTGGGCAGCAGGTTGCCGGCCGCATTGATGGCTGCCTGCACCTCCTGTTCGGCGATGTCGAGATTGATGTCCAGGCTGAATTGCAGCGTGATGACCGAGGCACCGGCAGAGCTGGTCGACGACATCTGGTTCAAGCTCGGCATCTGGCCGAACTGGCGCTCCAGCGGCGCGGTGATGGCGGACACGACCACCTCGGGGCTGGCCCCCGGATAGAAGGTCTGCACCTGGATGGTGGGATAATCCACCTCCGGCAGCGCGGACAGCGAGAGGAAACGGTAGGCAACCGCCCCAGCCAGCAGGATAGCCAGCATAAGCAGCGTGGTTGCGACCGGGCGCAGAATGAAGGGACGGGATGGATTCATCACCGCTCCCCCGGCATCTTGGGTTCGCCGGTCATTAATATTACTGCGTCTTGCGCGGCTGCTGGCCGCCGACCCGGTTCTGGCCGGGCGGGTTACGGCCAGCCAGTTCCGCAACGACGACCTTGGCGCCGTCGCGCAGCCGATCGGTGCCATCGGTAACGACACGGGTGCCGGGCTCCAGCCCGGATTCGATCGAGGTTCTGTCGCCATCGACGATGCCGAGCTTCACCGGCCGCACCGATACGGTGTCGTCGGCGTTGACGACATAGACATAAGTGCCCGGCACGCCGCGCTGGACGGCGGCCGTGGGCACGATCGGCACGCTGCGCAGCACTTCGACGATCAGCTCGACATTGACGAATTGATTGGGAAAAAAGCTTTCATCGTCATTGGCGAATTCGGCGCGCAGCTTCACCGTGCCGGTGCTGGTATCGATCTGGTTGTCGATGGTGGTCAGCTTGCCGCGTGCCAGCAGTTTGCTCCGCGTGGAGTCATAGGCCAGCACCGTCATGTCGTTATCGGCCGCGTTGAAGCGCTTCACCACGGTTGCCAAAGCATTCTCCGGAATGCTGAACACCACGGTGATCGGCTTCATCTGCGTGATCACGGCGATACCGGTGGCATCGCCGGCGGTGACATAGTTGCCGATATCGACTTGCCGCAAACCGATGCGGCCGCTGATCGGGGCGGTGATATGGCAATAGGCAAGGTTGAGCTTGGCACTGTCGACGACGGCCTGGTCGTAGCGCACGGTGCCGCGGTACTGCAGGACCAGATTCTCCTGAGTGTCCAGGGTCTGCTTGGCGATTGAATCCTGGGCGAACAGCCGGCGATAGCGAGCCAGGTCCGTTTCGGCATTCTTCAGCAGGGCCTGATCGCGCAACAACTGCCCCTCCGCCTGATCCAGGGCGATCTGGTAGGGACGCGGATCGATCTCGGCGAGGAAATCGCCGGCATTGACATATTGCCCCTCCTGAAAACCGAGCCGGGTAATGCGGCCGGCAATCTGCGTTTTCACCGTCACGGTCGCCAGCGGCGTCACCGTGCCAAGGGCCTGCAGGCTATGGGGGATGTCCCCGCTTTGCACGACCGCCGTGGCAACGGTCATCGGGCCGGCTCCGGCAAACCGGCCTTGCCGCACCGGCTGGTGTCGTGCCGGCCAGAACCAGATCGCCGCCCCGATCACCGCTGCCAGAACGACGATGACGGTCAGCCAGCCGGCGACGCGACGCAACCTGCTGCGGCGGGGGCGCGAAAAAGGCGCTCCGGCATGGGGCTTGGGTTCAATGGACTGCCGGTTCATTCGTTGTTACTCATTTCCTGGATAGTTCACTCCTAGGGACCGGGCATGGTCCATAGGTGAAAAGGCCGCACGAGCCCTTCTTTACACGCATGGCGTTGCAGATTCCTTCGCCCCGTTGAAAGGGGCGCGTCATTCGAGTTCGCCGCCACAAATACCACATTATTAAATTGTATTTTTGCGGAGTATTCGGTGCGGTTTTCATAATTTACTGAATTTGCCGGAATTTGGTCAGACCAGCACTGCCGTCATCACGGGAGCAGCCGGCAACCCGGCCTTCCGCAGTCCCGGTCAGCCGCCCTGTACTCTGGCAAATCCATTGTTGACGACGATCACGTCACGCTCCACCAGCCGGGCGCGAAAGGCGCCGCTGCGCCATATCTCGGTGCGGATCGTCTCGCCGGGGAAAACGGGCGACGAGAATCTCAGGTCCAGAGAGCGCAAGGCAGCAGCGCGATAATCCGCCAAACGGCGCAGGATCGCATGGGTGACCACGCCCAGCGTGCAGAGGCCATGCAAAATAGGCCGCGCGAACCTGGCCTTGGCGGCGGTCGCCGGGTCGGAATGTAACGGATTGTCGTCGCCGTTCAGCCGGTAATAGAGCGCCTGCTCGGGCCTGGTGGGCAGGTCGACCACATAGTCCGGCATCCCCTGCGGCTCCGGATGGGGTGCTTTTACCCGGCCGGAAGGGCCCCCGAAGCCGCCGTCGCCGCGTAAGAACGTCGTCGAACGGGTGGTAGCATAGAGCGTCCCGGCAGGATCGCGTATCTGCTTTTCGGAATAAAGCAGGGCACCCCTGCCTTCTCCCTTGTCGACAAGGCCGGTGACGCGCGTGCGCCCCACCAGTTCGCCTTCGACCGGCAGCGGCCGGTGCCATTCGATGCCTTGCTCGCCATGCACAAGGCGGACAGCGTCCACCCCGGTCCGCGGATCGCGCAGCCAGAAACCAGGATGGCATAATACCACTGCCATGGAGGGCATCACCTGCAATGCGCGGTGCTGGTCGACAAAGTCGAGCTGGCGTTCATCCAGCGGATCCTGGCCAAGTCCGATGGACAGGGCGTAGAAGACGGCATCCCGCTTCGTCAGCGTCTGCCGCACTTCCGGAATATTGAAATTCAGCAGAGTCTCGTAATCAATTGCCATTGCCGCCCCCTTTCGATCACCGCCTCGGCGGCAAGGCGCGCCCCTTTTCGTCCGGCAGAACAGTCATAGGTGCGGCGCCAGCTGCCTGGGTCCAGCCAGTCCTTCACAGCGCCACCGCTCCGCCCAGCAGAGCGGTGACCTGGCTGGACAAGGTGCCGCCATTGCCATGGCAGACAGCTACATCGCAGGTGGGAAGCTGGCGTTCTCCCGCCTCTTTGCGGATCTGCATCACCGCTTCCAGGATCAGGAACATGCCGTACATGCCCGGATGGATGCAGGACAGGCCGCCACCGCTCGTATTGACGGCCAGCCTCCCGCCCGGGGCGATAGCGCCATCCTGCACGAAGCGGCCACCTTCGCCTTTCGGGCAGAAACCGAGGTCTTCCAGAAAGAGCAATGTCGTGATGGTGAATGCGTCATAAAGCATCACCAGATCGACATCGGATGGCTTCAGCCCCGCCATGGCAAAGGCGCGCGGGCCGCTTTCTGCGGCCGCCGTGCGGGTCAGATCCTTCATCTGGGTGATCGAGCGATGCGAATGGGCGCCGCCAACGCCGAGCAGATAAACGGGCTTCTGCTTCATGTCCTTCGCGCGGCCCGCCCGCACCATGACGCAGGCTGCGCCGCCATCGGTCACCAGGCAGCAATCGCGAGCCGTCAAGGGGTCGCTGATCATCCGGGATGCAAGCACATCCTCCCGCGAGAGCGGACCCCGCGCGAAGGCATGCGGGTTGAGATTGGCCCATTGGCGGGCCGCGACGGCGATATCAGCCAGCATCTCTCGCGTCGTGCCGAATTCATGCATGTGGCGCTGCGCCGCCAGCGCATAGGCGGTTATCGGATTACGCGGCTTGAACGGCACTTCATGCCATTGCGGCTCGCTCATCGAAACCAGCCGGCCACCAGCGGTGCGCTGAGTCGATCCGTAGCAGATCAGCACGGCATTGCAGATGCCGGCATCCAGCGCCAAGGCAGCCTGCAGCAGATGCATTTCGAACGATGATCCGCCGACATTGGTGCCGTCGAAAAAGCTCGGCTTGATGCCGAGATATTCGGCGACGGACAGGGTCGGAAAGGCATGGGTGCTGGTCGCGGCGCATAAGCCATCGATATCTTTCAATTCCAGACCGGCATCAGCAATCGCCGCAAGCGCGGCATCGCCCAGAAGCTCGATGGCGCTGCGGCCGGGCGCTTCGCCCCAGCCTGCCCCGCCAATACCGACAATCGCCGTCCGTCCGCGCAGGGAAGTTGCCGTCATGCCGCCCTCACCGTTCAACGACGTCGAAAACGACGGTCAACTCGCCGTTGACTTCGGCGATGCGCGCTTTCACCCGGGTGCCGATCGGTGCGGTTTCGACGCCTTCGATACGGGTCATCAGGCGCGGCCCTTCATCCAATTCGACCAGGGCGATGTTGTAGCTGCCGGTGCGGGCGCGATTGACCGTAATGGAATAGATACGGCCCAGGCCGGAGGCTGCCACCCATTCAAGATCCGCGACTCCGCTGCCAGGAGCCGCCACCCGCGGGTAGAAGACGTATTGGCCGGTTGTACGGCTGCGCTGGATCATGAAGCGCCCTTCCTGCAGGAAGGCGCGATATTGCATTTCAGGCCCTGGTCCGGGCGCGACCTTCGGTATCATACGTTTCCTCAGCTTACCTGACCGTACCGACCCAGCCATACTATATGCCATATCGCGAAACACAATCGGCGGGGTTGGCGCGACTGAGCTGGCCCGCGGCATGATCGGCAATGGCCGGTATGGCGACGATGGCGATACCGTCGTCATCGACTGCGCCTGCGGGAAACGTGTCGTACGCGTCGGCATGCGCATCGGCTCGCGTCGGTCATCATCGCCAGTCATCATCGACCGGCGCGATCGGCTGCCGCGTTGCGGCCTCTACAAGCTCAGGCCTGAATGTGATGCATGCCGCTTTCGTCGGCTGCATATACCGAGATTTCGGGAAATTTCGGTAGCAGCGACCGAATCTTCGCGGCATCCAGCAGCGAAAAGGCCGTCGACAAGGCATCCGCCGTGGTCGCATCTTGCGCAACCACGCTGACGCTTCGGCCGACCGGCGCCGTGCGGCCGGTGTGCGGATCGATCAGATGGCTGTACCGGCCATCCGCATCGAATACCGTGCCGTACCCCCCAGAGGTCGCCAAGGCACGATCGATCAGGTCAAGCTTGCCGATCAGATCGCCTTCCCGCAGGGGATTTCTGATGCCCGCACGCCAGGGCCGTCCATCAGGATGCCGCCCCATAGCGCGGATTTCGCCAAGATCGACCATGACCTGGCCGATACCCTCGCTACGCAGCAGTTGCGCGATCCGATCCGTTATAAAGCCCTGAGCGATGCCATTGAGCGTCGCCGCCATGCCGGGACGGCCGAAGGCGATGCGTTCGGGTGCAACGCGCAGCAGCCGCCAATCGACCAATGCCAATGCGGCGCTTACATCGGGCCCTGCCGGAGCGGCGTCGGCCTGTGCAAAATAACGGGCATAGTGCGCCCATAGCGGCTGCACCGTCACGTCGAAGGCGCCATCGGTCAGCGCACTGATACGCTGCGCGCGGCTCAGCAACTCGACCATCGCCAGCGGCGGCCGATCGATGGCGCCAAGGCGGTTGAGCCGCGCCAGGACGGAATCGCCATCGTAAAGACTGAAGATGCGCTCCAGCCGTCGCATTTCCACCACGCTGCGCTCGATCAGCCGATCCGCCACGGTTTTGTCGGGATGCACCAGAATCATGCTGGCATCGGCGCCGAGCGCAATTCCCTCCCAGCGATGCAAAGGTGTTGGGGTGGATGCGAGAGCCTTGCCCGAGAACAGGGAAACACCGGCTGCCGCCCCGGAGATGGTGATAAAGCGCCGGCGCGACAGAGCCCCCGGCGAGCAAGAGCCATCAGTTCTGGACATGATCATCATTCCTCCTCGAAGGAGCTGAGGCAGTCGTGCCGTTATCCGCGTCAGGCGGCCCCACGACATACTCGTCGGGAATTTCCGCCAGGCGCACGATCCGCCCGCCGTAGGAGTCGACGAAATGCTGCGCCGCCGCCGCATCGCCGAATGGGATCGCTTCCTGGGCGCCCATGCCGCCGCGGTTTTTGCTGCCGATCACGAAGACGGCTTTTTTGGCGTCGATCCAGGTTCCCGGTTCCGGATGGCTCCAGTTCTTCACCTTGGCCATGTCGTTAACGTAGATCGCACGGATATTCCGCGCCTCGCCCGGCATCCGGGTGAACGCGATGGCATCGCGTACCGCCGAAAACCACAATGGCGCCTGCCGGTCCGACAGATGGATCTGCCCTTTCGGCCCGGGATGATCGTTGAGCAGCATGCCGCAATAAAAGCCGGCGGTATCCTCGGCGATCTCCTCAGGCTGCGGCATCACGGCCTGCCGGTCGTTGTCGCAGGCCGTCAATGGCAGGACCAATACAGCCAGCAAAAGCAGAATCCGGATCATGGCTCTCTCCGCCCCAAGGCCGCCACCGCCAGGCAGAGCGGCAGCAGGGTCCAGCCGAGCAACGACGCCAGCAGAGCCCAGAGCGGCAGGCGGCCGGTCTGACCCAAACCGACCATCCCGCTGAGCGCACGAGCGGACTCCGCCGAGGTCAAATTCAAAAGCCGGAAGGCGTCGGCAGGGTTGATCAGCAACAATGCGTCCAGCAAATCGGCGCTGAGCAGGCGATTCTGTCCGGCGACAAGCACCCCCAGCAAAGCGGCGTCGTACACCAGCACCAGCGCGAACCAGATGCCGACCGCCAGACCGGCAGCGGTCGCCCGTTCACGCACCAAGACGCTGACCAGCATTCCCAAGGCCAGGAACGCGGCGCCAAGTAACGTCGCCGAGCCGATCAAACCGCCAAAAGCCTGCCAATCCAGCCCTGCGGCCCGCCCATCCTTTATCACCAGCGCCAGCCCGGCCGCGCCATAACCGAATGCGGTGGCCACCAGCAGGATTGCAAGATGACCGGTGAATTTCCCCAGCACGACCTGCCAGCGGGCCAGCGGATAGGCCAGCAGCAACAGCAGCGTGCCGCGTTCGGCCTCGCCGACCACCGCATCGAAGGACAGCAGCAGCGCGATCAGCGGCAGCAGGAAAATGGTTAGGCTGGCCAGGCTGACGACCACAATCGCCAGCGGATCGGCGCCCAGCTCGCCGGTCGGCGTGCTGCCGAGCAGCGTCAGGCTCAGGGCCAGGACGCCCAGGAGCAGCGTCGTGGCGAGTACCCAGCGGTTGCGAAGTCCGGCCCGCAATTCCTGGCCGGCAATGACGAGGGCACCGTTCATGACAGCGCCTCCTGCTGCCTGGCCAGCAAGGCGCGGTAAATGGCGTCCAGGTTCGGACGTTCGGTCTCGATATCCCGGACGATATCGCCGAGTTGAGCGATGCGGCCAAGCAGGTCGACCTTGGCAGCGGCATCGCAGAGCAGGAGCAGGCGATCCGGTGCGCGCGCCTCGATTTCCGCCCGCCCAGAAACAGCCTCGAGCACGCGGCCGGTCGTGCAAGGCGTCACCCGCACCGTGATCCGCAGGGCGAGTGCGACACTGTGCTGCAACGCCGGCAGGTCATCGCAGGCCAGCAGCCGCCCGCGTCCGATCAGGGCAAAAGCGTCCGCCTTGGTTTCGATCTCAGCCAGCGCATGACTGGATAGCAATATCGCCACGCCATCGGCGCGCAGGGTGTCCAGCATGGCATAGAATTCCTGCCTTAAGGCCGGATCGAGACCCGTGGTCGGCTCGTCCAGCAGCAAAAGCCGCGGCCGGCCGATCATGGCTTGCGCCAGTCCAAGGCGCTGACGCATGCCTTTGGAATAGGTCGAAACGCGGCGATCAATGGCTTCGCCAAGACCGACGCGCTCCAGCAGGGCATTGCCGGCGGCCGGTGCCTCGCCCTTCAGGCGACAATAGAACGCCATGATCTCGCGGCCGCTCATTGCTCCCGGAAATGCCACGCTCTCCGGCAGAAAGCCGATGGCGCGCCGCACTGCGGCTCCGCGGCGTCCCGCAGGATCCTGGCCCAGTATTCGCACCGAGCCTGCGCTCGGCACGATCAAACCAAGCATCAGCTTCATCAGCGTGGTCTTGCCGGCGCCGTTGTGGCCGACCAAAGCCATCACCTTGCCGGCTTCGAGCTCAAAGCCGACATCGCGCAGCGCCTCCACCTTGCCGTAGCGCTTGGCAACGGCGTCGATGGCCACAATGGCCGTCATGGCCGTTCTCCTTCACTGCGCGCCGCATCTCCTGCGGGCGGCTGCATCAACGGCGCCGAATCAACCACGCCGCCGGGCTGGATCGCCGGAAAGCGCGCCTGCGCCCAGCGGATCAGATCCACGGTCGGAGAATTGGCCAGCATCTTGGCTTGCGGATACATCCATAACAGCTGATCCATGATTCCGTTCGGACGATACGGGCGGTCGGCTATGCCATCGCCGTCCAGATCAAAGGCGGGATTGTCGCTCCAGTAATTTCCGCGACCCCGTTCTGCCCAGTCCAAGTAGCGCGTTCCGACATATTTCACCTGGTTGCGGTTGCCGATGAAGGCGTTGCCGGAGATGACGTTGCGCTCTGAGCCGGCCGTGAAGTGGATGCCGATCGGACAGTTCTCGAACCGGTTGCCGCGGATTTCGTTCTTGTTCGCATTATAGAGAAAGAGGCATTTCTCGCCGCCATCCTTCACGACGTTGCCGGAGATGTCAGACTCGTTTGCATAATTCAGCATCAGGCCGTGATCGCGATCGCCGATGCTCACATTGTCCCGGATCCGCAGGCGGCTGGAATACATGATCGCCCAGGCGACGTGATTGCGTTCCGAATGGTTTCCGATGATCTGGCTGTCGTTGGTGTACATGTAATGGATGGCGAAGCGCAGGTCGCGAAACCAGTTGTCGCGAAAGACATTCTGCCGGCTGGTATTGACGAAAATTCCGTCGCGCCCGTAGCGGATATTGTTGTGCACGACCCGGGCTCCGGGCGCATTCCAGATCGAAACGCCGTTACCGGCCTCGGCCATGCGCAGATCCCTGCGCCCGACGATTTCATTATCGCGAACGATCGAATCCGCGGCGCCATGCAGGTAGACGCCGAACAGATTGTTTTCGAAACGGTTGCCGATCACAGCGGCTCGCGACGCCGCCTGATGAGCCAGTATCGCCGAATCCATCGCCGGCAAGTCGGTGCCCGATCCGCGAATCAGCAAGCCCTCGATACGGGTGTCCGGGGCGCCGATCGTAATGACGCTACCATGTCCGTTTCCCTCGACGATCGCCCCCTGATCGCCGAGCAGCGTCAGCGGCTTGTCGATCGTGATCGGCCCCTGATGGGTGCCGGCCGATAGACGAAGCACATCGCCCGGCGCTGCCGCCGCAATCGCCTGCTGCAACGGCACATCCGATGTTATGTGCCGTTCCGCCGCGCCACCCTCCGATACGGCGCCGGCAAGCATCAACAGCCCTGGAAGCAAGGCCGACATAAAACGCCCGATATGGGAAGGAGAGGTCATGGCACTATCTCAGCAGATGGCGGCGCCGGCAGGAAAACTGCCGGCGCCTCCGTCTCAGGCCCGTTTCGGCTCGACCAGCATGCGCCCCTTCATTTCCATATGGAGGGCGTGGCAGAACCACTGGCAGTAATACCAGTAGACGCCTGGCCGGTCGGCGGTGAAGGTGACCGATGCCGTCGCCTGCGGCGCGACCTCCATCGCCACGCCATGATTGGCGATGGTGAAGCCATGCGTCAGGTCCTGCACGTCATCCATGTTGGTGACATAGACGGTAACCTCATCGCCTTCCCTGACGGTGAATTCGGTCAGGCTGAAGGCCGGCGCCACCGAGGTCATGTAGACACGGACCTTGTTGCCGTCACGGATGACGTCCGCCGCATTCTCGAGATCCACCTTGTCGGCGGCGGCCTGCTTGCGAGCCTCCTCGAACATCGGATCGTCGCGCTTCCAGATGTCGATCGGCTTCACCTTGGAGCGATGCACGATCATGGCGTCATGCGGCTCCGCGAAGCTCGGGCCGTCATGCACCAGTTTCATCTCGTCGCCCGAGATGTCGATCAACTGGTCGCATTCAGGCTTAAGCGGGCCGACATTGAGGAAGCGGTCCTTCGAGAACTTGTTCAGCGACAGCAGCCACTTGCCATCGGCCTCCTTGGTTTCGCCCATTGAGGTGTGGTTGTGGCCCGGCTGATAATGAACATCCAGCTTCTGGATGATCGGATCGACCTTTTCGCCCTTGAACTTGCGGATCGCCTTGTCGATGTTCCACTTGCACATCTGGCTGTCGATGAACAGAGTGGTATAGGCATTGCCTCGGTTGTCGAAAGCCGTATGAAGCGGGCCGAGGCCGAGTTCCGGTTCCGCCACCACGGTGTCGCGCGGCTTGATCTTGTCGTTGAACAGGTCGGGGAACTTGCGCACGTCGAACACGGTGACGGTCGGCGACAGCTTGCCGTTGGCAACGACATGGATGCCGTCCGGTGCGGTGTTGATGCCGTGCGGGCTGTTCGGCACCGGCACGTAGCGGGTATAACGCGAGCCATGGCGGCCATCGATCACCGGCACGCCGTTCATCAGCTTGTAGTCGCCCTTCTTGACCGCGTCCTCGATGCGGGCAATGTCGAAAATGACGATCCAATCCTGCTCGGCGGCAGTCATTTCCGCCAGAGTGACGCCGCCCTCGGAATTGTAGCAGGTGGAAAAGGCGTATTTGCCCTGATAGTCAGCATCGACATTGTCCAGATTGCCATCAACCATGACCTGCCAGGCGATCTTCATCGTATCCCCGTCGATTGCGGTGAAGATGCCGTGGTACTGCTTCGGATCGTCCAGGATGGTGCCGTCGTTCGGCAGCGGCACGCGATCCTCGCCATTGGCGAACACATAGCCGGTGCGCGGGTATTTCTGCGGCCGCAGGCCATGCACCGACAGCATGTTGGGGATTTCGACGATCTTGTCGCATTTCATCACGTCGCAGCGGATCCGGGCGACCCGGCTGTTCGCCTTGTCGTTGACGAAGACATACCGGCCGTCATAGGTGCCGTTGGTGAACGACATATGGGGGTGATGCAGATCGCCGTTCAGATAGACGCCGCCGCGCTTTTCCAGGAACTTCTTGGTATTCGGCTGCAGACCTTCCGTCAGGATCTTGCGGCTTTCATTGGTCAGGCCCCAGCCGGTGGCGCTGCAACGGTTGAAAACCGGGATTCGCATCAGTTCGCGCATGGAGGGCATGCCGATAATGCGCACCTCTCCGGTCTGGCCGCTTGAGAAGAAGACGTAATATTCGTCCAGCTCGCCTGGGGCGACCTCAGACTTGAGCTTCGATGCCGTCTTGGCGCTGGCAGGCGAGGCAACCAGCCCGCCCGCGACGCCCGAGGCGCCCATCAGACCAGCCATCGTGGCCAGCTTGGCACTATTCCCCAGAAGATCGCGCCGGTTCACGCCGGCCGTCTTGTCCTTTTCGTCCGTCATCTCTGACTCCATTAGATGGTCGTTCATTCGACCGGTGGCGCCGCCGCAGCGCCGCTGCTTGATTGCTGCACGCCGCCGGCAACGACGCGCTGCTTGTGACCGGGGCCACCCGGCCGCATGCTCGGTGAACTGAGGGCATCGCGACGCTCCCGCTTGAGGCGCCGCTGGATGACAACCGGACATTTCTGGTCGTGGTGATAGAGGACCTGGCAATGCAGGCACGAGATGCATTCATTCGGATTGATATGCCCCTCGGGATGGATGGCCTGCACCGGGCATTCGTTGTGACAGCGCATGCAGGGGTTGCCGCATTCGCGGTAGCGCTTCAGCCAATCGAACATGCGCAGCCGGCCCGGGATCGCCAGCGCCGCGCCCAGCGGGCAAAGATAGCGGCAGAAGAACCTTTCCACGAACAGGCCCGCGCCGATCAGCAGCAAGGCGAAGCCGACGAACCACCATTCGCGCATGAAGCGCAGGATGATGGCGGTCTTGAACGGCTCGATCTCCGCCAGCCGCTCGGCCATGCTCAGCGAGCCGAGCGAGACGCCGAACAGCACCAGAAAGACGATATATTTGATCGGCCATAGCCGTTCATGCAGGCCCCATGGCACCTTGATCTGCGGAATCTTCAGAACCCGCGCGGCACGGTTGCTCAGTTCCTGCAGGGCGCCGAATGGGCACAGCCAGCCGCAGAAAGGCCCCCTTCCCCAGAACAGCAGCGCCGCGGCAACGGCGAACCAGAGAATGAAGATCAGCGGATCGACCAGGAAGCTGGACCACTGGAAATCGGAGCGCACGGCACCGATGAAAGCCAATACATTGACTACCGAGAGCTGCGCCTGCGCCACCCAGCCGAGCCAAACCAGCGTCACCGCCAGGTAGCCCAGCCGGATTCGATCGAACAGCACCGGCCGCTTCACCAGCGCATCCTGGAAGAAGAAGATCGCCGTCAGCGCGGCAATCATGGCCGCCAGCACGCAGATGGAGACCAGCTTGCTGTGCCAGATGCGCAGCCAAAGCGAGCGCTGGCCATTACTCGTGCCGGTCAGATCGGCCAATAGCTGGGCCAGGGCATCACCGATATCCGTGTTTTCGGAATTGATACTGTCGGCACCGGCACTCGCCGCCACCTGCACTTTCCCCGCCGGGGCGGTTTGCGCGACTGCCGCCGGCGCCGCCTTCTCGACATGGACGTATTTGTCCGGCAGTGCGTAGCCGAGTTCGAAGGTACGGAATACCTTGCTCAGCGCCCCGGTCTGCCGCTGCACCAGAAGCTTGAGCGTCCAGGGCTCGGCAGCATTGAACTCGGCCTGTTCGGGAACGACAAAAACGTCGACATCCTTGAAGGACGGCGCCCCGGCGGCGGCGAGCCCGCCGATGCGGAAATGCTGCTTGTCGTGGAAGCGGATCGTCTCGGTGCCCTGCACCAGCTCGATGCGGTCGAATATGCCGCCGCGAACATAGCCCGAGCCCTTGAAGGAATAACGCCCGCCGCCGGTGACCAGTATGGCTTCCTGTCCCGGCCTGAGTCTGCTTGCTATATTGGCATATTCCTCCTCGCCCAGCAGGCTGCGGCCGATTGCAGGCTGGCTGACAAGGGCAACGTAGAGGTCAATGAAGCCGCTTTCCGGATCGCCCGCTTCCTGCCGTTTCGCAGCTTCTGCGTCGTCAGCGAAGGCGTCATTGACCTCGCCGACTGTCAGCTGCAGGCGGCGGATGGCGCCTTCGCCCAGCAATGCCTGCCAGTTCGCGATATCCCCTGCCTGCCGGTCGACTTTGCGCTGATCGCGCTGAACCGCCTCCGGCTCGGCCGCGCCGGCGATGCGGCGGGCAACCCGCGCCGCCGAGCGGGTCAGGCTGTCGCCAATCACCATGACGGTGACGGTTGCGCCGCTGACGATATCGACGGCTGGCGACTTGTCGCCCGAGTCCGCCGCCCGCATCGGATCAAAGCCGTTGTAGCCGGCGAGAAAGGTCTCGATCTTGCGCTGGGGAATGCCGATCAGGACGATCGGCTCGTGATGTTCGACAAGCCGTGAGCCGGTGATGACGCCTTTGGGATCAACGCCAACCAGAATCCGGATCGGTTTGCCGGAATAGCCGGCAGCGTTGACGTAGTCGGTGTTCAGATAAACATAACCGATCAGCTTGTCCGCTTTGTATGCGGCAACGATCGGCGGCGTACCCTGGGGCGGGCCGAACCGGTCGGCACCCGGCACCAGATCGCCAGGCTGGGCTTGCGGCAGATACCGCAGGAGACCGGCTTCCGCTTGCGCCGGTCCTGCAGCGATCAGAAAAGCGAACAGCGCCACAGTCAGCCCAGACAATATCGTGATCAGGAGATGCGGGCCGGTCCGTCGCGTTTGGTATCCGATTGGATTCAGCACTGAAAGCTCGGTGTCTCTGTCCGCGATGAGACGCATGCAATGACGCGCATCGATCCGTCTCGCCGCAGGCCGGGGTTGGCGCTGCTTGCGGCCGCCGCCGCGAAAATGCATCGGCCGCACTTGTTAGGAAGCGAATACCGCCGACCGGCTGTCGTAACATTGCTCTAGATCAATTCGGGCCGCCGAAAACGTGATTTATTCTTGACCTGAAATCACCGCCGGAGATCGAAAATGGGCAATTTGCTGTCCAGCGCACCCGAGATGGGCGTCGCCAGCTTGACGGAGCTCATCGGGATCGCCCATGCGCTGGAGGCAGAGTCGGTGCGCCGCTACGAATTGCTGGCGGGCGAAATGAAGCGCCTCGGCGCTCTCGATACCGCCGCGACGTTTCGCCTGCTGCTGAAGGAGGAGCAGGGGCATATCGACGCCGTGGAAAGCTGGGCGGCCGATCTTCATGAGACGGTACCGTCCACCGCCTCCTTCACCTGGCGATTGCCGCCGGATATCGCTTCGTCCTGGGATGAGGTCTCAGGCAGCGCTCTGCTGACACCCTATCGCGCCCTCTCCATCGCGGTCACGAACGAGGAGCGTGCCTTCGCTTACTATACTTATATCGCAGCACATACCGATAACCCTCGCATTGCGAGGGCGGCGGAGGAGATGGCGCAGGAGGAACTGCGCCATGCCACGCATTTACGCCAATTCCGCCGCCGGGCCTATCATCAGGAACGCCACGAGACGCCCGAGATCCGACAGGCGCTCTCAAGCCTGCCGGCGTTCGAGGCGCGCATACGCGACCTCTGTCAGAGGGCCGCGCGCGAGCATATCGGCATCGCCGCCGAATTGCACAGGCGGGGTGACGTTGTCAGTACGGCCCTGATCGCCGACCTGGCGAGGCAGGAAATCCAGTCAGCCGGCCCGGCCGCCACCATCGCGGATATCGGCGAAGACCTGCACGGCGATCCCGTCGCGTTGCTGCACCGGGCCAAGGCGCCGGTCGAGCGGCTGGCGGAATTCTGCGAGCTTGTCGCGATGAAGGCGGAGTCGGAGGCGGTACTTGCCGCAGCGCAGAAGACTCTGTCGGATGCCGTCGCGGTCCTGGCCCGGATCGCCCTGCGCGCGGAACAGCTGGATGAACTGCGGTCTGCATAACCGGATTCTGCGATGCACCTGACCACATTCACCGATTACAGCCTGCGGGTGATGATGTATGTCGCCTTGAGTGCGGATCTTGTCACCATCGACAAGATCGCGGCGGCCTATGGAATCTCGCGCAATCATCTGATGAAGGTGGTGTTCCGGTTGGGCCAGCTCGGCTATCTCGAAACCATTCGCGGCAAAGGCGGAGGCATGCGCCTCGCCCGTCCTCCCGGAAATATCACGATCGGCAGACTGATACGGCAGACCGAAGACGATATCGGGCTCGTCGAGTGCTTTCAGCGCAGAGGCCGCTCCTGCACAATAGCGCCCGCCTGCATCCTGAGGGGCGTCATGAGGGAGGCCCTGGATGCCTTTCTCGCCGTGCTGGACGGCTATACTCTCGCGGACCTGATAGAACCGAAGCGCCAGCTATGCCGGTTGCTGGCTATCCCGGCGCCCCTGACAAAGCCGCATTCGGGCGCCTTGCCCGGCAAGCGGCAACCATAAACACCGCCGCCACGCCACAGTTTCGGGTGTACAAGATCATGGCAATCCGCTAGTGATCGCCGGTCGATCAACGGCTGTTTCCACCATACCCCTATGCCATTCAGCAGCGGCCGGGACTGCAGATGAGCAAATCGTCTTCCGATGCGTTCGATGTCATTGTCGTCGGAGGCGGCATCGTCGGATCGTCGATTGCCTGGGGCCTGGCCAAGCTCGGGCAGAAAGTGGCCGTGCTCGATGAAGGCGACGATGCCTATCGGGCGTCGCGCGGCAACTTCGCCCTGATATGGGTGCAAAGCAAGGGCCTCGGGATGCCGGCCTATGCCGCCTGGACGGTCAGGTCGGCCCGGGCCTGGCCAGGCTTTGCCGAGGAACTGCGCCAGCAGACCGGGTTTGACCTCTCTTTGCAGCAGAATGGCGGCTTCCAACTGGCGCTGAGCGAGCCTGAATTGGAGACACGTGCGCAGCGGCTGCGGCGCCTGCAGGACCAGCCGGACATGCCGCGATATGGCTGCGAAATCCTGCCCTCGGAGAAGATCAGGGCCATGCTTCCGGCGATCGGCCCGCAAGTCGTCGGCGGCAGCTATTGCCCCCTGGACGGCCATGTCAATTCGCTGCGTCTTTTTCGCGCTCTGCACGCCGGGATGCAGGAATTCGGGACCGAATACAGGCCGAACCACAATGTCGACCGCATCGAATGCAGCAATGGAGAATTCCGCATCCATTCGGCGGGGCGCGAATTGCGGTCCGGCAGGCTCGTGCTGGCGGCTGGTCTCGGCAATCGGCGGCTGGCACCGATGGTCGGCCTCGATGCCCCGGTTCGGCCGCAACGCGGGCAATTGATCGTTACCGAGAAGACAATGCCGTTTTTGCCCCATCCGATCGTCACGATCCGGCAGGCCGACGAAGGCGGCGTCATGATCGGCGATTCTCACGAGGAAGCCGGTTTCGATTCCGATTTGCGAACGCAGGTCCTTTCGGTCATGGCGGACCGCGCCATACGCATGTTTCCCGTTCTTGCCGGGCTGAATGTGGTCCGTAGCTGGGCGGCGTTGCGCGTGATGACGAAAGACGGCTTTCCGGTTTACGAGCAGTCGGAGACCTGCCCAGGCGCCTTCATCGCCACCTGTCACAGCGGTATCACCTTGGCAGCGAGTCATGCATTGATCCTGCCCCGCTGGATCGTGCAGGGAGAGCGGCCGGCCAAAGACTTTGGCGCCTTCAGCGCACGGAGGTTTCATGTTCCATCGACTGCCTAGCGCGGCGGCTGAGATCGTCACCATATCGGTCGATGGCAGGCCGGTTGCCGCCCGCAAAGGCGATTCCGTTGCAGCCGCCATGCTGGCGGCCGGCATCGTGCAGAATCGGACGACGCCGGTTTCCGCTGCGCCGCGCGGGCCTTATTGCATGATGGGCGTCTGCTTCGAATGCCTGGTGATGATCGACGGGATCGGCAGCCGCCAAGGCTGCATGACCCTGGTGGCCGACGGCATGGTTGTCGAAACGCAGCTCGGAAAGCGCGAGCCTGGCCGATGACGGATCAGATCGCCCCTCATTACGACGTCGTGGTGGTCGGCGGCGGACCGGCCGGACTTGCGGCAGCGACGCTGACCGCCCGCGCCGGCTTGAAGACGGCATTATTCGACGAGCAGCCGGGCCCGGGCGGGCAAATCTATCGCGCGATCACGCAAACCCCGCTGCAAAGCCGATCGGTACTGGGCGGGGATTATTGGCGGGGTCAAATCCTGGTCGACGATTTTCTGGCCAGCAAGGCGGCGTATGTTCCGAACACGACCGTCTGGAGCGTGTCACGCAACCGCGAGATCGGCGTCTCGTCGGCAGGCAAGGCTCGGATGGTGACGGCGCAGCGCATCATCCTGGCAACCGGCGCCCAGGAGCGGCCGTTCCCGGTTCCCGGCTGGACACTGCCCGGCGTCATGACAGCGGGCGCAGCGCAGATCCTGCTCAAATCCTTCGGCCTGGCGCCGCAGCGGCCGGTCGTGCTCGCAGGCTGCGGCCCGCTGCTCTGGCTGCTGGCCTGGCAGATGCAGAATGCCGGCGCGGTCGTCGATGCCATCCTGGACACCACTCCGCGCGCCAACTGGATGCGGGCTTTGCCGCATTTGCCCGCGTTCCTGACTTCGCCTTATTTCCTGAAGGGACTGAAGCTGATGCTCGGCGTCCGGCGGCGTGTACGGGTCATCAGCGAAGTCGTCGATCTGGCTGCGGAAGGGGATGGCCGCGTTGAAGCCGTGACCTATAGCACGGCGTCAGGCCGGATCGCTCGCCTGCCTGCCGAGACCTTGCTGCTGCACCAGGGGGTGACGCCGAATGTCAACCTGGCGATGTCGATCGGCATCCCGCATCGCTGGAGCGACGAGCAAGCCTGCTGGGAGCCGGAACTGGACGCCGACGGCAATACGGCAATCGAAGGCATCATGATCGCCGGCGATGGCGGCGGCATCATCGGCGCCAGGGCGGCTGAGGAGCGCGGTCGGCTGGCGGCCTTGGGGACTATCCGTGCCTTGAAGGGGCAAACCGCAGCGGCCGGCGCCGGCGACGCAGAACTGATTCGCCATCGCCTGCGGCGCCAGATCTCCGGCCGAGCCTTCCTCGACCGGCTTTACCGGCCGGCCGCTCAATTCCGCCGCCCGCGCGGCGATACGATCGTTTGCCGCTGCGAAGAGGTCACGGCACGGCAGGTCATGACCACGGCCGCGCTCGGCTGCACCGGCCCCAATCAAATGAAGGCCTTTTCGCGATGTGGCATGGGGCCTTGCCAGGGTCGGCTTTGCGGGTTGACGGTGACCGAATTGCTGGCCGAGGCGCATGGCATAACGCCGGAGCGGGTCGGATATTACCGGTTGCGCGCGCCCATAAAGCCGATCACGCTTGGCGAACTGGCGCAGCTGCCCACGGACGACGCAGCGATGAAGGCGGTCATTCGCACCTGATCGCGGCTGCGGCGCTAGGGCCGACCCTCGAAGTCCGTTGAGATTTCGCGGGCGATGAAAGCGGAGGCATGCCGCCATGCCTCGTCGGTATCGCCCCGGAAACTGAAGGAGCGGGCAAACGCAACCTTGCCTTTCCGGACATCCGTGATATCGATTTGCACCGACAGAACAAGCGTGCTCATTTTACGGACCACGCCTCGCATCAGGTAATCCGCGCCGCTGTTTTGCGCATCCTGCAGAACCCGGTCCGCATCCATTCCGCTGACACAGGACCGGTCGCCGCAAGCGATATCGACAATGTCGAACTTCCGCGTTGCGCTCAACCCGTCGCGCAGATCATCCGATAATTGCCGCAGGCGGGATTCATGGGCGAGCCTTTTATCCTGTATCTCGCCGGAGGTATCGAGAAAGCCGAATTCAAGAATGGCCAGGTTCGGAGCGGATATCGCTGGCTTGGCAAAAACCGCCGCGATGGACAAATTCAGGGCTACGGCCAGCGCAGCGCCATATGCAGCCTTCGATCCCATCGAAACGGAAAACGGTCAGGCAGCGACTCCGGTTCCCGCGGATCGGTAAATGTCGATGCGTTCCTGGCCGGTTCGGCGGTCGTGTCGCTGCTATCGGTTGGGCGGCCTTTGCTGCGGCAGAAACAGGCCTTTGTCCCAGCTCGGCTCCGGGGCATAGAGCGCCTGAAGATAGTCGACGAAGGCGCTGACGCTTGCCGGCACGAAATTGGTTGCCGGATAGACGGCGAAAATGCCGACATCGGTTGCGCCTGGATGATCCGGCAGAACCACCTGCAGGGCGCCGGCCCGCAACTCCCCGCTGACATCCCAGGTGGAGCGCAGGGCAATACCCAGGCCCGCGATGGCCAGCTCGCGCACCACTTCGCTGGAATTGGTCCGCACCGCGCTTTCGCCATGCACCAGAACTGGCCCGTTTCCGCCTTCGAGCCGCCACGGCAATTGCGATGCCGCGGCCAGGAGGCGGTGTTCTGCCAGATCCTCCAGCGTCTTTGGAATTCCGTGCCGCGCCAGATATTCCGGACTGGCGCAGAGGACGCGGCGGTTGGGCGCCAGGCGGCGGCCGGCAAGACCATTGCCGACGTTCGGCGCGATGCGGATGGCAAGGTCGAAGCGCTCGGCGAGCAGATCGGCATAGGCATCCGTCAGGTCCAGCTCGATCTTCAGGCGCGGCCAGCGATCTAGGAAGGGCTTCAGATGCGGCGCGACATGGAGGCGGCCGAAAGAGGTCGGCGCCGAGATGCGCAAACGCCCACTCGGCTCGCCGGCAACACCGGTGACCAGACGCTCCGCTTCCTGCGAGGCTGCCAGGATTTCGACCACCCGCTCGTAGAAACGCTGGCCGGCCTCGGTGGTCGTCAGCTTCCGGGTGGTCCGGTGCAGCAGCCGCGCGCCCAGGCGTTCCTCCAGCCGGGCGATCCGCTTCGAGACCATGGCAGGCGACAAGTTCAGCGCCCGCCCCGCCGCTGCGAGGCTGCCGGTTTCGATCACCCGGGCATAAAGCTCATATTCTTTGTCCATGCCATTCCTTCTCATAAGGAACGGCTGCATTCAATTCTATTCATCTACAGAAAGAATTGTCACTCTGGTAAATTGCGGCAACAGCCTAAATCCACCCGGGAAACCTTAGGAAACGCCATGACTTCCACCGTCGATCGCGCCGGCCTCGCCGTCGCCCCGGACCTCGCCCAGTTCATCGAGCAGCAGGCCATACCGGGAACCGGCATGGCTCCGGAGGCCTTCTGGCCGGGTGTGGCCGGCATTTTCGCCCGCTTCACGCCGGAAAACCGCGCCCTGCTGAGCAAGCGGGACGAACTGCAGGCGAAGATCGATGCCTGGCATTCGGGCCGCGCCGGCCAGCCGCATGATCCCGCCGCCTATCAGGCCTTCCTGCGCGAGATCGGCTATCTGGTCGAGGAACCGGCGCCGTTCGAGGTAGCGACTGAGAATGTCGATGACGAGATCACCCGGATGGCCGGACCGCAATTGGTGGTGCCGGTGCTCAACGCCCGCTTCGTGCTCAACGCCGCCAATGCGCGCTGGGGCAGCCTGTACGACGCTTATTACGGCACCGACGCCATCCCGCAGGACGGTCCGGCGAAGAAGGGCTACGACCCGGCCCGCGGCGCCAAGGTGATCGCCAAGGCGAAAGCCTTCCTCGACCAGGTCGTCCCGCTCGCCTCGGGCAGCCATGCCGATGTTACCGGCTGGTCGGTGACGAACGGAAAACTTGCGCCCGCGCTCAAGCATCCCGAAGCCTTCGCCGGGTATCGCGGCGATGCGGCCAATCCCAGCGCCGTCCTGCTCCGGCATAACGGGCTGCATATCGAATTGCAGATCGACCGCAACCATCCCGTCGGCAAGGGCGATCCGTCCGGCCTGGCCGACATTCTGCTCGAAGCGGCGCTGACCACCATCATCGATCTTGAAGACTCGATCGCGGCGGTGGATTCCGCCGACAAGGTCGAGGCCTACGCCAATTGGCTCGGCCTGCTCAAGGGCGACCTGACGGCCACCTTCGAGAAGGGCGGCCGCACCATGATCCGCGCGCTTGAGCCGGATCGCGAATATACCGCGCCGGACGGCTCCAGGCTGACGCTGCCCGGCCGCAGCCTGCTATTCGTGCGCAATGTCGGCCATCTGATGACGACGCCGGCGATCCGCCTGCCGGATGGCAGCGAGGCGCCGGAAGGCATCCTGGATGCCATCGTCACCAGCCTGATCTCGATCCATGACCTGAAGCGGAACGGCCGCTTCATCAACAGCCGCGCCGGCTCGGTATATATCGTCAAGCCGAAGATGCACGGCCCCGAAGAGGCGGCTTTCACCAACCGCCTGTTCGATGCCGTCGAAGACCTGCTAGGTCTGGCGCGCCACACCGTAAAGGTCGGCGTCATGGACGAAGAGCGCCGCACCTCGGCCAATCTGGCGGCCTGCATCAAGGCGGTGAAAGACCGCATCGTCTTCATCAATACCGGCTTCCTCGACCGCACGGGTGACGAAATCCACACCTCGATGCGCGCCGGTCCCATGGTCCGCAAGGCGGAGATGAAATCCAGCGCCTGGATCCAGGCTTACGAGGAGCGCAACGTTGCCATCGGGCTTGCCTGCGGCCTGTCGGGCCGCGCCCAGATCGGCAAGGGCATGTGGGCGGCACCGGACCGCATGGCCGACATGCTGGAGCAGAAGATCGGCCATCCGAAGACGGGCGCCAATACCGCCTGGGTGCCCAGCCCGACGGCGGCCACGCTGCATGCCACGCATTATCACATGGTCGATGTCTTCGCCCGCCAGGCCGAGATCAAGGGCAAGCCGGTGCCGCCGCTGAGCGCCTTGCTGACCATCCCGCTTGCCACCGGACAGAACTTCTCCGAACAGGATATCCGCGATGAACTGGACAACAACGCGCAGGGCATCCTGGGCTATGTCGTGCGCTGGGTGGATCAGGGCATCGGCTGCTCCAAGGTGCCGGACATTCACGATATCGGCCTGATGGAAGACCGCGCCACCCTGCGCATCTCCTCGCAGCACATCGCCAACTGGCTGATGCATAATGTCTGCACAGCCGAGCAGGTGGATGCGGCGCTGAAGCGGATGGCGGCGAAAGTCGACAGCCAGAACGCTGGAGATCCGGCCTATCGGCCGATGGCGCCCGATCCGGCCAACAGCCTGGCTTTCCAGGCGGCGCGCGCCCTGATCTTCGAGGGCGCCAAGCAGCCGAACGGCTATACCGAGCCGCTGCTGCATGCCTTCCGCGCCAAGGTGAAGGCAGCGCGGCGCTGATCCGCCGCGCTTAAGCCGCCAGCCAGCGATACAGGGCCGCGCCGTTGAGCTGCAACGGCCGGCCATATTCGCCGGCAAAATCCATCCAGGCGGAGAGGCAGCGTTCGGGCAGGCCGACGAGAACCGGGACCTGCGCTTCCATCGCCTCGGCGACAAGGCCGCGCAATCCGCCGCCCTCGGCCTCGGTCTTGCCGAATTTGCTGACGACGACGAGATCCGCCGCCGCAAAATTGGCCTTGACCGCGGCATAGGCCAGAGCCAGGCCGGACAGGTCAAGCCGGCAGGCCGTGGCGGCCTGGCCGCGATCCTCGGCTATCGAAATGCGCCGGCCCGTGGCGATGTCCTCCAGTTCCATGTCGCAATGCGAATGCCGGGACGGCTCCTTGTTGCGCTCGATCAGGCCGGCGATGCGCAAGCCGCGGTTTTGCAGGAACGCGACGCTTTCGGTCAGCGCGGCGGCGGGATAATGCCCGTTGGCATAGACGAAATACGCAACGCCCCCGTCGGTCGAACGGCTCCGACGGCCTGTCGCGATGACCTCCCCGGCGGTCATCTCAACGTCCCGCCCCGCTTTCGAATTGAGGAAACAGCACTTCGTTTTCGAGCCTTATATGCTGTCGCAGGTCGTCGATCAGCTTGCGCAGACCGGCATACAGGGCCTGCCATGTCCGGCAGGCACCCTCCGGGGTGACGCATCCCGTGGTCAACGCTTCGAGCTGACGAAGGTGATTCTCGTGATCTTCATGCTCGGACTTCATCATCAGGATCGGGTGCGTGAGCATCGGATTACCGCCGGAGCGCATGATCGGGAAGAGGACATGCTCCTCCTTGATCATATGCCCTTCCAGCTCGAAGGCCAGGTTGCGTAAAGCCGCGGCCAGGCCGACCGGAACATTGGCATGGTGCCGATGAACCGCTTCCACCTTCTCCGCCAACCGGATCAGTTCCGGAAATTCCTTCCGGTGGACCTCGTGATAACGCGAGATGATGTGGTCGATCAGCCCTTCCGGGGAGCCATGATCGGAAGCCGGCTCGCCCGGCGGCGCCGCACAGGAGACATTCGATCCATAATCGACACCTTGATTGCTGGCCATGATTTTCCCCTTTTCCCAAGCCGGCCGGGTCCGGCGCCGGGGAAGTTTCGAGGAATAGCCGGAAGCCTTTATTGCGGCAGATCAAACTCTTTTCCGTTGCCGCCTGCCCCGCGACAGCCGGATTTGACACTTGTCAAAATTCCGCTGCGTCGAATCGCCGGCGAGATTGACGTGGGTCAAAGTCATTTCCGGCCTGCCGCCTAGTCTGCTGTCTGGGCAGAGAAATCGATGTACAGCGCTGATCGGGTCCTTTTCGAAAAAACGGATTTATATCGCCAGGTCGATCCGGCCGCCGTCGAACGGCTGATCCGGGATTGCCCTGTTCAGACCTATAACAAGGGAGCGATTTTGACCCGGCAGGGAGAGGTCTCGGATTACGTCTACCTGATCCTGTCCGGACGCATCGCCCTGACGGCCGAATGCAACGATGGCGAGAGCACGGTGATCGCCGTCTTCGGCGAAGGCGAGCTTTTCGTCAGCCCCGCCGTGCTATTGAAACAACCCTATCTCGTCAGCGCGAAAACGACCGCCACGTCGCGCATATTGCGCATACCCAGCGAGCGGTATCGACAGGCCCTGCGGGCCGAACATTCGCTCGCGCTGATGATGACGAATACCCTGGCCGGTCATTGGCGCCTCCTGGTCGACCATCTGGTCGAGTTGAAGCTTCATACCGCCATCGAGCGGCTGGCCCATTTCCTGGTTCGTCACTGCCCCACCCGGTCCGGGGCCGCGATCATAAGGCTGCATGACGACCGCAAGACGATCGCGGCGGAACTCGGGATCAGCCCCGAATTCCTGTCGCGGACATTTCAGCAATTGCGCAAGCATGGCGTTTCCGCCAGCGGACGGATTGTGCGGATCGCCGATGTCGAAGTTCTCACCGGCCTGTATCGTTCCGTCGCGCCGTGTAGCGACAAAAAACCCGCGGCCGCAACGACGCCGCGCAGGGTTTTCAGCGGGCTGAAACAGGTGCGGCGCTCCTAGCGGATTGCCATAGCGAGCAACGGCGAAATCTGATCTTCTGACGCAGGTCAATGTTGCAGTCAGAAGGAAATGCCGATTATGGATTTCGACCTCTCCCCGGAGCAAAGCCAGCTGCAGGAGCTTGCCGGCAATTTCGCCCGCAAGGAGCTCGCGGCCATTGCGCATGAATTGGAAAGCGAGAACACGCCCCTGCCTTCCTGCTGGGTAAAGCGGCTGGCAGAGATGGGCTATCTCGGCATCAATCTCGATCCGCGCTATGGCGGCGCCGGGCTGGCCCATCTGGATGCCGTGCTGATTCTGGAGGCCATCGCCAAGGTTTCCCCCGCCGTTGCGTTTCCGATTTTCGAATCCTGCTTTGGCCCGGCGCTGGCGATCCAGCATTTTGCCGGCGAAGAGTTGAAGCAACGCATCCTGCCGCGCGTCTGCCGCGGCGAGATGATCGTCGCCGTCAGCATGTCCGAGCCCGATGCCGGCAGCGCCCTCACCGACCTCAAGACGCGCGGCGAGATCAAGGGCGACAAGGTGATCATCAACGGCCAGAAGCGCTGGTGTTCCGGCGCCGGCCATTCGGACGGTTACGTCGTCTATTGCCGTCTCTCGCCCGATTCCGGCGCCAAGGGAATCGGCGCCGTATTCGTGGAGAAGGGAACACCCGGCCTGACCTTCGGCAAGCCGGAACAGCTCATGGGTTTCCGGGGCATCCCCAGCGCCGACATGTTCTTCGACAACGTCACCGTCCCGGCCGAAAACATCGTCGTTCCGGCCGGCGGCTTCAAAAAGCTGATGGAAGCCTTCGACCTGGAGCGTTGCGGCAATGCAACCATGAGCCTGGCCATAGCCGCGAGCGCGCTGGATTACGTGCTCGACTACGTGCAGTCGCGCCGCCAGTTCGGCAAGGCTCTGGTCGAATTCCAGGCGGTGCAGCTCAAGCTGGCCGAGATGGCCATGCGCGTCGATGCCGCCCGGCTGCTGATCTATCGCGCGGTGACCAACGCCGCCAAAGGCCTGCCCTCGATCCGCGACAGCTCCATTGCCAAATGCTTCGCCAACGAGATGACGCGCGAGGTCTGCGGCGCGGCGATCCAGTTGCTCGGCGGCTACGGCTATAACAAGGAATATCCGATCGAGCAGAAATTCCGCGATGCCTGGGGCTGGGGAATCGCCGGCGGCGCCATCGACATCCAGAAAGTCAATATCGCCTCGGCCCTGGTGAACCGGCGGTTCGACCAGCGGCGCTGAACGCGCCGCTGCGTCGATCACAGCCCGAGAATCAGCTTCGACATGATGTTGCGCTGAATCTCGTTCGAGCCTGCGAAGATCGTCACCTTGCGCATATTCAGATAGCGCGCGGCGACGCCGTCGGCGTAATCGGGGCCGATGATCGGCTCGTTCGCGCCCTCGATCAGCGGGTTGAACGGCATCAGGTAATAGCCGACGGCATCGGCCGCCAGCTCGGTGACCATCTGCTGCAATTCGGTGCCGCGCGTCTTCAGGATGGAAGACGCGGCACCGATATTCTGCCCGCTGCGCGACTGTCCGAGAATACGCAGCTCGGTCATCTCGAGCGCCATGATCTCGATTTCGGCTTGCGCCAGCCGGGCTGAAAAGGCCGGGTCCTGAATCAACGGCAAGCCGCCGCCGATCGATTCGGCCAGAGCCATCCGGCGCACCCGGTCGAGGCCGCGCTTGAGGTTGCCGGAATAGGCATTGCCGCGTTCGAATTCGAGCAGGTATTTGGCGCAGGTCCAGCCCTGGTTTATCTCGCCGACGAGATTCTCCTTCGGCACCTTCACGTCATCGAAGAAGACCTGGTTGACCTCCTGCATGCCGGCGCTCGGCTCGTCGATGGTGATGATCGGCGAAACGGTCACGCCCGGCGATTTCATGTCGATGAGCAGGAAGGAGATTCCCTCCTGCGGTTTCTTGGTCTGCGCCGTGCGCACCAGGCAGAAGATCATATCTGCGTGCTGCGCTTCCGAAGTCCAGATCTTGCTGCCGTTGCAGAGGAAATGATCGCCCTTGTCCTCGCATTTCATCTGCAATGACGCGAGGTCCGAGCCCGAGCCCGGCTCAGAATAGCCCTGACACCACCAAGTGTTGCTGGCCAGGATATCCGGCAGATATTTCTTCTTCTGCGCCTCGGTGCCGAATTTCATGATCACCGGCGCCAGCATGCGCGGACCGAAGGGCACCACGATCGGCGCGCCCGCCGCCGCCATCGTCTGGTCGTAAATGTAACGCTGCACCGGGGTCCAGCCGGGACCGCCATATTCCTGCGGCCAGTTCGGCGCCAGCCAGCCCTTCTCGTTGAGCCGTTTCTGCCAGCGGATATGCAGATGCTTGGCGATGTAGCCCGTTCGCGTGCGTGCCATGGCGGCGCGCATCTCGTCGTCATAATTCTCCTCGATGAAGCGGTTCACCTCATCACGGAACGCCAATTCTTCCTTGGTGAAATTCAGATCCATGTCCCTAGACCTCAATCAGGCGCTGCTTGCGGATTACCATACATCTGCGGGCAGGAAATAGGACATGAAAACCGGCAATCGTCAAATCATGTGCAGACCCTGCCGTTACGGCAAGCCGATTGCCGGCGCGGCGCCGACCATCTATGATCCGGGCGAAACGCCCGTCTCGCAAATCACGCCCAAAAGATGCAGAAAAAACACAGCCTCGATGGCATGGCCATCCTGTTGATGACCGCCCTGTGCCTGACCTGGGGCATCCAGCAAGTCGTCATCAAGGTCGCCGCGGAAGATGTCTCGCCGCTCCTGCAGGCCGGCATTCGCTCCGTTGGCGCCACCATCCTGGTACTGGCGTGGATGCGCTGGCGCGGCCTGAAACTGCTCCAGGGTGACGGCAGCCTGATCCCGGGCATTTTTGCCGGGTTGCTGTTCGGTGCGGAATTCGGCCTGATCTTCGTCGGCCTGACCCTGACCACCGCATCCCGGGCTGTGATCCTGCTCTACACGACGCCGTTCTGGGTGGCGCTGGGCTCGCACGTCTTCATTCCCGGCGAGCGCATCCGGCCGGTGCAAGTCGCCGGCCTGCTGCTGGCCTTCGGGGGCGTGGTGCTGACCTTCGCCGAACGCGTGCAGGCGCCGCAGCCGCGCGAATTGCTGGGCGATGCGCTCATGGTCATGGCGGCGATCCTTTGGGCCGCGACAACGATTCTGATCAAGGCTTCGCGCCTGCGCAGCGTATCGCCGCACAAGACCCTGCTCTATCAGCTTGCCGTCTCCGGCGTCGGGCTGATCCTCGCTGCCATTCTCAGCGGCGAGCCTTTCAGGGTTCCGGCCACGCCTTTCGTCATCGGCGCCCTCGGCTTTCAGATCGTCATCGTCGCCTCGATCAGCTATGTCGTCTGGTTCTGGCTGATCCAGCGCTATCCGGTGTCACGATTGTCCGCCTTCTCGTTTCTCACGCCGGTTTTCGGCGTGGCGAGCGGCGCATTCTATCTCGACGAACCTCTGTCGTTTTCGCTTCTGCTTGCGCTGCTGCTCGTCGCCGTCGGCATATATATCGTGAACATGCCGAAAAATTCGGCGACGCAGCCGAACGAATAAGAAGTCGATTTGCACTCTATGTCAGGAACTTGATGGATTCCCGCGGTCGAATTTCGCCCGGATCCGAATGAAAGTTTGCGTTGCCGGGCATCAGTCGTTATTCTCCTAGCGCACACGAAAACCCGGCAGTCCTACGCGCGCTTGCGAAGCGCGCCACGCAAAATCTTTTTTCGTAAGGGGGATGCTTATGACCGTGAACGGCGATTTCTCCACCATCAATCTGGGCAAAGCAGACTTCGGATCGATCTACGTTCAGCCCGATCCCCGCGCCTATTTCCGCACCCTCGGCGCATTGGACTACGTCATCCCGCACCTGGCACGGCCGATTTTCGACCAGCTGATCGATTCACGCCAGCGGGCAAAAGGCGGCGAGCCGATCACCATTCTCGATCTCGGCTGCTCTTACGGCGTCAATGCCGCGTTGATGCGGTACGCGCTCAGCTACGATCAATTGGCCGAGCGTTATGCGGCGCTCGCCGCGCAGCCGCTCGATCCCGACGAAGTACTGGCGCTTGACCGGCAATATTTCGCCGCCTGGCCGAAACGGCGCGATGTCCGCATCATCGGGCTGGATGTCTCGCGTGAAGCCATCTCCTACGCCATGGGATGCGGCATCCTCGACAAAGGCATCGTGGCGGATCTCGAGCAGGATGACGTTCCGCCGGCGGCGGCCGAGATTTTGTCCAAAGTCGACCTGATCGTGTCGACCGGCTGCGTCGGCTATATCAGCAGCAAGACCTTCGAGAAACTGGCGATCTGCACCTCGAAGGACGATGCGCCATGGGTGGCGTCTTTCGTCCTGCGGATGTTCGACTATGCCGACATCGCCAGGACGCTGGAGCGGCAGGGGCTGGTGACCGAGAAATTCGAAGGCGCCACCTTCGTTCAGCGGCGCTTCCGCGACGAGGCCGAGATGCAGGCCACCTTGACGGCAGTGACCGAGCGCGGCCTCGATCCTTTCGGAAAGGAAAGCGAGGGGCTGTTTCACGCAGAGCTGTTCTTCTCGCGGCCGGAAAGCGAAGCCCTCGCCAGCCCGATCAACCAGATGGTCTCGATCGCCAGCGGCATCAACCGCAATTACGGCGCCCGTCCGATGATGGCGCCGAAGGCTATCAAAGCCGGCCGCGCCCGTCGCCCCGTCGCTGCGGCCGCATCCTAGGCCGTTTCAGATCACGCCCTTCTTGCGCAAGGCCGCGAGATCGGCCTCCTTGAGGCCGAGCCGCGTGCGCAGTACCTCGTCGGTGTCCTGACCGAGCAGCGGCGGGCCGCGATCGTAAGAGACCGGCGACGCCGATAGCCGCAGCGGGCTGGCCACGGTCGGCACCTTGCCTTGCCGGATATGGGGCACTTCCTTCTGCAGGCCGCGCGCCTTCACATGCGGGTCGGCGAACACCTTGTCGATGGTGTTGATCGGACCGCAGGGTACGGCGCGCTTCTCCAGGCCGGCGATCAGATCCGCCATCGGACGCTTGCGCGTCTCGGCTTCGATCAATGGGATCAGCGCGTCGCGATTGGCGACACGGGCCGAGTTGGATGCAAAACGCTCATCGCTCGCCCATTCCGGATGGCCAAGCTCGGCCGCCAGCTTGGCGAACTGCCCGTCATTGCCGACGGCGATGATGGCGTGACCGTCGGCGCAATGGAAGACCTGATACGGCACGACGACGGCATGGCCGTTGCCCATGCGCACCGGCGCCTCACCGGAGACGAGATAATAGAGCGCCTGGTTGGCGAGCGTCGCCACCTGCACATCGAGCAGGGCAAGGTCGATATACTGGCCTTCGTTGCTGCGGTCGCGCTGATGCAGGGCGCCGAGAATGGCGATCGTCGCATACAGCCCGGTCATGACATCGGCCAAAGCGACGCCGGCCTTCTGCGGTCCGCCGCCGGGCAGGTCGTCCCTCTCGCCGGTGACGCTCATCAGGCCGCCCATGCCCTGGATCAGGTAATCGTAGCCCGCCCGCGGCGCATAGGGGCCGGTCTGGCCGAAGCCGGTGATCGAACAATAGATCAGGCGCGGATTGATCGCTTTCAGGCTGTCGTAATCAAGGCCGTATTTCTTCAGGCCGCCAAGCTTGTAGTTCTCGATCACCACATCGGCCTGCCGGGCCAGGTCGCGCAGGATGCGCTGGCCCTCTTCCGTCGCCATGTCGACGGTGATCGAGTGTTTGCCGCGATTGGCCGCCAGATAATAGGCGGCATCGCCGCGCTCGCCGCTTTGCGGATCCTTCAGAAAGGGCGGGCCCCAGCCGCGGGTATCGTCGCCCGCCCCGGGCTTTTCCACCTTGATGACGGTCGCCCCCAGATCGGCCAGATTCTGGGTACACCACGGCCCGGCCAGAACGCGGCTCAGGTCGAGCACGACAATATCGTCGAGCGCGCGCATCCCTGTTTCCTCGATCCGGAGAGTTACATGAAGGCCTGGATGCCGGTCTGGGCGCGGCCAAGGATCAGCGCATGGATGTCGTGCGTGCCCTCGTAGGTGTTGACCGTTTCCAGATTCACCAGGTGGCGCATCACATGGAAATCCTCATGGATGCCGTTGCCGCCATGCATGTCGCGCGCCATGCGGGCGATTTCGAGCGCCTTGCCGCAATTGTTGCGCTTGATCAGCGAGATCATCTCCGGCGCCGCCTTGTCCTGATCCTTGAGCCGGCCGACACGCAACGCGGCGTTGAGGCCGAGCGCGATTTCGGTCTGCATGTTGGCGAGCTTGAGCTGAATGATCTGGTTGGCCGCCAGCGGCCGGCCGAACTGCTTGCGTTCCAGAACGTAGGTGCGCGCCTGATGCCAGCAGGCTTCCGCCGCGCCCATGGCGCCCCAGGCGATGCCGTAGCGCGCGTTGTTGAGGCAGCCGAACGGTCCCTTCAGGCCCTGCACATTCGGCAGCAGGTTGTCTTCCGGCACGAAAACGTCGTCCATGACGATCTCGCCGGTGATCGACGCGCGCAGCGACAGCTTGCCCTGGATCTTCGGGGCGGAGAGGCCCTTCATGCCCTTCTCCAGCACGAAGCCGCGGATCACGCCATCTTCCGTCTTTGCCCAGACGACGAAGACATCGGCGATGGGCGAATTGCTGATCCACATCTTGTTGCCGGTAAGCTGATACCCGCCAGCCACTTTCTTGGCGCGGGTCTTCATGCCGCCGGGATCCGAGCCGTGATCCGGTTCGGTCAACCCGAAGCAGCCGATCCATTCGCCGCTCGCCAGCTTGGGCAGATATTTCTCGCGCTGCGCTTCGCTGCCATAGGCATAGATCGGATGCATCACCAGGCTGGATTGCACGCTCATCATCGAACGATAGCCGCTATCGACGCCCTCGACCTCGCGGGCGATCAGGCCGTAGGCAACGTAAGACGCGCCGGCGCAGCCATAGCCTTCGATGGTCGGGCCAAGCAGGCCGAGTTCGCCCATCTCGCGGAAAATCGCCGGATCCGTCTTTTCCTCACGGAAGGCTTCCTTCACGCGCGGCAGCAGCTTGTTCTGACAATAGTCGCGCGCCGTATCACGCACCAGGCGCTCTTCCTCGGTCAGCTCAGCCTCCAGGTTGAACGGATCGTCCCACTGAAAGGCGACTTTGGTCGGCGCTTGCGCATTCATGACGGTTTCCTCGGTTCGAACTGGCAATGTCCTATGCGGGAGCTAGCCCCGGCTGCTGGGGCGGCAAGCTGGCAGACCACTCATTGGCTTGCAAACGAAATCTCGCTATTACTTGATAACCGTTCGTTATCAACTCGGGAGACCAATTTTGGCTCTACAGCGCCGTTTCCTGCCTCCGCTCTCCGCGCTGACCGCCTTCGAAGCGGCGGCACGGCATGGCAGCTTCACCGCCGCCGCGCGGGAACTCAACATCAGCCAGGCCGCGGTCAGCCGCCGGGTGCAACTTTTGGAGGAAATCCTGAAGCAGCGCCTGTTCGAGCGTATCCGGCAGCGTGTGATCCTGACCCCGGGCGGCGCCGCCTATGCCCGCGAGTTGCAGGACTCGCTGGCCCGCATCGGCATGGCCACGGTCAACACCATGGCGGCGCGCACCGGTCAGGTCAGCCTCAACATCGCCACCCTGCCGACCTTCGGTACGCGCTGGCTGATCCCGCGCCTGCCCGATTTCGCCGATCGCCACCCCGAGATCACCGTCAATCTGCCGACGCGGGTCGAAAACTTCGACTTCACCGCCGAGCCGTTGGATGCAGCGATCTTTTTCGGCGATCCGATCGCACCGGGCGCCATTGTCGACCGGCTGATCGAGGAAGAGCTCGTTCCCGTCGCATCGCGGAGACTGCTGACGCGGCATCGCATCCGCAAGCCGGAGGACCTGTTCAAGATTCCTCTGCTGCAGCAATCGACCCGGCCGGCGGCCTGGGCCGACTGGTTCGCCGCCCTGGGCATCGCCTGCCCTCCGGTGCCGCTGGGTCCGCGCTACGGCCAGTTCGCCATGATCCTGCAGGCCGCCGTGGTGGGACTGGGCGCGGCCATCGTGCCGCGCTTCCTGGTCGAGCGGGAACTGCAAAGCCGCGACCTCGTCATCCCCTTCCCGCATTCGATCGGCAGCAAGCAGGCCTATTGCCTGTTCTATCCGGAAGCCAAGCGCAACGATCCGGCGCTGCGGGTATTCCGCGATTGGCTGATAGCGCAGGCGGGCGCCTTCAGGCGCTAACGCAATAGCCGCGAAGCGCGGCGAGGTGCCGCTGCCTGACGGCATCCTCGCAGAAGGCGGCATGAAAGCTGTTGGCCGCCAGGGTTATGATCTCCTCGCGGGTCAGATCCAGCGCCTGCTGCACGGCGAGATAGTTCTCGTTCACATAGCCGCCGAAATAAGCGGGATCGTCCGAATTGATCGTCGCCATCAGACCGGCTTTCAGCATGCGCCGCAACGGATGCTGGCGAAGATCCGTAACGACGCAAAGCCGCAGGTTCGACAGCGGGCAAACGGTCAGCGGCATCTGCAATTCAGCCAGCCGCGCGGTCAACGCTTCGTCCTCCAGGGCGCGATTGCCGTGATCGATGCGCTCGACCGCCAGCAGATCGAGCGCCTCCGCCACGTAATCCGGCGGCCCTTCCTCGCCGGCATGCGCGACGACATGCAGGCCGAGGCTGCGGGCGCGCGCAAAGACACGGGCGAATTTCGCCGGCGGATGGCCCTGTTCCGACGAATCCAGGCCCACGCCAATGAAGCGCCGGCGCCAGCGCAGCGCCTGTTCCAGCGTCCGTTCGGCGCTGCTTTGATCCAGGTGGCGCAGAAAGCACAGGATCAGGCTGGCCGTCATGCCATGCTGCCGCTCGGCATCCTGCATGGCATGCCAAAGGCCATCGATCACCGTCTTGAACGGTATGCCACGCTCCGTATGGCCTTGAGGATCGAAGAAGATCTCGGCATGCCGCACATTCTGCTCCGCGGCGCGGCGCAAATAGGCCGCGGCCAGATCGTAGAAGTCCTGTTCGTGCCGCAGCACGTCCATGCCCTGGTAATACAGGTCCAGAAAATCCTGCAGGCTGGAAAAGCGGTAGGCTTCGCGCAATGCCGCAACCGAGCGGTAGCGGAACGTCACGTTGTTGCGCCGGGCCAGCGCGAACATCATCTCGGGCTCGAGGCTGCCCTCGATATGGATATGCAGTTCGGCCTTCGGAAGGCCGGCAACGAAGCGTGCGATATCGGCCATAGCATAGGCTAGCCTATCTTTGGCGGAACGACAATCGGAGGCAGCGGTGCAAAGCCGGCATCCGCCCGTTATACTGGCACCCGGAACCAGCAACAGAGGAGCAAGCGATGATCGAACGCATGCCGCCGGGCGCCGGGGCGCCGATGCCGAAGCACCTGTGGTGGCTCATCGTCCTGCGCGGATCGGCTGCCCTGCTGTTCGGTCTGATCGCCGTCTTCTGGCCCGGCATCAGCCTCGATCTGCTGGTGACCCTGTTCGGCATTTATGCCCTGGTCGACGGCATGATCGCCCTGGCGGGAACATTCCGCATGACACCTGGCGAGCCGCGCCGGACCTTCATGCTGCTGACCGGATGCGTCGGCATCCTGATCGGGCTGATCAGCGTGCTCTGGCCGAAAGCGACCGTCGTTCTGCTGCTGTATTTCGTCGCCATCTGGGCTCTCTTTTTCGGCCTCCTCGAAGTCGCCGGCAGCCTGCGCATGAAGCGGGAATTCGGCCCCGACTGGCCGCTCAGCAAGGGCGGCCTGCTGCTGATCGTCTTCGGTCTGCTGCTGATGATCTTCCCCGGCGCGGTCGCGGTGGTCGCCACCTGGGTGATCGGTTTCTCGGCACTGCTGCTCGGCATCGCCCTGCTGGCCTTCGCCTGGCGCCAGCATAAACGCGACCGGACGATAATCTGAGCCGCATTCACGCTGGCCGCCGCCGCGGGCGGCGCGCCGCTTCGATCACACCGCCGGCAGGATCAGCGTGACGATGAAACCGCCGCCGGGGCGGTTGGCGGCGACGATCGTTCCGCCCACCGCTTCGATGTTGCGCTTGGCCAGCCACAGCCCGAGGCCGAAATTGCTCTCGCCCGGATCGCGCCCTTCCTTGGCCGGCCGGAACGAAGCATGGCGCTCGAAAATGCGGGGCAGTATTTCCGGCGGCACCCCGGGCCCGGCATCCGCCACGATCAGCAGAATGCGCCCCGTGCCGCGGTGGAGCGTGACGGTGACGACGCTGCCGACCGGTGCGAAGCTGAGCGCGTTTTCCACCACCTGACCCAGCGCCTCGGCGATCAGGCGGCCGCCGCGCGGGGCGACAGCCTCCGACTCCACCGCGGTCGTCAGGGTGACGTTGCGCGTCACCGCCATATCCGAATAGGACTCGGCCACGTCCTCGACGAGCGCACCGAGATCGACCGGCTCGCGCGGCGGATCCAAACGGTCGGCAACGACATCGTCGATATGGCGCGCCGACCGCACCAGGGCATCGAGGCGGTCGAGCGCCGCATCGACCGCCTGCAGCGCCTGCTGACCGCGGCGGTCATCCGCCGGCAGGCGTTTGCGCAGCGGCACCAGGGCCTGCCGGATGGTTCCGAGCGGCGTCTTGAATGCATGCGCGCTTTCTTCCGCCGCCTGGCGCAATTCGCTGGCGGTGGCGCGCAGACTGTCTTCCATGCGGTCGAAGGACACGGCGACGGCCTGCAGTTCGGGAATGCGGTTGCGCTGGGCGAAACGGCCCTCGATGCGGCGCTCGGCCACGGCACGCGCCGTCGCGGCAAAGCGGCGCAGGCCATGCCAAAGATCGAAGGCAATCAGGAAGACGATCACGGCGAAGCCCAGGTAAAGACCCGCGGCCACCTGCACTTCCGGCGCCTGCCAGTAAGGCTGGCCCAGCCTTTGCTCCGACGGTTCGGTAAGATCGTTGGATATCACCAGGGCCCAGCAGCCGCGCTGGGTGCGCACCGGCGTTATCGAGGTGATCAACTCGGTCAGGCCGTTTTCGCGGTCCAGCCTGAGCGCCAGCGGCATGTCGCCGCCGCATGTCGCGCCGAGCTGCGACAGGACGCCGGCCTCGGCCAGTTTATTGCGCTCGCGTTCCAGTTCGTCGGGCGGAACCGGCGGCGCCGAGGCGACATAGAGAAAACCCGAATCCGAAGGCGCCTCGCTGGGGCGGAACAGCAGGCGCAGGCTGACGCCTTCGGTCTGGAATCGCGCCAGTTCCTCGCCGAGGCGGAACAGCGGGATGATGTCGGCCCGCTGCAGGCGCTCCTCGAGCACGCGGCCGACCGTCAGGCCTTTGACGCGAATGCTTTCCAGCAGCAGGCGCTGCCGGTCGATGTCGGCCTGGCGAAAGGTCACGTAGAGAATGGGCGGCAGGGCGACGAACAGCCCGAGCACGATCACTGCACGCAGGATCAGCGAGTGCCAGAGTTGCTTGGTGAGGTGTTTCTCCCGTTCAACCATGGCGCCAGCGATAGCCGAAACCCGGGTAGGTTTCGATCGCGTCGAAATCCGGATCGAGGTCGCGGAACTTCTGCCGGATGCGCTTCACCATGGCGCGGACATTGGCGCGGTAGCCGTCCGGCCCTTGACCCGCCTCGAATCCGACGCCGCGCACCGCGTCGTAGATTTCGCGATAGCCGACGTCGCGTCCGATCCGCTGCGCCAGCAGTTGCACCACCTTGAACTCGCCATGCGTAAGGTCGACCTGCTGCCCGTTCCAGGACGCCCGCGCGCTGCCGACATCGAGCAGCAATCCCGCGGCTTCCTGCTCGGGCGGGCTGCCGCTCGCCGCCGGCTGTTTCGTGGACAGCGCAATGCGCAGGCGCTGCAGGATGATGGCAAAGCTCTTGCTCTTATCGACGAAGTCGACCGCGCCGAGCCGCAGCCCCTTCTCCTCGAAAATCGGCTGATTAAGCCCGGTCAGAAAAAGAACCGGCAGATCGTGTCCGGCGGCGCGCAGACGTTCCAGCGTTGCCGGTCCATCCGGATCCGGCATCTGCCAGTCGAGCAGCAGGGCGGCAGCCCGGTTGCCTTTGGTGATCCAGTCCAGCAGCGGCGCCCCGCCCTCGAACGTGATCGCCCGGTAGCCGGCCTCTGCGAGATTGGCGGATACGGTGTCGCGGAACAGGCCGTCATCGTCCACGACAGCAATCAGCGGTGCATCAGCGGCTAGCGGCATCGTGGGTAATCCTCACCAGGCAACGGTCGGTGTCGGCATTTCTTTCCGTCGTCCCATTCACCTCGTATTGCAGAGTGTAGAAGTCGTTGCGGGCCGTATCGAGATATAGATACGCCGCCAGGACGCATTCGCCATCGCGGAATTCCAGCACACGGGCCGGTGGCGCTTCGCGCTCGGCGGTCGGCGTGCCGAACAGCCGCGTCAGACCGTCTCGATTGAGCCCGATGACATCGGGAACCTCGTCAGGGTTGACCGGCGGCGGTGGCGCCGGCGCGGCGGCGGTCGCTGTCGGCACCGGCGGCTTCTTCTGCGGAATCGGCACGGAACCTGGCTTGCGCCCTTCGGGAACCGGCGGCGGCAGCGGCACCATGTTCACAGGCGGCGGCGGTGGCGCGGCGGGCGGCGGATTCAGCAGATCGCAGCCAGCCAGAATCAGCAATCCGGCGACCGTCAGGAACAAACCGGCGGCGGCGCGTTGTTTATGGACAAAGGGGGTTCGCATGCGCATGACGATACGCAAGCGTCGCGCAACGGGAAAGTCGTGTCGTGTCTGTGAATGGCAGCGGCGCAAAAACAACCTGAAGCTATTTGTTTATCAATATATCAGTAATTCTTGTGACCAGTCTGTGATCTAAAGAGGATATACTTGTGACCGCCGAAATAAAACGCAGACGGATATAAATAACCGTTGCCGCAGCAACGTAAATCGAGAACTCTCTGCCCCAACAACGGACGCGCCGAATCAGGCAGCAACACAATTCGCACGTTCGTGAAGGTGGAGGTTCTGAGTTGAAGAAGTCGCAAATTGCCGCCCTCGCCATAGCCGGTCTCGCTGTTGCAGGGTGCTCGGGAATGAACGAGCAGCAGCAGCGGGCACTCTCCGGTGGTGCCATCGGCGCCGCGGGCGGCGCGGTAATTGGTGCATTGACTGGCTCGACCGTCACAGGCGCTTTGATCGGCGCCGCGGCGGGTACGGCCGGAGGCTTGCTCTACGACCAGAGCAAGAAGAAGTAACACGTTTGCAGGTTAGCGGAGCGGCGCGTCATGCCTGCCTCAACCCCGTGGTGGAGCACCCCCTCCATCGCCGCGCCGCGGCCCGGTCGCCGACCCACCCTCGGCCTGGCCGCTGCCATCGTCGCCTCGGTATTCTCCGGGGCGACGATGGCAGATCCGCATCCCCGCACCGGCCCGCCGCCTTGGGCGCCCGCTTCGGGCTGGCGGGCCAAGCATGAAGATTATTCCCACCGCTATGCCGTCTATCCGGTGCCCTACGGCATCGACGAGGGCACCTGCGATCGCGGGCTGCTGTCGAAGGAACTTGTCGGCGGCACGCTGGGCGGAGTAGCCGGCGGCGTGGCCGGCGCCCAGGTCGGCAAAGGCACCGGCCGGACCGTGGCTACCGCCACGGGCGTCATTGCCGGCGTGCTGGTGGGCAGCACCATCGGCCGCAGCATGGATCAGGTGGATCAGTATTGCGTCGGCCGGATTCTCGAATATGCCCCGGACCGCACCCAGATCCGCTGGTACGGCGAGGCCGGCACCGGCTATGCCGTCACCCCGCTGAATACCTTCGAACGCGACGGGCGGTATTGCCGCGAGTATCAGACCACCGCCCAGATTGCCGGCCGTTACGAACGCGTCTACGGCACGGCCTGCCGCATGCCGGACGGAACCTGGCAGATCGTCAGTTGATTTCTTGCTGAGTAGAGAGAGTTCCCCAACAGCACTCCCCGACTGCCCCGGAAATGGAGGGCGAATATGCTGACCAATATTCTTCTGCTCTATATGACCCAGGAAGCGATCGCCAAGGCACGGGCCAAGCTGTCGCGCAGGACCGGCGTCGACAAGCATGGCGGAGCGCCGCCCGAGGCGGAACTGCCGGAGCCCTGGCGCCGCAGGATGCGCGGCACGGTGGGCCGGGGCTTCCGCCAATTGCCGACCCGCCATTGAATGCCATTGACCATGCGAAAGCCGCCCTCGGGCGGCTTTTTTTATGCAGGGACTTTACCTTCGACTCAAACAGCAGTCTGCGGAACCTGGCGCCCTGGCGGCACCGCCCGCTTGCCGGCATGGAGCGTTTTCGATAGATGGGCTGTCACGAAGGCTGGGCGCCGCGCACGGTTCCCCCTGCCTTTCCTGCTCCGGCCAGGGTGGTGAAATCCGGCCGGGACAGCGTCGAGGTCGCGGGTATAAAGGACGGGTCTAGGGGGAATCGCCGATGGCGCCACGTTTTGCTCTTTATCTTGCTCCGCCGCCGGACCACCCCCTGCATACCTTCGCAGCCGGCTGGCTCGGCTGGGACCCTGAACGGGGACTTGCCTTTGCTCCCAAGGCAGAGGCCGGTCTCGACGCCGAGCGGATCGCCGCCCTGACTGTCGAGCCGCGCCGCTACGGCTTTCATGGCACGCTGAAGCCCCCTTTCCGCTTGCGGGAAGATTGCGACGAGGCGCAGCTCATCATTGCCATCGAACGATTCGCCGCCACGCGCCGCCCCATTGCGCTGCCTGTGCTCAAGCTTGCATCGATCGGCCGGTTCCTGGCCCTGTGCCCCTCGGCGCCCTGCGAGGAGATCGATGCCCTGGCGGCTGACTGCGTACGCGACTTCGATCGTTTCCGCGCCCCGCCTTCGGAGCAGGAACTGGCGCGCCGCCGCGCCGCGACTCTGAGCGCGCGGCAGGAGCGGTACCTGCAGCAATGGGGCTATCCTTACGTGATGGAGGAGTTCCGGCTGCATTTCACGCTGACCGGCCGCATCGCCGATGCCGCCGAGCACGAGGCCCTGCAGCGCTATCTGACCAAAGCGACGGAGCGGTTTACCCGCAAGAGCATGACGATCGACGAGATCTGCCTGTTCGTGCAGCCCGCACCGGATGCGAATTTCCGCATTGCCGGGCGGTATCGCTTCGCCGGCTGAGCGAGCCTAGACCGGAATCCCGTTAGATCGAAGCATAGCCAGCGTTCCTGAGATAGTTTGCGCATTCCTGTGGCGGGAAGCGGTCCAGCAGGCTTCCGATACGTTGCCATGTTGCCTCGACACTGCGTTCAGCTGCCTTTCGGAG
>NZ_DASVCJ010000069.1:0-90428 GCF_036381655.1 Ferrovibrio sp.
TTGTTTAAAGCGCGGCTGTGGCAGCAAATCTACAACCACAAAATTGACGATTATGCGGCCGAATCCATCGCTTACATTTATCGCGATAGCAGAATGATAAAAACGTGGTCAAACGAGATTGTGCAAGATCGCGGCGCCGAAATTTCGGCGAGCAAGTTCGACTCACTTGTTATTCGCGTCATGATCGCACAGGCAAAAGCGAAAGGTTGGACCCGCATCGAGATCGCGGGCGGCGACGCGACAATCGCGAAATATTTCGAGGATGCAGGTTTCGAAATCGCGAAGGTCGAAGAAGCGGCTAAGCCCGCGTCAAGCGAGACTCCGCCGCTGCTTGAGTTTGCGATGACGCCTGCTGAACAGATGCGACGGCGGCAGGAGCGCGAGCGTGAAAAACGAAAATTCGAGGCGGAAGAACGGCGCCGGCAGGCGATGATGCCAAAGCCCAGGAGGTTTTAATATGAACAAGGAAGAACTCGCAGCGCAGGCTGCGGCGCAGCTTAAGAAAGCCAAAGAGAGGCTGCTGGAAATAGAAAGAAAGTACGATTTTCTGGGCTTCATAGACGGCGAAAAAGAGATTGAAAAGGAGAGCAGGCGCAGGCGAGCGCGTGAGCATGTTGAAAATTATGAATTGTGGCGAAAAAGAAAGGCAAACGAGCGCTAAAAAGTAGCGCCTCGGCCGGCGGCGCTTGCGTGATTTGAGCGCCTCGCCGCCGCCCGGGGCTTTGGTATTGAACTTTTGAGAGCAGCGAATAAATGAATAAGGCCCCAGCGCGGCAAACGCTGGGGCCTCTTAAATCTCGCGGGGTTTCCGGCCGGCCGCGAGCGATGTCAAAAATATAGCTTGACACCGTGGAAAGGCAAGGCCGGAAGAGAAGGTTTCCGGCCCTAATGTCTCTACAAATTCTCGACAACCTCGCAAGCTTGAACCGGCTGCCACGCCGCATGCTTGTGCATGACCCCGCGACCGCGTCGGGAGCGTGGCGCACGTCGATAAAACGGGCGCGCGAGTTGGATGTTGAGCGCGTCGCGTTTAATACTGGCACGTTTATTAACTGCCTGACTATCGATCTCGACGGCGAGGCCGCAGAAGAGCACCGCTGGGAAGACCTTGGGCTTCCGCCGACAATCTCAGTTCAGAACCTTGCCGGGAGCCGATCCCGCCGGCCCGGGCGCCATGATTCTTATTTTTTGGAAACGCCAGTCTTTAGCGGCGCGGCCGCGACCAAGCCCCTGAAGTATGCGCGCCTTGTGCGGCGCGCATTGACAGCGGCCCTCGGGGGCGATCCCCATTATTCGAATTTATTGACGAAAAGCCCTTGGCACTCGCGCCACAAACTGACGACGCCGCATAATTGGACGGGCGGCGCACAAGGCTTTCTATACACTTTGGATTATATTGCCAGCGCGATTGATCTCGACTATTGGGCCGACCGCTTCAAACATGATGACGCACGGCGCGGCGTCATGCCTCGACTCGATGATTCGGCGCGCAATGTTTCGCTCTTTGACGCAGCCCGGCATTTCGCATACTCGATGCCCCAGTTTAATTCAGCAGCGCTCACGGCTTTCATCGACGAACAGAATATGCTGTTCATCGAGCCATTAAAGATTAGCGAAACGCGCAGTATCGCGCGAAGCATCGAAAAATGGATGAAGCACACTTACGCAGCGCGCGGCGAGCGCAATATAGAAAAGCAGGCAGAGCGCGGCAAAATCAGCGGCGGAATTCGCCGCGCCGATGCCCGGGGCCCAGAATACCTCGCTCGCCACCAGGCGGGCGAAAGCTGGCAGCAGATCGCCGATAGCGTCGGCAAGACCCGCGAAGCGGTTAAACAGGCCGCCCGCCGCGCCGCCGGATGGGCATCCTGACCTGGCAGTGGGGGGGGGTACGGGAACCATCAGATAGTAGAGCAGCCGTATTAGTTAGTAGAGCAGCTGTATTCCGCAAACGGCGATTTTTTTGAAATCGAAAGGGCACTTTTCAACCCTCAGGGGCACCGCCCCGGGGCTGCCGCCCCGGACCCCGCCGACAGGGGCTTGGGGGCGGCGCAAATGGCAGCAGACACCGCCAGCGCGCAACGAATGCCCCGCGCGAAGGCCGAAAATTTGCCCGCCCAGGGCCTCCGGGCGGCCCGACCATACAGAATGGCGGCCAGCAGATGAAAGCTTCCTGCGGCTTTAAAAACCGCCTTTAAAATTGTTTCGCGCCTCGGGAACTGGTACACAAATGGCCGGCCGGCAGTACACGCCGGCTCAAAGCGTCCGGAAAATATTCATACTTTTCAACCGTTTGTTGCATCGCGAGTGATGCCCCTTGGTTTCCCGGCGGGCTCACCACTTCACTTCCCTATTCCGACCGCCTGCCAGCAGGCGGGCGACGCAGCGCCGCACGCCATCCTGCCAGGGCGGCAGGACCAGGTTGTAAACCTGCCAGATTTTCGCGGTGTCGAGCACCGAATTGGTTGGGCGTTTTGCCGGCGTCGGATAGTCCGCCGTCGTGATCGCCTGTACCGGCACGCTGCGAACGCCGCATTGCGCGGCCACCGTCATGATTTCCCTGGCAAAGCCGCACCAAGTGGCGCTGCCGGCGCCGGCCAGATGGAAGATGTCGGTCAGCGCCGCATTGGCAGGCTCCGCCACCAGGCGGGTGGTCATCGCGAGAATGGCGGAGGCGAGGTCGGGGGCGTAGGTCGGCGAGCCATGCTGGTCATCGACAACGCGCAAGCCATCGCGCTCGCGGGCCAAACGCAGCATGGTCTTGACGAAGTTGTTGCCGAAGGGGCTATGCACCCAGGCGGTCCGCAGCACGACGGCCCGCGCGCCGCTGGCCAGCACGGCCTGCTCGCCCTCCCATTTCGAACGACCGTATACCCCCTGCGGATTACAGTCGTCGCCCTCGCGCCAGGCGCCGGGCTTGCATCCATCGAAAACATAGTCGGTGGAAACGTGAATCAGCGGCAGGTGCTGGCGGTAGCAGGCTTCCGCAACAGCGGCCGCGCCGTCCCGGTTTACGCGGAAAGCCATATCCGGTTCGCTCTCCGCCCTGTCGACGGCTGTATAGGCGGCCGCGTTGACGACAATGTCAGCCTTTACCGACGCCAGGGCAGCCTTGACCGTGTCCGGACTGGACAGATCGAGTTGCGGACGCCCGAGCAACATCACCTCGCTCGGCGCGGCCTCCAGCAGGGAATGCGCCAACTGGCCAGTTGCACTGCCGATGACGGCGATGCGCGGCATCGCCGTTCAGACCTCGTCGCGCTTGCCGCCATTGCCAACGACAAGCGGCGGCAGCGGGAAATACGGCGGTAGGACCCGAGCCTCGCTGAGCAGGGGCGCCCGTTGGTCTCTCGGCGCAATGACCGGCTCTCCCCTTACCTGCCAGTCGATGCCGATCGCCGGATCGTCCCAGCGGATGACGTGCTCGCAATTCGGATCGTAAGGCGCCGTGCACTGATAGAGAAAATCGGCGCTGTCGCTCAGCACGGCAAAGCCATGCGCGAAGCCCGGCGGAATCCAAAGCTGGCGATGGTTGTCGCCGGACAGGATCGTTCCGGTCCACTTGCCGAATGTGGGCGAGCCTTTGCGGATATCGACCGCGACATCGAAGACCTCGCCGGCCAAGGCGGTGACCAATTTGCCCTGACCGTGCGGTTCCTGATAATGCAATCCCCGGATGACATTCCTGCGCGAGCGGGAAAAATTGGCCTGCACGGAGGGAACACCCAGGCCGTGATTGAGATAGCGCGGCGCGTTCCACAGCTCCTTGATGAAGCCGCGATCGTCAGAGAAATGGCGCATCTCGATGATGAAGACATCCGGCAGATCGGTCGCGAAAATGCGCATAGTCAGCTCCGCTCCCCGTATTCTTTCAGGATACGATGGAGATACTGGCCGTAGCCGTTCTTGGTGCCATAGGCATCGGCAATCCTGCGCACCTGATCGACCCCGATAAAGCCGGACCGCCAGGCGATTTCCTCGGGTGCCGCGATCTTCAGGCCCTGGCGCTTCTCGACCGTGGCGATGAAATTGCAGGCATCCAGCAGGCTGTCCGGGGTGCCGGTATCCAGCCAGGCAAAGCCGCGGCCGAACAATTCGACCTTCAACTGGCCCCGTTGCAGATAGACATTGTTGAGGTCCGTGATTTCCAGCTCGCCGCGCTTGGATGGCTTTAGCGTTGCTGCGATGTCGCAGACATCCCGGTCGTAAAAATAGAGCCCCGTCACCGCCCAGTTGCTCGGCGCCGGATTCGGCTTTTCGATGATGGCGCGTACGGATTTGTCGGGGTTGAGATCGAGCACGCCGTAACGTTCCGGATCGGCCACCCAATAGCCGAATACCACCGCGCCTTTCTCGCTGGCAGCGGCACGGCGCAAGACATCCCCGAATCCCTCGCCGTAGAAGATGTTATCGCCCAGCACGAGAGCACAGGCCTCGCCATCGATGAATTGACGACCGATGATGAAGGCTTCGGCAATACCCCTGGGTTCGAGCTGGACGGCGTAGGTGATCGCCAGGCCCCACTGACCACCATCGCCCAGCAGATTGCGGAAAGCGACCTGATCGCGCGGCGTGGTGATCACCATGATCTCGCGGATGCCGGCCAGCATCAGCGTGGCTAGCGGATAATAGATCATCGGCTTGTCGTAGATGGGCAGGAGCTGCTTGCTGGTGACTGCCGTCGCCGGGTGCAGCCGGGTGCCGGCTCCGCCGGCCAGAATGATGCCTTTCATGCGATCCTCGCCTTCATCTATCGCACCGTTCTCGATTACCGGCCAAGATCGTTAACGAATCATAACGACCTCGCCGCCTACCGCCAGTTCCGGGGGAGCCGGAAAGCCACCTGGGCGACCCCGTAAGCCAAGGCTCCGCAGATCGCGGCCAGGGCAAAGACACGGCCGTGCCGCAACAGAGGCCCTGGCGTCACGGCAATGGCTCGATATCGCCCAGGGCCTGATCGCGGTGGAAAGCCCCGGCAAAAGACCCCAGCCGCCCCTCGGCGATCGCCTGCCGCATGCCCCGCATCAGATCCTGGTAATACGTCAGGTTATGGGCGGTCATCAGCATGGCCCCAAGGATCTCGTCCGACCGCACCAGATGATGCAGGTAGGCCCGGCTGTAGTTGCGGCAAGCCGGACAACGGCAATGCTCGTCCAGCGGCCGCGGATCCTCGGCATGGCGGGCATTGCGGATATTGACGCTGCCGCGGCGCGTGAAGGCCTGGCCGGTACGGCCCGACCGTGTCGGCAGGACGCAGTCGAACATGTCGATGCCGCGCTGCACGGCCCCGACGAGATCGGATGGTTTGCCCACCCCCATCAGATAACGCGGCCGATCCTGCGGCAGGTGCGGCACAGTCACATCGAGGGTAGCGAACATCTCTTCCTGCGTTTCGCCCACGGCCAGGCCGCCCACGGCATAGCCATCGAAACCGATCCCGACCAGCCCGTTGGCCGACTGCTCACGCAGTCCCGCATTGGTGCCGCCTTGGACGATGCCGAACAGGCCGTAGCCGGCACGCGGCTTAAAGGCCTGCTTGCTGCGTTCAGCCCAGCGCAAGCTCAGCCGCATGGCCTGATCCATGCGCAGTTCGCTGGCCGGCAGCTTGATGCATTCATCGAGCTGCATGGTGATGGTCGCATCCAGCAGATGCTGGATTTCGATCGACCGTTCCGGCGTCAATTCATAGCGCGCACCGTCGATATGCGACTGGAATGCAACCCCCTGCTCGGTCACCTTGTTGAGCTGCGCCAGCGACATTACCTGAAAGCCGCCCGAATCGGTCAGGATCGGCCCTGGCCAATTCATGAAGGCGTGCAGGCCGCCCAGTTTGGCGATCCGTTCCGCCGTCGGCCGCAGCATCAGGTGATAAGTATTCCCCAGGATGATCTGCGCTCCGGTTTCCGCAACCCATTCCGGCGCCATGGCCTTGACTGTGGCGGCAGTGCCGACCGGCATGAAAGTCGGCGTATCGATCACACCATGGGCGGTTTCCAGCCGCCCGAGGCGGGCAGCGCCATCCTGCTTGTGAAGGGTATAGCGAAGCGTCATGTCTCGACCAATCAGCGGAGCAACAGGCTTGTATCGCCGTAGGAATAGAACCGGAAGCCTTTCTCCACGGCATGGCGGTAAATGGCCCGTTGCGCTTCCACCCCGACGAAGGCGGCCACCAGCATCACCAGGGTCGATTTCGGCAAATGGAAATTCGTGATCAGGCCATCGGCAACATGAAAGTTGAAGCCGGGGGTGATGAAGATATCCGTCTCTCCCCGGAAGGGCTGCACTTCGCCAGTCCGGGCCGCTGTTTCCAGGAGGCGCAACGACGTCGTGCCGACCGCGATGATCCTCCCCCCGGCTGCCTTGGCGGCCCGGATTGCCTCCACGGTCGCCGGCGATACCTCGCCCCATTCGGCGTGCATCCGATGCTCTTCGATTCTGTCGGCCTTGACCGGCACGAAGGTGCCCGCCCCGACATGCAAGGTCACCCGCGCCAGCCCCACGCCGATCCCTTTTAGACGGCGGACCAGCTCCGGCGTGAAATGCAGGCCCGCCGTGGGCGCCGCGACAGCGCCAAGCTTCTCGGCGAAGACGGTCTGATAATCGAGTCGATCCCGCTCATCGGCGGCACGGCGTGCCGTGATATAGGGAGGCAACGGCATGGCCCCGACCTTTTCCAGAGCCGCCAACAGTTCGGCATCATCGCGATCGAAGGCCAGAACCAAGCGCTCGCCGGCACGATCGATCATCTCGGCATCTATATCGCCATCGAAGCGGATATGATCGCCAATTTTCAGGCGCCGGGCCGGCTTCGCCATGGCGGTCCAGCGCCGTCGCCCTTCGGACTTCAGCAGCAAGGCTTCGATGCGAACCTCCGCCGGTCCGCGCCGCCGGCAGCCATAGAGTTTGGCGGGAATGACTTTGGTGTCGTTGAAAATCAGCAGATCGTTAGGCTGCAGCAACAGCGGCAGGTCGCGCACGACCCATTCCTTTGGATCGATACCCTTCGGCGTGTAATGCAGCAGCCGTGCCGCCTCCCGCGGTACCGCTGGTCGATCGGCAATCAGGGCCGGCGGGAGGTCGAAGTCAAAATCGGCAACCAGCATGGCTTCCCCCTCCCGGGGGGCAGCAACGTCACGCCGCGTCGGCAGCGACGCGCATGGAGACGATCTGGTCGGGATTGCTGACCGCGCCATTGCGGGCCTGGTCGCCACGCTTGATGGCATCGACATGCTCCATGCCATCGACCACCTCGCCCCAGACGGTGTATTGGCCGTCAAGGAAGCGCGCATCCCCGAAGCAGATGAAGAACTGGCTATCGGCGCTGTCCGGATGCTGTGCCCGCGCCATCGAGCAGGTACCGCGCACATGCGGCGCATCGGAGAATTCCGCCTTCAATCTCTGGCCCGAACCGCCGGTGCCGTCACCACGCGGATCGCCGGTCTGCGCCATGAAGCCGTCGATTACGCGATGGAAGACGATGCCGTCATAAAAGCCTTCGCGCACCAGCTTCTTGATCCGCTTGACATGGTCGGGAGCCAGGTCCGGTCGCAGCGCGATGGTGACGCGGCCATCCTTCAAATCAAGATAGAGGGTGTTTTCCAGATCGGCCGCCATAGTCACCTCCACATCACTTGATATCTGCAGCAACGCGCATACGGATGATCTTGTCCGGATCATCGACGGCGCCGCTGCCCGGAGCCCCCTTCTTGATCAGGTCGACATATTCCATGCCGCTCACCACCTGGCCCCAGACGGTGTATTTTCCATCCAAGAACGGCGCATCGGCGAAGCAGATAAAGAACTGGCTATCGGCGCTGTTCGGATCGTTGGTGCGCGCCATCGAGACCGTGCCGCGCTTATGCGGCTCACGGCTGAATTCGGCCTTCAGCTTCTGCCCCGAACCGCCTGTGCCGGTGCCGGTCGGATCGCCGGTCTGCGCCATGAAGCCGCGAATTACACGGTGGAAGACGATGCCATCGTAGAAGCCCTGGCGCACCAGCTCCTTGATCCGCCTGACATGATTGGGGGCGAGATCGGGCCGCATGACTATCACCACAGGCCCGTCTTTCAACTCCAGAACCAGGGTATTTTCCGGATCCTTGATCTGCGATTTGAGTTCCGCCAGGGACGGCGACGCCGCAAAAGCACCGGTCGGCCAGCCGAAGCACGATGCAATACCCAGCACAAGGGCAAAAGCCACAAAATATCGGCGGAGCATTCTCGACAGAATCCTATGGTTGGTTACTGAAATCCAGCTGGCCGGGCGATGCCTCAGCCGCCCGCCTTGATACCGGCGGCGCGGCTGCGCAGACGCTCGGCCACCCGTGGGGAAACGAAGGGGCTGATGTCCCCCCCCAGGATGGCGATCTCCTTGACCAGCCGGGAGGCGATGAACTGATGGTTATCGGAAGCCATCAGAAACACCGTTTCAATCTCAGGATTCAGCCGGGCATTCATGCCCACCATCTGGAATTCGTATTCGAAGTCGGACACCGCGCGCAGGCCGCGGATGATCATCGAAGCGCCGACTTCCATGGCGAAATGCATCAGCAGGTTCGAAAACGGCTTGACCTCGAACTGCGTCGCACCAGGCATCAGGGGGCCAATCTCTTCGCGCACCATCTCGACGCGCTCCTCCATCGAGAAGAGCGGTCCCTTTCCGGCATTCACGGCAACGCCGACCACCAGTTTGTCGACCAGCTTACCGGCCCGCTTGATGATGTCGTAATGGCCCTTGGTTACAGGATCGAAAGTGCCGGGATACAGACCGATCCGCTGCTTGGTCATCACTCCTCCCCAGAGTCCTCCGCGTCATCCGCGGCTTGGCCGTTGTCTTGAGCGGGGCCACTTTCCGGCAAATGCGCCACGGAAGCAACCTTCTCGCCATCACTCAGCTTGAAGATGATGACGCCCTGGGTATTGCGACCTGCGATGCGAATATCGTCCACCGGGCAACGGATCACCTGGCCGCCATCGGTCACCAGCATGATCTGATCGTCATGCTCGACCGGCGAGGCCGAGACCACCTTGCCGTTCTTGGTCGTGGTTTCGATATTGATGATGCCCGAGCCGCCGCGGCTGGTGATGCGATATCCGTAAGCCGAACTGCGCTTGCCGAAGCCCTTCTCGGTAACAGTCAGGATGAACTGCTCGGCCGCCTGTAGCGCGGTGAAACGGTCCGGCGATATATCGGACGGAAGCTCGACGCCGGTTTCGCCGGCGCGGATGCGCTCCTGCGCCGCCTCGTAACGGAAATAAGCCTCACGCTCCTCCGGGCTGACCTCGATATGACGCAGCACCGACATCGAGATCACACGATCGCCCTGGGCCAGCTTCATGCCGCGCACGCCTGTCGAGGACCGGCTCTGGAAAGTACGTACGTCAGTGACCGGAAAGCGGACGCATTTGCCGTCATAGGAGGCCAGCAGAATGTCATCCTGATCCGAGCAGGGCATCACGGAAACCAGGCTGTCATCAGCATCCTCGCCCTCGAACTTCATGGCGATCTTGCCGTTGACATTGATGTTGGCGAAGTCCGACAGCGCATTGCGGCGCACGTAGCCCTTGGCCGTGGCGAACATGACCTGCAGCTCGCCCCATTTGGTCTCATCCTCAGGCAATGGCAGCACCGTGGTGATCTTCTCGCCTTCCGACAACGGCAGCAGATTGACGAAAGCCTTGCCCCGCGATTGCGGCGTACCCTCCGGCAAACGGTAAACCTTCAGCCGGTAGACGCGGCCGATATTGGAGAAGAACAGCACCGGCTGATGCGTGTTGGCGACGAATACCCCGGTGACGAAATCCTCGTCCTTGGTGCTCATTCCGGTGCGGCCTTTGCCGCCCCGCTTCTGCAGCCGATAGGTCGACAGCGGAGTCCGCTTGACGTAGCCGGAGAAGGACACGGTCACCACCATGTCTTCACGCTGGATCAGCGCCTCGTCGTCCTGCTCGAATTCCAGATCGACGATCTCGGTCCGGCGCGGAGTGGCGAACCGTTCGCGCACGGCGACCAGCTCGCTGCGCAGGATACCCAGCAGCTTCTCGCGGCTGCCGAGGATCGACAGATACTCGTTGATCTGATCGGCCAACTGCTTCATCTCGTCGCCGATCTCGTCACGGCCAAGTGCCGTCAAGCGATGCAGACGCAAATCGAGGATGGCGCGGGCCTGCGTCTCGGAGAGTTTGTACTTGCCGTCCACCACCCGATGGCTGGGATCGTCGATCAGCGTGATCATGTCGGCGACATCCTCGGCCGGCCAATCACGCTCCATCAACTGCTCGCGCGCCGTCTGCGGGTTGGGGGCGGCGCGGATCAAGGCAATAATCTCATCGATATTGGCGACCGCGATGGCGAGACCAACCAGTACATGGGCACGGTCGCGTGCCTTGCCCAGCAGGTAACGCGTCCGGCGCGCGATCACCTCTTCGCGGAAATTCACGAAAGCGGCGATCAGCTGCTGGATGTTGAGCAGCTCCGGCTTGCCGCCATTGAGCGCCAGCATGTTGACGCCGAACGAGGTCTGCAACGGCGTGTAGCGGTAAAGCTGGTTCAGCACCACCTCCGCCATTGCGTCGCGCTTGATCTCGACCACAACGCGCACGCCGTCTCGGTCGGATTCATCGCGCAGATCGGAAATGCCTTCGATCCGCTTCGAGCGAACGGCTTCCGCCATTTTCTCGATCATCGCCGCCTTGTTCACCTGGTACGGAATTTCGGTGATGATGATCGCTTCGCGTTCCTTACGGATCTCTTCGATATGGACGCGGCCACGCATGACTACCGAGCCACGGCCCGTCCACATCGCGGCCTTGGCGCCGGTGCGGCCGAGGATCATGCCGCCGGTCGGAAAATCCGGGGCCGGCAACAGCTCCAGCAACTCCTCCAGCGTGACATTGGGATTGTCGATATAGGCGCAGCAGGCGTCGATCACCTCACCGAGATTATGTGGCGGGATATTCGTCGCCATGCCGACGGCGATGCCGTTCGCGCCATTGACCAGAAGGTTCGGGAACTGCGCCGGCAGGACGATCGGTTCCTGCGTGCTGTCGTCATAGTTGGATTGGAAATCGACCGTATCCTTGTCGATATCCTCCAGCATGGTCTCTGCCGCCTTGTCGAGGCGGATCTCGGTGTAACGCATGGCCGCCGGCGGATCGCCGTCCATCGAGCCGAAATTGCCCTGGCCGTCCAGCAGCGGCAGGCGCATCGAGAAAGGCTGCGCCATGCGTACCATGGCGTCGTAAATCGCCTGATCGCCATGCGGGTGATATTTACCCATCACATCGCCGACCACGCGCGCCGATTTACGATAGGGCTTGTCGGAGCCGTAGCCGTTTTCATGCATCGAGTAGAGGATACGGCGATGTACCGGCTTGAGGCCGTCGCGTGCATCGGGCAGAGCACGCGATACGATTACGCTCATGGCGTAACCGAGGTAGGAACGCTGCATCTCCTCTTCGATGGAGACCGGCTGAATGTCGTGCGGAAGCGTCGGCTGATCGGTCACGAAACGGGTGTCCAGGATGGCTTGTTACGGGCAAAATCGGGCGCCTGAGCGGCCCCCCTGAGGACCCTGGAATCAGGCCCCGAAAACTACCATGTCGCGGGTTGCTGCGGCAACGCCGGGCGCCCAGCCAAAAGAAGCAAAGTCAGGGGTCAAAAATACCGGATTTCAGCCAATTCCACTGGTCTTCCCCACTGGCCACCACCAGTGGACTGCCCCAGGGCCTGTCGGCCGCCCGATAGAGCTTTCCGTCGAGCCTGCGCGCCACCCCGCCGGCCTCGGAAATCAGCAGGCAGCCGGCGGCATGGTCCCAAGGCATGGCGCGGTTGTAGACGGCATAATGAATGTGGCCTTCGGCAATGGCCATGTATTCCTGGCCGGCACAGCGCAAGATCAGCACGCCGGAGGTATTGTCGATCCGATGGGCGATACGGGCGGCGAACTCGCGATCCCCGTAGCGGATATTCGGCGCACCCGACAGGTGCGCCAGCGAAGGCGGCTTCGGAGTGACGAGCTTCCGCATGTTGCCATCCGCTTCGCGCAGCCAAGCTCCCTCGCCTTTTTTCGCCATATAGGTCATGCGCCGCACGGGATCGTGGATCCACGCGGCAACAGCATCGCCATCGTGAACCAAAGCCACCATCACGGCGAAAAGCGCATTGCCGACCGCGAAATTGGCCGTGCCGTCGATAGGATCAATCACCCATGCATGGCCGGAGCGCTGCAGCGCCTCCAGGATTCCGGCGTCGCTGCTTACGGCCTCCTCGCCCACCACCGCCGAGCCGGGCAACAAGGCATGCAGCCGCGGGGCCAGATAGGCTTCCGACTCCTTGTCGGCGACGGTGACCAGGTCGTGCGGCCCCGTCTTGATATCGATATCGCCGATATTCAACTGGCGGAACCGCGGCAGGATTGTCGTCTCGGCCGCACCTTCGATCAGCAGCCGAACTGCATCCATGTCGATCCGGGGAAAGGTCACGCGTGCTTCCTGTCCTGACGTTTCAGCCATTTCCCGGCTTCGGCCTGCGACATAGCCACCGAGAGCCTGAGATGCCCATTTTCTTCGTGCATATCGATGACCTCGCCATGACGATGCAGCCAGGCAAGGGCGGCGCCATCGCCGGCGTCCAGCGTGACATCCAGTTCAACCCGGTCGCGGCCAAGCATGGCCTCGATCCGTTGCAGCAAAACAGGGCACCCGGAGCCGTCCAGCGCAGAAATGACAACGGCACTGTCATGCCGTGACGCCTGGTTCTGCAAAGTGGTTAACTCGGAAACAGGGAGGAGATCGGCCTTGTTCCAGGCCTCCAGAACCCGATGGCCGCTCTCGTCATCGATGCCCAGCGAGGCCAATACGTCGTAAACATCCTTGGCCTGAGCGTCGCGATCGGGGTGCGACATATCGCGTACATGCAGGATGAGATCGGCCGCGATCACCTCTTCCAGGGTGGCGCGGAAGGCCGCGACGAGGTGGGTTGGCAACTCGGAGATGAAGCCGACCGTATCGCTGAGGATGATCCGCCGCCCGGACGGCAGCCGGACCACACGCATGGTCGGATCAAGCGTTGCGAATAATAGATCCTTGGCGAAAACTTCCGACGCCGTCAGCCGGTTGAACAATGTCGATTTGCCGGCATTGGTGTAGCCAACCAGAGCCACCACCGGATACGGCACCTTCTGGCGCGCCCGGCGGTGCAGCGAACGGGTATTCACCACATGCTCCAACTCAGCCTTGATCCGCGCGATACGCTCGCCGATCAGGCGGCGGTCGATTTCCAACTGGCTTTCGCCGGGACCGCCGAGAAAGCCGAAGCCGCCGCGCTGCCGTTCCAAGTGGGTCCACGACCGCACCAGGCGTGATCGCTGATAGGTCAGGTGGGCAAGCTCGACCTGCAGCCGGCCCTCTTTGGTTCGGGCCCGGTCGCCGAAGATTTCGAGGATCAGGCCGGTGCGATCGATCACCTTGGCCTTCAGGGCCCGTTCGAGGTTGCGCTGCTGTACCGGCGTGACCGCGGCATCGACGATGACGACATCGACCGGATGCTCGGCAATGAAATGCGCCAGCTCTTCCACCTTGCCAGACCCGATCAGGGTCGATGGCCGCCAGGCCGAAACCCAGATCAATTCCGCGTGTACAACCTCCAGATCAATGGCCTTGGCAAGCCCGGTGGCTTCCTCAAGACGAGCCTCCGGGCGCCGCCGCTGGTCGGCGGGGGCCGCCTTGAGGGTCGATTTGATGACCGGATGCAAGACGAGCGCCCGTCTGGTGCGCTCGTCTTCCCTGATTTCGGATTCAGACATTACAGAAAAACAATCGATGCCTCCGCGCTTGGCGCGGCATCAGGCCGGATTATCCCTGCTCGCCTTGCGCGCCGGACTGACCCTGGGCCGCGGCCGGATCGAACAGCTGGATCGGGCCGGAGGGCATCACCGTCGAAATCGCATGCTTGTAGACGAGCTGCATGTGACCATCCCGACGCAACAGCACGGAGAAGTTATCGAACCAGCTGATGATGCCTTGCAACTTGACGCCGTTCACCAGAAACACGGTGACCGGGGTCTTGGTTTTGCGGATGTGATTGAGGAAGACGTCCTGGACGTTTTGAGGCTTTTCTGCGGCCATGTTTCTTGGACCTTTCTTATCTTATCTTGTTGTTTTCTTTTGTTTTTTCGGACTAAGCCGAAGCTGCCGGGGCGGCGGCCGCTGCCCCTCGCAACGCCATTAAATCATTAAAGCGCGAAAGTGGCAAAACAATGGCGCCCGCATTGGCCCTTAGGCCGACCGCCTCGCCTTCAGGGGCGAAGGAACGGCGCCTGCCAGTCGGGATGGCCGGTGGCATGCGTCGCTGCATGGGCTTCATAAGCCGCACGCAACGCGGTGGCAACCGTGCCAGGGCCACCATTGCCGACCGGCTGCCCGTCCAGCATGACGATCGGCATGGCAAAGGAGGTGGTCGAGGTCACGAAGACTTCCTTGGCCGCTTTCGCCTCCTGCACGGAAAACGGGCGCTCCTCCACCCGCAGCCCTTCCCGGCGCGCCAGTTCCAGGATCGCGCTGCGCGTGATGCCGCCCAGAATCGACCGGCTGAGCGCCCGGGTGACGAGGACATTGTCCTTGGTCACGATCCAGGCATTCGACGAGCTGCCTTCCGTGATGTTGCCGTCGCGGTCGACCAGCAATGCCTCATAGGCGCCGGCTTCCTTGGCCGCCTGCTTGGCCAAAGCGGCAGGTAGCAAGCCCACCGACTTAATGTCACAGCGTCCCCAACGGATGTCCGGTTGCGTCACGGCGGCAACGCCCTTGCGTGCATTGGCAGCGGCTTTGAGCAGATCCACATTCCGTGCGATTGCGACCACAGTCGGCCGGGCATTCTCAGGAAAGGCGAATTCCCGCTTCGCCGCGCCGCGGGTGACCTGCAGATAGAGGCTGCCGTTCACAACGCGATTTCGACGGATCGTCTCGGCCATTACGGCCAGCAATGCGCCCCGGCTCATTGGCGAGGCAATACGCAACTCGTTCAAGCTGCGGTCAAGCCGATCCAGGTGCCCGATAGCGTCCACCAAACGGCCACTGGCGACGGCGATGACCTCATAAACGCCGTCGGCAAATTGAAACCCGCGGTCCTCAACATGCACCGCCGCCTTTGCGTAAGGCATGTAGCGGCCATTGACATAGGCGATGCGCGACATCCCGATCCTTCCATTCTTGCGCGGCGGCTTTAGAAGAACTCTAGCCGAACCGCAAACAGCTTCTCGACTTTCTTGACCGCGTCCTTGCGGACGAAAAGGATGATGCGATCGCGCGCCTCGATCTCGCTGTCGCCACGCGCGATCATCACCTGATCGCCGCGGATAATCGCACCGATCATCAATCCGTCCGGCAAGTCGAGCTCGCGCAGCGGCTGCCCGACCAAGGCGCTTGTCTCTACCGCTTCCGCTTCCATCACCTCAGCGGCGCCATCGCGAAGGCTATAAACGCCGCGAATGCGGCCCCGACGGACATGCTGAAGGATGGATGAAATGGTTGTGGAACGAGGATTCACAACGACATCGACGCCCAGCGAACCGATCAGGTTTTCGTAAGCAGGATTGTTGACCAGAGTAACAGCACGTTGGCAGCCGGCGCGCTTGGCCAGCAAGGAGGTGAGGATGTTGACCTCGTCGTCATTGGTCAGCGCAATGATCGCCTCGGAGGCGCCAACCTTGGCCTCATTGAGGATTTCGATATCCAGCGAATCGCCATTGAGGACGACGCCGTTCCTGATCTGGCCGGCGATATATTCCGCCCGCTCCTTGTTGGCTTCGATCATCTTGAGGAGCACCGAAGGCTGCGCAGCTTCGATTTCGCGCGCCAGGAACAGTCCGATATTGCCGCCACCGCACAGGACGATGCGGCGAGCCTCCTTCTCCTCATGGCCGAACAGCCGCATGCCGCGCTGCACGTGATCGGCCATGGCGATGAAGTAAATTTCGTCATTGACTTCCAGATGATCGTCAGCATCGGGCACCATCATCCGACCGTCGCGGCTGATGCCGCAGACGTTGACGGCGAGATCGGGAAACAGCTCGGTCAATTGGCGCAGCGGCGTATTCAGTACCGGGCATTCCTCGGTCAACCGCACGCCGATCAGCCGCAGACGGTCTTCGGCGAAGGGAATCATCTCGAATGCCCCGGGCGTCATGATGCGGCGATGAATCGCGCGCGCCACCTCGATTTCCGGCGAAATGATGTAGTCAATGGAAATGTGATTCTCGTTAAATAAGTCGGACCATTCCGGCCTGAGATAACTCTGTGCGCGGACACGAGCGATCTTGGTCGGAACATTGAACAGCGCGCGCGCCACCTCGCATGCGATCATGTTGACTTCATCAGCGAAAGTGACGGCGATCAACATGTCGGAATCGGCGGCACCCGCCTGCTCCAGCACATCGGGATGCGAGGCATGGCCGACAATGCCGCGCAAATCATAGCTCTCGGCCGCCTTGTGGGCGCGTTCGGGCGAGATGTCGATCATGGTGACTTCGTTGCCCTCGGCCGCCAATTGCCGCGCAATCGTCGTGCCGACAAGGCCGGCGCCGCAGACGATGACTTTCATGGCAAACTCCCAGACACCTCAGGCCGCGCCATTGCGGTCCAGGTTGACGACGCCCAAAGCCTTCAATTTGCGATGCAGCGCTGAACGCTCCATGCCGATGAAACTTGCGGTGCGGGACACATTGCCGCCGAACCGTGTAATCTGCGCCAAAAGGTATTCACGCTCGAACATCTCGCGCGCCTCGCGCAGCGGCAGCGCCATTACCTCAGTCGTGGTTTCCGGACGCAAGGCCACGGGCGGCGTCGCGCCCAAATCCGCGGGCAGCATATCAGCGTGAATTGCGCCCTTCTGGTCGGACGGCATCATGATCAGCAGCCGGGCGATCGCGTTGCGCAGTTCGCGCACATTGCCCGGCCACTCGGCCGATTGCAAAGCAAGCAAGGCGTCTTCGGCAAGCTCGCGTTCGGGAACGCCCTGCCGCTGCGCTTCCGTCTTGGCAAAATGCTTCGCCAGCAAGGGAATATCCTCACGCCGGTCGCGCAGGGCTGGGACTTTGAGCGGCACGACATTGAGCCGATGGAACAGATCCTGCCGGAACAGGCCCTGCCCCACCCGCGCCGCGAGGTCATGCGTCGTTCCGGACACGATGCGGACATCCACCTGAACCTTGGTGCGGCCGCCGATCCGCTCGAAGCTCTGTTCGGTCAGGACGCGCAGCAGCTTCGCCTGGGTCTCCGGCGGCATCTCGGCAATCTCGTCCAGAAACAACGTGCCGCCATGCGCCTCCTCGAGCACGCCGATCTTGTGATGACGCTGCCCGTTCACCGCTTCCTCGATACCGAACAGCTCCTGCTCCAGCCGCTCGGGCGTCATGGCCGCAACGTTGAGCGTCACGCAAGGCCCACCGGCCCGGCGCGAACGCTGATGCAGCAAACGGGCGACCAACTCCTTGCCGGCACCCGCCGGTCCGGCAATCAGGACACGGCTATTGGTGGGCGCCACCCGCTCGATGGTCTGCCGCAGCGCCGTCATGGCCGGCGACTGCCCGATCAAATCCGCACCGCTGTCAGAGCGCTGACGCAGGTCCTGATTCTCGCGTTTCAGCCTGGCCTGTTCCAGCGCTCGCTCGACAACCAGCAGCAGACGGTCGCTCTTGAACGGCTTCTCGATGTAATCGTAAGCGCCACGCTTGATGGCTGCGACTGCCGTTTCGATATTGCCGTGGCCGGAAATCATGATGACCGGCACATTGGCATGATCACGGATGATGCGATCGAGAATTTGCAGGCCGTCCAGATGGCTGCCCTGCAGCCAGATATCGAGAATCACCGCATTCGGACGACGCGATTCGATTTCCCGCAACGCCGCCTCGGAATCGGCTGCCAGGCGCGTTTCATAGCCTTCGTCCTGCAGGATGCCGGCAACCAGGTTGCGAATATCGGCCTCATCGTCGACGATGAGAATGTCACGCGCCATGACTGCCTGAACCCAGCTTCCGCAAAATTATGTTCTGGTTAGAGAATTCCGCCTTGCCTTCCTGTACGGCTTCGCGGCCGCTTTCCGCGGCCGCTCCCGGCGCTGAGGGAAGGCGAATGCGGGCCAACGTACCATTTTTCAGCGCCGGATCAAACGCCGCGGCGTCGGTCAGGGTGATGGTTCCGCCATGCTCTTCGATAATTTTTTTCACGATGGCCAGGCCCAGGCCCGTCCCCTTGGTGCGCGTCGTAACGTACGGCTCGAAAAGCCGGTCCCGATTCTCCAGCGGAAGCCCCCGGCCGTTATCGAGAACGAGGACTTCACCCCCGTTTTCGACCTCCCGAACCTCCACCGTGACTTGTCCCTGCGGCAACGGCTCAGAATCCGGCTTGGCCCGCCCATCGATCGCGTCGATGGCATTCTGCAGGATATTGGTCAGAACCTGAGCGATCTGGCGAGCATCGCAATTCAAATGCAGCGGCGCAGACGGCAGTTTGCTTTCAAACCGAACATCCTGGCGCGCGACCTGCTGCAGGAATACGGCCTGCCGCACAAGCTGCACGAGATCTTCTTCTCGGTAGACTGGCCGCGGCATGCGGGCAAAGGCCGAGAACTCGTCGACCATCCGGCCGATATCGCTGACCTGACGGATTATGGTGTCGGTGCATTGCGCGAATATCTCAGGGTCGGTCTGCACCTCTTTCATATACTTGCGTTTGAGCCGCTCGGCGGAGAGCTGAATCGGCGTCAGCGGGTTGCGTATCTCATGCGCGATGCGGCGTGCGATATCCGCCCAGGCAGCATTGCGCTGCGCCGCAACCAGTTCGGTGACATCGTCGAAAGTCACCACATAGCCAAGCAACTCATTGTCGGCTGCTTCGCGAGCGATACGAACCAGTAATGTGCGATTGCTGCCGCCACGCTGCATCAGTACTTGGCCACGCTCTACCGTGTTCGTGGTACCCTGGCTGACCAAAGTGAACAGGTCTGCCATCTCGGGCGCGACCTCGACGAAAGGCCGCCCGACGATATGATCGAAATCCCGCTGCAGCATGGTCAGCGCCGATGGATTCGGCAGCGTCACGAGACCATGCGGATCGACACCGATCACGCCTGCGCTGACACCGGCGAGCACGGTTTCGGTGAATCGCCGCCGTTCGTCGAGCTGGCGGTTGGCGGTGATCAGCTCGACCTGCTGGGCCGCCAACTGTCCCGTCATGCGGTTGAAGGTCCGGCCCAGAGTTGCGATCTCGTCGCCATCGGCACGCTCGGTAACCCGTACAGTCAGATCGCCACCGCGAATCTTCTCGGCAGCGGCCACCACTTCGCCGATCGGCGTCACCATGCGATTGGCGATCAGCAAACCGAACCAAATGGCGGCGAACAGCAGCAGCAGCGAGATGAGCATGAACAAAACGGCGAAATTAATCTCCAGAGCCGAGCGGGCCTGTTCCAGCCGGTTGTACTGCGCTGCTGCCGAACGCGCATGTTCAACCTCACCAAGAATCTTTGGATCGACGAAGCGGCCGACATAGAGATAGGCATCGAGATAGCCGTCCAGCCGCACCAGCGCCCGGACACGATCATCTGTTTCGGTGGTCACGATGACCACCTGCCCGGCATTGGCTTCCTGAAGCATGCGTGTCGGGATTCGGTCGAACTCCATCAGCAGGCTGAGTTCGTTGCGCGCCAGAATCTCGCCGGTGGAAGTAAAGACAATCGCCTCGCCAAGACTGCGCAACCGTGCCAACTGGCGAACCGCCTGCTGGAAAGCATAAGGATTGCGCGCCAGGCTCGGTGCCTCACGATTGAGATCGGCTGCCATGGCCAGCACATCGGCCTGAATGGTCTTGCGATGCTCCTGAACATAAGCTTCTGCAACCGCCACCGAAGCCTTCACTGCGGCATTCACCCGGTCGCTGAACCAAGTCTGCAGGCCCAGATTAAAGAACAGGACGGCAAAGACGGTCATGAGCACGGTCGGCAGTGCCGTGACGGCGGCAAACAGCATGACCATCCGGGCATGCAGCCGCGAGCCGGCCGCGCCGCGCCGGCGCTGCATCCATAGCATCACCAAACGGCGGGCAACCAGGGAGGTCAGGCTCAGCAGGATGACCAGATCGGTCAGCAGCAGGACCTGGACCTCGCGCGGCGTGAGGTCCTGATTGGCACCGGGGGTCATCGCCAGATAGGTCAAGGTCCCGGCAATCAGCGCCGCTATCGCAAGCGAAATCTCTAGGTGACGGATCAATTTATGACGACGGAACCACTCCGCCGCCCGTTGCAGGATGCGGCCGGTCGGACTTGCCGATGCTGGCATCGTGTCGTCGGTCATGATTCGTATGGAAGCGGCCGGACCATGGATCAATCATAGCCCAGCGGACCGGCCGAAGCACCCGTCGGGCGGGGCTACTTCAGCCCCCGGATCACCTGGATATTGTGGTCCTTAATCTTCTTCCGAAGCGTGTTGCGGTTCAGCCCCAGCATATGGGCGGCCTTGATCTGGTTGCCCCGAGTCGCCGCCAGGCTGAGCGAAATCAGCGGGATTTCCAGCTCGCGCAGCATCCGGTCATACACGCCGGGCGGCGGCAAATCGTCTCCCTGGGCAGCAAAATACTTGGTCAGGTGCCGCTCGATCGCTCCGGTCAGGGTTTCCTCCTCGCTCGGCTCGGCGGCCCGCGGCGCCTGGGGCGGCTCGGCCAACTCGTTCTCGATCACTTCAACGCCGATCACGTCGTCGGCATACAGGGCCGCCAGACGCCGTACTAAATTCTCCAGCTCGCGGACATTGCCCGGCCAGCGGTAGCGGCGCAGGCGTTCCATCGCCTCGGGCGAAACGGTCTTGAGCGGCAACCCCTGCCCGGCCGCCTGGCCGAGAAAATGCCGGACCAGATCGGGAATATCGTCACTGCGTTCGCGCAGCGGCGGCAGGCGGAGCGGAACGACATTCAAGCGATAGAACAAGTCTTCCCGGAACAATCCCTGATTTACCGCCTGGCGCAGGTCGCGGTTGGTGGCGGCGACGATACGCACATCGGTGCGGATCGGCGTGCGGCCGCCTACAGTGGTGTATTCCCCCTGCTGAAGCACGCGCAAAAGGCGGGTCTGCGCCTCGATCGGCATATCGCCGATCTCGTCGAGAAACAGAGTGCCGCCCTCAGCCTGCTCGAAACGACCGGCATAGCGATTGGCAGCGCCGGTGAAAGCGCCCTTCTCGTGGCCGAACAACTCGGACTCGATCAATTCCCGGGGAATCGCCGCCATGTTAATCGCCACAAACGGCCCGTTACGGCGCTTGCCGTAGTCGTGAAGGGCGCGCGCCACCAGTTCCTTGCCGGTGCCCGATTCGCCGTAGATCAGCACTGTCAGGTCCGTTCCCATCAGGCGGGCCATGATGCGGTAGATCTCCTGCATCGCCGGCGAACGGCCGATCAGCGGCAGCTTCTCTTCGTCGCTTCCAGCCTGTGCCGCCTCGGACGGCATTGCCTTCGGTTGGCTTAAGGCGCGTTCGACAACGCGCAGCAGCTCTTTGAGATCGAAAGGCTTCGGCAGGTAGTCATACGCGCCGCGTTCGGCCGCCTTCACGGCAGTCAACAACGTCTTCTGCGCGCTCATGACGATGATCGGCAAATCCGGGCGGATCCGCTTCATCCGCGGCAGAAGGTCGAGGCCATTCTCGTCCGGCATCACCACATCCGTGATGATCAGGTCGCCTTCGCCCTCCGACGCCCAGCGCCACAGGGTTGCTGCATTGCCAGTCGAGCGCACCTGATAGCCAACCCGCCCAAGCGCCTGATCCAGAACCGTCCGGATGGAGCGATCGTCGTCGGCAACGAGAATAGTGCCCTTGTCATTCATCGAGCTCTCCAGAATCTTCCGCCGTCGGCGTATGCACCGGCAGGCGGGCGCTAAACACGGTACGGCGCGGACGGCTGTCGCACTCGATCACGCCGCCATGATCGCCAATGATCTTGGCGACCAGTGCAAGACCCAAGCCGGAGCCGGCAACCTTGGTTGTCACAAAGGGATCAAACAGATACGGACGGATGTCCTCCGGGACACCCGGGCCGTTATCCTGCACGGAAACCTCCAGCGGCAGATGCAGCCGGTCCTTCGAACCGCGCACCGCCAGGCGCACCCCATGGCGATATGCGGTGGTCAGGACGATCTCTCCGCTCGGATCGTCGCCGATTGCTTCTGCCGCATTTTTCACCAGATTGAGGAAGACTTGCACCAACTGATCGCGGTTGCCGAAAACCGGCGGCAAGGACGGATCGTAGCGCTCGGCAAAGCGCAGGTGCTTGGCGAAACCGGCCTGCGCCACCTTGCGCACATGCTCCAGCACCTGATGGATATTGACCGGCCCGCGTTCGATCGGCCGCTTGTCCGAGAACACCTCCATCCGGTCGACCAGTGCACAGATGCGGTCAGTCTCGTCGCAGATCAGGCGGGTCAGTTCCCGATCGGCTTGCGTGGCATTCAATTCGAGCAGTTGCGCGGCGCCGCGGATGCCGCTGAGCGGGTTCTTGACTTCGTGCGCCAGGACGGCGGCCATGCCGGTGACCGAGCGGGCGGCCCCTCGATATGTCAACGCACGATCGATTTTGGCGGCCATGCTGCGTTCATCGAGACGGACAATCGCAAGATGCGGCGATTCCGGCACGGGAGAGATCTGCACATCAACCAATCGCTCGCCGAGCCGCGGCGTACCGAGATCGACGTCGTATTCGGAAACGCTGTAACGCTCGCGGAACACTTGGTTCGCCAATTGCAGGACGGGGCTGCCGAACGGTACGATATCGCGCAAATTCTGCCGGCACAGCACAGACGCGCCTGAGGCAAAGAATTGTTCCGCAGCCGGGTTGGCATAAGAGATTTCGCCATGCCGGCCGATCACCAGGATGGGATTGGGTATGGCGCCCAGCACCTGGGTTGCGTCGATTGACTGCAACTCGGCGCTCCGTTCGACCTGCACCATCAGGCGGCCGCTCTTTCCAGTTGCGGCGCATAGAAATCGCGCACGGCCAGCCGCGCCTCGTCCGGAGTCTCGATCTGCATAATGCGCGTGCGGAATTCAGCCGAGCCAGGCAGGCCCTTCGAGTACCACGCCACATGCTTGCGGGCGATCTTCAGGCCGGTCTGCACGCCGTAATGCGACAGCATGGCATCATAATGCTCCAGTACCGTCCCCTGCTGCTCAGCCAGAGGCGGGTCCGCGATGCGCCGGCCGGTCTTGAGGAATTCGATCACCTGGCGCAGGAACCACGGCCGGCCATAAGCGCCGCGGCCAATCATCACGCCATCCGCGCCGGACTGCTCCAGTGCCTCCTTCGCCTCCTCCAGCGTGGTGATGTCGCCGTTGACTATGACCGGAATGGAAACGGCTTCCTTGACCTTGCGCACGAATTTCCAGTCGGCGCGGCCGTTATACATCTGGCAGCGCGTACGGCCGTGCACCGTCAGCATGCGAATGCCTTCGCCCTCGGCGATCCGCGCCAACTCCGGCGCGTTGCGGTTCGCATCGTCCCAACCGGTCCGCATCTTTAAAGTCACCGGCAGCTTCACTGCCTTGACCGTCGCCGTCAGCAGGCTCTTGGCGTGCTCCAGGTCGCGCATGAGCGCGGAGCCGGCGTAGCCGTTGACGACCTTCTTGACCGGACAGCCCATGTTGATGTCGATGATCGCGGCCCCGCGATCCTCGTTCAGCTTGGCTGCCTCGCCCATTACACGCGGCTCACAGCCGGCCAACTGCACCGCCATCGGGGCTTCTTCCGGCACATTCTCCGCCATCTTCAGCGACTGCCGCGAAGCGCGAACCATAGCCTCGGAGGCGATCATCTCGGACACGACCAGTCCGGCGCCGCTCCGCTTCACCAGGCGACGAAACGGAAGGTCAGTCACCCCCGACATGGGGGCGAGGATGACGGGGTCTTCGATTGAGACGGGGCCGACGTTGATGCTCATTTTTTGCACAGAGTCTGGAATGCACACTTGTTGTTCAGTCTAGGAGGTTTCTTTTTGCGCTGCAATATTGATTTGCATGCCCGCCTCCCGGCCTTTGCCACTGCAGATGGCCTCGGCTAGGGTGCCGCCATGATCACCGCTGCGCTTATTGTTGCGGCCGGACGGGGAAATCGTGCCGGCGGAGAAAAACCAAAGCAATATCAAATGCTTGGTGGATCCCCCCTGCTGCGCCACAGCATCGATTTCTGCCTGGGCTACGAGGGTATAGCGCGGGTCATGGTGGTGATCCATCCCGACGACGAGGCGCATTACCGCAGCGCCATCGCCGGCCTTGAACGCGAGCCGCGGTTGCTGCCGCCTTGCCTGGGGGGTGCCGAACGGCAGGATTCCGTCCGGTCAGGGCTGGAAGCTCTGGCTGCAGATAGCCCCAATATCGTGCTCATCCATGACGCAGCCCGCCCTTTCCTCCGCCATGACCAGATCGACGCGCTGCTGGGGATGCTGAAACAGGTGTCCGGAGCAATCCTTGCCGTTCCGGTGGTCGACACGCTGAAGCGCGCCGAAGCCGGCCGCATCCGGGGCGGAGCCGACCGTCAGGGATTGTGGCGGGCGCAAACGCCGCAAGCGTTCCGTTTCCAGGAGATCCTGGCGGCGCATCGGCAGGCCGCCGGCCTGGCTTTGACGGACGATGCCGCCGTGGCAGAACATGCCGGACTGGACGTGCGCCTTGTCATGGGCAGCGAAGAGAATTTCAAAGTGACTGAAGCAAGTGATTTTGCCCGCGCGGAACGGCAGCTATTGCTGCGTCTGCCAGATATCCGCATCGGCCAGGGTTTCGATGTGCATGCCTTTGCCGACGAGCCGGGCCGCCCACTGATGCTGGCCGGCGTCGCCGTGCCGCATGAGCGCAGCCTGGCTGGCCATTCCGACGCCGATGTCGCCCTGCATGCCTTGACCGATGCAATCCTCGGGGCGCTTGGCGACGGCGATATCGGCCTGCATTTTCCGCCGAGCGATGCGCGCTGGAAGAATGCCGACTCCGCCGCTTTCCTGCGGCACGCGCTCGCCCTCGTAGCCAAGAGGAACGGCATGCTGGCTCATTGCGATGTCACCATAATCTGCGAGGCGCCAAAGATCGGCCCGCATCGCGAGGCCATGCGGGACCGCATCGCGGAGATCGCCGGCATCGGCCGTGACCGGGTCAGCATAAAAGCGACCACGACCGAGAAGCTCGGCTTCACTGGCCGGCGGGAAGGCATTGCTGCAATGGCGACCGCCACCATCCGCCTGCCGGGCTGACGCCGTGCCGGCCGTCCCTTTCCTGCTCTGCACCTGGTTCGGACTCGGCAAGTTGCGGCCGGCACCGGGCAGCTGGGGCTCGCTTGGCGCCCTGCCGTTCGCCTGGACGATTCAGTATTTCGGTGGCCTCTGGTCGCTGGCAGCGGCAACCGCCGCCATTTCCCTTGTCGCTTTATGGGCAATCGGCACTTATCTGCGCGCCCAGCCGGGCGACGATCCCGGCGAGATCGTCATCGATGAGGTCGCTGGGCAATGGCTGACGCTGCTCTTTGTACCGCCGGATTTTGTCCTTTACGCCATCGGATTTATCATCTTCCGTGTGCTTGATATCACCAAACCCTGGCCGGCCTCCTGGGCCGACCGCAGCCTGAATGGCGCGCCCGGCGTACTGGTCGATGACCTTCTGGCCGGCGCCTATGGCGCTGCGATCATGCTGGCGATTCTGCATTACTGGTGAACCAGATGGATATGGACGACACCCTGTTGCGCCTGGCCCAGAACCTGCTGGAAAAGTGCCGCGCCAAAAAGCTGATGCTGGCAACGGCTGAATCCTGCACCGGTGGATTGATCGCCGCGACACTGACCGAGATCGCCGGCTCGTCGGATGTTTTCGAACGCGGATTCGTCACCTATTCCAATGCGGCAAAATCCGCATCGCTCGGCGTACCGGCAGAGATCATCGCCGGCCATGGCGCGGTATCGGAGGAAACGGCCCGCGCCATGGCTGAAGGCTGCCTGCGCAAAAGCCAGGCCGATATCGCCATTGCGGTTACCGGCATTGCAGGCCCAGGCGGCGGCTCCGCCGAGAAGCCGGTCGGCCTCGTGCATATTGCCGTGGCCGGCCATGGCATGACCACCATGCACCAGCGCATGACCTATGGCGCGATCGGACGCAGTGCCGTGCGCGCCGCCACCGTTGAGGATGCCCTCAGCCTTGCCGGCGAAATGGTCGAGGAAATCAGCGCCAGCCGCTAAAGATCGGCAAGGCGCTTTACGTCACTCGATGCCGCGATAATGCCGTCGCGCGAGAATTTCTCGTGATTCTGATCGATCTCGTCGAGCCGATAGAGGTAATTCACCATGATTCCGGCTGACTGCTTCATCCCGTTTCTCGATCGATCTCCCAGCCAGTTCAGCCGTTGCACCGTGGCGCCGTTGCTTAAATGGAAGCGCGCCACCGGATCGCGCGGCCGCCCCCTGTCCTGCGCCGTGAGCAGGTAGCGCGCGCAAAGCCGCATCAGCACCGGCCGGAGCGCTTCGGCCAGAGCCGCATCCTCGGCCCAGGCATGGTCCTTCAGTAGACCGGGCAACATGCCTTTGGAGAAGCGCTTGCCCAAGGCCTCGCGCAATTCGTCTCGCGCCTCGGCGGGCACCAGATCGGGCGTGCCCCGGGCAACGACATCCTCCAGCCATTTGCGGAAACCGGGGATCGGCGACAAAGTCGAGAACTGCTTCAGATGCGGCAACTCGCGGCTGAGATCGTCAACCACCCGCTTGATCAGGAAATTGCCGAACGAAATGCCCCGCAGGCCCACTTGCGTATTCGAGATCGAATAGAAGATGGCTGTATCGGCCTCGCGCGGGTCCAGCACCGGCGAGGATTGATCGAGCAGATCCTGCACATTGCCGGCAATGCCTTTGACCAAGGCCACCTCGACGAAAATCAGCGGCTCGAGCGGCATGCGCGGATGGAAAAAGGCATAACAGCGCCGGTCGGCATCCAGTCGGTTGCGCAGATCGTCCCAGCTTTCGATGGCATGCACCGCCTCGTAGGCGATCAATTTTTCCAGCAGCGCCGCGGGGCTGTTCCAGGTGATGCGCTGCAACTCGAGGAAGCCGACATCGAACCAGGCGACGAATAGATCCTCGAGATCGGCATCGAGGATCGCCAGTTCCTTGTCCTCTTTCTTGAAGCGCAAGGCATCGGCGCGCAAATCGACCAGGAACTTCACACCCTGCGGCAAGCCGGTGAAATGGGTCAGCAGCCGCTGCCGTGGCGGGGTGAGCGCCAGGCGCAGCTTGCGTTCGGCTTCGTGCCGTGCCACCGGATCGCCAGCAGCCTTCACGGCTGTCATCGCCTTGTCCAGCATGGCCGGATCGGCAGCAAAGTCAGTCGCAAGCGTCTTCTGAAAAATACGCTTGCCGTCCTCCGTCAGGCTCAAATACAGCTGACCCAACGCGGCCGCCCGGGCGCGGGCCGAAACTTCGCCGCCACGCGCCTCCAGGCATTCGGTAAACAAGCCGCGTAGCCGGTCGATATCCTTCGGACCGAGTTCCTTGCGGCCCTGCCCGATATCGCGGCCGATCTGCGCCGTGCGGTCGCCGGCAATGCCGCGCCAGTTCCCCATCAGGCCACGCAGGCCGCGCTCGAGCAAAGTTCCGGAAATCGAAAGATTGGTGAAGGCGGGCAAGGCGACCACGGGGAGAACTCCCTTCAGGCTGCTGGATCACATTGCGCGTATCGTAGCACCCGGGGGTAACGATAATCCATTCTCACCGTAAAGCTGGCGCGCCCTCGCCTCGAAGGCGGCAACCATCCGGCGCACGGCTTCGTTGAACAACAGCTCAATCGTCTTTTGCAGGAGGCGCGAGCGGAATTCGAAATCGACATAGAAGTCGATCTCGCAGCCGGTCGGATGCGGCAGGAATTTCCAGTGATTCTTGAGGTATTTAAACGGGCCCTCGGTGTACTCGACGTCGATGCGCATCGCTTCGGGGTCGAGCATGACCTTCGAGGTGAACCGCTCGCGGAACATTTTGAAGCCGATAATCAGGTCGGCGATCATCAATTTGTCACTGCGTTCGCGGATACGGGCGCCGAGGCACCAGGGCAGGAATTTCGGGTAGTGCTCGACACCGGCAACCAGAGCAAAGAGCTGGTCCGGCCGGTACGGCAGCACACGCGTTTCGGCGTGGGTCGGCACGCTATTCCCCAGTGGCGGCGAGCTTGGCTTCGCGGGCAACGCGCAGCTTGATGAAGTCGTCGCCCGCATGATGCGAGGAGCGTGTCAGAGGCGATGACGAGACCATCAGAAAGCCCTTGGCGTGCGCGATCGTCTTATAGGACTCAAACTCGTCCGGTGTGACGAAGCGCTTCACTTCGGCATGCTTGCGGGTCGGCTGCAGATACTGGCCGATGGTGAGGAAATCGACATCCGCCGCACGCAGATCGTCCATCACCTGCATGATCTCGATCTTGTCTTCACCCAAGCCGACCATCAGGCCGGACTTGGTGAACATGGCCGGATCGAGTTCTTTCACCGTGGCCAGCAGCCGCAATGAGGCGAAGTAGCGCGCGCCGGGGCGGATGGTCGGATAGAGCCGCGGCACGGTCTCCAGATTGTGGTTGAAGACATCCGGCTTGGCGGCAACGACCGCTTCGATGGCACCCGGCTTGCGGATGAAATCCGGCGTCAGAATTTCAATCGTCGTCTGCGGCGAGGTTTTGCGGATTTCCTCGATAGTCTTGATGAACTGCGAAGCACCGCCGTCGGGCAGGTCGTCGCGGTCCACCGAAGTGATCACGACGTGATGCAATCCCAACTGGCCGACCGCCTCGGCGACATTGCGCGGCTCGTCCGCATCGAGCGCGCCAGGCTTACCGGTCGCGACATTGCAGAAGGCGCAGGCGCGCGTGCAAATCGCACCCAGAATCATGAAGGTGGCGTGCTTCTGTTTCCAGCATTCACCCAGATTCGGGCAGGCTGCCTCTTCGCAGACCGTATGCAACTTGAGATCGCGCATCAGCCGCCGTGTCTCCGCTGCCTCAGCCGAGGTCGGCGCCTTCACGCGAATCCAGTCCGGCTTGCGCAAAAGCGGCGTATCAGGCTTGTGCGCCTTCTCCGGGTGACGGACAGGCAACGGCTGAATATTAATCGTCACGATCTAATCCTCTGGCTTCACCCCTTGAGGTAGTGTAGCGGACTATAGCAGGAAACCCCTGCCCTCCGCACCGCTGGCCCTATCTGGATGTGACCGGGCCAGAATCCCACTTTTCCCGCGTTAATAGTTCAGCGCCTGACCGTAAGCGTCCAGGACGGATTCATGCATCATTTCGCTCAAAGTAGGATGCGGGAAGACCGAATGCATCAACTCGATTTCGGTCGTTTCTAAGGTCTTGGCGATGCCGAAACCCTGGATCATCTCGGTAACTTCCGCGCCGACCATATGGGCACCAAGCAGTTCGCCGGTCTTGGCATCAAACACCGTCTTTACCAGTCCTTCCGGCTCGCCCAGCGCGATCGCCTTGCCATTGGCGATGAACGGATAACGGCCGACCCTGACCTGATGACCCTTCGCCTTGGCCGCCGCCTCGGTGAGGCCGACGCTGGCCACCTGCGGCGTGCAGTAGGTACAGCCCGGGATATTGCTAACATTGAGCGGATGCACATCCTTGAGGCCGGCGATCTTCTCGACACAGATCACGCCTTCATGGGCCGCTTTATGCGCCAACCAGGGCGGGCCGGTCAGGTCGCCGATGGCATGGACGCCCGGCTCGGCCGTGCGGCTGTACTCGTCGACCACGACATGGGTCTTCTCGACCTTCACCTTGGTGCCTTCCAAGCCGATATTCTCGACATTGCCGACGATGCCAACCGCGAGAATAACACGCTCGACGGTGATCTCGCTTTGCTTGCCGGCTTTGTCCTTCAGCACGGCGGTTACCGTATCGGTGCCTTTCTTCAAGGCGGTCACTGTTGTACCGACATGAATTTTCATGCCCTGCTTCTCGAAGGACTTCGTGGCGAAGACGGAAATCTCTTCGTCTTCTACCGGGAGGACCCGGTCCATTACCTCGACGACGGTCACATCGGAGCCGAGCGTGCGGTAGAAGCTGGCGAACTCGATGCCGATAGCCCCCGAGCCAATCACCAACAGCGATTTGGGGATTGCCGGCGGCACCATCGCCTCACGATAGGTCCAGACCAGCTTGCCATCCGGCTCCAGCCCCGGCAGCGTACGGGCGCGGGCGCCGGTCGCCAGGATGATATGCTTGACCGTCAGATCGGCGACGGGCTTGCCATCCTTGGTGACCTTCACCTTGCCCGGGCCGTTCAGCACGCCATGACCGTCGAAGACGGCGATCTTGTGCTTCTTCATGAGGAATTTGACGCCGTTGGACAACTGAGCGGCGACCTTGCGCGAACGCTCGATGATCTTGGGTCCGTTGATCGTCACTTTGCCTTCGATAGTGAAACCGAAGGCTTCGGCATGTTTGATGTTGCTATAGATCTCGGCCGAACGCAGCAAAGCTTTGGTCGGGATGCATCCCCAGTTCAGGCAGATGCCGCCGAGATTCTCGCGCTCGATGATGGCGGTCTTCATCCCGAGCTGCGAGGCGCGGATCGCCGTAGTATAGCCGCCTGGGCCGCTGCCGATGACGACGACGTCGAAGCTGGTCTCACTCATGGCGCTTCTCCCGTCCACTCACAGCAGCATGGTCAAGGGATCGTCGACATAGCCCTTGAAGGCCTGCAGGAACTCGGCGCCGACCGCGCCGTCGACGACGCGATGATCGACTGACAATGTACATGTCATAAGGGTGGCAGGCACAATTTGGCCATTCTTCACCACCGGGCGCTGTTCGCCCATGCCGACGGCGAGAATGCAGCCTTGCGGCGGGTTGATCACCGCCTCAAACTGCTTCACGCCGAACATGCCGAGATTGGACACCGAGAAGGTGCCGCCCTGGAATTCATCCGGCTTCAGCTTGCCGTCGCGAGCCCGCGCCGCGAGATCCTTCATCTCGCTGGCGATCTGCGTGAGTCTCTTCTGCTCGGCCTGCTTGACGATCGGAGTGATCAGGCCGTTCGGCGTCGCCACGGCGACCGAGATATCGGCATGCTCGTAGAACATCAAGCCGCTCTCGTCATAGCTGGCATTGGCTGCCGGCACCTTTTTCAGGGCCAGCGCCACCGCGCGAATCACGAAGTCGTTGACACTGATCTTCACCTCGGATTTCTCGTTCAGCCGCTTGCGCAGGGCCAACAGCTCGTCGATCTCGGTGTCGATGGTAAGATAGAAATGCGGCACCGTCTGCTTGGATTCGGTAAGCCGACGGGCGATGGTCCGGCGCGTGCCGCTGAGCGGCTCGAGCCGGTAGGACATCTTGAGCAAATCGGCAAGCTGTCGTGCGCCCGGACCGGCGGGCGCTGGAGTTGCCGGCTTTGCCCCGGCGGTGGCGGCAGCACCTTTGGGCGCCTTCTCGATATCGGCCTTGACGATGCGGCCATGCGGTCCGCTGCCCTGCACGTTACGCAGATCTACGCCGGCTTGCGCCGCCATGCGCCGCGCCAGGGGCGAGGCGAATATCCGTCCGCCGTCATGTTTCGGTACGGGTACGGGTGCAGGCGCGGCAGCCTGGGGCGCCGCGGCAGGGGCCGGTACCGGGGTCGATGACGGCGCAGGAGCAGCTGCCGGCTTCGCTTGCGGCGCTTTCTCGGCTTGCGGCGCAGGCTTGGGTGCCGCGCCAGTCTTGATATCGGCCGCCTTGATATCGGCCGCGCTTTCGCCCTCTTCCAGCAGCACGGCGATCGGGGTGTTCACCGCCACGCCCTCGCTGCCCTCGGCAACCAGGATCTTGCCGAGCTTGCCCTCATCGACGGCTTCGAATTCCATCGTCGCCTTGTCGGTCTCGATCTCGGCGATGATGTCGCCCGCCTTGATCTCGTCGCCTTCCTTCTTATGCCACTTCGCCAGCTTGCCTTCCGTCATGGTCGGCGACAGGGCGGGCATCAGAATTTCGATAGTCATGCCGCCCTCCTCTCAGCGATAGCAGACGGCTTTGGCCGCCTGAACGATGTCATCGACGGTAGGCAGGGCCATCTTCTCCAGGTTGGCTGCATAGGGCATCGGCACATCCTTGCCCGATACGCGCGTCACCGGCGCATCGAGATAATCGAAGGCCAGTTCCATGATGGAGGCGGAAATTTCGGCACCGACGCCAGACTGCGGGAAGCCCTCTTCCACGGTCACCAGCCGGTTAGTCTTCTGCACCGATTTGACGATGGTTTCCTTGTCCATCGGACGGATGGTACGCAGATCGATCACCTCGGCCTCAATGCCCTCGGCGGCCAGCTTTTCGGCGGCCGCCAGGGAATGACCGACCGCGATGGAATAGGCCACCAGGGTGACATCCTTGCCCGGCCGGGCGATGCGCGCCTTGCCGATCGGAATGACGTAATCATCCAGCTTCGGTACCTCGAAGCTGCGGCCGTACAGAATCTCGTTCTCGAGGAAGATCACCGGATTGGGATCGCGGATCGCCGCCTTGATCAGTCCCTTGGCGTCAGCAGCGGAATACGGCGCCACCACCTTGAGCCCGGGGATATGCGAATACCAGGCGGCATAATCCTGGCTGTGCTGGGCCGCGACGCGCGCGGCCGCGCCGTTCGGGCCGCGGAACACGATATGGCAGCCCATCTGGCCACCCGACATATACAGCGTCTTGGCCGCCGAATTGACGATCTGGTCGATCGCCTGCATCGAGAAATTGAAGGTCATGAATTCGACGATCGGCTTCAGGCCGCCGAAGGCGGCGCCGACACCAAGACCGGCAAAACCTTGCTCGGTGATCGGCGTGTCGATCACGCGATCGGGGCCGAATTCCTCCAGCATGCCCTGGCTGATCTTATAGGCACCCTGATACTGCGCAACTTCCTCGCCCATCAGGAAGACGGCCGGATCGCGGCGCATCTCTTCCGACATGCCCTCGCGGATCGCCTCGCGCACCGTCATGGTGACGAATTGCGTACCGGCGGGAATTTCCGGGTCTGCGGCAAGCTGCGGCGCAGGCGTCGGCGCTGCAGTCACCGCAGATTCGCCCGGCTTGGTCGCCTCAGCCGGCTTGTTGTCGCTGGCCGGAGCCGCCGAAGCCGGTGCTGGCGCCGGAGCAGGCTGCGCCGCCGGCTTCGCCGGTGCGGCGCCAGGCTTCTCGTCCTCACCGCGCAGCACAGCGATCGGTGCATTGACGGCAACTCCCTCGGTGCCTTCCGGGACGATGATCTTGTCCAGCACGCCTTCGTCGACGGCTTCGAATTCCATCGTCGCCTTGTCGGTCTCGATCTCGGCGATGATGTCGCCCGCCTTGATCTCGTCGCCTTCCTTCTTGAGCCACTTCGCCAGCTTGCCCTCGGTCATCGTCGGCGACAGCGCAGGCATCAAAATCTCGATTGCCATGATTGTAGTCCTCCCTGCCCGCTTATGCTTCGACGTAGACGTCGGTCCACAGTTCCGACGGATCGGGCTCGGGACTTTGCTGGGCGAAATCGGCAGCCTGCTGGATGATGTCCTTTACTTCCTTGTCGATCGCCTTCAACGCATCTTCATCGGCAAGCTTGTTGTTGAGCAGCGTGCTACGCACCTGATCGATCGGATCATGCTCGGCGCGCATCTTGGTCACTTCATCCTTGCTGCGGTATTTTGCCGGGTCGGACATGGAATGGCCGCGGTAACGATAGGTCATCATCTCGAGAATGATCGGCCCCTTGCCGGCGCGGCACCAGGCCACGGCCTCATCGCCCGCCTCCTTCACCGCCAGCACGTTCATGCCATCGACCTGACGGCCGGGAATACCGAAGCTCTCGCCGCGCTTATAGAGCGCCGGTTGCGCGGAAGCGCGCGCCACCGAGGTGCCCATGGCATATTGGTTGTTCTCGATCACGTAGATGACCGGCAGTTTCCAGAGCTCGGCCATGTTGAAACTTTCGTAGACCTGCCCCTGGTTGGCCGAACCGTCGCCGAAGTAGCAGAAGGTCACGTTATCGTTCTTCTTGTATTTCTGGGCGAAGGCCAGGCCGGTGCCGATCGGCACCTGGGCGCCGACGATGCCATGGCCGCCGTAGAAATGCTTCTCGCGGCTGAACATGTGCATCGAGCCGCCCTTGCCCTTGGAATAGCCGCCGATGCGGCCGGTCAGCTCGGCCATCACGCCTTTAGGGTCCATGCCGGTCGCCAGCATGTGGCCGTGATCGCGATAGGAGGTAATGACGGCATCGCCCAGCTTGGCGCAGGCCTGCAGGCCGACCACGACGGCTTCCTGGCCGATATAGAGGTGACAGAAGCCGCCGATCAGCCCCATGCCGTAGAGTTGCCCCGCCTTCTCCTCGAAGCGGCGGATCAGCAGCATGTCGCGGTAATATTGGAGCAGTTGCTCGACCGGCGGCAATTTGCCGCCCTTCTTACCGCCTGCATCTCCGGCTTTGGCTGCTTTTGCCATGCATTCCTCCCGATCAGCTTGACCTTAGGGCACTGTCGAATGACGTGACCGACCGGGGCGGGAAGATGGCGCCTAACTCAAGTTAAAACAAGGGTTTTTCCTAGATTAACTCGATTTGAGTTAATTGACGCAATTCCGTTTCTCGCCAACCCCGGCTCAGCGTCCGAGAATTACCAGATCGCCGTCCTTGACCATACCGAGCACCCGGCGCGACTGCTCTTCGAGCATGTCGGCATCCAGGCCGTCGGCACGCAGAAGCTCGACCCGACGCTCAAGGATTTTGCGCTCGGCAGTCACTTCGGCCAGGGCGGCTTTGGTTTCCTGGATCTGCATGGTCAGCCGGGTATAGGCATTGATGCCGTGCTCTCCCTCCACCGCGTGATAACAGAAATAGGCAATCGCGGCGAAACAGATCACCGGCACGATGGCGGACAACGAATGGCGACGGATCTCGCGTAGAGCACTCATGGACCGAATCGAATCACATCCGAGTCGCCGGGTCAACGCGAATCGTTGCAGAAGCTCCGATTCAGCCCGCAGAGTCAAAGAATTAGATGATTAAGTCAGATCCCAGGCCGGTCACCGGCACTTCACCAGCCGCCGGTCTGCTTCAATCGATTCATCGAAGGCCGTCAGATTGGTGGCGGAAAGGTCGAGCACGAAAAGCATGACCTCATGGTCCGGCTCGGCATTGTCGACCAGGATGATGCGGTCGCGATTGACGCGGTAGCGCCCCTCGCGCGGATCGCCCTCATCCAATGTCGAACGGAACCCGCCCTCCGCGGTGAATTCCAGCACCTCGCCCCTGCCGCAGCCAGCCTGACCTTCGCTCCAGCGGCCAACAAGGCTGGCTGGCGCCACCGCCACGGTTTGCGCCACCGAAGGGACGGCCGGCACGGCTGAGCCGCCCAGCAGCAGCGCAGCCAGGCCGGTTATGAGAGTCCGCGGCCGCACCCCCAGCGCCATCTCAGCGTCGCTTCAGCGCCGCAAGGCCAGGATACTTGGCGGCGAGATCGAGCTCCTGCTCGATGCGGATGAGCTGGTTGTACTTTGCCAGCCGGTCCGAGCGCGCCAGCGAGCCGGTCTTGATCTGGCCGCAATTGGAGGCCACCGCCAGATCGGCGATCGTGCTGTCCTCGGTCTCACCCGAGCGATGCGACATCACCGCGCGATAGCCGTTTTTATGCGCAAGCTCGACCGCTTCCAGCGTCTCCGAGAGCGTCCCGATCTGGTTCACCTTCACCAGAATCGCATTGCCGACGCCCTTTTCGATACCCTGGGCCAGCCGTTTCGGGTTGGTAACGAACAGGTCGTCACCGACGAGCTGCACGCGGCCGCCGATCGCTTCGGTCAGCAACTTCCAGCCATTCCAGTCGTCTTCGGCCATGCCGTCTTCGATGGAGACGATGGGATAATCGCCGACGAGCTTCTGCCAGTATTGCGCCATGCCGGCGGCATCCAGCGTCAACCCCTCGCCTTCCAGGTGATACTTGCCGTCCTTGAAGAATTCCGTGCTGGCGGCATCCAGCGCGATCATCACATCTTCGCCGGCCTTATAGCCTGCCGCCTCGATCGCCTGCATGATGAAGTCGAGCGCGCCGCGGGTGCTCGGCAGGTTCGGGGCAAAGCCGCCTTCGTCGCCGACATTGGTGTTATGGCCGGCATCCTTCAGCTTCTTCTTCAGCGTATGGAAGACTTCGGCGCCCATGCGGATGGCATCGGCGCAGGTCTTGGCCGAGACCGGCATGATCATGAATTCCTGCACGTCGATGGGATTATCGGCATGAGCGCCGCCATTGACGATGTTCATCATCGGCACCGGCAGGACATGCGCTGCCGCCCCGCCGACATAGCGATAGAGCGGCAGGTCGGCCTCCTGCGCCGCCGCCTTGGCCACGGCAAGGCTGACGCCAAGGATCGCATTCGCCCCGAGGCGGGCCTTGTTCGGCGTGCCGTCGAGATCGATCATCGTGCGGTCGATCTTGAGCTGCTCGCTCGCTTCGAAGCCTGAGATGGCGTCGAAAATCTCCGTGTTGACGGCATCCACCGCCTTCCGAACGCCCTTGCCGAGATAGCGGCCCTTGTCGCCGTCACGCAGTTCGACCGCCTCATGGGCGCCGGTCGAAGCCCCCGACGGCACGGCGGCGCGGCCGAAGGCACCGGATTCGAGATGGACGTCGACCTCTACGGTCGGATTGCCGCGTGAATCGAGAATTTCCCGCGCCAGGATGTCGCGAATGCCGCTCATACCGGAAGCCCTTCTGGATGCAGACAAAGGAGGAAAAGACCGGCGAAGGGATAGCCCGGCAGAGCCTTTCCGGCAAGGCCCGGATCGTGGCAAGTCGAGGGCCAGAGTGGAAAATCTGCGCGGATCCGCTCTATTCCCGGTAACCGACCTCTTCGCGCCGCATCCGCTCGGTCTCGGCGAAATAGCGCCGATGCACATCCGCCTCATGCACGCAGCCGAGCAGCCTGGGCCGCTCGCCGCCGGAAACCACAGCGACGGTTTCGAAATCGGTGCGATCGAATATCTCCACCGCCGTACTGAGACGGTCCGTCGGACGCACCGTCAGCGGCTGCGGCCGCATCAGTTCCGCAATCTTGCGATCACCTGCCCCCTCGATGATTGCTGCATTGGTGTCGTTAACGTCGATGACGCCCAGGAAGACGCCATCGTCATCGACGACAAAGGCGACCGTCTTGCGACCGAACAGGAAGAGGCTGGCCAATGTCGCCATGTCCAGCGTCGGCGGCACTTTCATCACGTCGCGGTCAAGGATTTCGCGCACCTGCAGCTCGTAAAGCCGGCCGACATCCTGCGCTCCGCGCAGTTCGATGCCCTTAAGATGGAACCGCCACGTCGCAAACGAGTAGCCGAACCAGCGCCTCGTCACCAAGGCCGCGACCACCACGCCGATGGCGGCCACCATGGTGACGGCATATTCCTGGGTGGTCTCGAAGATCAGCAGAATCATGGTGATGGGTGCGCCGACGATCGAGGCGGCCACCGTTCCCATGCCTATCAGGGCGTAGACCAGCGCGCTGGGGCTGAGCGCCGGGATCAGGCTGCTGAGTACCGTGCCGACTGCCGCGCCATAAAGGCTGCCGAGGAACAGCGAGGCGCTGAACAGGCCGCCGGTGAAGCCGCTGCCGATACTGACGGCGGAAGCGAAGCTTTTCGCCAGCACCAGACCGGCCAACACCATGAGCGGCAAGCCCTGATGCAGCACTTCCTCGATGCCGCCATGACCGCTGCCGAGCACATAAGGGAATTCCGTCGCCACCAGTCCCAGCAGTAGCCCGCCAATGGCTGGCCGCAGCCAGTCCGGCGCCTTGGCCCGGCGGTAAGCTGCGTCGATCATGGTGGCGAGCCGCATCGCCGCCACCCCCAGGGCGGCAGCCCCGACCCCGATCACTGCCGAGAGCACATAGTCGCTGCCGGATACCGTCGGCTGGCTCGCCAGATAGAAGATCGGCTCGTTGCCCAACACCGATTGCGAGACCAGCATGCCAGCAATGGCCGCGATGGCGACCGGCGCCAGGGCGGTCACCACATAATTGCCCAGCACCAGTTCCAACGCATAGAAAACGCCGGCAAGCGGGGCATTGAAGGCCGCGCTGATCGCCGCCGCGGCACCGCAAGCAACCATGATGCGCAATTGGTGCCGGGACAACTGCAGCCGCCGGCCGGTCCAACTGAACAGGGCGGCGCCAAACTGGGTGATCGCCGCCTCGATGCCGACCGAGCCGCCGCTGCCGATCGAAAGCAGCGTCTTGCCGACGATGACGAGGCTGCCGGTCAGCGACATGCGACCGCCATGCAGCGCATTGGCCTCGATAGCGTCGACGATCTCACGATTTGAGAACCGTTTGTACAGATAGCCGGCAACACCGAGCAGCAGGCCGCCGACCACCGGCACCAGCACGATGCGCCAGGGATTCTCGGCTGCAACCTGCATCCACTGCCGCTCGATGGAAAAGCCGAAAGCCACATGATGAATCGTGGATATCAACTGCCGCAGAGCGGTGACCGTACTGCCGACCAGCATCCCGAGTACGACGGCGGGCAGCAGCAGGAACAATTCCTCGCCTCGGATCAGGCGACGCAGGAAGCGGACCCTGGCCTCGATCCAGTTGGCAACAACGACCTGCTTGGCCTTGTACCAGGCCCAACCGCTGCTGATGCGGCCAAGCCGCTCCGGCTCCTTCGGCGCGGCCCGGTCCGGCTCGGCCTTCTCAGCCGCGCGGTCCTCCGCCGTGCCGGGCGAAGCGCCTTTCGCGAAGACCGAACCAAGAGAAAAACGCATGTTCATCAGCAGACGCCAGACCGGGTTACGCTGGGGCACCGCTGGGGCCGACTAAACGGCCCCGACCGGGCGCAGGTTAGGGGCAAACCATACGCTGAATCATGGCAATAGCATTATGCAATTATGTCGTGGAAGCGGCAGGCCCACCGCTCAGGCCGCAAACGGGCCTTGCCACACTGTGATCACGCTGGATTGAAGGCCGGGGCGGGCGCCACTCTGTCTCATGGGCCGGGAAAGCCCGCAGCGACACCCCCTCTCAAAGGGAGGGCTGGATCGAAGGCAGGTTATATCAATGCCCGCTCTTCGCCAGATGGTCGAATTCCAGCAACTGCTCAAGCACGCCTTCCATCTGATCGAATGGCACCATATTGGGGCCATCGGACGGTGCGGAATCCGGGTCCTTGTGCGTCTCCATGAACACAGCGGCGACGCCTATCGCCACCGCGCCCCGGGCCAGCACCTTGACGAAGCGGCGGTCGCCGCCCGAGCTGGCCCCCTTCCCGCCCGGCTGCTGCACCGAATGGGTGGCGTCGAACACCACCGGGCAGCCGGTCTCGGCCATGATCGGCAGCGCACGCATGTCGTTGACCAGGGTGTTGTAGCCGAAGGACACACCGCGCTCGCACAACATCACGTTCGGATTGCCGACATAGTCGAACTTCTCGACCACGTTCTTCATATCCCAGGGCGCCAGGAACTGACCCTTCTTCACGTTCACTGGCTTGCCGGTCTGAGCGGCCGCCACCAGCAGGTCAGTCTGGCGGCAGAGAAAAGCCGGAATCTGCAGCAGATCGACATGTTCGGCGACGATGCGGCATTGCTCCTCGGTATGCACATCGGTGATCACGGGGACGCGAATCTGTTCGCGGATCGCGTCGAACACCGGCAGCGCATTCTCCAGGCCGAAGCCGCGGTTGCTGCGAATCGAGGTACGGTTGGCCTTGTCGAACGAGGTCTTGTAGATGAAGTTGACGCCCAGCTTTTCGGTCAACTCATGCAGCGAACCTGCCATGTCCAGCGCATGCTCGCGGCTTTCCATGGCGCAGGGGCCGGCGATGATGGTCAGCGGCAGATCGTTGCCGATCTCGAATTCGGCGACTTTGACATGGCGGATCGGGTTTTGAGCCTCGCTCATACTGCACTTCTCCTGGTCAGGCGCCCCTGACCTCTTACCCTACAATGTCATGGCCGGACTTGTCCCGGCCATCTACGTCTTATTCCGGCTGGGTTACGAAAACGTGGATGCCCGGGTGGAGCCCCGGGCATGGCGATACATAAGGCAGACTGCGGCCCTTTTTCAGCCCCTAGACCAGCCGCGACTGATCCAGCGCAGCCTTCACGAAACTGGCGAACAGAGGGTGCGGCTCGAAGGGCTTGGACTTCAGCTCAGGGTGATATTGCACGCCGATGAACCAGGGATGATCCGGCAGTTCGACGATCTCTGGCAAGAGGCCGTCCGGTGACATGCCGGAAAACACCAAGCCGCATTTCTCAAGCTGCTCGCGATAGCGGGCATTGACCTCATAGCGGTGGCGGTGGCGCTCGGAGATCGTCGTGCAGCCGTAGATTTCGGCGACCCGGCTTGCCGGCTTGAGCATGGCCTCATAGGCGCCGAGCCGCATAGTGCCGCCGAGATCGCCGGCCGCCGAGCGCTTCTCCAGCTCGTTACCGCGCATCCATTCGGTCATCATGCCGACGAGCGGCTCATCCGTCGGGCCGAATTCGGTGCTGCTGGCCTTCTTGATGCCGGCCTTGCTGCGGGCGTATTCGATCACCGCCATCTGCATGCCGAAACAGATGCCGAAATACGGGATCTGCCGCTCGCGGGCGAAGGTCACCGCCCGGATCTTGCCTTCCGAGCCGCGCTCACCGAAGCCGCCAGGCACCAGGATGGCATTGACGCCGTCCAGCGCGCGCAGGGCTGTCTCGTCCTTCTCGAATATCTCGGCTTCGATCCATTCGATGTTGACACGCGCATTGTTGGCGATGCCGCCATGCACCAGCGCCTCGGCCAGCGACTTGTAAGCGTCCTTCAGGCCCGTGTACTTGCCGACGATTGCGATCTTCACCGCACTCTCCGGCGCCACAACGCGCTGCACGATATTCTTCCAGGCGTCCAGATTCGGCTCGGCGCCAGCCTCAAGATGGAAGGCCCGCAATACCTGCACGTCCAGACCAGCCTCGTGATAGGAGAGCGGCGCCGCATAGATGGTGCTCACGTCCAATGCTGGAATCACCGCCTCTTCCCGGACATTGCAGAACAAGGCCATCTTCTTGCGGTCGCCCAGCGGAATCTCGCGGTCGGCGCGGCAGAGCAGGATATCGGGCTGGATACCGATCGAGCGCAGTTCCTTGACCGAATGCTGGGTCGGCTTGGTCTTCAATTCGCCGGAAGCCGCGATATAAGGCACCAGCGTCACATGGATGTAGATCGCCCGGTCGCGCCCCACCTGCAGGCCGAATTGGCGAATCGCCTCGAGGAACGGCAAGCTTTCGATATCGCCAACCGTGCCGCCGACTTCCACCAGCATGAAATCGACGCCCTCGTTCTCGGCGGCGATGAAATCCTTGATCGCGTCGGTGATATGCGGGATCACCTGGACGGTGCCGCCCAGATAATCGCCGCGGCGTTCCTTGGCGATGACGGTCTGATAGATGCGGCCGGTGGTGATGTTGTCGCTCTTGCGCCCGGGAACGCCGGTGAAGCGCTCGTAGTGGCCCAGATCGAGATCGGTTTCGGCGCCGTCGTCAGTGACGAAAACCTCGCCATGCTGATACGGGCTCATGGTGCCCGGATCTACGTTGATATAGGGGTCGAGCTTGCGCAGCCGCACCGTGTAGCCGCGCGCCTGCAGAAGCGCGCCCAAAGCCGCCGATGCGAGACCTTTTCCAAGAGAGGAGACCACGCCGCCGGTTATGAAGATGTACCGCGTCATGGGCTTCCTGTTTAACTGATTCATCCGACACAAAAAAGGGCTTTGCGCGCCGCGGCGCGCGATTTCACAACACCGAAATTTTTAAGACGTTCCCGTAACTTACTTCGACAGCGGCACGCTCGGCTGCGCCGGCTCGGCGGGCTGCGCCGGCGGCGCGGGTGCCTGACTGCCGGTCGGCAGATCGAGAATCGAGCGCGGCGCGGAGTGGCTGCCCGACAGCAATGCCAATGCGATACTGGTGCCGATGAAGAGGGTGGCCAGGATGGCCGTGGTGCGGGTCAGCAGATTTGCCTGGCCGCGCGCGGTCATGAAGCCCGAACCGCCGCCGATACCGAGGGCACCGCCTTCCGAGCGCTGCATCAGGATCACCCCGATCATCGCCAGCGCGAGCAGGATATGGACCACGAGCAGGAAGGTCATCATCGGTTCAGTCTCCGGCAAAGTCGGGGGGCTTTTACACCCTGGAGCCGGATATGGAAAGCCCCTGATCGGGCATCGAGGCCGGCTCTTCACCGCCCGGTGACGGCGAAAATTACCCAGTTTCTCCAGCGCATCGGTGGCGAGCCCGCCTCGCCTAGTCCGCGGCCGGATCAGCGTAATGATGCATGCCGCCCCATGGATCGCTGACCTCCCAGCTTTCGCCATCGGCGGCCGGTTCGGCATAAACCGGCCCGACCGGCACTTTCCCATGCCCGCCGGGGATGTCGAGGATGTAGGTCGGCTGCAGCAGGCCCGAGTAGTGGCCGCGCAGGCGGCGCATCAGGGCCTGGCCCTGCTCCAGGCTGACGCGGAAATGGCTGGTGCCGCGGGCGAGGTCGCCATGATGCAGGTAATGCGGCTTGATGCGGTTGGCGATCATGGCCTTGAACAGGTCGGCCAGAGCCGCCGGGCTGTCGTTCACCCCTTTGAGCAGAACCGACTGGCCCAGCATGGGGATGCCGGCATCGACCAGCCGGGCGATGGCGGCCCGGGCCTCGGGAACGAATTCCCGGGCGTGATTGGCGTGTAGCAGCAGCCAGACGGTCTTGGTGGAAGCCTTCAGGGCCGCGACAAGCTCGGAGGAAATGCGCTCCGGATCGACAACGGGAACGCGCGAATGTATCCGGATTACAACAACATGCGAAATAGAATTAAGGCGATCGATCACCTGAGCCAGCCGCCGCGGGGAGGCGATCAGCGGATCGCCGCCGGTCAGGATCACCTCCCATATCGCCGGGTGCTCAGCGATATAACCGATAGCGGCATCGAGCTGCGCGGCGTTCAAACCCTTGGCGCCAGGCCCCACCATCTCGCGGCGGAAGCAGAAGCGGCAATAGACCGGGCAGACATTGACCAGCTTGAGCAGCACCCGGTCCGGATAGCGATGCACGATCCCCGGAACGGGGCTATGGGCATCGTCACCGATCGGATCCGGCCTTTCATGCTCATGCGTCACCAGTTCAGCGGCATCCGGCAGGAACTGGCGCGCTATCGGATCCTTCGGGTCGGACGGATCGATCTGCGCCTGCAGATGTGGCGTCACCGACACGGCAAAGGTTTCGGCGACCCGCTTCAAGGCGGCCAGATCACCTTCCTTATCCCGCTGCTCGATGCCCATTCAGAGATCCATAAAACTAATTCTTTGCCTCAACTATAGGCCAGAAGTCATTGATCTTTAAACTGGCCCCACCAACGAGTGCGCCGTCGACATCGGCCACCGCCATGAGCTGGCGGGCGTTGTCCGGCTTGACCGATCCGCCATAAAGGAGGCGGAAGCCGGCGCCGTCATCGAAGCGGGCCATCAGGTCCTGGCGGATCGCCGCATGCACCTCGGCCACCTGCGCCGGCGTCGGCGTCCGGCCGGTGCCGATCGCCCAGACCGGCTCGTAGGCGATGACGGTATTGGCGGCAGCGGCATCGTCGGGCAGTGAAGCGCGCAGCTGGCCATTGATGACCTTGAGCGTCTCGCCGGCATCGCGTTGCGCCAGCGTCTCGCCCACGCAGATGATGGCGATCAGTCCGGCGCGATGGGCGGCCTGAGCCTTGGCCCGGACGACGGCATCCGTCTCCCCGTGGTCGGCCCGGCGCTCCGAATGGCCGACGATCACGTAAGTCGCCCCGGCATCCTTCAGCATCTCGGCGCTGATATCGCCGGTATGGGCACCGCTGCTTCTGGCATGGCAATCCTGGCCGCCGACGCCGATCCGATGGGGATCGGCCGGACTGCCCCCGAGCGCCTTGGCCATGGCGGCCACCAGCGTTGCCGGCGGGCAGAGGCCGAGTTCGGCCTTGGGTTTCTCGCTGGCGGCCCTGTCCGCCATCGCCTTGGCCTCCGCCAGGCTGGCCTTCAGGCCGTTCATTTTCCAGTTGCCGACGATGAGGGGCCGACGCGCCGCCATGTTGACCTCTTTCTGTCCGGGAATGTGCCTGATCTACAATATCCGTCGGGAAAGGCAAAGCCGCCCGTCCCGGCAAAACCCGGCTTTGCTCCCGGTTTTCCTCCGTAAGGGTGCCTTGCCCGCTCCCGGCCCCGCCTTTAGTATGCGCCGCCATTCCGGACGGACGTTGAAAGCCGGCCGGGAGCCGTTGTTTCGCTTAACTTTTTAGGTGTTTCATGCTGCAGCAGATGCGCTCCGGTGCCGCTTCCTGGATTGCCAAGGGATTGATGTTCGTCCTCGTGGCGAGCTTCGGCATCTGGGGCATTGCCGACTATATCCGCAATTTCGGCGGCAACGCGCCTGTGGCCAAGGTCGGAAACACCGAGATCAGCCAACCGGAATTCGCCGAAGCCTGGCGCCGCCAGCTAAGCCAGTTGCAGCGCCGCTTCGGCGGCAATTTCTCCGCCGAGCAGGCCCATCAGCTCGGGCTGGATGCGTCCGTACTGAACCAGCTCGTCGAGGATCGCCTCTATCAGCAGGCCGCGCGGGATATGGGCATTACGATCACCGAAGCCGATGTGCGCAACGCCCTGCTCAACGCGCCGGCCTTCAAGGGCGAGGACGGCCGGTTCAACCGCCTCGCCTACGAGCGCTACCTGCGCGAACAGGGTTACTCCGAGGCCACCCTGGTGGCCCTGCTGCAACAGGACGTTGCCCGTACCCGCCTGCTCGGCAGCCTTTTCGGCAGCCTGACCAGCGCGCCCAAGCTGATGGCCGACACCATTCTCGGCTACCGCCTGGAACGGCGCTTCGCCGATTACGTCGTGGTCGACAGCGCCAAGCTGCCGGCTCCGCCGGCACCGACGGCCGAGAAGATCGAAGAATATTACAAGGCCAACCCGGCGGCCTTTACGGCGCCCGAGCGCCGCAGCCTGTCCTGGTTCGAGATCACCCCGGCCGCGCTGGCCGCCAAAATGGAAGTAAGCGACGCCGAACTGCACGAGGAGTATGAGGCCAACCAGTCGGCCTATGTGACGCCGGAGAAGCGCGCGGTCGAACAGGTGGTGTTCACGACCGAGGCCGAAGCCAAGGCCGCCAAGGAGGCCCTTGATAAGGGCGAGGATTTCATGGCCATGGCCGCCCGGACCAAGAAGCTGAAGCCCGACGACGTCAAGCTCGGCTCCGTCGCCAAGAGCGAGCTGCCGGCTGCGATTGCCACTGCGATCTTCGACCTGCCGCTGAACACGGTGAGCGATCCGATCCGCTCGCCTTTCGGCTGGCATCTCGCCCGCGTAACCAAGGTCGAGCCGGGCAGCACCAAGACTTTCGATCAGGCCAAGGACGAACTGCATCAGCAGGTCGCGCTGCGTAAAGCGATCGACGGCATGACCAAGCTGCGGGCCCAGATCGACGACCAGATTGCCGGCGGCGCCATGCTAAACGAGATTGCGAAGACGCAGAATGCCACGCCGCAATCGGTTGCCAACATTGACGCCCAGGGCAACGGCCCAGACGGCAAGCCGGTCGAAACCCTGCCCAAGCTGCCGGCTTTTCTGACCCAGGCTTTCGATACCTCCATCGAGGCCGAGCCTCAGATCATCGATCTGCCCGAAGGTGGCCTGGCCGTGCTCAAGGTGACAGAGATTCAGCCTTCTGCCGTTCGTCCCCTGGATGAAGTCAAGGATCAGGTCGTCGCGGCCCTGCAGCAGAAGGCGCGTGCCGAGGCGGCAGCGGATCAGGCCAAGCAGATCGCCGAGCGCGTGCGCAACGGCAGCGATCTCGCAAAGGAAGCGGCCACTTTCGGGGGTACGGTGCATGTCAGCGCAGCATTGATGCGCAGCGGCCAGCCGGCGGAACGCGCATTCTCTCCTTCCGTGGTTTCGGCCTTGTTCGATGCCAAGAAGGCCGGCGAGGTCGTCACCGGCCCGGCAGCGGCCGTACCCGGTGTTGCGCCGAACAGCGCCATCGTCGCCCGGCTGAGCCGCATCAAGGCAGCGGATCCCGCCGCCATCGCCGCGCAGGAGGACAAGAGCCGGCAGCAATTGGCCGGCGGCATGGCCCAGGATCTGGTGCAGCGCTATCGTGAGAAGTTGCAGGAAGAGATCGGCGTCAAGGTGAATGCCGAGGCGCGGGCGCGCGCCGCCGGGTTCTGACGGTCGATAGAGAGTTATGAAGATCACTCCTGATTATGCCAGCTTCGCCCAGCGCTACATGGCGGGCGAAGCCCAGGTTCTGTCGACTCAACTCGTCGCCGATCTGGAGACACCGGTTTCCGCTTTCCTCAAACTGGCCGATGGCCGGCCCTGGTCCTGCCTGCTGGAATCGGTGGAAGGTGGTGCCGTCCGCGGCCGTTACTCCATCATCGGCCTCAAACCCGATCTGCTGTGGCGCTGTTTCGGCGACAAGGCCGAAATCAACCATAGCGCCCGTTTCGATCAGACCGCGTTCGAGCCCTGCCAGGAGCCGGCGCTGCAATCCCTGCGCAAGCTGCTGGACGACAATCGGATCGACCTGCCGGCGAACCTGCCGCCGATGGCGGCCGGCATCGTCGGCTTCATGGGCTACGACATGGTCCGCCTGATCGAGCCGAAAGTGCCGGACAACAATCCGGACACGCTGGGCCTGCCAGATGGTCTGTTCATGCGGCCGACCGTGATGGCGATCTTCGACTCCGTGCTCGACATGATCACGGTGGTCACGCCCGTGCGGCCCAAGGCGGGCATGGATGCCCGCGCCGCCTATGCCATGGCCAGCGAACGGCTCGCCGATATCGTGGCCGATCTCGACCGCCCTTTGGGCGCGGTACGCGATCAGATCGCCGATCTCGACGCCCTGCCCGAGCCGGCATCAAATATGTCGCCAGAGGATTACATGGCGATGGTGCGCAAGGCGAAGGACTATATTGCCGCCGGCGACGTGTTCCAGGTGGTCGTCGGGCAGCGCTTTTCCCTGCCCTTCCGCCTGCCGCCCTTTGCGCTCTACCGCGCACTGCGTCGGACAAATCCTTCGCCCTTTATGTTCTACCTCAACCTCGGCGGCCCCTGCATCGTCGGCTCCAGCCCGGAAATCCTGGTGCGCCTGCGCGACAGCGTTGTCACGGTGCGGCCGATCGCCGGCACCCGTAAGCGCGGCGCGACGCCAATGGAAGACGAGGCCTTGGCCAAGGACCTGCTCAGCGACCCGAAGGAACTGGCCGAGCACCTGATGCTGCTGGATCTGGGCCGCAACGACGTTGGCCGCGTGTCGCAGATCGGCACGGTGAAGGTCACCGAACGCAATGTCATCGAGCGCTACAGCCACGTGATGCATATCGTTTCCAACGTGGAGGGCAAAATCCGCCCCGAACTGGACGCACTGGATGCGCTCTTTGCCGGCTTCCCCGCCGGTACGGTATCGGGCGCGCCGAAGGTGCGTGCGATGGAGATCATCGACGAGCTTGAACCGGTGCGGCGCAGTTTCTATGCCGGCGGCGTCGGCTATTTCTCGGCCAATGGTTCGATGGATACCTGCATCACCCTGCGCACGGCACTGGTGAAAGACGGGACCATGTATGTGCAGGCTGGTGCAGGCATCGTTGCCGATAGCGATCCGATGTCCGAGCACATCGAATGCGTCAACAAGGCGAAGGCGCTGATCCGCGCTGCCGAAGAGGCCGAACGCTTCGCCAGCCGCGCCGGGCGGGGGCAATAGGCACGGACTTTACCGGGGGCGGAAATGGCGACATCGTTCAAGACCATCTATGCCCGCGCCGCCAAGCGCAAAGGCGGCGAGGCTCAGTTGAAGAAGCTGCTGCCGCCGAAACCCGATGAAAGGAAGCTCGCCAAGCTGACCGACGATCGCGCATTGGCCGAGATGGCGAAAAGGATCTTCTCGGCCGGCTTCGTTTGGAGCGTGATCGAGAATAAATGGGATAGCTTCGAGGCTGCCTTCCTGAAATTCGAGCCGCGCAAACTACTGCACAAGCCGGATGAGTTCTGGGAAAAACTGGCAAGCGATAAACGGATCGTCCGCAATCCGCAGAAGATTCGCTCCGTGCGCGACAACGCCCAATTCGTCCTGGATATCGCCGCCGAGCATGGCAGCTTCGGCAAGCTGCTGGCGGCGTGGCCATCGACAAACCAGGTCGGCCTGCTTGAACTGCTGGCCAAGCGAGGATCGCGGCTGGGCGGCAATACGGGGCAGTATCTCATCCGCTTCCTCGGCAAGGACAGCTTCATCCTGTCGCGCGATGTGATCTTCTGCCTGCGCGACGCCGGCGTGGAGATTGCGGAAAATCCAACCTCGAAGCGCGAGCGCCAGCGGGTGCAGGATCAGTTCAATATCTGGGCCAAGGAAAGCGGCCTGCCGCTGACCCATATATCGCGCATCTGCGCCATGTCGATCGGGCCGAACTACGATACCGAGACCTTGCAGCACTCAATGGGCGGCGGCGAGGAATGACGTTCACCCCGTCTTGCGCCTGATAACCGCGCACGGATGCGGCGCGACATCCTGTGGCCGAACCGCTTCGCCGCATTCCGAACAGGCCAGCACCGAACGAAAATCATGCCCGCAGGCGAGATGCCGATGCAGCATCGGCGGCCCCGCCCTGCCGGCATAGTATCTGTCTCCCCAGTGCACGAGACTGAGGATGACCGGATAAAGATCGAGGCCTTTTTCGGTAAGGCGGTATTCGAAGCGCTGCGGCCGTTCCTGGTAGAGTTCGCGCCGCAGCACGCCCTCTGCCACCAGTTTGTCCAGCCGTTCGCTCAGGACGCGCCGGGCAATGCCAAGGCTGGCCTGGAATTCCTCGAAGCGGCGCACGCGCAGAAAGCAATCGCGCAGGATCAGCAATGTCCAGCGATCGCCCAGGACCGCCAACGAACGCGACATGGAGCAATTCTGCTCCGATAGATCTCCCCAGCGCATCGCACCTCCGATGTCACAGAAAAAATCCTGCCATTGACTGAGTTCACTTTCAAGACTTATAAGCCTTAAGGTAAGATTTACCGAGCTGGGAGGCCTTCATGGGGGTGTCCGGGAAAAGCGGCACAGTCGCGGTAGTCGGGGCTGGCGATTATATCGGCGCCGCCATTGCCAAACGCTTTGCCGCTGGCGGCTATACCGTATTTGCGGGCCGCCGCAATGGCGACAGACTGGCGCCCCTGCAGGCGGAGATCGAGGCCGCGGGCGGCCGCTGCGTCGCTGCGAGGGTGGATGCGCGCAAGGAAGAGGATGTCACGGCCTTTCTGCAGGCCGCCGATGAGGCCGGGCCGCTTGAGGTCTGCGTCTTCAATGTCGGTGCCAACGTCAATTTCCCGATCCTCGATACGACCGAGCGGGTCTTTCGCAAGGTCTGGGAGATGGGCTGCTACGCCGGGTTCCTCACTGGCCGGGAAGCCGCGCGCCGGATGCTGCCGCATGGACGCGGCTCGATCTTCTTCACCGGCGCAACCGCATCTATGCGCGGCGGCATCGGCTATGCCGCTTTCGCCAGCGCCAAGGCGGGGCTGCGGGCGGTGGCCCAGTCAATGGCGCGGGAACTGGGCCCCAAGAACATCCATGTCGCGCATCTGGTGATCGATGCCGGCGTCGATACGGCTTTTGTGCGCGAGCGCATCAAGGCGCGCGGCGGCGATGCCGAAGCGCTGCCGCCCGATACATTGATGAACCCGGCCTCGATCGCGGAAACCTATTGGCAGTTGCACCAGCAATCCCGAGATGCCTGGACCTTCGAACTCGACCTGCGTCCCTATGGCGAAAAATGGTGATGCGGTGAAAAACGTGGAATTCCATTTCGACTTCGGCAGCCCGAATGTCTATCTCGCCCACCGCGTCATCCCCGCCATCGAGCAGCGGACCGGTGCAACTTTCCACTACGTGCCTGTGCTGCTCGGCGGTATCTTCAAGCTGACCAACAACCGGCAGTTGCCGTCCCGAACATCCCGAACAAGCTGCGGTACATGCAGATCGAAACGGAGCGCTTCATTCGCCGGCACGGCATCACCGAGTTTAGCTTCAATCCCCATTTTCCCGTCAATACCTTGCTGCTGATGCGTGGCGCGGTTGCCGCGCAAATGGAAGGCCTTCTGGATTCCTACGTTGCCGCCGTCATGCATCACATGTGGGAAGAGCCGAAGAAAATGGATGATCCGGCCATTGTCGCGGCAGCCCTGACGCAGTCCGGCCTCGATGCCCGCCGCCTGCTCGAACTGGCGCAGAGCCCGGACGTGAAGCAGCGTCTTGTAGACAACACCGCTCGCTCCGTCGAACGCGGCAGTTTCGGCGCCCCCACGTTCTTCGTCGGCGCGGAGATCTATTTCGGCAAGGATCAGCTTGGCGAAGTCGAGGTGGAAATTCGCTGTACGACGTAGGCGGACCATTCTTGGTTAGTGAATGGTAAAGCCCGATCGAAATATTGTTAAATAATGTACGAGCTTGGCAATCCCGCAACCTCTAGGGTGCGCCGATGCAACACGATCTCGTTCCTAACGCCATCGCCTGGGAGCAACGCGGCATTCTCGCCCAGGATCGAGGCCATCACGCGGAAGCGGCATCCCATTTCCGACAGGCCCTCGCCCTCTCCGACCGTGCGCTGTCGTGGCTCGGCCTGGCGCTCAGCCAGATCGAACTGAAACACGATGACGACGCCGTCTGCAGCCTGCGCCGTGCACGAAGCCTCGCGCCGCAATCGGGCGTCGTCGGCCATCTGCTGGCGGCACTGACCGGTCAGGCGCCCCTGCGGGCGCCCGACAGCTTCGTCAAATGGCTGTTCAACAGCCGGGCCGGCAGCTTCGATACCCATCTCACCCGGCTGGGATATCGCGGGCCGCAGATGCTGCATGACCTGATTGCGCTCCACTGGACACCGGAAGCCATGCTCGACATCCTCGATCTCGGCTGCGGTACCGGGTTGAGCGGCATCCCGTTCCGGCCCTATGCGGCCCGCCTCGACGGCGTCGACCTGACGCCGAACATGCTCGTACAGGCCAGCCGGCGCGGCATCTACGACAATCTGGAATGCAACGAGCTGCACGCGGATTTACGGAATCGCCCAGCCAACGGCTACGATGCCGTTCTCGCTGCGGACACCTTGATTTACGTTGGCGATCTGCAAGATCTGTTCGCGCTGGTTGCGCGCGCCCTGAAACCGGGCGGCAGTTTCCTGTTCACCGTCGAAACCGGAACCGAGGGCAGCGCCTATACGCTGACCTCTGCCGGACGCTACAGTCATGCCGATGATTATCTGCGCGATTGCGCCGCCGATCTCTTTGAGGTCGGCAATAATGCTGACGGCATGATCCGCGTCGAAAATGGCAGCTTTGCCGAGGGGCGCGCCTATCGTTTCGTGAAACGCGGGCTCAGCGCTCCATCTGTTCGCGGCGAAGCAGTACCGTACTGACGGGCACGAGGCTGAAGCCGCGCTCCTTCGCAGTTGCCGTCCACTTCTCCAACGCCGCCAGAGTCGACGGATGCGGATGACCGATGGCGATCACGTCGCCGCGCGCCCGGGCGATGCGCTCCATCGCGGACAATTCATAGGCGATACCGGGCGAGCGCGGGTCGTCGAGAAACAGGTCGCGCTCGACCGTATCCAGCCCCGCCTTGCGTGCCTCCTCGGCGGCGACCGACCCCGGACCTGAGAGGCTGTCGAGCCAGAAGACCTGACGGTTGCGCAACGCCGCCATCACCTCGGTCATGCGTTCATGATCACGGGTGAATCGGCTGCCCATGTGGTTGTTGACGCCGACATAGCCTTCGAAGCGGTCGAGTCCCCAATTGAGCCGGCGCTTGATTTCGGAAGCGTCGAGTTTCACCAGCAATGCATTCGGCCCGGGATCGTTGTGCTTCAGATCCAGCGGCTCCATGGGCAGGTGCAGCATCAATTCATGGCCGGCCGACCTTGCAGCGCGGGTCTGCGCCGCCAGATCGTTGGCATAGGTCATAAAGGACAACGTGATTGGCCCGGGCAGCGCGAGGGCCCGCGCGGTCGCCTTGTGATTCAGGCCGGCATCGTCGATCAGGATGGCCACGAATGGCGGCTTGGAACCGGCCGGCGGCGGCACGGCACGCGCGCGCCAGGCTTGCGGGCCTGCATCGGACGGCGCCAGAGATTTCGGCGGCACCGGCGCTGCGGCAACCTGCACTGGCGGGGCATCGGGATGACCGGTCGCCGTCTCGGTAGGCTGCGCCGGCGCGGGCTCTGCCGCGGGCGGCGGCGGAGCAGCATCTTCCGGCTTCTGCGCTGCCTGCTCCTGTTCGACGGGGATGGGATTCGGGGGCGGCGGCGGTGGCGCCAGGGCAGGACGCTGGTCCGAAGCTGGAGCGAGAGGCCATGCTTTCGCTTGCCCGCCAGTCCCGAACGGCGCCGCGTCATGCGGCTTCACGGTTGTTTCCGGCTGAGGCGCCAGGGGCGTAACCGTTGCAACGGCGGCCACAGGCGTCGGCGTGGCGCTGCCGACTGCGATACCCATCGCTATCCCGCCGGCCAGCAATGCCGCCGCCGCCGCCATCAGCGGCCAGTTTGCCGCGATGACGCCGCGACGCGGCAATTTTGGCGATGGCGCTGCCGCCTGCGTGGAAACCGGCGCTGCGGGCGTCACCTGCGTCTGGGTGGCGCCATAGGCATTGGCGGCAGTCTGCGCCGTGGCCGCGCGCTGTGCCGTATTGCGCGGCCTGAGTTTCAATGTAGGCGTGTTGTCAGGATCGCTCATCTGGACCCGGTTAAACGATCGGGCGAGCGGCAGCAAGCCGCGCCTTTCAAGGTCTTGGCGGGACTATGCTTTCGCCATGGTTAGGGAAGCGTAAAAAAGGGGCAGAGCCGACGAGTCGCCGATATGCTAATTTTTCAGTCATGCACCATGATCGGATCAAAATCGAGACTGGCGATATCACCAGGCTGCAGGTCGATGCCATCGTCAACGCGGCGAATGAAAGCCTGCTGGGCGGCGGCGGTGTCGACGGCGCGATCCATCGTGCCGCCGGACCGGACCTTTTGGCCGAGTGCCGCATGCTCGGCGGCTGCCCGACGGGTCAAGCCAAGATCACACGCGGCTACCGCCTGCCGGCCCGCCATGTGATCCATACGGTCGGCCCCATTTGGCGCGGCGGCAGCCGGAACGAGCCAGATCTGCTGGCAAGCTGCTACCGCAGCAGCCTGACGCTGGCCAAACAGCATCGGCTTGCCAGTATTGCCTTCCCCGCCATCTCCACCGGGGTTTACGGCTATCCTTTGCAGGCCGCGACGGAGATCGCGGTCCGCGAGGTGCAAGGCTGGCTGGCCAAGGCCGATCTGCCCGAACTGGTGATATTCGCCTGCTTCTCTGAGGAAGCGGCGGCTGCCTATGCGGCGGCGCTCAAATCCTGTTCCTGAGACAGCTTGAAGAAGCCGATCGAGGCCGCAAGCTCGCGGGCCTGGTCGGCCAAGGCCTGCGCCGAGGCCGTTGTCTCCTCCACCAGCGCGCCATTGCGCTGCGTCATCTGATCCATCTGCACCACGGCATCATTGATCTCATCCAGTCCGCCGGCCTGCTGCTGGCTGCCGATCGATATCTCCTCAATGATGCTGGCGACGCGTTTGACCGCCTCAACAATCTCGTTGAAGCTTTCCCCGGTTTGGTTCACCAGCTTGGCGCCATCGCGCACCTGGGTATTCGAGGTCTGGATCAAGGCCTTGATGTCGCGTGAAGCTTCCGCCGAGCGCTGGGCGAGCGCCCTCACCTCCTGGGCCACGACGGCAAAACCCTTGCCCGCCTCGCCCGCACGGGCCGCCTCGACGCTGGCATTCAGCGCCAGCAGATTGGTCTGGAACGCAATCTCGTCGATCAGCGATACGATATCGACGATCTTGCGCGCGCCTTCTTCGATCTGCGCCATCGCCTGCATCGTGTTGCCGACGACCGTGCTGCCGCGCGTTGCGGCATCGCTTGCGGCCTCGGCCAGCTTGCTGGCCTGGCGGGCGGCATCGGCGGTGTGCCGCACGGTTGCCGTGATTTCTTCCATCGAGGCCGCCGTCCGCTGCAGGCTGGCAGTCTGATCCTCGGTGCGCTGGGCCAGATCGTGGCTGCCGCCGGATATCTCCGCCGAAGCGTCGCGCACCGTGGCCGCAGCAGTACTCAGCCGGCCGACAATGTCGGCAAGCTGTTCGGCCAGGCTGTTGGCATTGCTTGCCAGGTCCTCGAAAAGCCCGCGATAGCCGCCATCGATGCGATGCGTCAGATCGCCGCTTGCCAGCGCCTTCAGCATGGCTCCGAGATCGCCAAGCGCCTTCTCGACGGTGGCCAGCAGTTCGTTGACCCCGATGCCAAGCGCATGCATAACGCCCTGCAGCTTGTCGGCTTCGATCCGGCGGGACAGATCTCCGGCGATCGCCGCACTGACGATCTGGCCGATTGCCTCTTCCAGGAGCTGCTCCTGCGCCTTGCGCTCGCGTTCGAAGGTCTCACGGCTTTGCTCGACCACCTTCTGCAGGCGTTCGTTCTCCTGGCCGCTGGTCTTGAAAACCTCGATCGCCTTCGCCATGGCACCGATTTCGTCGTTGCGGGAGGCTTCGGTCAATTCCACCGACCAGTCGCGGTCCGCCAATCGCCGCGTTGCCGCCGTCAGGCGAAGGATCGGAGCGGTGATCTGGGGACCGACGAACCAGATGGCGATCACCGCCGCGATGCCGAGGCAAAGGACGGTAATGCCGATCATCGCAAGCTGTGCCGTCGTGGCCTGGCCGGCCGCCGTATTGGCTGCATGATCCGCCGCCGAGCGGGCGCTGCCGACCAGAGCATCGACCTTACCCGAGAGCTCCGCGGCGGCGGCACGGGTCTGATCCAGCGCCATCGTTGCCGTCCCCATCACCCGCAATTCACTGCGGCGCACGGCAAAAAGGCTTTCCGGACCGACACCACGGCCAAGCAGCGTTTTCGTCGCCGCATTCAGTTCGTCGATCTTGAACTGCTTGCTGGCGGTGTCGAGCGCTTCGATCGTGGCGCTGTTCAGCTTGGCGAACTGCTCGACCAGCTTGTCGAGCGCCGGATAATTGGCGGCCTGGGCGGCCACGGACATAACGCCAACCGCCTGGTTCACAGCGTTGTTCGCCGCGATCAGGGCATTGGCGGCCTCGGAAACCTCCTCCTTGGCATCGGGCCGGCGCAGCTCGGTGACGGCCCGGTCGAGCGCCGGCTGCATCTGCGCCTGGAAGGCCGAAAAATCGCTGCCGATCTGGTTGAGAATCTCATTGTGCTGTTCGACATAGCCGAGCCGGGACCCGACCAGCCGATCGACCAGCTTGATGCGCGCCTCGATCAGGCTTACGGCCTTCTCGATCTCGTCGATCAGACCAGCCTGCTCGGGATCGGCACTGGACTTGACCAATGCCAGCGTCTGGCTGAGGCGCTCCTGCTTTTTACTGAGTTCGTCGACCGCCTTCTTGCGGGTGGCCTCATCGTCGGCGGCGGCCAAAATGGGAGCCCCTGCAGTCACTTCCGCACTCAACGAGGCAAGATTGAGGGCCGACACGACGGCCGGCAGATTCGTCGTGGTGATACCCGTGTAACTGTTCTGGACTCGGGTGAAAAAGAAGCCGCCGACCAGATTTGAAACCAAGGTCAGTGCGGCCAAGGCGCCAATCGCCAGGTACAGTTTCTGCCGGATACCCATTCTTTCCTCCCACCCAGGCCTTTTTGGCCAATTACAACCCGGTTCTGGACCGTGAAATTCATATTTCACTTGTCAGGGAGGTTTCGTAAAGCCTCCGGCCGGGGGGATTGCTGTCCCCCTAAAAGGCCATTCTGGGGACCCGTTCCCCAAGAATTAGTAGGTCCCTTTCGTTCCGCGCCACGACATATTCACCCTCCCTGTGGAAAAAAGACTTGACCCGAATGCAGAACCTCACTAGAACATCCAGCGGGTTTCGTGTTCGTTCCGATACTGCTGGCAGGTGTCCAGCCCGCCCGTAAGCCCGGCGCGGCAGTCCAATGCAGCCATCGGCCCTGATCGAGGAGGTCAACCCATGCTGACACGCAAGCAGCACGATCTGCTGATGTTTATTCACGAGAAGCTGGAAACGTCCGGCGTCTCGCCCTCCTTCGAGGAGATGAAGGAGGCCATGAAACTGAAATCGAAGTCCGGCATCCATCGCCTGGTTACCGGGCTGGAGGAACGAGGCTTCATCCGTCGCCTGCCCCATCGGGCACGCGCCCTGGAAGTGCTGCGCCTGCCGGATTCGGCCGTGCCGATCCGTGGCGGCGCCGGCGCGAGCGGCAATGTGCGGCCGGCTACGCCGCGCAACCGGCTGATGCCGCGCGTCGCGGAAGGCGATCATCCGATGCAGGGTACGCCGGTAACGGTCAGCCCTTATAACGCCCGCGATATCGTCACCCTGCCGCTTTATGGCCGCATCGCCGCCGGCACGCCGATCGAAGCGTTGCGCGACATGAGCACGCAGATCGATGTTCCCATCGGGCTGCTCGGCAATGGCGAGCATTACGCCCTGGAAGTCGCCGGCGATTCGATGGTTGATGCGGGCATCATGGATGGCGATACGGTGATCATCCAGCGCAGCGAGAATGCCGAAAACGGCACCATCGTCGTCGCGCTGGTCGACGACCAGGAAGTCACACTGAAGCGGCTGCGCCGTAAAGGCAATTCGGTGGCGCTCGAAGCCGCCAATCCGGCTTATGAGACGCGCATCTTCGGCCCCGATCGGGTCAAGGTGCAAGGCCGGCTGGTCGGCCTGCTGCGCCGCTACTGAGCGCGTCGGCTTTAGAATACAAGCTCAAGGATCCGAGGCGGGGCGTGGCGACGCGCCCTGCCTTTCTTTTTCCCGTCCCTGCGGTCCGGCAGACCGATGCTCCTGCACGCCGTGACCGCGCGGCAGCACCCAGGGCCGATGTCCGCGGGTTTCCGCGACCGTCAAAACACGGATTCCTTTCTCGCGGTCCAGCCATAATGCGCGCGCCCCGCTCCGCCACAAATCGAAGCGGTCGATCACCACATCGGCCACATGACAATCCTCGGTGATGGCATGCGGCTGCTGTGGCATGGCAACCAGAAAACCGTCATGACGCCAGGCGCAACCGGCCGGATCGCAGCGCAGGCTGCCATCGGCGCCGGTGCGTCCTTCCGTGTCGTTGCGGCGCAGCTTCGGCCAAGGATAAAGCGGCGGCGCACCCAGCCGCTCCCACCAGCTTTTCCCAACGAAGCTGCGCGGCGGCACCGAACCGCTCTGGTAATAGTATCGCCCGTCAGCGGCCCGCGCCGCGCTTACCTTGCCGTCGCCGCTGAGCAGCAGATCGGGCCGGGCCACCGGGCCGTCAACAACGGGTACAAATCGGGAAGTCGGCTTGCCCTCAGGCCTGTCTATGCTACAAACGCCGCTCCGCTCCGGCGTGGATTTTGCTGCCGGAGGGCTTTGCCGTTTTGGATCGTGCCATGAAAAACGTCGTCACCCGTTTTGCTCCCTCCCCGACCGGGTATCTGCACATCGGCGGTGCCCGCACCGCCCTGTTCAACTGGCTGTTCGCCCGCCATCACGGCGGCAAATTCCTGCTGCGCATCGAGGATACCGACCGGGAGCGCTCGACCGAGGATGCGGTCGCGAAGATATTCCAGGGTCTGCAATGGCTGGGATTGGACTGGGACGCCGAGCCGGTTTTCCAGTTTGCCCGCATGAAGCGGCATGCCGAAGTGGCCGAGAAGCTGCTGGCCGAGGGCAAGGCCTATCGCTGCTACTGCACGCCGGAAGAGCTGGAGGAGATGCGCGCCAGGGCGAAGGCCGAAGGCAGACCGATGCGTTATGACGGTCGCTGGCGCGACCGCGATCCGAAAGAAGCCCCGGTCGGCGTGAAGCCGGTCATTCGCTTCAAGGCACCGCGCGAAGGTGTCACCGTGATCAGGGATCATGTCCAGGGCGAGGTGACTTTCCAGAACGAACAGCTCGACGATCTGATCATTCTGCGCTCCGACGGCACGCCGACCTATAATCTCTCGGTCGTGGTCGATGATCATGATATGGGAATCACCCATGTGATCCGCGGCGACGATCATCTCACCAATGCGGCGCGCCAGACGCAGCTTTATCTCGCAGCCGGCTTTCCGGTGCCTGAATTCGCCCATATCCCGCTGATTCACGGCCCCGACGGCGCCAAGCTGTCCAAGCGTCACGGCGCCCTGGGCACCGAGGCCTATGCGGATATGGGCTATCTGCCGGCAGCGATGCGCAACTACCTGCTTCGGCTGGGCTGGAGCCACGGCGACGACGAGATCATCTCGACCGAGCAAGCGATCGAATGGTTCGACCTGGATCATGTCGGCCGTTCGCCGGCTCGCTTCGATTTCGCCAAGCTGAACAACCTGAATGGCCACTATATCCGCAACACCGCGGATGACGAATTGCTGCAGGCAGCGCTGCCCTTCATCACCAAGCATGCCGGCCGCGCCCCCGGCGAGGCGGAGCTGGGCAAACTGAAGGCCATCCTGCCATCGGTGAAGGAGCGCGCGAAGGATCTCAACGAGCTGGCCGAGGCGGTGCTGTTCCTGTTCGCGGCGCGACCGATCCAGCCCGATGCCGCGGCACAGAAGCATCTCGATCAGGCCGCGAAAGAGCGGCTGAAGAAGCTCGTCGACGCGCTACGGCCGGTCAACGATTGGAATGCCGCCGGCACCGAGGCCGTGGTGCGCAAGCTGGCCGAAACAGAGCAGGTCAAGCTGGGGCAACTGGCCCAGCCCCTGCGCGCCGCGCTGACGGGGAGGACCGTATCGCCGCCGATCTTCGATGTCCTCGCGGTGCTCGGGCGCGACGAAACCCTGGCGCGCATCCAGGACGCCACGCGCTGACAGATCGGAATTAAAGCAGATTGCGTTAGTTGCGCAGTCGGGACAGCGACGACTGGTCCGCCATGAATTTCTGCAGCTTCTCGACGGCGGGGCGCGGGATCGGGTCCTGGCCGCTGAGCATCAAGGTGAGCGCCACCCGGCTGACCCCGATGCGAGAGGCCAACTGATCGAGCGAAATGGCGGCCGATTTGCAGGCCTGCGATACGGCGACGATCGAGCCCTTCTCCACGTAGAAGCGGCCCCACTGCTCCTTGACGTTGACGCGCGAGGGAATGCTGGGCAGGCCTGGCGCCGAAAGCGCGCGAGGAATGGCGACGGATTCCGGCGCCTGCAGCGGCGGCAGATCGGTCGGTGTCGCCGAGAGCCGTGGTGGCGGCGGCGCCGGTTGAAACTCGTCCAGTCGCGGCGCTTTTTCGATGCTCTCCTCGAGCAGCTTGCGTACGGCCTCGACCAGTTCTTCATTCAGCGGCGTCAGATCATGCTGATCGCCGAAACGGTCGTAGTATTGCGCGATCTCGCTCAAACGATCGAGGCGCCGCATCAAGAACTCGCGGGCGCCCAGCGGCAGCCGCCGGCCGGACCGGGAGATGTTGACCAGGTAAATCCGCGTCGTATCCAATTCCAGGATCGTGATCTTCCAGCGGATCTTGGACAGATGCTTGCGCAGCGGCTCCTGCTTCGTGTCTTCGAATTCAGGAATCCGGCCATCCACCAAGTCGACGAAGACGTAGAAATGCTCGATCTTCTCGACGAAGCGCTTGTAATCGGCAAAATTGGCGCTGAGATTCTTCTCGTTCTGACAGAATGCCAGCAGCTCCCGGCTCTGGTTTTCCACCACGCCGACAAGCTTCAACGTCTCCTGGACGACAGGTTTAAGCACCTGATTCACCGCGCCGGTTCTCCGGTTTGGATGCGGCCCCTGGATCGATTCTCTCGCCGCGCTGCCTACCAGTGACATTTTTGCCAGAAAAGATGGCGTTCGGCAACATCACAATCCGTGCGTCTACTTACGAATTTTTTGCGGATGCTAGTGCCTAAAAAACGAGCTAAAGGCCCGTTTTGGCGACAAGAGAGGGCGGCAGATCGTGCGGCGCACAATACAGGCCGGCCGCGCGCAGTCTGTGACAATATTCAGTCGCTTCCGCAGAGGCGGCAAACTCGCCAAGCAGTAGACGGACGACCTTCCCGCGCTGGCCGCCGAGGTCGATTTCGGCATAGTGCCGGGGCTGGTCCTTCAGGGCCGGGAATTGCTGCACAAGGCGCGGCCAGGCTGCCTGGGCATCCGCCAGCGTCTTGTAGCTCGCCACATGGGCCGAGAATTCCGGTTTGGGCTTGACGGGCTTGGGCGGCGGCGGCGGTTTGGGCTCGGCCGGCTGCGGCGGCGCGGCGACCATCGGCATCAATGGCGGTAGGTCCGCCTGCTGTTGCGGCGCCGAGCAGCCAACCAGCGGCTGAATGGCGATTATGGCTGCAGCAAGAAATACGCGGGGGATGACAGAAGCAAAGGAGGTGGCAGGCGCAGCCGGGCCATCCAACTGGCTGCGTCGCGCCCGCCGCATCACTTCTCCATCAAACGGAAAAGATTGCGATCCAGGAGTGCATTGACCGAGACGGTCTTCGTCGTGCTGTGGTCGCGGTCATTGACCAACTGGACATGCATCATGTCCTCGCCGGGAAATGAAATCAGCCGGATGACACGCCAGACAAAGCCCTGGCGCTGCTCGAAGCGCTGGCCTGGAACGATATCGTCGACGGTGAACTTCGCCATCGGAAAACACCTTGAATCACTACGGATTCACCGTAGCGCATTCACCGTCCCGCGCCAACCTTTGGCGCTTGGATGCCCAGTAATGTCACGCCGTCTGCTGAATGCGAAAAACGAAGACGCCGCCCTGCTCTTCCGACGACAGCAAAGCAAAGCCGGAGGCCTCGCACAGGGCCGCGATATCGCGCAGCGTGTTGGGATCGGTCGCCTCGACCGTCAGGACCTCGCCCTTCGGGACCGCCTTCATCGCCTTCTTGGTGCGCAGCACCGGCAGCGGACAATTGAGCCCCTTCACATCGAGCAACTGAGCCATGTTACAACCTACGCTATTTCACAAATTTATAGGTTATTAAATATAATACTTCACTTAATCGATGTAAATCCTATAATCACGCCCCGACCTCACCCAAATGTCTCGTGGAGACCGTCCATGGGCGACCTGCCCGTTCCATATCTCGTCAACGCCGCTGGCCTGCTGCTCGGCGTCATTTTCGGCGCCGCCGTACAGCGGAGCAACTTCTGCACCATGGGAGCCATCAGCGACGTGGTTCTGATGGGCGACGCCAGCCGGCTGCGCAGCTGGGTACTCGCCATCGCGGTGGCGATGCTGGGCAGCCAGCTACTACATCTGTCCGGATTGATCAATCTGGACACCTCCATCTATGCCACGCCCAATCTGGGCTGGCTCGGCGCCGCCCTGGGCGGGCTGCTCTTCGGCTTCGGAATGGTACTGGCGGGAGGCTGCGGCAGCCGCACGCTCGTCCGCTTCGGGGCAGGCAACCTGAAATCGCTGCTGGTGGTGCTGATGATCGGCATCGCCGGTTATGCCACCTTGCGCGGGCTGCTCGGCCCGGCGCGCCTCTGGCTGGAAAGCTGGTCGGTGGTGGACCTGAAAGGCCGCGGTCTGACCAGCCAGACGCTGCCCGAACTGCTGGGTGCCGGTCTCGGGCTGAACGCAGTGACCTTGCGCTGGATCCTGGGCCTCGCCCTGCCCGCCGCCATGCTGGTCTGGGTGTTCAAGTCGGCGCGCTTCCGCAGTCAGCCCCGGCTGGTCGGCGCCGGACTCGTCATCGGCCTCGTCATCGTCGGCGGCTGGGCGGTGACCGGCATCCTGGGCGCCGATGAATTCGACCCGACGCCGCTGGCATCGATGACCTTCGTCGCGCCCATCGGCTATGCGCTGCAATACCTGATGACCTTCACCGGCGCCGCGCTGGATTTCGGCATCAGCACGGTGGGCGGCGTCATTCTTGGGGCCTTCCTGATGGCCAAGGCAGACCGCAGCTTCCGCATCGAGAGCTTCGCCAATGCACAGGATGTCCTGTCGCACCTGCTGGGCGGCATTCTGATGGGCGTGGGCGGCGTTACCGCGCTCGGCTGCACCATCGGCCAAGGTCTGACCGGCGTGGCCACGTTGGCTCTGGGCAGCTTTGTCGCACTTAGCGGGATCGTGATTGGCGGTATTCTGGGTGTCCGCTATCTTGAGGAAGGCAGCCTGCCGGGCGCCATCCGCGCGATCATCGCCCGCGGGTGAAAACCGGCCCGGCACAGGATCAGCCCGAAGCTGGGAGCATTCGTCAGATCATGAGCGGACTGGACATTTCCTACGCCGCCGCCGCCGGCGCCGGCGTGATCAGCTTTCTCAGTCCCTGCGTGCTGCCGCTGGTTCCGGCTTATCTGTGCTTCGTCGCCGGCACCACGCTGGATCGCCTGGTAACCGAGGATGGGGCCGATCGCGCAACGGCGCGGCGGGTATTTTTTGCCGCGCTCGCTTTCGTTCTGGGCTTCTCCACCGTCTTCGTGGTCATGGGCGCCTCCGCTTCGGCGCTCAACCGCCTGATCATCGAAAACATCGATATCATCGGGAAGATCGCCGGCGCCGTGATCGTGCTGTTCGGCTTGCATTACATGGGCTTGTTGAAAATCGGCCTGCTGTATCGCGAGGCGCGCTTCAACACTGCCGAGCGGCCGACCTCCATCATCGGCGCCTATGTCATCGGGCTGGCCTTCGCGTTCGGCTGGACGCCATGCGTGGGGCCGATCCTGGCCACGATCCTCACCGTCGCGGCCAGCCGCGACCAGCTCGGCTACGGGGTCTCGCTGCTGGCGACTTATGCCCTCGGCCTCGGCATCCCCTTCCTGCTGGCCGCACTGGCCGTCAAGCCGTTCATGGCCTTCATGCAGCGTTTCAAGCGGCATCTGCATAAGGTCGAAATCGTCGCCGGAGCCATGCTCGTCGTCACGGGCGTTCTGATCTTCACCAACAGTCTCGGGCAGTTCAGCTCTTATCTGCTCGAATTCTTCCCCTGGCTCGCCAATATCGGCTGAAATAGCCGCCCGCCCAGCACTACCTCCCCGCGAGAACGCCCGGTGGCCTGACGCCTCCCTGCGCGCGGCCACCGCGATTGCAATTTGTGTTTGTATCTTCCTGCGGAAGGTGTTTTTGTCTGTAATGGAGGGAAGCCAAGCGCTGGCAGGCGAACAATGGTGGAATACTCTCACAGACCGGAGACTGCGATACTGGGATCCTTCGGAAATATCGGAGCCCTTCTCGCCGATTTCCGAACTGTGTTCGACCACTTGCCGACGCCACATCTGCTGATGGATTTCGATCTCGAAATCGTCGAGATCAACAAGGCGTATCTCAGCGTGGCGATGCGTCGCCGCGAAGATTTCATCGGAAAGAACGTTTTCGCTGCCCTGCCGGGCGAGGAAGAGAACCGCGAGCGCCTCAGGGCTTCCCTGCTGCGCGTGCGCGAACTCGGCACCACCGACGTGATCCCCCTGATGCCCTATGCCGTGCCGCGGCCGCATTCGCTTGGCGGCGGTTACGAGCACCGCTTCTGGAGCTGCACCCATGTGCCGATCCGCGATGCGGCGGGCAATATCGTCTATATCCTGCAGCAGGTGCAGGACGTCACCGAACTCCAGCGGCTGATGGACGTCACTTTCGGACCGCGCACCGTGGATGGCGAAGCGCTTCTGCGCGCGGAAGCCATCGAGGCGGTGAATCAGACATTGCTGGCGGAGCACAGCTATCTGCGGCGCCTGTTCATGCAGGCGCCCGGCATCATGTGCGTGCTCAGCGCACCGGACCTGGTTTTCGAATTGGCCAACCAGGCATACCTGGAAGTGGTGGGCCATCGCGATATCGTCGGCAAGCCGATCCGCGAAGCCCTGCCCGAAATGAAAGGGCAAGGCCATTTCGAGTTATTGGAAACCGTGCTTCGCTCCGGCCAGGCCTTCGTCGGCCAGGGCATGCGCATCGCCCTGCAGCGCAGGCCGGATGAACTGCCGGAGGAGCGCTATTTCGATCTGGCCTATCAACCCATAACCGGCGCAGATGGCGCAGTCTCGGGAATCTTCATCGCCGGCATCGACATCACCGACCGCGTCCTGGCGCAGGAGAAGCAGCGCCTCCTGATGGATGAATTGAATCACCGCGTCAAGAACACGCTGGCGACCGTGCAGGCGATCGCGGCGCAGACGCTGCGCGGCGGCGGCTCGCCGCAGAACTTTGCCGAGACGTTCCAGGCGCGTCTGATGGCTTTGTCGCGCACCCATAACGCATTGACCAGAGGCCAATGGCAAGGCGCGGATCTGGGCGATATCATTCGCGAAGAGCTGCGTCCCTACGATGGGGCTCGCATCACCTTCCACGGCGCAACGAAGCGGCTGCCGCCGCGCACCGCTCTGTCGCTCGGCATGGTCTTCCACGAACTGGCCGTCAATGCCGCGAAATATGGAGCCTTGTCGACCGAGCAGGGCCGGCTCGCCATCACCTGGCAGGATGAAGCGCCTTCGGGTGGCCCGGTCATCCTCATGCTGGAATGGCGCGAGGAGAATGGCCCGCCGGCCCAGCCGCCGACGCGGAAGGGTTTTGGCTCGCGGCTGATCGAACGCAGCATCGTCGGCGAACTGAATGGGCAATTGTCGATGGACTACACGGAATCGGGCCTGATCTGCCGTTTCACAATACCGCTTCAGAGGTCGGTGCATGAGTGACGATTCGGACGAGCGCTGTCTGGAGGGAATGCGCATCCTCATCCTGGAGGACGAGCCGCTGGTCACGATGCTGCTCGAAGGCATGATGGAGGATTTCGGCTGCAAGGTGCTGGGCCCTTTCCTACAGCTCGCCCCCGCCCTCGAATTCGCCCGCGCCCACCATCAGGACATCGATGTCGCGATCCTCGACGTCAACCTGGGCGGCGAACGCAGCTTTGCCATGGCCGACCTGCTGTTCGAGGTTGGCGTCCCCTTCGTTTTCGCCAGCGGCTACGACGAGGCCGGAATCGAAGAGCGCTGGCGCATGTGGCCCAATCTCGGCAAGCTCTTCTACGAAACCGAATTGCGGAACCTGCTGTGGAGCATGATCAAGAAGGATGCCCGCCGGCAGCGGCTGGACCGGCACGGCATGGTTGGCTGAAGCTGCGGACCGGGTTTCGCTACAAATTTTTTTGTTGAGAAAACTGCAATAGAGATAGCCACTTACACCTTTGCCAAGGGGCGTCCATTTAATGTAAGCCCTGTGGCATGACGACCATCTACGACGCTTTTCTGCTCGCCCTGAAGATGATGTGGCAGTTGGATGAGGAACTGCTGCGCATCATATCGTTGTCCCTGCGCGTCAGCCTGACGGCTGTGGTGATCGGCAGCGTCATCGGCTTGCCATTCGGTGCCTTCATGGCGCTTGCCCGCTTTCCGGGTCGCGATGCCTGCATCACGTTGCTGAACGCCTGCATGGGCCTGCCGCCCGTCGTGGTTGGGTTGGCGGTTTATCTTTTGCTGTCACGCTCCGGACCCTTTGGGCCTTTCGGCTGGCTGTTTACGCCAACGGCGATGATCGTGGCGCAGGCCGTCCTGATCACGCCCATCATCGCCGCGCTTTCCCGGCAGACCGTTGCCGATCTTTGGCAGGAGTATGAAGAGCAGCTGCGCTCGCTCGGACTGACGCCATTGCGGGCCATCACGACCCTGCTGTGGGATGGGCGTTCCAGCCTGGTGACCGCCATCCTGGCCGGCTTCGGCCGCGCCATTGCGGAGGTCGGCGCCATCATAATCGTCGGCGGCAACATCGCCGGCTATACGCGGACCATGACCACGGCGATCTCCCTGGAAACCAGCAAAGGCGACCTAGCCTTGGCGATGGCGCTCGGCATCGTGCTGCTCACCCTGGCCATCTCGATCAATGCCGCGGCCACCGTAATCGGCGCTGCCGCGCGGCGCGGCCAGGATGCGTGAGGCCAAGCCGAAGATGCACGCGCCCGCGCCGTTGCTGCCAATCCTGCTCGACGACCTCTGCTTTGAAGCGGGCGGGCAGAAACTGATCCAAGGCGTCAACCTTCAATTTGATCCCGGACCGCCGACCATCATCCTCGGACCGAACGGCGCGGGCAAAAGCCTTCTGCTCCGGTTGTGCCATGGATTGCTGAAGCCGACGGCAGGCCGCGTCATCTGGCAAGGCAGCGCGGCGAAAAACCGCGACGTCCTGCGCTTCGGCCAGGCGATGGTCTTTCAAAAACCTGTTCTGTTGCGCCGCTCGGTGCTGGCCAATGTGCAGTTCCCTCTCAAGCTGCGCGGCCTGAACCGCACGGCACGGCATGCCCGCGCCATGGCGGCACTCGAACGCGTCGGCCTTGTCGGACTGGCGCAGCGCCCGGCCCGGGTGCTGTCAGGCGGCGAGCAGCAGCGCCTGGCGCTGGCCCGCGCCTGGACCCTGAGCCCGCAGATCCTGTTCATGGACGAGCCGACCGCCAATCTCGACCCCGCCGCCACGCGCCAGGTCGAGAACATCGTCGACGGCATCGTGCGCGACGGCACGAAGGTCGTCATGACGACCCACGATCTCGGACAGGCCCGCCGGCTGGCCGGAGATGTCATTTTCCTGCATCGCGGCCGCGTAACCGAGCGTACGGCGGCGACGGAGTTTTTCCGCGCGCCACGCAGCGAAGCGGCACAGGCGTTTCTCAATGGCGACCTTACCTGGTGAAAGGAGATCGACAACTATGGCAATCAATCGGCGTTTCCTTCTTGGCATCATGGTGGCCGTGGCGCTCCCGCTTGCATCGGGCCTCGCCGCGGCGCAGCAGAAATTCATCGTCGTGGCCAGCACCACCTCGACGGAGCAATCCGGCCTGTTCGGCTATCTCCTGCCCATCTTCACGAAGAAGACCGGTATCGAGGTCCGTGTCGTGGCCCAGGGCACCGGGCAGGCACTGAAGACCGGTGAACACGGTGACGCGGATGTAGTCTTCGTCCATGACCGCGTCGCCGAACTGAAATTCCTCAATGCCGGCTTCGGCGTCGACCGCCGCGAGGTCATGTACAACGACTTCATCCTGGTCGGGCCGAAAAGCGACCCCGCCAAGGTCAAGGGCATGAAGGACATTGTCGCCGCCTATAAGAAGATCGCCGAGGCCAAGGCGCCCTTCGCATCGCGCGGCGACAAGTCCGGCACCAACGCGGCCGAACTGCGCCTGTGGAAGGAGGCGAATATTGATCCCAAGACGGCTGGCGGCGGCTGGTATCGCGAGACCGGATCGGGAATGGGCCCGACCCTGAATACCGCCAGCGGCATGGATGCCTACACCTTCTCCGACCGGGGCACATGGCTCAATTTCAAGAACCGGGGCAACCTGGAAATTCTCGTCGAGGGCGACAACCGGCTGTTCAATCAATATGGCGTTATGCTGGTCAATCCCGCCAAGCATCCGAATGTCAAAGTCGCCGAAGGCCGCGCTTTCATCGACTGGCTCACCTCCAAGGAAGGCCAGCAGGCGATCGCCGGCTACAAGATCGGCGGCCAGCAGCTCTTCTTCCCCAATTACAAGCCCGGCAGCAGCAGCTAGCCCGCCTGCCGATTTACGCCCGACGCCTCCCGCGCTAGCATTCCAGCGCAGCGCGGGAGGATGATCTTGGATATCGCGGCCCTACTACAATCGTTCAGCAATGCCGTGGAGCGGCGCAATGGCGCCGCCTTTGCCCAGCTCTTTACCGAAGACGCGGTCTATCACGACGTCTTCTACGGCGCTTTCAAAGGCCGCGCCAGGATTGCCGAACTCATCGACGACTGGTTCTATCGCACCGCCGAGGATTTTCGCTGGCTGCTGCACGATCCGGTGAGCGACGGCACCACGCTGTATGCCCGCTACACCTTCTCCTACAAATCCCTGCTGCCGGAAGCGCAGGGCAAGCGCGTCATGTTCGAGGGTGTGGCCATTTTCACCCTGCGCGATGGCATGATCGCCGACTACCGCGAGGTAGCGAATGCCGGCCCTGCCCTGGTCGATCTTGGCTTTGCGCCGGAGCGGATCGCCAAGATCCTCGCCCGCCAGGGGACGGAATTGAAGGCGCGACCGGAAGCAAGGCCGCATCTTGGCCATTGAAGCAAATGACGCCCTGTCATGTGCGGCCGCTATAGCCTGATCAAAGAACTCGACGAACTGATCGCTTTCTTCCAGCTCGACCGCAAGAAGCGCCCCAATCTGGCGCCGCGTTGGAATATCGCGCCGACGCAGAATAGCGCCGTGGTGTGCGCGGCCGGAGCCGGGCGCGAACTGCGGATGATGCGCTGGGGCTTCGCCGGCCCGAATAATGCGCCGCTGATCAATGCCCGCAGCGAAGCCGTAGCCGCCAAGCCGACCTTCGCCGAGGCCTTCCGGCATCGCCGCTGCCTTGTGCCGGCCGACAGCTTCTATGAATGGCAGGCGATCCCCGCGGAAACAGGCAAGAAGCCGCAGAAGCAGCCTTGGCGCATCAGCCTGAAAGGCGGCGGCCTGTTCGCCTTTGCCGGTCTGTGGCAAAGCGAGCCGGCTTCCGAGGGCGTCGAGTGCTTCACCATTCTCACCACCGCCGCGAACGAATATCTGGCGCCGCTGCATGAGCGCATGCCGGTCATCCTGCCGAAGGAAAGCTTCGCGGACTGGCTCGATCCCAACGCAGCGAGCGCCAGTCTTTCGGCCTTGCTCAAACCCTATCCCGCTGCCGCGATGGCGCGCTACCGCGTTACACCGGTCGTGAACGGGACCAAGGTCGACGATCCGAGCTGCTTCGCGCCGCTCAATCCGGCGCTCACAATCGCCTAGGACGTTCTCCCGTCAACAGATCGGCCGCGACGACGGGCTGCTCGGCCGATGCGACGCGGCGCATCCGATCGAAGGCGAGGAAGCCGACAATATAGAGGCCCAGCGCGGCGGCCAGCGTGACCTCGAAGCCGACGAAAAGCGACAGGACGACGCTGGCGATGGCGCCGATCACGGTGAACAGGCTGTTCATCGCCCAGGCCCAGGCGATGCTGCCGGCCGGGCTGCCGCGCAAGCCGGATATCCCCAGCGGGAACGGCATGCCGAGGAAATAACCGACCGGCGCGATCATCGCCATCGCGGCCAGAATGCGGAAGGGCAATGCCGCCGACAGGAACAGCGTCTGGATCGGCTCGTTGAACAGCATGAAGAGGCTGAGCGAGGCAACGATGCCGCCGAACGGGACGGCCCAGCGCCCTTTCGGAGCGACGCCCAGCCGGGGCGATGTCAGGCTGCCGAGCGCGGCGGACAGCAGCAAGCCGGCAACCACCGCGGTATACGTGTAAAGCGGCGAGCCGATCAGGCGCATCAGCACCTGGATGAAGACCAGTTCGATGATGATGAAACCGCCGCCCAGACAGGCGAAATAGGTCAAAGCCGCGCCGCGCGCCGGCCAGGTTTCCCGCCCGGCCCGGGAGAACAGCAGCGGCAGCACGATGACGACCAGCCCGAAGAACAAGCCTGCCGCGCTCGTCACATAGAGGTGAACCTGATCGAAGGGGATCGGTCCCTTCATCTGCGAATTCAGCAGCCCGGCGGTCGCCTCGTCCAGATAGCCACGCGGATCGGCGTGGACGAGGCCGATATGCTTGCGCAGGAAATTGAAATACGGCCGGTCATCGGTGGCCGGCGCAAGTCGATACAGCGAGCGCCTCTCCATGCCAGCCGTGAAATCGCCGCTGTAGAAAATGGCGGGCAGAAAGCTCTGCGTCAGCGACAGCGGATTTTCGACAAGCGCATTCCGCTCGTCGGGAAAGCGGCTGAACCATTCCTGTACGCGGCCGAGCTCTTCGGCAGTCCATGGCTGCATCTTGATCAGGATGGTCGGCAAATGGTCTTCGCCGGGCCGCTGCCAGATCGCGACATGGGAGCGGAAATCGGTGCGGCCCATTTCCCGCCAGGCCAGCGCCGCCGTCGTGATCACCTTTGGAAAGACATGGTGGTTCACCTGCAGAACGCCATTCTCGCTCAGATGCGAGAAGTATTCCTGATAGGCCTCGGCCGTCTGCAGATAGCTGGTCTGCATCGCGCCGGTGCCGGACGCGATGCTCGAACTGGTATGGTTGCTGAAGATCTGGATGATGTCGTATTTGGCATCATGCCGGCGCAGATAGCTGCGCCCCTCGCCGGCGACGACATGCACCCGCGGATCGAGGAATATCCCGCCGTTATAGCGGCTGTATGCCCCGGTGCCGAGATTGACGACGGTGCCGACCATTTCCACGGCATCGACATGCGAGGCGCCATACATCAGTGCGGCCTTGGTTTCCTGCCCGCCGGCGCTGCCGATGATGAGCACCTTCTGGCCGCTGTCCGCCTTGAGGTATTCCGCCGCCAATACGCCGGAGATCCAGAACTGTTCCCGAACCTTGGTTTCGCCGGCCTCGATGGCTCTGCGCAGGCCGGCCAGATCGCCGTCGAAGGGATAGATGTAGCTGCTTTGCTGGCCGCCGTCATAGGCGATGTGCTTGAAGCGCATCTCGACGCCGTTCTGCACATAATCATCGCCGCTGTCGAAGACATCGATCTTCGAGATCGGGTCCCAGCGGCTGAACTCGATGATCCCCTGCTCGGCGGCGGTCTTCACGCCGCGCTTGTCCATATGCTGCTTGAATTCCAGGCTGCCGCTCGGCAGCAGGAAGGGCAGAACCAGAAGGATTGGCGCACCGAGCGCCGCAACCGGACGCCAGAAGACCCATCCGGAAAACAGCACCGCCGCCAGGCAGCCCACGCCGCCCAAAGCGACCAGCAGGCCGCCGGGGCCGACATATGGCAGCAGGGGCGCCACCAGCAGCGCGCCGGTCGCCGCGCCTGCCAGATCCCAGAAATACAGCCGCGAGATCTGGCCCGCATGGGCCGTGAATACCGCCGACAGCAGCAGGCCGACGAAGAAGAACGGCAGCGAGACGATCAGATACAGCGTCAGGAAAGCCGCTATCTGCCGGATCGGGTGTGCGAGGATTTCGCGATAATCCAGCGGCAGAGCGTTGGAAACCGGCAGGATCAGAAGGACGGAAACGGCGAACAACAGCGAAAGCCGCGCGCCCTGCGCTTTCAGATCGACGCCTTTCGGCAACGGCCGCAAGGTGCGCCATATGCCGGCGACGCCGAAGTCGAACAGCGCGCAGGTCACGATCATGTAGGAAGTGTTCGAGGTCAGGATGACATCGAAGACGCGGATCAGCGTCAATTCCGCGGTCAGTGCCGCAAAGGACAAAAGAAAGACGCCTAACAAGACTTGCCGCATGGCACCGCTCCCCGAAGAATGTGCGGCGACGCTACTCCGTGGGCGGTGCTGCGGCTGTGACTGATCGGTGGCTACTAGAGCGAAAACTCAAAGAAACTTTAATCTACCGCGCCAAGAACGGTTTCAGGTGAGCATCTGCCCGCCATCGACGGCGACGGTCTGGCCGGTCACCCAGCTTGCGGCCGACGAGCACAGGAAGATCGCCAGATTGGCGACCTCCTCCGGCCGCCCCATGCGGCCGAACGGGATGGTGTCCAGTATCGAGCTATACAGCTTCGGATTGCCGGTCTTGGCCTGATCCCAGACGCCGCCGGGGAACTCGATCGAGCCCGGCGCGATGCAGTTCACCCGGATATTCTTGCCGGCAAGAGCGGCCGCCTGGGTCAAGGTGTACTGGATCAATGCGGCTTTGACGGCGCCGTAAGGCGGCGTGCGGGCGCTCGGCATCAGTCCGGAAATCGAGGAGATATGCAGAATGGCCCCGCCGCCGGCTTTCGCGAGATACGGGATGGCGGTGTGGCTGGCCCGCACGCTGCCCATCAGGTCGACATTGATGGAGGCCGCCCAGCCATCCTCGTCGTCGGTGCGGCCGAAACCCGAGGCGTTATTGACCAGAATGTCAATGCCGCCGAGCGCGCCGGCCGCCGCTTCGACATAGCGCCGCACCGAAGGGCCATCGCCAAGATCGCAGGTCCCGGCATGGGCCCTGCCGCCTCTGGCCTTCAGCTCGGCCTCGGTTTCCCGCAAGGCGCCCTCGCTGCGGGCGCAGATCGAGACATCCGCCCCCTCGCTCGCAAAGGCCAAGGCGATCGACCGGCCGATCCCTCTGCTGCCGCCGGCAACCACCACACGCTTGCCCTTCAATCCAAGTTCCATGGCCTCTCTCCTCCCGATTCTCGGCGCTGTCGCCCGCGATTGTATCAGATACGGCTAAAGCTGGGGCGCAAGGCCATGGACGCGAACGTGGTGCGCCTTGAGGTCGCGGACCGACTTGCAGCCGCAGGCATGGGCAATCGCCTCGACGTCATGCTGCACGGCGCGGGCATAATTCGCCACCCGCACCGCCTTGCGGGTCGGGTCGAGGCCCCGCATGAAGCGCGGATCGTTCGAGGTCACGCCGGTCGGGCAATGTCCGGTATTGCATTTCATCGCCTGGATGCAGCCGAGCGAGAACATGAAGCCGCGCGCCGAAACGACGTAGTCGGCGCCCATGCAGATCGCCCAGGCGACCTTGTCCGGCGTCAGCAGCTTGCCGGAGGCCACCAGCCGGATACGGTCGCGCAATTCGTAGCGCCGGCATTTCTCGGCGACGATCGGCAAGGCCTGCACGATCGAGCGGCCGACATAATCGGCCAGCGGCGCCGGCGCGGCGCCCGTGCCGCCTTCGGCGCCGTCGAGCTGGATGTAGTCCGGCGCTTCTTCCTTGCGGGTTTTCAGATAGGAGAAAAGCTCGTCGATAAAGCGCTCGTCGCCCAGCGCCATCTTGATGCCGACCGGCTTGTCGGCGATCTTGCGCACGCGGTTGATGAGGGCCACCAGCGAGGGGATGTCGGTCACCTCGCGATGGCGGCTGGGCGAGATCGAGGCCTTGCCCGGTTCGATCAGGCGTATCTTGGCGATCTCGCCGGTGACTTTCGAGCCGGGCAGGATGCCGCCGCGGCCGGGCTTGGCGCCCTGGCTCAGCTTGATGCAGACCATCTTGACTTGCGGAAGGGCGACGACGGCTCTCAATCGCTCTTCATCGAGATTGCCATCGCGGTCGCGCACGCCGTATTTCGCCGTGCCGATCTGAAAGACGATGTCGCAGCCGCCCGAGAGGTGATACGGCGACAAGCCGCCCTCGCCGGTATCCAGCCACACCCCGGCCATCTTCGCGCCATGCGACAGCGCGGTCACCGCCGCGGAAGACAATGCGCCATAGCTCATGCCCGAGATATGGAAGAAGCTGCTCGGCTTATACGGCTGGCCGACGATCCCCCTGCCGATCCATTTGCCGGTATAGGGCTCGGCTTCGTCGTCGTTCACCGGAAAGGGCGAATGCAGGAAGAAGACATGACCGCTCTCCTGCGCATTCACCTCCGATCCGAAGGCAACGTAATTCGACACCCCCTTGGCGGACCGATACACCCAGGCGCGGGTCAGCCGGTTGAACGGCCTCTCCTCCCAATCGGCGGTGAACCAGTACTGGCGAAAATATTCGCCCAAGTTTTCCATGATGTAGCGGAAGCGCCCGTAGATCGGGAAGTTGCGGCGCACCGCATGATCGCGCTGGATCCAGCGGTCGTAGACATAGAACCAAGCCATCGTGCCGGCCGCCGTGACGGCCAAGGCGGCGAAGATATAAGCGACCATCCCTGTCTCCCACCCCGCTATGCCGCCTCGCGCGGGCGGCTTGGGCCAGTGTAACACAATTTTCGCTAGAACGAGCTCCGGTCTTTACGGCCTCGGTCCCAGCATCGTCTTCGGATCGGCCAGCCGGTCATACTCCTCCGCGGTCAGGAAGCCGAGCGCCACGGCGGCTTCCTTCGGGCTGGTGCCTTCCGCGAAGGCCTTGTTGACGATCTGCGCCACGCGGTCATAGCCGAGATGCGGATTGAGCGCCGTCGCCAGCATGATCGAATGCTCGACATTGCGCTGCAGCGTAGCCCGGTTGGGTTCGATGCCGGCGATCATCTCGTCGCCGAAGACCGTCGCGGCATCGGCGAGCAGCGCGATCGACTCCAGCAGGTTGCGCACGATGACCGGTTTGGCAACATTCAGCTCGAAATGGCCGGCCGCGGCGGCATGGGTGACCGCTACGTGATTGCCCATGACCTGATAGCAGACCTGCAGCAACGCCTCGGCCAGGGTCGGATTGCGCTTGCCCGGCATGATCGACGATGTGAGGCCGTCATGCGGCAGCACCAGCTCGGCCAGGCCGGCGCGCGGCCCGGAGCCGAGGAAGCGGATATCGTTGGCGATCTTGGCCAGCGAGACCGCGATGGTGTTCAACTCGCCGCTGGCCTCGACCAGGGCGTCATGCGCCCCCATGCCCTCGAACTTGTTCGGATTGGCAACGAAGGGCAACCCGGTCAGTTCCGCCAGTTCCGCAGCGAAGGCCGTATCGAATCCGGCCTTGGCGTTCAGGCCGGTCCCGACCGCAGTGCCGCCCTGCGCCAGCATATATAACCGCGGCAGCACCGCCTCGATGCGGACCACGGCGAGTTCGACCTGGCGCGCCATCGCACCGAAGCCCTGGCCCAGGGTCATCGGCGTGGCGTCCTGAAGATGCGTGCGGGCGACCTTGACGATATCCGCCCATGCCTGCGCCTTGGCAGCGAGATGGCCGTGCAGAGTCTTCAGGGCCGGGACCAGCCGGTGCTGCAATTCCAGCACGGTGACGATGTGCATCACGGTCGGGAAGGTGTCGTTCGAGGATTGCCCGCGATTGACGTGATCGTTCGGATGCACCGGCTTCTTGGTGCCGAGCGGCTGGCCGAGGATTTCGTTGGCGCGGTTGGCGATCACCTCATTGGCATTCATGTTGGTGGCGGTGCCCGAGCCGATCTGCCAGACCGGCAGCGGGAAGTGATCGTCGAACCTGCCCTCGCTGACCTCACGGGCCGCCTGCTGCAGCGCCTCGACGATGTCGGGCGGCAATTCGCCCAGTTTGGCATTGGCCCGGGCGGCGGCGAGCTTTTGCAGCCCGATCGCACGGGTCAGCGCCGGCGGCAGCTTCTCCCGGCCGATCCTGAACAGGTTCAGCGCCCGCTGGGTCTGCGCCCCCCAGTAACGGTCGGCGGGGACTTCGACGGTACCGAAAGCATCGCGTTCCTGACGGGTCTGCATCACTGCCTCGCATTCAAGCCTGATTTCTAATCTGCCTGGAATCCGCGCCCTCGGATCGGGCGATTCCTTGCTTTCAGTCTTTCATATAGGGCGTCGCCGCCGAATTTGTGGCCGGAAATACCTCTCTTCCTTTGCACTGCCTGCTCTCTACTGCGGCCTTGACCACAGCCAGGTCAGCTCATGCTTGTTGTGATGCAGATGCAGGAGCCGGCTGCCGGGGATCGCGGCAAAGGCGCGCGCGGTTTCGTGATCCGTCTCGCCCTGGAACTTGAGCGTGCAGATGGCGCGGCGCAGGTTGCCGGCGGCCAGCCAGCGTTCGACCAGCTTGAGCAGCCGCGCCGGATAGCAGATCACATCCGAGCAGAGCCAATCGACATGCTTGAACTCGCGCGGCTCCAGCGCGAAGGCACTGCCCTGTTGCCAGGCCACGTTCGGCATCGCGGCGACAGCGGCGGCAAGCGGCGCCTTGTCGATGGCGGTGACTCTGGCGCCGCATTGCGCCAGCACCCAGCTCCAGCCGCCCGGCGACGCGCCGAGATCGAGGCAGACATCCCCCGCTTTCGGCAACTCGCCGAATCGCGTCAGCGCCTCCCAGAGTTTCAGATAGGCGCGGTTGGGCGGGCCGCTCCTGTCTTCGACGAAGCCATACTCGCCATGCGGCACCGGGCTGGAACAGCGCGCTGCATAGAGCATGCGGTCCGGCGCCAGCAGAGTGAAGGAGCCCAGCGGTGCCGCCGGCAATGGCGCGCCGAAAACGAGCGGCTTGGCCGAGACATGCGGCAGCTTCTCGACGATCAGCCTAGCGCGGCGGTGATGCAGCGGCGCATAGGCGACCCAGTTGCGCTGGATGCCTTTCAGCTTCGCCGCCGCATCGCCGATCGACTCGATCGCGATTTCCCGAACATCGAACCAGATATTTGCGGCCCAGGCGGCATGTCCCCCTTCGCCGTCGCATAAGAGCAGCCGGCCATGCTCGGCCATGATGCGGCCGGCAAGCTCCTTGCGAAGTTGATCCTCGAGGCCTTCGGCGGCGAGATAGCCGGTGATCATCGCGCAGCGTCACCCGATTGCGGGCCGAAGCCGTCCGCAATGACCTTCTCCAGCGGCAGATCGGCCAGCACGGCATGCAGGATGGTCCGCGCCTCGTCCTCCATGGACCATCCATTGATGGCGGCGCTCAGACGCAGCCGGTATTTCACCTCATCGTCGAGGTTGCGGATCGTGATGCTGGCCATACCCACCTCTCTTACCGTGTTTTGCAATCACTGCAATCAATGCAACAGCAAGGTCCGTTTTTGACCGTTACGGACCGCCGAGGACCGCTTTTGACCGCCACGGCCCGATTTCGCGACCGCCCTTGACCGCTGTCGGCCGCTCCAGCCCGCTCCAGCCCGCTGCGGCCCACCGCCACGAACCGCGCCGACGATGGCCAAAGCATCCGGCGGAGCGGGGTTGGATTACAAGATTATGCAGGATTATGAACCAAAAATTATGAACATAAATCGAACATAAGGCAAGCAAAGTCAAGGACCCGCCCCAGCTTCGGCCTCTCCCGCCTTCTCCTTGCGCGGCGGCGCGAAATCGCTATAGTCCGCGCCCTTACATAGCTCCTTGCTGGACACCTACCGGGTCCGGCTAGGCCCGATCCGCCGGCGCATGGGGCGCCGCCGCACCGGGCCGCATCAGCCAGAAGGAGAGCTGCCGATGGCGTTCTACGAGAACGTTTTCATCGCGCGCCAGGACATCTCGCCCACCCAGGTCGAGGCATTGGCCGCGCAATTCGCAGAGATCATCAAGGGCCAGGGCGGCGAGGTCACCAAGACCGAGCAGTGGGGCCTGCGCAATCTCGCCTACCGCATCAAGAAGAACAAGAAAGGGCATTATGTGCTCATGAACATCTCGGCCAGCGGCGAAGCCGTTGCCGAGCTGGAGCGCAACATGCGCATTCATGAGGACATCCTGCGCTATCTGACCGTGCGCGTCGAAAAGCTGGAAGACGGTCCGTCGGCCGTCGTGCTGAACAAGGATCGCGGCGAGCGCAGCGATCGCGGCGATCGTGGTTTCGGTGACCGCGGCTTCGGCGGCGGCCGGGGCGGCTTCGGCGGCGATCGCGGCGAGCGCCGTCCGCGTTTCGAACGTGAAGAATCTGCTGCTGCTGCTGCTGGGGAGAGCGCGTAATGTCGAGCACTGGAACCAAGCCGGCCGCCGGCCGTGGCGGCCCGGCCCGCCGTCCGTTCTTTCGCCGGCGCAAGACCTGCCCGTTTTCGGGCGCCAATGCGCCGAAGATCGATTACAAGGACGTGAAGCTGCTGTCGCGCTTCATTTCCGAGCGCGGCAAGATCGTGCCGTCGCGCATCACGGCGGTGTCGGCCAAGAAGCAGCGCGAACTGGCCCAGGCCATCAAGCGCGCGCGCAACCTGGCCCTGCTGCCGTTCGTCATCAAGTAAGGCCGAGCCGGCTTTCCCGGGCGAGCGTCCCGGACGGCCGGACTGGATCTGCCCGATGACCCGCAACCTGATCCTCGGCAGCCTCGCCGGAGCGGCGAGCGCGGCATTCGTTCTGACCGCAGCCAGCGGCCCGCTCGGATTCGTGCTCAGCTATCTGGCGCCGCTGCCGCTGTTCTTCGCCGGCCTGACCCACGGCTTTCCCGCCGCGGCTCTGGCCGGCGCGATCGGCACGTTGATCAGCACCGTCAACGGGCTGCAGGCGGCGGGCATCTATCTCATCATCTTCGCCCTGCCGGTGGCCGTTCTGGTCCGGCAGGCCCTGCTGTCCCGCCCGGCCGCCGAAGCCGGGCCGCAGAGTGAAGTCGCCGACGGCCTGGAATGGTATCCGGCCGGCCGGCTGCTGACCCTGCTGGTCGGCTGGGCGATCGGCCTGTTCGTGCTGGCTCTGCTGATGGCAGCCGGCCACGAAGGCGGTTTGCCGGCGGCGCTGCAGCCGCGGATTGCCGAATTCCTGGGGGCCCTGCCCCCGGAGGCAACCCAGGGCGCGACGGCGGAGGGCATCGACCTTACCGCCGTTGCGGCAAAGCTGGCCAAGCTGATCCCGGCCGGCTTCGCCGTCAGCTGGCTGGCGATGATGACGATCAACGGCACGCTGGCACAGGGATTGGCGGGGATGCTGAAGCAGAACCGCCGGCCCAGCCCGCGTTACAGCGCGTTGTTCCTGCCGCGGTTTCTGGCCATGGCGCTGATCGCGGCTTTGCTGGCGGGATTCGTCCTGCCGGGCAGTCCGGGGTTCATCGGCGGAACCGTGGCGGCTATCCTCGCCTTTCCCTATCTGCTGCAGGGACTGGCGGTGGTGCATGGCGTCGCGGCAAGGACGGCGATGCCGGGTGTTGTTTTGGCCGCCTTCTACGCGGTCTTGGTGGTGGCTGGCGCACTGGGCGGCATTCTGCTGCTTCTGGTCGCCATCCTGGGTTTGATCGAAGAATGGGCGGGTTTCCGCCGGCGCCTCGCCGGGACAGGCCCCAGCCAGGAGACTGACTGATGGAAGTGATTCTGCTCGAACGTGTCGAGAAACTCGGCCAGATGGGCGATGTGGTGAAGGTGAAGGACGGCTACGCCCGTAACTTCCTGCTGCCGCGCAAGAAGGCGCTGCGCGCCACGGAAGCCAACAAGGCCGTATTCGAAAAACAACGCGCCCAGCTCGAGGCGCAGAACCTGGCCCGCAAGGGCGAGGCCGAGAAGGTTGCCGCCAAGATGCAGGGCCTGAGCGTCGCCCTGCTGCGCCAGGCGGGCGACAGCGGCCAGCTCTACGGCTCGGTCAGCGCCCGCGACATCGCGGAAGCGGTCACCGAGGCGGGCTTCACGGTCAGCCGCAGCCAGGTCAGCCTGACCACCCCGATCAAGATGGTCGGCGTCTACAACGTGGCCGTGGTGCTGCATCCGGAAGTGACCGTCGAGATCAAGGTCAACGTCGCCCGCTCCGAGGCCGAGGCCGAGAAGCAGGTTGCGGCCGAGAGCCTGCTCGAGGAAGGCGTCGCCATCGAGGGCGAAGAGACCGAAGCCGCCGGCGAGGCCGACAAGGCCGAGAAGGCCTGACATCGCGCCGAAACCAATCGGCAGCCATGCGGGCCGGCGCCAGCGCCGGCCCGTTTCTTTTGCCCGCCGCCGCGCCGTTGTCATGCCGGCTTGTGGATATTTGGTGGTAAGATATTGATATGGCGACTCGACTTATCCACGCCGAGAAAGCGGTGGATAAAGCCGGTGTCAAACGAATTCCGTGCTGGCGCCCGGGCCATGCATCGCCTTTGATGCGCCCCCATTGCTGGTGGTGTTGCGAAACCCTCATCGCATTGCAACGGAAACGAAACAGAAGATTCCCAACCGAGAAGACGTCTGGAAATGACCGTGGTCACCTCCTTCCCCTCCTCGAGCAACAGTGATCCGACCACAGGCAGCCTGAACGCAAGCGAACCGACCTTCCGCATCCAGCCGCACAACATCGATGCCGAGCAGGAATTGCTGGGCGCCATCCTGATCAACAATGATGCGGCGATGAAGGTTTCCGGCTTCCTGCGCCCGGAACATTTCTTCCACGAGGCGCATCGGCGCATCTACGACGCGGCGCTGACCCTGATCGAGCGCGGCGAGATCGCCAACCCGGTTACGCTGAAGGCCTATTTCGAGCGCGACGAGGTGATCGCCAAGGCCGGCGGCACCGCCTATCTCGCCCGTCTGGCGGCGGCCGCGACCACCGTCATCAATGCCGAGGATTACGCCAAGGTGATCCACGACCTGGCGCTGCGCCGCGAGCTGATCGGCATCGGCGAGGATATGGTCAACCGGGCCTACGATCCCAAGGTCGAGGAGCCGGCGCACGAGCAGATTGAGGATGCCGAGCAGCGGCTGTTCAAGCTGGCCGACGAAGGCCGCTCGGAAGGCGGTTTCATCTCGTTCAAGGATTCGTTGCGGCAGTCGATCAAGATGGTCGAATCCGCCTTCCAGAAGGGCGGGCTTTCCGGCGTGACCACCGGGCTGAAGGACATGGACGCCAAGCTCGGCGGCTTCCACCCCTCGGACCTGATCATCCTTGCCGGCCGCCCCTCGATGGGCAAGACGGCGCTGGCCACCAACATGGCCTTCAACGCGGCGCTGGCCGGCACGCCGGTCGCCTTCTTCAGCCTGGAAATGTCGGCCGAGCAGCTCGCCACCCGTATCCTGTCCGAGCAGACCCGCATCCAGTCCGAGCGCCTGCGCCGCGGCGACATCACGGACGAGGAATTCACCCGCGAGATCGTGCCGAAGAGCCGGCTGATCGAGCAGACCCCCTTCTTCATCGACGATACCGGCGCCATCTCGATCGCGCTGCTGCGCAGCCGCGCCCGCCGGCTGAAGCGCACGCATAATATCGGCATGATCGTTGTCGACTACCTGCAGCTCGTGCGCGGCAGCAATTCGCGCCGCAACGACAACCGCGTGCAGGAAATCTCGGAAGTCACCCAGGCGCTCAAGGCCCTGGCCAAGGATCTGAACGTGCCGGTGATCGCCCTCTCGCAGCTGTCCCGCGCCGTGGAAAGCCGCGACGACAAGCGCCCGCAGCTTTCGGACTTGCGCGAATCGGGCGCCATCGAGCAGGACGCCGACGTCGTCATGTTCGTTTTCCGCGAAGAATACTACGAGGCGCGCAAGGAGCCGACCCTGGATACGCCCGAGCATGTCGCCTGGCAGGAAAAGATGAGCCGCATTGCCAATCTGGGCGAGGTGATCATCGGCAAGCAGCGTCACGGCCCGATCGGCAAGGTGGTGCTGCAATTCGAGAGCGAATTCACCCGCTTCTCCGACTACATTGCGCCGGATCATTTGCCGGAAAGCTTCTGACCGCGGCAATCCGGCATGAAATCGCCGCGCAGGATTGCTGCGCCTTCAGCGTGAATGGACATAGACAAGCGGACGGATCGGCCGGCCGCTTGCATCCTGAAGCCCTGTAAGGAGTCCATCATGCCGTCCTTCCGCCATCCCCTGCTCGCCGCCACCATGATCGCCGCCACGATCGGCGCCGCGCCCTTTGCCTTCGCCCAGACCGCGCCGGCCGGCAATCCGCCCGCCGCCACGACACAGCACCGTGCGGCGCGCGCCCATGTCCAGCCCGGCCAGTTCATCGAGGGCCGCATCGCCTTCCTGCGCACGGAATTGAAGATCACGCCGGAACAGCAGCCCCTGTTCGACAAGCTGGCCGACGAGATGCGGGCCCAGGCCAAGGCAATGCAGGCCCATCGCGCCGAGCGCAAGGCCAGGGTGCAGCAGAACCAGGGCCAGCAGGCCCAGGCCGCGACCGCGCTCGAGAAGATGGAGCGGCGCAATGCCATGCTGAAGGAAGTCTCCGCCGCCAGCGACCGCTTCCTGGCCAGCTTCAAGCCCCTCTATGCCGCGCTGTCGCCGGAGCAGCAGAAGACCGCCGATCTGCTCTTCGCCAGGAATCCTTTCGGCGGCCATATGAGCAAGATGCGCCGGCATTGACCGCCGCTCGCCCGAACCTGTCACAATAGCAGCGGGCCATCCGTCTTCTTCATGTCCAAACAACACGGAGAAGACGGATGTCCTTGCGTTTGAACTACAAGACGGTCGCGCCCGACGGCTACAAGGCCCTGTTCGGCATGCACGGCTACATGACCCAGACGGTGAAGCGGCCCTTGCTCGACCTCGTCTGGTTGCGCGTCTCGCAAATCAACGGCTGCGCCTATTGCGTCGATCTGCATAGCCAGCAGGCCGCCGAGCATGGCGCGCCGCAGCGTCAGATCCACAATGTCGCCACCTGGTGGGAATCGCCGCTCTTCGACGCCGCCGAGCGGGCGGCGCTGGGTTATGCCGAAGCGGTGACCCGGCTGCCGAACCAGCGGGTGCCGGACGACGTCTACCAGGCCGCGGCGGCGCAGTTCTCCGAGCGCGAGCTGGTCGACCTCACCATCGCGATCGCGGCGATGAATGCCTGGAACCGCATGGCGATCACCTTCCGCCAGGGACCGCCGGCGTGAGGCGTCAACCCGGCGCGCGGCGCCATTCGGCCAACAGGATGCCGCCCAGCACGAGCACCAGCGCCGCCACGTGATACGGCGCCAGCTCTTCGCCCAGGATCAGCACGGCGAAACTGGCGCCGAAGAGCGGCATCAGATTGGTGAACAATCCTGCCCGCCCCGCGCCGATCAGTTCCACCGCACGGATGAAAAAGAGCTGCGACAGCAGCGACGGAAAGAGCGCCACGTAGACCAGGCAAAGCCAGCCTTTCCAGGTCGGCCAGAAGAATTCGCCGGCGACGATCTCGACCCCGAGCGGCAGCAGCGACGCCAACGCGGCGGCAAGAGCCAGGGCGGTGAAGAAAACGAGGCTAGGCACCGTCGGCCGGTTGCGCAGCAGAACGGAATAGCCGGCATAGAGGATCGTCGCGATCAGGATCAGCACGTCGCCCCGGTTCACCGTCAGACTGAGCAGGGTGGCAAGGTCGCCCTTGGCGCCGGTCAGGATCACGCCCGCCATCGAGACCAGCATGCCGATCCATTGCAGCAACCGCGGCTTCTGCCCGAAGACCAGAAAGGCGCCGAGGAAGATCACCGCCGGCATGGCGCCGTTGATGATGTTGATATTGATGGCGGTGGTCGAATGGGCCGACCAGTAGAGCAGGATGTTGTAGCCGGTATAGCCCAGCGCTCCCATCATGGCGATATAGCCAAGCCGCGGCTTCAGCGCCGGCCAATGCTGCCGCAATCCGCGGCCCGAGATGAAGGCCATGATGCCGGTCACCACTACCCAGCGCAGGCTGGTCAGCGAGGCCGGTGAAATCTCGCCCACCGCCAGACGGCTGACGACCGAATGGCCGCCCCACATGGCCATGGTCAGCACCAGCAGCAGATAGGGGTTGGAAAGCAGGCCCCGGAGCAAATCGCGGGCGGGCGCGGCAGGCAGCGATACGGACATGAACCCCTCGGATCAGCCAGGACGAAACGACCGGCTCACGATTGATGTGACGTCGCCCTCTTCCGTGGCTCATCCCCCGTCGCCCGCAGTCTGCCCAAGGTGCCGCCGGCCGGCAAGACAAAGTGTGCCCCGATACACAAAGTGTGCTCCGATACAATCGGCCGGATTTAGCCCTGTCGCTTTGCCTGCGGCTGCGCTAAACACGCGCGATGACGGATTTCGGCGATCAGGCGATTCTCAGCATCGATCTCGATGCGCTCGTCGCCAACTGGCGCAAGCTGGCTGCCCAGGCCCGGAACGGCAATCCGGCCGCGGAATGCGCCGCGGTGGTCAAGGCCGATGCCTATGGCCTTGGCGCGGCTGAGGTTGCGCCGGCGCTGTGGCGGGCCGGCTGCCGCCGCTTCTTCGTGGCCCATTCCACCGAGGCGCTGGCGCTGCGTCCGGCGCTGCCGGAAAACGCCGTCATCCACATCCTGCATGGCCCGTCGCCCGGCGCCGAGGCCGATCTGGCCGCGGCCGGCCTGGCGCCGGTCCTGTCCACGCTGGCGCAGATCGCCGCCTGGCGCGATACGGCCCGCCGGCTCAACCGCGCCCTTCCGGCTGCCCTGCATATCGATACCGGCATGAACCGGCTGGGCCTGAGCGAAGCCGAGGCCGAGGCGCTGCTGGCCGATCCCGCTGCGCTGGAAGGGATTTCGCTCGAATTCGTGATGAGCCATCTCGCCTGCGCCGACGAGCCGGAGCATCCGCTCAATGAAACGCAGCGCCAGCGCTTCGCGCATTGGCGCCGGCGCTTTCCGCAGATCAAGGCCAGCCTGGCCAATTCCGCCGGGATTTTCCTCGGCGCCGGCTATCACCACGATATCCTGCGCCCCGGCATCGCGCTCTACGGCTCCAATCCGATCGCCCCTGCCGCGAATGCCTTGCATGCGGCCGCAAGAATGGCGGAAGTGGCTCACCTGCAAGGGAAAATCCTTCAGGTCCGTTCCGTTGACAGGGGGGAGAGCGTTGGCTACGGTGCCGGCCATATTGTTGAAAAACCGAGCCGAATCGCCACCGTGGCGGTCGGTTACGCCGACGGGTTCCCACGGGCGCTGTCCGGTCGTGGCAGTGCTGTCATCAAAGGTCGCCAGGGTCATGTCCAAGTGCCGATCGCGGGGCGGGTCTCGATGGATCTGATCACGCTCGATGTCTCCGCCCTCGCGCCCGAGGATTGCCCGCCCGGCAGCGCCGTCAGCCTGCTTGGCGGCGGCGTCGATATCGACATCCAGGCCGCGGCGGCCGGAACGATCGCCTACGAACTGCTGACCCAGCTCGGCAAGCGCTACCGCCGCGTCTATCGGGGCGGCCATCAAGCGGAAAGCAGGGCATGAAGAATCCGCTCGCCATCATCGGCCGCGTCTTTCTCGCCTTCTGCGCCATTATCGGGCGGGTGGCGATCTTCACCTTCCACGGCGTTCGCCATTGCTTCACCCCGCCGGTCTATCTGCGGCTGGTCGGCAAGCAGATGATGACCATCGGCTATTTCTCGCTGCCGGTGGTCGGCCTGACCGCGCTGTTCACCGGCATGGTGCTGGCATTGCAGATCTACCTGGGCTCGTCGCGCCTCAACGCCGAAAGCGCGGTGGCCTGGATCGTCGTGCTCGGCATCACCCGCGAACTCGGGCCGGTGCTGGGCGGCCTGATGGTCGCCGGCCGCGTCGCCTCGGCGATGGCCGCCGAGATCGGCACCATGCGGGTGACCGAGCAGATCGACGCGCTGACTACGCTGTCGACCAATCCGTTCAAGTATCTGGTGGCGCCGCGCATCATTTCGGGAGTCGTCACCCTGCCGATGCTGATCCTGGTCGCCGACATCATCGGCGTGATGGGCGGCTATATGGTCTCGATCCACAAGCTGGGCTTCAATGCCGGCATCTATCTGAAGAACACCGCCGATTTCCTCGAGGCGATCGACGTCATTTCCGGCCTGGTCAAGGCATCGGTGTTCGGCTTCATCATCGCGCTGATGGGCTGCTATCACGGCTTCCATTCCAAGGGCGGCGCCCAGGGCGTCGGCAAGGCGACTACCGACGCCGTGGTTTCGGCTTCTATCCTGATCCTGATCTCCAACTACTTCGTCACCGAGATATTCTTCTCATCCAAATGAGCGACACACAGGCCAAGATAGCCCTCAAGGGGGTGCACAAGCGGTTCGGCCGCAAGGTCGTTCTGGATGGCGTCGATCTCGAGGTGCCGCGCGGCAAGTCGCTGGTGGTGATCGGCGGCTCGGGCAGCGGCAAATCGGTGATGATCAAATGCGTGCTTGGCCTGGTCCGGCCCGAAAAGGGCGAAATCCTGATCGATGGCCGGGACTCGACGAAATTCGACACCGATGAGCGCGAAGCCGCCCTGCGCAAATTCGGCATGCTGTTCCAGGGCTCGGCGCTGTTCGACAGCCTGAAGGTCTGGGAGAATGTCGCTTTCGGCCTGATCCAGGGCCGCCGCATGAAGCGCGACGAGGCCAAGCAGATCGCGCTAGAGAAACTGGCCCAGGTGGGGCTCGGCGCCGAGGTCGGCGAACTCTCCCCGGCGGAGCTGTCCGGCGGCATGCAGAAGCGCGTGGCGCTCGCCCGCGCCATCGCCGCCGAGCCGGAGATGATCTTCTTCGACGAGCCGACCACCGGGCTTGATCCGATCATGGCCGATGTCATCAACGACCTGATCATTTCCTGCGTCAAGAATCTCGGCGCCACGGCGCTGAGCATCACTCACGACATGGCCAGCGCCCGCAAGATCGCCGACCACATCGCGATGATCTACAAGGGCAAGATCATCTGGCACGGGCCGGTCGAGCAGATCGACAATTCCGGCAATCCCTACGTCGATCAATTCATCCATGGCCGGGCCGAAGGCCCGATCCGGATGGAAGTCCTCAAACCCTGATGGCGAAGCACAGCGAGTCCTTCGTCTGCCAGTCCTGCGGCGCCGCCTACCGCAAATGGCAGGGCCGCTGCGATGCCTGCGGCGAATGGAACACCATCGTCGAGGAGGCGCCCAAGCTGGCCGTCCCGAAGGGGCTTTCCGCCGGCAAGGGCAAGGCGATCGGCTTCGCCTCGCTGAGCGGCCAGCCTGACAAGGTGGTTCGCACGGTCACCGGCATTGCCGAACTCGACCGCGTACTCGGCGGCGGGCTGGTGCCGGGTTCGGCCATCCTGATCGGCGGCGACCCCGGCATCGGCAAATCGACCATCCTGCTGCAGGCGGTCGCCCAGCTTGCCCGGCGCGGCGCCACGGCGCTCTACGTATCCGGCGAAGAGGCCGTGGCCCAGATCGGGCTGCGGGCCCAGCGGCTGGGGCTGGCCGATGCGCCGGTCATGCTGGCGGCGGCCAACAGCCTGCGCGACATCCTGGCGGGGATCGATGCGGCGATGGACAAGGGCAAGGGCGCGCCGGCCGTGATCGTGATCGATTCGATCCAGACCATCTTTGCCGACAATATCGAAAGCGCCCCGGGCACGGTGAATCAGGTCCGCGCCTGCGCCCATGAACTGATCCGCGTCGCCAAAAGCTCCAATGCCGCGGTTTTTCTGGTCGGCCATGTCACCAAGGACGGCCAGATCGCCGGTCCGCGCGTGGTGGAGCATATGGTCGATACGGTGCTGTATTTCGAGGGCGAGCGCGGCCATCAGTTCCGCATTCTGCGGGCGGTGAAGAACCGCTTCGGCGCCACCGACGAGATCGGCGTCTTCAGCATGACCGATGGCGGTCTGGCCGAGGTGCCCAATCCCTCGGCCCTCTTCCTCGGCCGGTCGGACGCCGGAAAAGGCGAGCCGGTCGCCGGATCGGCCATCTTCGCGGGCATGGAGGGCACACGGCCGCTGCTGGTCGAAATACAGGCGCTGGTTGCCCCCTCGCCGCTTGCGACACCGCGCCGCACCGTCGTCGGCTGGGATTCGGGGCGGCTGGCCATGGTGCTGGCGGTGCTGGATGCGAGATGCGGCTTGCGCTACTCGGGCTGCGACGTCTATCTCAATGTCGCCGGCGGCCTGCGGGTCGTCGAGCCGGCCGCCGACCTGGCGGTAGCCGCCGCGCTGCTTTCGGCGCTGGCCGACAGCCCGGCGCCCGAACGGACCGTCTTTTTCGGCGAGGTCAGCCTGGCGGGGGAAGTCCGGCCGGTCAGCCAGGCCGAGGCCAGGCTCAAGGAAGCCGCCAAACTGGGCTTCGAGCATGCGGTGATGCCGGCCGGCGTAAAGGCGAAGGTCAAGAGTATCGGAACGAGCGAATTGGTGCGGCTCAACGAACTGGTCGAACTCTTCCCCGCCGCCCGGGCCGCCGCCAAGCGGGCCGCCGCCGGCCGCGAGCGCGCCAGCTGGACCGGCCAGGATGAATAAGGGCGAGGAATAGCCGCGTGTCGTCTCTGCCGGTCAATATCGTCGACCTGATCGTCATCGCGGTCCTGCTGCTGTCGGCCCTGCTGGCTCTGTTCCGCGGTTTCGTCAAGGAAATATTGTCGATCCTGGGCTGGATCATCGCCCTGGCGGTCACTTATTTCGCCTTCCCGGTTGCGCGCGACATAGCCCGCTCCTATATCGAGTCCGGGATTTTTGCCGATATTGCGGCTGGAGCCGGCCTGTTCCTACCGACCTTGATCCTGTGTTCGCTGGCCACCCATTGGGTGTCCGAGCAGGTCCGCGCTTCGGCGGTTTCGGCCATCGACCGTTCGCTTGGCTTCCTGTTCGGTCTGGCGCGCGGCGCCGTGATCGTGGTGGTGGCATGGTGGGTGGTCGACCACCTGATACCGGAGCCGACGCAGCCCGCCTGGCTGCAGCAGGCGCGAACGCATGATCTGGCGAAAGCCGGCTATCAATGGGGACAGGAAATGCTGCTGCGCCAGATCGAACCCGGCCGGCAGCCGACGAAGGCAAAGGACGGTCCGCCGCCCACATTGGTGCCGGTTTACCGGACGACGGACCAGACCAGAACCGGGAACCAGACGAAAACCGGGGGCAGCGCTGACTCGCGCGGCCAAACCGGCTATAACACCGAGGAACGCCGGGGCATAGATGGCCTGATCGAACGTCAGGAGAAGCCTTGAAGCCGCCGCGAGCCGATGCTCGCCGGGCGACGGAGCCGCCAGGAATGCAGCCCTTGATGATGCAGACGAACCCTTTCGACGACGACAAGCTGCATGAGGAATGCGGCATCTTCGGCATTTTCGGAAATCCGGATGCCGCCGCGAATACCGTGCTCGGGCTGCATGCCCTGCAGCATCGCGGCCAGGAAGCCGCCGGTATCGTCGCCTACCATGCGGGCCGCTTCAACAGCCATCGCGCGCTGGGCCATGTGGCGCCGAACTTCTCCTCCGAGAAGGTGGTGCGCGGCCTGCCGGGCGACAGCGCCATCGGCCATGTCCGCTATTCCACCTCGGGCGGCACCGTGCTGCGCAACGTGCAGCCGATCTATGCCGATCTCGAACTGGGCGGCATTGCGCTCGCCCATAACGGCAACCTGACCAATGCCCGCCAGATTCGCGATCAGCTGGTCGCCCAGGGCAGCATCTTCCAATCCACCATGGATACCGAGGTGATCACCCACCTGATCGCCCTCAGCCGCAAGGCCACGGTGGTGGATCGCATCATCGATGCGCTGAAGCAGGTTGAAGGCGCCTATGCCCTGGTGGCGCTGACCCCGAAGAAGCTGATCGGCGTGCGCGACCCCTGGGGCGTGCGGCCGCTGGTGCTGGGCAACCTGAAAGGCTCGCCGATCCTGGCCTCCGAGACCTGCGCCCTCGATATCCTGGGCGCCGACTATGTCCGCGATATCGAGCCGGGCGAACTGATCGTCATTGACGCCGAGGGCATCCATTCGTTGCACCCCTTCCCGGCGGTATCGCGCCGCTTCTGCATCTTCGAATATATCTATTTCGCCCGCCCGGACTCGATGGTGGAGGGCCATAGCGTCTACGAGGCGCGCAAGCGCATCGGTGCCGAATTGGCGCGCGAGAATGGCGTCGCCGCCGATGTGGTGATCCCGGTCCCCGATAGCGGCGTGCCGGCGGCGATCGGCTACGCCGCCGAAAGCGGCATTCCTTTCGAGCTGGGCATCATCCGCAATCATTATGTCGGCCGCACCTTCATCGAGCCGACCGACCAGATCCGCCATCTCGGCGTCAAGCTGAAGCACAACGCCAACCGCGCCTATATCGAAGGCAAGCGGGTCATCCTGGTCGACGATTCCATCGTGCGCGGCACGACCTCGACCAAGATCGTCGAGATGGTGCGCGAAGCCGGCGCCCGGGAGGTGCATATGCGCATCGCATCGCCGCCGACCACGCATAGCTGTTTCTACGGCGTCGATACCCCCGAACGCTCCAAGCTGCTCGCCGCCACCCATTCGGTGGAGGAAATGGCCAAGTTCATCAAGGCCGACAGCCTTGCCTTCATTTCGATCGACGGGCTCTATCGGGCCATGGGCCGCCCTGCGCGCGACCCGAACAAGCCGGCCTTCTGCGATGCCTGCTTCTCCGGCGACTATCCGATCAGCCTGACCGACGAGATCGCCCGGCCGCAACGCGGACCGAAGCAACTCACCCTGCTCGCCGAATACAGCTGAGACTACAAGAATGCGTCTGAAGGATCGGATTGCGCTGGTCACCGGGGCCAGCAGAGGCATCGGTGCCGCCATCGCCAGAAGCTACGCCAAGGAAGGCGCGCATGTGATCTGCGTCGCCCGGACGGTCGGCGCGCTGGAGGAATTGGACGACGAGATCAAGGCTGCCGGCGGCAGCGCCACGCTGGTGCCGCTGGACCTTGAGAAGACCGAGCAGATCGACGGCCTCGCCGCGCCGCTACTCGAGCGTTTCGGGCGCATCGACATCCTGGTCGGCAATGCCGCCCTGTTGGGCCGCATGACGCCGCTGCACCAGTATCCGCCCGAGCTGTGGGAGAAGGTGTTCAAGCTCAACGTGCACGCCAATCAGCGGCTGCTTCGCGCCGTGCACCCGTTGCTGCAGGCCTCGCCGGCCGGCCGCGCCATCTTCCTCACCTCCTCGGCCTCGACCCATGTCCGCGCCTATTGGGGCGCCTATGCCGCATCGAAGGCCGCACTCGACAACATGGTGGAAACCTATGCCAAGGAAGTGGTGACCACCAATATCAAGGTGAATCTGGTCGATCCCGGCGCGACCCGCACCAAGATGCGCGCCGCCGCCTATCCCGGCGAAGAACCTGAAACCCTGCCGGCGCCGGAGGACATCGTCGAGGTTTTCATTGCGCTGGCCGAAGCCGGCTGCGAACGCAACGGCGAACGCATTCTGGCTCGGGATTTCTGCGGCATCGCCAAATAGCCGCCCCTAGGGTGTGTCGTCAATTATGGGATTCCCAAAGTATTGAATGAATGATTCATAGGAGGTCGCCTGAAGCGAGGGGGCGACCGATGCGGCGATATGGACTGACCGACCGGCAGTGGGAAGTGATTTCCGGCTTACTGCCG
>NZ_DASVCJ010000070.1:0-7458 GCF_036381655.1 Ferrovibrio sp.
TCAATCGCCGGCATAGGTCTGCAGCACGTTGCGCGTGACGATCTGCGTGGCGGCATCGCCCCGTTTCAGCCCGGCCACCCAGTCGATGGTCCCGGCATTGAAAACCTCGCCGCGGCCGAACGGCATGGTGATGATCATGCCGCTGCCGCGGCCGGCCTTGTCGCGGTTTAACGGCGTATCCTCGCCGTAGCGGCAGAAAGCGAAGAAAGGGGTTTCATCGGGCAGATAGGTCATCTCGCCGCGCAGGCCGCCGGCGGTCTCACGGTTATGGGCAAGCCCCATGGCGATGATCTCGATGCCCTCCGGCGCTCCGTCGCGACCGGTCGGCTGCGGCAGGCCGTCGCGGATGACATAGTCCAGGCCGTCGACCTCATAGCCGAAGATGCGGGCGGCGGCGCCGAGCTGGTCGCCATAGCCCAGCCCGGTACCCGCCAAGGCCCAGTGCTGCGGCCGGTAGACGGTGAAACCGCCGCTGCCATGGCCGACCAGGCTGCCGAAGCCGGCATAGATTCCCCACAGGCCGTTTAGGCCCAGCGTCTTGGCGCCGGGCCAGTTGATGAGGGGATCCTCCCAGCAGGTGGTGACACGGCTTTGCTGGGCCGTGCCCATCAGCGGATCATGGGAGCGGGCCAGCCGGTTGTAGCAGACCTGAACGCTGCCGGCCGCCTCGAGGCGGATCTGCCAGGCGAAGTTGCCGGCGAAGCGCGCGACATGGCCGCCCTTGGCGAGATAGCGTTCGACCGCCTCGCGCATCTCCCAGCTCCAGTATTCGTCATGACCGACGATGACGACGCAGCGATAGGCGTCGAGCAGCTCGGGCGAGAAGTGCAGGTCATGCTGGCTGGCGAAATCAAGGGCGAAGCCGTTGCGCTCGGCCCAATGGGCGAACAGCCGCTCGTAACAGGCCCAGCCGGCATTGGCGTAGTATCGGCTGTAGCCGCGCTGGAAGGCGAATTCGAATTGCGGATAGCGGGTGATCTCGCCCGGTCCGGGGGCGACATCGTGCAGTTTGCGCGGCGCATTCTCCGGCAGCCAGATGAAGCCCTTGGCATAGGGCCTGTGGATGCTGAGCCGCGGTGCGATCGACAGGCCTTGCGGATGGCTGTCGGCGCAATAGGAGCAGGCGCCGCCCCAGTCGTTGTAGGCCGCCCAGGTGCTGGTGGCGGCGATCAGGAGGAGTCTGGCGCGGGCGCCGGGTGCGCCGGGCAGCACGAAGAAGCCATGTTCCTGCTCCCGCACGCCGCCTTGTCCGTCCTCGATGGCGGCGCGAATGATATAGAAGCCGCTCGGCAGGTCGGTCGGCAGCTTGACCTGCGCCACCACCGGCCAGCCGCAGCCCTGTTCGATGAAATCCGCCGGCGGCATGTCAAACGGCAGCGCCACGGCCGGCAGCTCGATCAACGGGGTCTGCTGCAGGTCATCGCGATAGATCGTCAATGTCGCCCTATCCCGGCTCGAGCAGCCATGGATGCGCAGGCTCTCGCCGGGCCGATAGGACAGCCGATCCGTGTAGCACCAGATCTGCGGCCTGCTGCGGTCATCGACCGGCCGCTCGTAGAAACGGGCCAGCAAGGCGTCGAAGCCCTGCGGGCGCGGCATGAAGGCGCCCCAGACATCGGGGTTGGCGGCGCCGAGCAGGGCCGCGGCAGAATCGCTGCCGGCCGCGCTGGCGACGGATGCGGCGCCAGCGGCGGGATCGGCGGCTTTTGACGCTGTGGTCTGCCGCCATTGCCGGGCCGGCCCGTTCGGATCGCGCGGACGACCGCGCCCATTGGCGGGATTGCCCTTTTGCCGCTGGCCCTTCTTCTCTGCCATGTGATGTCCCTCGCTGCGTCCTCTGGCCTTCGGCTTCGGTGTAAGCCAGTTGTCGGCCGGAGAATGGCGTCGAAGTGACGATCCCTCCGCCGGCTTCGGCGATCTGGCGGTCATATCGGCATACGGGCGGCGGCCGGTCGGATCCGCCCGGCGCCTTGCAAGGCGGCCATCCTCCCCATCGCCAGCTGCAGGGTCCGGCCGCCACGAATGGCTTCAGCCTGTCTGCGCCTGGCGTGATTTTGCCGGAACGACGGCGGGAACCGACAAAACGCAGATTGTTTCGGACAGTCCTCTTCCCTGTACTGCCCCGGCCACAGCGGATGGCTGCATTTCACGCTCCTGCATGGCGATGTCCGGTGCGCCGCGCCCTGTCCAGCGGCCGGCGCTCAATCGCCAAGCCGTTGGCTGCGGAGCCGCAAGCTGCAGGCCGCAAGCTGCAGGCCGCGCTTTGCAGGCTGCGCTTTGCAAGGCTGCGCTTTGCAAGGCTGCGCTTTGCAAGCTGGCAAGTTCCAAACAGCGCCGGCCGCTGCGGCGCGCAAACGAACGGGGAGGAGTTCATGATCAGACCATTGTTGCGACATCTCATCTTCAGCGCCTGTCTGCCGCTGCTGGTTCCGGCCAGTCTGGCGGCGCAACCGGCATCCTCCGCCCCGGATCTGCATGGCAGCGGCGAAGTTGTGATTACGACCGGCGGCGGCAGCTGGGAGGCGGCACAGCGCCAGGCCTATTTCGAACCCTTCGAGAAGGAGACCGGGATCAAGGTCGTGCTGGTGCCGGGCGATCGCGGCAAACTGCTGGCTTCGATCGAGCGTGGCCAGCCGGATGCCGATCTGACCAATCTCAGCGCCGGCACGATCACCAGCTTCATCAAGCGTGATGCGCTGGAGAAGATCGACTATTCCTATTTCGATGCCGAGACCCTCGACGGCATCTCGCCGGTGCTCAGACACGAATACGGTGTCGGCGCCATCCTCTATGCCGTCGTGATGGCCTACAACGAGGCGGATTATCCCGCCGACAAGCCGCGGCCGCAGACCTGGGCGGATTTCTTCGACGTCAAGGCCTATCCCGGCCCGCGCGGCCTGTCGGGCTGCGGCGACCGTCTGATCTCCGGCGGCAATCTGGAATTCGCCATGCTGGCCTCAGGCGCCGACAAGAAATCGATCTATCCGATCGATCTCGATCGTGCCTTCGCCATGCTGAGGAAATTGCAACCGGATGTCGGCCGCTGGTGGCAGATGGGCGGCGAGGCGCCGCAAGGGCTGATCGACGGCGAGTTGGCGGTCTCCACCGCCTTCAACGGCCGGATCTACAGCGCGCGCCAGCAGGGGGCCAAGGTCGGCCTGACCTGGCACCATGCCCTGGTGCAGTATGATTACTGGGTCGTCCCCAAGCACAGCCCCAACGTCGTCAACGCCATGAAATTCCTGGCCTTCGTCAGCCGCGCCAAGCCGCAGGCGGAGTTCGCGAACCTGATGGCTTTCGGCCCGGTCAACCGCAAGGCCTACACCTATATCCGCCCCGAGCTGATGGATTGGCTGCCGGGCTCGCCGAAGAATGCCGACGAGGTGGTCTACCAGGATTACCGCTGGTGGACCGCCACCGGCCCGGACGGCAAGACCAACTGGGAGCGGGCCATGGCGCGCTGCGTCAGCGAGCTGGCCCGCTAGTGCCGTCCCTGGGAGAGGCATCTGCCGGCGGTCATCGGCCATGCGGCGATTGGATCGGGCGCGGCATCGCTTGGCCGAGAATGCAAGCCGGCGTCCCGCCGCGGAGGAGCGGCTGCCGTCCTGCATGGTGTCGGACAGAAGACGCAGCTCCTCGCGGAGGTGGCGCGCGGACTGGCGCCGATCTGTGCCGGGAAGCATGAAGCGGCCCGGAGCATGAAGCGGACCCGGACAGCGTAAGCAAACCGGAGATCGTGAGCGGACCGAAGATCGTGAGCGGACGGAGAGCGGTGAGCAAGGCCGGGCGGAGAGCGGGCAGGGCCGGATGTAGGTGAGCAGGGCCGGACGTAAGTAGCAGGCCGGGCGGAGAGTGGGACCGGAGACAGGCGAGGATATGGCGTGCGTGTCAGGACAGTAACGGAACGGCCGCTGCGGTTTGCGGCGGCGGCTTTGCAGGACCACCGCTGGTCTAGCTATGAAATCGAGGGCGACGGGCCGGGGCCGCGGCTTTGCATCATGGCGGGCATGCATGTCAACGAGGTGGCGGGCATCGCGGCGGCGCGGGAACTGATCGCATATTTCCGGCGGGCGGCGTTTATCGGCCGGGTCGCGATCCTGCCGATCGTCGATCCGCCGGCCCTTGCCGGCTATGTCCAGCATGTCAGTCCGGTCGACGGCAAGAACATCAATTTCAGCTTCCCCGGATCGGCCAGCGGCAGCTTCAGCGAGGCTCTGGCCGATGCCCTGCTGAACGACTGGGCGGATGACGCCGATCTGCTGATCGATCTGCATGGCGGGGATCTGTGCGAGACGATGGTGCCCTTCACCATCGTGCAGCAGACCGGCGATGCGGGGTTCGATGCCGGCAATCTCGCCCTGGCGCGGGCCTTCGCCCCGCCGGTCATTGTGCGGCTGTCGCCTGCGGCGCTGGCGCGGCCGGGGCGCAGTTGTACGGCGCGGGCGGCGCGACGGCAGCGTGCCGTCTTCGCCGAAGCCGGCGCCAATGGTCTGCTCGATGCCGCCAGCACGGCCTTCCATGTCGCCGGCGTCCAACGCGCGGCCGCCGAGCTCGGCATGCTGGCGGGCGGCGCAGAGGTCGCCGGCACGGCTCCGGCGCTCGCCGGCAGCTATCACTTTATCGCCGCCGCGGTGGATGGTTGGTGCGAATACGCGGTGACGCCGGGTGAGCGGATCGCCGCCGGCCAGCTGCTGGGCCGGATCGAAGACCTGGGCGGCGGCGTCGGGCACGACCTGCAGGCGCCGGCCGCCGGCATCCTGCTATGGCGCTGCACGCATCCGCTGGTGACCGCCGGCCAGGCCCTCTTCGGCCTGGCCGGCGAGATCGAGGACGCATGAGCAAAGCCTGGAACATGAGCATGCAGGAGCGCCTTCTCCCCTTCAGCAAGCTGGAATCCAGCGGCCGCGATTTCGTGCTGCTCGCCGACGGCACGCTCGCCGATCTTCTGCTGGCCGGTGGCGATGAATGCTGGCGCCATCATGGCGCGCGTCTGGCCGAAGAGCTTTGCCATCGCGGCCGGGGCATCGGCGCGGATGGGCTGCTGCTCATCGGATTCGCCGCGGCCCCGGCCGCCTACCGGCTCGTCACGCTTAGGCCCGCCTCACGGCCGGCCAGCCGGATGCCGGCACCGGCCCAGCCCACCGGGGAAAGGCCCGCCGGGGAAAGGCCTGCCGGGGCATTGGCGGATCCAGCCGTCGACATCAATGGCGTATTCTGCGCCGCCCGTTTCTGCAGCCAGCAGGATCTGGCTGCGGCACGGCACAGCATCGCCACCGATCTCGGGCCGGTCGAGGCCTGTGTGGCAGCCGATGTCATCCGGCTGACCTGGCATTCGCCGACGCATGCCTTGCCGGGCGGCCATGCGCTGCGCGAAATCGACATCTGCGGGACGGCCCGCATCGTCTATAGCGGCACGCTGCACCGGCCATGCTGGCTGGCGGCACCGGAGCAGAAGGCAAGGCAGCATGGCTGATCCGGCGCGGCAGTTCGGCAAGGGCGCCGGAATGGCGGCGTCGGACCCGGCAACGGGGCATCACGGTGGCGCGGAGGAGCACCAGGCGGCAGAGCCCGCTCCCGGGGATGCTGCGGCGCGGCGCTGTGCCGCCGATGCCCCGTTGCGCGGTCGCGCATCCGGGCAAAGCCGCTGGCGGCGGATGGCGGCGTGGAGATTCCGGCCGGATGCCGCCGTCTCGCAAGGCCTGCGGCCGGTCCTGCAACTGACGCCGGCCCTGCTCCTCGTGGTCCTGTGCTTCCTGCTGCCGCTGGGCCGGGCCATCTGGGGCAGCATCGACGGCGCGGCCTTCGATTTCAGCCGCTATGGCACCATTCTGGCCGAGCCGCTCTACCGCGACGTCCTGTTGCGCAGTTTCGAGATCGCGCTTGTGGTCATGCTGTGCTGCCTCATGGCGGGCTATCCGATCGCCTATCTCCTGACGGCAATACCGCGCCGCCGCGCCGCCCTGTTGGTGGTGTTCCTGCTGGTGCCGCTATTCACCGCCTTCCTGATCCGCACCTATGGCTGGATGTCGCTGCTGGGGCGCCATGGCGTGCTGAACACGATGCTGCTGGCGCTGGGCGTCGTCGATCAGCCACTGCGGCTGCTGGGCACGCGGCTTGCGGTCTATATCGGCATGGTCCATGTGCTGGCGCCGATCGCGGTCTTTACGCTCTATGCCAGCATGGCCCGCATCGACCATGCGCTGCTGCGGGCGGCCCGGGTGCTCGGCGCCCATCCGCTGCAGGCCTTCTTGCGAATCTATCTGCCGCTCAGCCTGCCGGGAATCGTGGCGGCGGGCCTGCTGGTCTTCATCCTGGCCATCGGCTTCTTCATCGCGCCCGTGCTGCTCGGCAGTCCCGCCGATACCATGATCGCGCAATTGGTGGTGACCCAGATCACCAGCCTGAGCGACCTGGCCTTCGGCTATGCGCTCGCTGTCCTATTGTTGCTGGTGACCGTCGCCGCGCTGCTGATCGCCGGCCGCCTGGTGCCGCTGGAGCAGATCTGGGCGCCGCAGGCATCCTCGATCGGCGGCCGGGGGCGCCGCCGGGGCAGGCCCGGCCGGCTTGCCGGTCCAGTGCGCTGGCTGGGCGTGCAGCTGGAGCGGGGGCTGATCGCCGTGCTCGGCCGGCCGGCCTGGCTTGGCGGCCTGCTGCTGCGCGGCTATGCCGTCCTCTTCGTTGCCTTCATGCTGGCGCCGCTGGTTGTCGTCTACATCCTGTCCTTCAGCGATTCGCCGTTCCTGGTGTTTCCGCCGCCGGGCTTCTCCTGGCGCTGGTACGAGGCCTTCCTGACCAGCCCGGAATGGCGCGCCGCGCTGTGGATGAGCCTGCGCCTGGCCATCCTGGTCGCCAGCCTGGCGGTGGTGATCGCCGCTGCCGCCGCCTTCGCCCTGGTGCGCGGCTTGCTTCCCGGGAAGCGGGTCGTCTTCTTCCTGATCATCGCGCCGCTGCTCGTGCCGGTGATCATCGTCGCGCTTTGCCTTTATGTCGCCAGCGCCGATTTCGGGCTGCTGGGCAGCTTTCCCGGCCTGGTCATCGGCCATCTTCTGATCGCCGTGCCCTATGCGATCGTCGTCCTGCTCGGTGCCGTGCGCGGCCTGGACCGCACCCTGGAACATGCCGCCGCGACATTGGGCGCCACGGCGGTGCTGACCTTGCGGCGCGTCGTGCTGCCGGCATTGCTGCCGGGGCTGGCAAGCGCCTGGATCATGGCCTTCCTGCATTCCTTCGACGAACTGCTGGTCACGCTCTTCCTGCTCGGGCGGCAGACGGAGACGCTGCCGATCCGGATGTGGGCCGAGATCCGCATGCAGTTCGATCCGGTGATCAGCGCCGCGTCCGGCACGATCGTCGGCATCGTCGCCGGCATCGTCCTGCTCGCGCAATGGCGCCATCTGGCGACAGCATCGGAGCCGGAAAGGAGGCGGCGATGACGGCGGAGGCGGTGCGGCATCATCA